>CAYSRJ010000039.1:0-31857 GCA_964433545.1 uncultured Spirochaetota bacterium | reverse complement strand
TCCCGGGAGGATGTATCCCGGGAGGATGTATCCCGGGAGGATGTATCCTGCTAAGGAGCGATCGCGAAGCCGCCGCTTCTTAATTATTGTAAAAGCGCATCGCTTTCATACCGGCGTTCTTTGCAGCCTCGATTCCGACGTCGGAATCCTCGATCACGATGCATCTTTGCGGGGGAATGCCCAGTTTTTCTGCGGCACGGAGAAATAGATCTGGGTTCGGTTTTCCACGCTTCACATCCTCCGAGGTGGCAACAGCGTCCACTTCGATACCGAATTTTGCCATAATAGGGAGGATCGATTTCGGTGTGCTTCCGGTTGCAACAGCGACTTTCACACCGTTTTGCCGCAGTATATTAAGAAGCTGTATGTTGACCGAAATATCAGCCGCCCGGTCCGTCCAACCTCTGCCCAACTCACTCTTTCTCCGGTATACGGATTCGATATCCACTTCGACGCCTGCCTTTTTGGCAAAGTAGCGTATCTGCTCTCTTCCGGTCATCCCTGCCTGAGAAAAAAACCGCTTTTTGTCTACGGGTATCCCGAATTCCCTGCATGCCTGTGAATAGGCTTCATAGTGAAGCTCCATGGTATTTACGAGAACACCGTCAAAATCAAAGATATAGCCGTACTGCATTGGCGAGCTCCTCTATTCCCGTGCTGCCCAAGCACTACTTTTAGGCCGAACCGATTCTAGAGCGGTTATATTCAGGCCTCATGTCTATCCGGACTGCTATCCTGAGGATGAACCCGTTGCTGTTTCAAAAACCGCGTTTATGATACTGTCGGTCTGCGGAATAACGGCCTGCTCCATTATCGGGGCAAAGGGTATGGGTGTATCTGGAACAGCGACTCTTTTAATCGGCGCGTCAAGGTAGAAGAAAGCCTGTTCAGCGGCTATCGCCGATATTTCCGCCGAAATACCGCAGCTCAGCACATCCTCGCTCGCAATTACCAGTCTGCCTGTTTTTTCGATAGAATTGATAATCGTTTTCGTATCGAGCGGGACGAGGCTCCTCGGATCGATTATTTCACAGTCAATACCCGTATCAGCCGATAGTCTTGCCGCCGCCATAAGTGATTTATGTACCATATACCCCGTAGCAACGATGGTTACATCCTTCCCGCTCCTTTTTATATCCGCTTTCCCGAACTCAACGGTATACTCTTCATCAGGTGCAGGTGTGAAAGATTCGTCGAGCTCATCGACTGCCGTCTTCGCCGTTCCGCCGGGAGAGGCCGCTCCGTATAGAAGCTTGTGTTCGAAGAACATGACCGGGTTGTCGTCCCGTATCGCGGTCTTGAGAAGCCCCTTTGCGTCGTACGGTGTCGAGGGCATAACCACCTTCAGCCCGGGTGTATGCATGAACCAGGCCTCGAGCGACTGAGAGTGCTGTGCTGCGCGTCCGGTTGCGCCGTAGGGAGCGCGTATCACCATCGGAATGGTTACCTGCCCGCCGAGCATAAACCTGGTTTTTGCCGCCTGGTTGCATATCTGGTCCATGGCGCAGGTGAGAAAATCGTTGAACTGAATCTCGGCAACCGGCCTGAGGCCTGTCATCGCTGCGCCGATTGAAGCGCCGATTATAGCGGTTTCTGAAATGGGGGTGTCTTTAACACGGTCTTCACCAAAAAGATCGAGCAGCCCCTCGGTTACCCTGTACGCCCCGCCGAAAACGGCAATGTCCTCTCCAAGTAAAACGACGCGCTCGTCTCTTTGCATCTCTTCGCGCAATGCCTGGTTCAGTGCCTCAACGATCTTTTTTGCCTGCATGGTCTTCGTCTTCTCCTATGCAAAGATATATTTTTTGTAGTCGTCTGGATCCGGGCTGTTCTCGGCAAACTGCACCGCTTTTTCAACCTGCTCGGCTGATTCCCGATCGATTGCATCGATTTTCGTTTTTTCAACCGTCAGCGTACCGATGAGATATCTTCTAAAAGCAGCGATCGGATCCCTTTTTTTCCATTCTTCGAGTTCTTTTGCTGTTCTGTATGCCGCTTTTTCAAAACGGGAGTGTCCCATATAGCGGTATGTCCTGCACTCAATAAGCGTGGGGCCTTTACCCGAGCGAGCCCTCAAGACAGCGATTTTCGCCGCGTTGTACACGGCAATAATATCCATACCGTCGACTGTTACACCCGGTATGCCGTATGCGGAGGCTCTGTCGGCAATTGCATCTATGGCAGTTACACGCCGGTAATGAGTCGAAAATCCGTACAAATTGTTCTCGCATACGAACACGACCGGCAATTTCCATACGGCCGCGAGATTCAGAGCCTCGTGAAAGGCGCCTTCATTTGCCGCGCCGTCTCCGAAAAAGGCAACGGCGACCTGTTTTGTTTTCCGATACTGGCTGGACCATGCCGCACCCACAGCTATTGGAATCCCGGCTCCGACAATGGCGTTGGCTCCGAGCATACCGACACTGAAATCCGCTATATGCATCGAACCGCCCATCCCTCTGCAGCAGCCGGTTGATTTTGCGAACATCTCCGCCATAATTGCCTTGATGTCCGCACCCTTTGCAATGCAGTGTCCGTGCCCCCTGTGTGTGCTGGTTATATAGTCCTGCCTGTCCAGGTGTGCGCATATACCGACGGCAACAGCCTCTTCACCGTTATACTGATGCATACTTCCGGGCATGGGACGGGTCTGGAAGAGATAGTAAAGTTTTTCCTCGAATTTTCGTATCTGCACCATTTTTCGATACAGACCAAGAGCTGTTTTTTTATCCAATATTTCCTCACTCATCGGATGTTTCCTCTATCGCTGTGAGCCTGACGGGACAGGAGTCAAGACCCGCTACCCGAAGCGTAAGCGCAAAAAGAATAAAACGCTCATGCTGCAGATGGTCCAGATTCGCCGCAAACTCTATAATGGGTACACCGTGATCCATCAGAAACTGATGGTTCGGCTGGTTCGGTACCCTCGGCACCTCAATACCCGACGCATCGGAGCCGATTAATTTGATTTTTTTTTCGAGAACGAGCCATCTGACCGCCTCAGTCGTTATATACGGCCGCTCATGTGATTTCGGAGTGCGGTACAGTCGGGCACAGTTAAAATTGAGGAGCAGCATATCTTTTTCCCTGATTTTCCCGTCCTGCTTCTTGAGCTCACCGAGAGTCACCGCTTCACCCGGTTTCTTATGGGTGTAGTCGAGCAACAGGGCGTCTCCTATCAGCCTTTCAAGGGGATATGAACCCGCATCCAGTCCGTTTCTGTTATGATGGTAGGGAAACTCGATATGCGTTCCGCAGTGAGATGACATGGAAATATCCTGTAAAATATACCAGACCCCTGGATCGACTCTGTACTGCGGGTAGAGCTCATCTGTTTTGTGGGTGACAAGGTCGAGATGATACTCCTCTTTCCCCGGATACAGTGGGTGACTCAGGTCAACGATTCGTCCGTCAATCATGATCGAGGCTCCTTAAAAATATAATGCAGCTCGTCGACCCCTGTTGATGAGTATAGAAGGTCTAAGCGCACAGGCACAGGACCTGAATCTTAAAACATTACTCCTTCATTCTGAGAAGATGTTCCGTGATCCTGTTTAGATCTTCTATATTCCAGATATTTTTTCTGTTATAGGCAACGAGCAGGTACAGAGCATCGATAATACAGATCTGCGCCGTAAGCGGTGACAGGGCTGCAACCTTGACTTTGTTCTCAGAAAAAGCCGTACAGAATATATAATCCGCATTACTGCTCAGCGGCGTTTTCAGGTAGTTGGTAATGCCGATGGTAATCGCGCCGTTTCCATGGGCCAGTTTCAGACCGTTTACGGTCATTACGGTCCTTCCCGAATGGGATATGCCCACTCCGACATCCCCTTTTTTCAACCTCTTTGCCGCGGTCAAAATATGAACAGGTTCTGTGTAGGCTTCAGCCTGCACGTCGATGAGGGAAAACCTGAGAGCTGCATCACGCGCAACAGTACCGGAGCCGCCGATGCCGAAAAACAGAATCCTCCCGGCCCTGCTGAGCGCATGTGAGGCCCCGATAATATCTTGTACGTTCAGCAGTTTCAGTGTATCTTCGATGCTCTGTATGTTCCCTCTAAAAATCTTCTTTACAATATCTTCCTCACTGTCGCCCGGACTTATTTCCCCATATATCTCTGCGAGAGCAGGGGGTGTATCCTGCGCCAATTCCACCTTGAAATCCTTGAAGCTGTTGTACCCGACAGTCCGCACGAATCGGCTCACCGAGGCGACGCTCGTCCCTGCAGATTCCGCAAGATCATACACCGTCTTGAAAGGCACCGCTTTTATATTCTGCAGCACATAGTCGGCGACCCGTCTTTCGGTATTGGGAAGGCTGGGATAGAGCGATCTTATTTTTACCGTAACGCCCGCCATTCTGACCAACCTTTTTGTTACAAATATTTCATGTTTATTGTAACAAAATTACATCTTACTGTCAATTTTTTTAGTGCTGATTTTTTTATTGCAGGATTACTATAGTAATAATATTACATAATTATATTGATCAATGAAAATAAATTACCGGAATGACTTGACACAATTTCAGAAAGGAGTATAAACTGCAGTGAAATTGAGAATTGGTTGACAAGGTGCGCAGGTCCAGTATAATGAAAACTGGCTTCAAGTTAGCGGCAATTCCCATCAGATAAATTCCTCCGCATAGCGGGGGCGTAGATATAAAAGCAGCGGCTCCGCGGCCGAGTATTAATACGTAACTTGATTGAGGTTGCCTTGACGGGTTATGATGCACGAAGTTGAAAACAAGGGTTTATTTATGACGGATGATGTTCTGCTCGAGATGACCGGTGTCATCAAGACTTTTCCCGGGGTTGTGGCGGTGGACAATGTGGACTTTAATGTAAAGCGGGGAGAGGTACATGCGCTGGTTGGAGAAAACGGGGCCGGGAAGAGCACGCTTATAAAAATTCTCGGCGGTGTGTATGAGCTGGAAGCGGGAACGATTTATTTTGATGGCGAACAGGTCGTCTTTACTTCGACACATCAATCCCAGACAAGAGGGATATCGGTTATCTATCAGGAGTTCAACCTCATACCGGACCTCTCCGTGGCTGAGAATATTTTTATCGGCAGAGAACCGAAAAGAATCGGCGGGAGGTTTATCAACTGGAAAAAGCTCAATGCAGATGCCGCCTCTGTACTCGAAAGGCTTGACGTCGGGATAGATCCGAAGAAGTATGTAAGTGATATAAACGTTGCGGAACGTCAGATGGTGGAAATAGCCAAAGCTCTCTCGTTCAGGTCGAAGCTTATAATCATGGATGAGCCCACTGCAACACTGACGGAAAAAGAGGTAAAAAAACTCTTCGAAATAATCAACACTCTGCGCCGTGACGGCGTTTCTATTATCTACATCTCGCATCGGTTGGAGGAGGCGTTTGAGCTTGCCGACAGGATAACGGTATTACGGGACGGCAGGAAAATCGGAACAAAAATCTGCTCTGAAACGAATGACAGCGAAATCATCGAGATGATGGTCGGAAAGGTGGTAAAGGGATATTTCGGCGGTATGCGGGAAAAGACGGATGAAAATGAACTGGTGATGGAGGTGAAAAACTTTTCCATCGCCGATTACGTCGACGATGTAAGCTTCAAGCTGTACAGGGGAGAAATTCTCGGCTTTGCCGGAATACTCGGCTCAGGGGTGCATAATCTGCTACGCTCGCTTTACGGTGCTGAATCGAAAAAAAGCGGAGAGATCTTATTCGAAGGCAGGCCGGTGCGCATTGATTCTGTGCGCGACGCAATTAAACTCGGTTTCGGATATGTGACCGAAGACCGAAAAAACGCCGGAGTCCTGCCGGATATGTCGGTTCTCCATAATGTCACTATTATAATTGTTAAGATACTCACATTTTTCAGGGGATTGTTCATAAAAAATGCTCTCGAACGGGAGAAGTTCGGCGAAATGAAGGAAAGCCTCAGTATCAAATTCGCCGATTATAATCAGAAGATCATTTATCTGAGCGGCGGGAATCAGCAGAAAGTGGTAATCGGAAGAACGCTCATAACAAACTGTAAGGTGCTCATTCTGCAGGAGCCGACGAGAGGCATCGATGTGGGTGCGAAGGCTGAGATTCACAGGATCATGCTGGAACTGGCGAATAGAGGAATTTCAATAATCATGACTTCTTCCGAGCTGCCCGAGCTTGTTAATCTTCCCGATCGGTGTATCGTACTCTATAAGGGGAAGGTCGCCGCTGAGTTCAACAGGGAAACCATGAAAGAAGAAAAGCTCGTTGCCGCACAGATCGGCCAAAGGATAAAATAGCTTCTGTCTATGGGTTTTCTCGTTTGCCTCCTGCGGCAGGCATATAAACAGTATCGATAAAGGAAATCAGCCCATGCTAATTTCAAGTGCTTTGCAAAACAGTCTGACGTGCGGCTGTAAAAGCCTGACGAGGATGATTTGAATGGCGAAGTTTTTGAAACTCTATGAGAAAATAGGTATATTCATCTTTTTCGTTGCCGGGGGTATTTTCCTCTCAATAGCGAGCACTCATTTTTTAGAGGGGGACACAATACTTAATATAATCGCCCAGGGCACGTACGGGGCAATAGTCGGGTTCGGCATGACACTCGCTATTACGCTGGGCGGTTTCGACCTTTCCGTTGATGCCGTTATGGCTCTTACCAGCGTCTTCATCTCGATACTTATTCCCCACGTGGGGATGATTTTCGCCGTATTTTTTTCACTGATTATCGCATCCTGTGTCGGTGTTGTAAACGGGCTCATCATTACGAAGCTCAGGGTCAACCCTCTGATTACCACACTCGCAATGATGACAATCATCCGCGGTGTCGCGCTTCTCGTTACCGGCGGCAGACAGATTGTTATACAGAAGAAGGAGTTTATGTTTTTAGGCACTGGAAAAATACTCGGTGTTCCGAACCCGATCTATATCATGATCGTTCTGTTTGTTATTTTTTATTTCATACTCTACCATACGGCATTCGGCAGGCATATAAGCGCGGTTGGTTCCAATGAAAATGCCGCGCGTATCTCCGGCCTCAAGGTCGATTTCATAAAGATTGCTGTTTTTGTTCTCGTTTCCTTTACTGCCGGGGTGGCAGGCACCATCCGTACTTCACAGGCGCTTATCGGGATTCCTACGATGTCGCCCGGTTTTGTGCTGGTCGCGATCACGGTGACGATCCTTGGGGGGACGAGTCTGTCCGGCGGAAGGGGCAACCTGTGGGGAACTCTGTTCGCGGGTGTTTTTATCTCAATGATTTATTACGGGCTTAACCTTCTCGGGGTGCAGATATACTATCAGATGTTATCCGTCGGGCTGGTGCTCATATTTGCTCTTTTCGTCGACGGTATGAGGACGAGGTATCTGGAAAAGATCAAGGTAAAGGGTATTAAGGTATAAGGTATGGCAAGAAAAGCAGGCATCGGAGCAAAAATTGCAGGAAGGTGGGACAGCTACGGTCTCCCCGCGCTGTTTGTCGTTCTCTTTGCGGTTTTCTCGATACTGTCCCCGACTTTCAGGACCTCCTTTAACTTTATCAGCAACCTTCGTTTTACTTCGTTTATCGGTATCGGTTCCATCGGAATGGCCTTCTGTATTATGAACGGGGATTTCGACATCTCGGTCGGATCGATGCTTGCCCTGGTCGGCGTGCTCGGGTCATCGCTGCTGCCGCTCGTAGGCGGTGTACCGGCGGTATTCTTTGCGCTCGTTATTGCGTCTTTTCTCGGTTTCGTGAACGGTATTTTTATTACAAAGCTGCGAATTCCCGCATTCATCACCACACTTGGCACGATGTTCATCTTCCGGTCGCTCGCCTTTATCTACACGGATAATGCCCCGGTGTATATAAGCAATAAATTCTGGCTGTTTATGGGAAACGGTAAGGTGCTGGGCATCCCGTTTGCCATTATACTCATGCTGCTTTGCTACTGTGCCGCCTTTGTCCTGTTGCGAAAAACGCCGTTCGGCAGATATGTCATCGCAGTTGGCACCAACCGGGAAGCCGCGAGACTTTCTGGAATCAACGTGGACAGTGTGAAGGTCCTCGTGTTCACAATTGTCGGGTTTTTTATAGGAGTGGCTTCAGTGGTTATCTCAGCCAACCTGGGGAGCGCCAATCCTGGAATGCTCGGGCAGGGGTACGAGTTTCAGGTGATTACCGCAGTAGTCCTGGGCGGAACAGCGCTGGGCGGCGGGGACGGGAATCTCTGGGGCGCATTCTTTGCAGCCATGATTATTACTTTTCTGAAGAACGGCCTGGGATTGGAACAGGTCAACTCATACTGGCAGTTCGTCGCGGTTGGACTTGTGCTTATTTTTGCCGTTTCGATGAACAGGATAAAGTACACGGTTTTGGGCCAGAAAGAGGCGTAGAGGGTTTTTGCATAGTGCATGGGATTTTTTTTCGGCTGGCTTCAAGGAGATGTTCTTAAAGGATGTATTCAGGCTGGGATCGTAGCTTTCGCTTGCCTATTTTTATGGAGAGTACAAAGTTTTTTTTTCATGCTACAATAGTGTTCAAGTAGTAAAAATATATTTTTAAAGTAGGAGGTTGCATATGAAGAAGAGAATTTTTGTTGTTGTGCTCGCTCTGCTCATTGTGCCGGCATTTCTTTTTGCGGGTGCAGGTGGAAAAGAGAAGAAAGAGGGTATCACTATCGGTTTCTCGCTCTGGACGATGCAGTTTACTTTTTTCCAGAACGTAGAAAAGGGCGTGAGGGATGCATGTGAGAAGTTCGGTTACGGGTATATCATGCTCGATCAGAACAGCGACCCTCAGAAGATGGTTCAGGATATCAACAGCCTGGTCGGTCAGAAGGTTGACGGTATTGTCATCACACCTGTTGATCCGGGAGCGATAGGCCCTGCCGTACAGAATGCGCGTGATGCGGGTATTCCGGTTGTATGTGCCGATATAGGGAAGACCGGTCCGGTTAATGCGCTTCTCATCTCCAATAACTACAAGGGCGGCCAGATGGCAATGGAGTATATCGATAAACAGATGAAAGGGAAGTCGAACAATTCCAAAAAGGTCGGGGTCGGCAGAGTGAAGCCCCAGTGGACCTATGCCCGTGAAAGAGGGCAGGGATTCATGGATAAGGCGAAGGAGCTGGGCTATGAGGTGGCATCGGAAATAGTCGTGGAGACCCCGTCTGCAGAGGGCGGCTACGATACCATGCAGCAGATCATGTCTGCGGCTCCGGATGTTGTCGGTGTATTCGTATCGAGCGGACGTGAAGCAGTCGGAGCGGCGAATGCCGTAAAGGCATCCGGCAAGGATATCATCGTGGTCGGCTATAACGGCGATCCCGAGGAGCTGCAGTCGATTGAAGATGGTGTGCTCAATGCAACCGTCGCACAGCAGCCCTGGTTTATCGGGTATGAAGCTGTCCGGATACTGAAAGAGATCCTCGAAGAGGGCAAGAAGTACGAAGATGCAGTTGTTCCGGTAAAGGTTGAGCTTCTGACTCCGAAAAACTACAAGAAATGGGCTGATGAGGCTACAAAGAGGAGAGGCGCACCTGCGTATTGATTGTGTACGCTCGATGCACGTTAAAAACGAGGTCAGGCTTTAGCCTGTCCTCGTTTTACTATTTTCCGGCGTTTATGTGTGGTTCTGCATTAGATATATGCATAAAAAGAATGAATTGGTGCCTGCTGATCCGGGAGCCCTGCAGTCTATTTTTCTGTCTGGGAAAATGAGAGAGCTCCAGATGAAAATTATTTTCTCAGGCATTCCGGAGGAGAGACATGTTGACAATTGACCTGAGGGGGAAAACAGCGCTCGTAACGGGAGGCAGCAGGGGGATCGGTGAAGGTATTACACGGTGTCTCTGCAGTGCAGGTGCATACACCGTGTTCACGCACACGGGAAACCCCGCCCGAATTGAGAAGATTGCTGCGCTTAAGGCAGACATAGAAAAAGAGGGATGTGAGGTGCAGGATGCTGTGATCGATGCCCTCGATTATACGGGAACGTCGGCGCTCGTTCGGAGTATCGCGAAAGAACGGGGTAAAATAGATATTCTTGTATGCAACGTGGGAAGGAACTTTGCCCGGGATGTTGATAAAACAACGGCTGCGGACTGGCGAAAATTTATCGATATTAATCTGGGCACTGCATTCTACACGGTGAAAGCGGCTCTCCCCAATATGCTGAAACAGCACTACGGCAGAATCATCCTCATCGGTTCTTCGGCAGCCTATGACGGGGGCGGGGGGGCGATCGATTATGCAGCCGCGAAGGCGGGTCTATCGGGGATGATGCTCTACCTTTGCAAGACCTACGTAAGAAAGGGTATCAACACCAATGTTGTTCATCCCTGCGTGATCGGTACCGATCTTGTGCGGGAACGTTACAACACGGACGAACTCTGGCAGGATCTCGTGTCTCAGATTCCTGTGGGAAGAGTGGGCAGGCCTGAGGATATCGGCGGTATGGTTGCGTTTCTCACAAGCCCCTGGGGTGATTATATCACCGGCCAGGAAATTCTTATTGACGGCGGAAGGACACTGTGGAGGAGCTGAAAAGGTACATTATTTTACCATTTCGTTTATGCGGTATGCGGTGGAAACCGTGTTAAGAATACAGCACAGGCCGTTGTGTGTAACGTTTCGGGCAGAGACAGTACTATACATTATTCTTTACAACTATTTCTATTCTGTACGAGGTAGATCGATAATAATATAAGTGCCCCTCCGATGTACATCGTTACTGCGAGGGTTTCATGGAGCACGATAACGGAAAGTATTACACCGATAACTATGTTAATGAGAAGATATACGGCGCTGCTCACGGCACCAAGCTCTTTTATCGCGATGAGGTAGAGAATGAAGGCGACATTTGTACACAGGACGCCGAGATAGAGTACCGGTAAAAGTGCGATTAACGGAAACGGACTGAGGCCGGGGAGGTCTCGCAGGAACAGCCCGGTTATGAAGATAATAAGGAGAGAAGAGACGCTCGAAGCAAAGAAGAGGGAAACGGGATGCGGGGTCTTCCCTCTGAAATTTACCGCCATGATTTTTTCAGAATATACAATATAGAGACCGTAAACGATCCCGGCTCCGAGGACCATCAGGATGCCGTAGAGCGTGAGGGTAAGCGCATGCGATTGCATTATATTGCCGACGGCGATAACGGCAGCCCCTATAAACCCTGCTGCCGATGCAGCCTTCTTCCTCCGTTCGACCGGTTTCTTGAAGAAGAAGTGGTTGAATAGCGGCGTAGAGAGCACATAGGTATTGAGCATTATGGATGAGAAACTGGCGCTGACGTGAACCTGACCGATAAACTGCAGTATATACCCTGCGCCGTTCATAATACCGAGGAGCATTACTTCATAGCTGGTCAACAGATGAAAGGCCTCTTTTCTTATTGACCGAATGGCAAGAACGGGGGAGAGGGTCAAAAGGGCAAATACGAAACGCATGAAAAGGTACGTCATAGGCGTAAGGTGTATTTCCTGAAAACCAATTTTTATTATGGGGTATGTCGTTCCCCACAGTATCGCGGCGAAGATCAGCGATATATAAGCCAGGGTCCTGCTGTGAAGTTTCATTCTACCATACCGCCGTATCTTTTCAGGAGTGAGCTCAATCAATAAAGATATTCTGCGCTTTTGTAAAGAGAAAAAATCAAAATCGATTGATTATACCTGCTGAATTTGGCATAGGATTGAAACGCGCCTGTATTTGTTTTTCTTTTAACTGTATTGTGTTATAATGAAGAAGTGCTTTTTCCCGTATCGGTACCTGTTGCTGATGGGAAATCAACCTACTAAAAAATTATATAAAAACAAGGAGCAGAATATGAAACTGAATGTAAGCGCTCATGTTTTCTGCCTCGGCACCTATCCCGAAAGATACGTACCCGACGGCTACTTTGAAGAAATGTCCATCGATGAAATGTTAGAGGTTTTTTCGAAGACAGATGGCCTTGATGGCATCTTCCAGATGTATCCACCGGCTCTCATGCCGAAAGACCCGGTGAAGCTTCTGGAAAAGGTAAAAGGATTCGGGCTGAAGGTTCCCGAGGTTTTTATCGAGGAGTGGAGCGATCGGAAGTGGAAGGACGGCGCATACAGCACAACCGATGCAGGCACCCGCAAGGAGGCCATTAAAATATTCAAAGAGGGCATCGACTTTGCAAAAGAGCTTAAAGCTGAGAGTGTGCTCTTCTGGCCGGCTCATGACGGGTTCGACTATCCCTTTCAGGCAAATTACTATGACGGGTGGAAGAATCTCGTGGAAACCCTGAAGGAGCTGGGCGAGTATGCCGGGGATATGAGAATAGCAGTAGAGGCGAAGAGCAAGGACCCGAGGCAGAAAGAGTACGTAAGCAATACCGGGAAGGTAATGATGCTGCTTAATGACGTTGGCCGCGACAATGTCGGTGCTGCGCTTGATATCGGACATTCATTCATGGCCCAGGAAAATATCGCAGAATCCTGCGCAATTCTGGACAGCCATAAAAAACTCTTTCAGATACACCTCAATGAGAACTACAAGGACGCGGATCCGGACATGCTGTTCGGCTCCATCAATTTCTGGGAAATTCTCGAGTTTTACTACTACCTCAATAAAACTGATTATAAAGGCTGGCAGGCGATTGATATTATAGCGCCGCGGGACGACAGGGTGAAATCGCTGTCAGTCGGGGTAAAGCTCGTACATATGTACAAGGGGTTTGCGGATAAACTGAGCCGGCATTCTGATGAAATCGAGAACAACATGAAGGGCTACCGTTTTACAGATAACATCGAACTGTTGACCAGTTTACTTTTCTAAATAGCTTCGAGCTAGTTGCTGTTTGACACCCAGTCCTGTCAAGGACCAGTCCCGGGGGGATGTATCCTGTCAAGGATCAGTCCCGGGGGATGTATCCTGCCAAGGATTGGCCGCGAAGTGGTTCTACCTCTTCTAACTGCTGCAGAAATGCCTGAGGG
Organism: uncultured Spirochaetota bacterium; assembly: GCA_964433545.1. Taxonomy (GTDB): domain Bacteria; phylum Spirochaetota; class B62-G9; order B62-G9; family DRHN01; genus CAYSRJ01. The sequence goes on along the minus strand of CAYSRJ010000039.1, from coordinate 18,926 downwards.
GAGATGCATGGCTGACAAACACTATCTGATATTTGACCTCGGTGCGAGTAACGGAAGGGCTCTTGTTGCGCATTTCGAGGGAAGAGCATTTACCATGGAGGAGGTTTACCGTTTCGAGAACAGACCGGTCAGGGCAGGGAAGACCCTGTACTGGGATGTATTGAGACTCTATTCCGAGGTGCAGATTGGACTCCAGTCTGCGGTCCACCGGTTCAGGGATATTGAATCACTTGCAATCGATACCTGGGGAGTCGACTTCGGTTTTATTGACCGAAAGGGGAAGCTCATCTGCAATCCGATTCACTACAGAGATGAGCGAAGAAACAGCCTCACTTCGGAGCTCTTTTCAATTATTCCGGAGGAGGAAATTTTCAAGCTCACCGGGATGTTTACAATTTCGATTATGGGTATTTTTAACATGTATGCACTCGCAAAGGATGATGCGACCGAGCTCAGGAACGCGTACAAATATCTCATGATGCCTGATATCTTCAATTATTTTTTAACGGGCGAAGTAGCAAATGAATATACCAATGCAACAACCTCTGATATGTATAATCAGAGGGAACGTAAGTGGGAAAAGAAGATACTCGACAAGCTCGGTGTTCCGCCCTCTATTTTTTCTGAAGCAGTATTACCAGGTATCCGGATCGGTACAATACGAAAATCAGTATGCACCGAGCTCGGTGTGCCTTCGATTCCCGTTGTTGTGCCGGCTACCCATGATACGGCATCAGCGGAAACGGGTATTCCGGTAAAGGATGTTGACCGAAACTGGGCCTGGCTCAGTATGGGTACGTGGATAGTAAGCGGAATGAAGACAGCACAGCCGATTCTTGATACAGACGCCCTGCATGGTGGATTCGGTAATGAAGGAGATTCCGAAGGAAAGAGCTTTCTTGCAAGAAATATCACGGGGTTGTGGATTGCGCAGCAGTGCAGGGAAAAATGGATGCTGGATACGGGGAAGAAGATAACCTGGGAGGAGATTGTTGCTGCATCTGAACAGGCCCCGGCGCTGGGTGCTTTTATCGATGTGGACGATCCACGCTTCGGGCAGGTGCAGGCCGATATGCCGGGTGTTGTCAGAGAATACTGTGTAAAAACAGGCCAAAAGGCCCCCCTGGGAATGGCGGAGGTGGCGCGCTGTGTGTATGAGAGCCTTGCTATGAAGTTTCGTCGGAGTTTCGAGGAGATGATGCGGCTGACCGGAAAACGGATCGAGCTTCTTCACCTTGTGGGCGGCGGTTCAAATCACCGACTTCTCTGCCAGTGGACTGCGGATTGTATGCACGTACCCGTTGTGGCCGGTCCGTCAGAAACGACGGCGGTTGGGAATCTGCTCATGCAGTTGAAGGGAACCGGGGAGATATGCTCCCTTGAAGAAGGACGTGATACAGCGATACGCTCATTCAGGCTGAGGCACCATGAACCCCGGAAAGGAGAAAAATGGGATGATGCGTATAACCGCTATACCAGGTTGTTCCAGCGAACGACGGAATAGCACTTTTTTTTTAGGGAATTTTCTCATTTCCATCTGCAAATATTTTACTATTTCAAATAACGCGTAAAGGGTCGAAAATAGAAAGGGGAGCCCGCGGGAGCAGCTCCTGAGAATATATACCATAAGGGCGAAACAGTATGCGTATCAGTGGGTGGCTTGTACATTTAACGACCAGGGCGCTCGGCGAATCAATGGATGTACGATCAATGATTCATCTGGCTCGACGTCTAATACGAAACTACGATATTTATGAGCGATCCGGGTTTTCACCGAATATGTCGATTCCGAACAAAGATGCTGCGAGCCAGATTGTCAGGGATATAAAAAAGGACGAGCTCATGCTCGATTTTATTATCCTGCTTATTCAATGTCAGGAAACAGGGCTTGGAGGTAGAAAGTACAGGGTTCCCCACCTGCGTGAAATAATCAACGAACTCAACAAGGCTGGCTTGATCTATGACGGTGAAGTAAAAATGTTTTTGGAAAATCCCCGTGTTCGGCGAACGAAGAATTGGGGGGTTTTACGGGAAAACGATGAGTATATATTTACCTTTTTAAGCCTCGATATCGTCGGGAGTTCCGCCATTGTCGGTCAAAACGAGAGTGAGATTGTTTATTCGACCTATGATGACCTGCGAGGTATTGTGCAGAGTGCGATTGAACGCCGAAACGGACGTATCTGGAATTGGGCCGGCGACGGCGGTTTGGCCGCATTTTATTTCTCCAATAAAAACTCGAATGCAGTTTTAAGCGCCATGGAAATTATCCATGAACTCTACTTATACAATCTGGTTTCATGCAGGCTGAACAAGCCTCTCAGAATTCGAATGGCCATTAACAACGGCCCGTGTTTATATATGCGGAATTACGGTGATATCAAGAGCGATACGCTCAAAAAACTCTTTGAAATCGAGACAAAGTACACACCGCCAAATCATGTAACACTCAGTGATTCGGTGTATCATATGATGAATGAGACAATCGCGGCACAGCTCACCCCTTCAAAATACGGTGCTAACACCTCGTGTTATACTTATCAATTACAACTGGAACGGTAAATGGATATTATCGTTGTTACTGATACGGAAGCTGTAAAAGAATATTTCAAACCCATACAAAAGAGTAAAACCTACAGCATCCGAATCTGCTCGTACGCAGATATGAAAGAAGAGCTCCGTCGGAAAGTGCATGAGTTTCTTCTCTATGTTGATATTAATGGTTTTACCGCTGAAAAGAGGGACCAAACGCTCGAGTATCTATCGAAGATACGCGGTCTGGTATACGGAATAATCGATGGTCGCGGAGTTTTAAAAGATCCCGCTTCGCTTTTTCATAGCGGCGCATCAGACTATCTCGGGAAGGACATGAAGCAAATAGATACGAGGCGGCTTCGGCAGGTAACAGCGTTTGCTTCAGTCAAAGAGGGTCCGGCTCAGGAAGGTAATCGCCGCAGGGCGTCTCTTGTAGAATGCTGTATTCCGTCGGGGGAGGACTGGCGCGGTGTGAAAACAGGCCAGGAGTATACCTTTTACCTGATGTTTGCTGAGCTCGATAATCAAACAGCATTAAAAAACCAGTTCAGTGACATACAGCTGAATATTGCTGTAAATAAATTCAAGAATTTCATCGAAAGAATGGTTGCATCCGAACACGGCAGGATCTGGATGTGGAATGAATTCGGCGGTCTTATACTCTTTCCCTACAGCGGCTTGAGTTTCGGTGCAGTCATGGCCTGTATGCGCATTATTCTCTCCCGTAAACTCTTCAGTGTTGAAGAGCTGAATTTTAAAAAACTTGTCTCCTACCGTATTGCTCTTCATATCGGGAATACCGTGTACCGGAAGAGAGGGGATACGGGAACAATCATTTCAAGCTCGATCAATACAATATTTCACCTCGGAAAAAAATACGTAAAGCCCGGCAACTTCTACATAACGGCGAACGTATACAGGAACCTCTCTCAAAAAGTGAAAAAGACCTTTCGTGCTGCAGGAAGTTTTGAGGGACATGAAATAATGAGAATGCGCCTTCCCGTATAGTACTGGTTTGAATCGACCAATGTCGCTTAGAGGCTGATTGTCACAGACAACTTATTTGAAGTAGCGTAGGGGCGGGATCGTACGGCCCCGAAGATCGGGTGTCCGCTCACCATAAGCATTACAAATGAACGTTAAGACGGAGGCCTGTATGGATACCTATACCATTGTGCGGCCTGAACATCTGAATCATCACGGGTATTTGTTCGGTGGAAGGCTCCTGCAGTGGGTTGATGAAGCTGCCTGGCTCACAGCAGCCAGGGATTTTACAGGCTACTCACTTGTAACCAGGGCAATGGATGACATTGATTTTAAGACAAGAATAGTAAACGGATCAATTCTCAGACTCCATATCTCCCCCTTCAAACAGGGAAATACTTCGATTACCTATGTTGTCGAAGTCTTTGCAGATGAGCCAGGCGCAACAGAGGAGAAACAGGTTTTTTCAACGAAAGTGACCTTTGTATGTGTTGATGATACTGGTGCTAAACGCAACCTTCCGAAGAAAGAGCGCCTCCGCTCGGAAGAATAGAAAAAAATTTCCATAAAATTACATATTTCAATTGACAAATAAAATAATTTACATATACTGATTCTATGTCCATTCTCGCCCGCTTAAAGGCTTCCTACAACGAGATGAAGCCCGTTCAGAAAGTAATTGCGGATTTCTTTCTCGCAGCAGATTTCGATTCGCTGAACGCATCGATCGATGATGTGGCACGCCGAACCGGAACATCGGTGGCTTCTATTTCCCGTTTCTGCAAGGCGCTCGGGTTCGATGGATTCAGCCAGTTCAAGATTACGCTTTCCAGAGATCTGAAATACGAACCCGATACCATTCTACCGATTTTCAGAAGGGGCGACGATCCGAATCTCATAATACGCAAGGTTTTCTCGGAGGCCGTTTCCAATCTGCAGGCAACGGAGGAGGCGGTTGACTTCGACACGATAAAACGGGTAGCCCGGAGGATCGTGCAGAAGAAGACGGTCTTTTTCTTCGGGCTCGGAGGATCCGGAAAGGTCGGTGCAATAGGCGAAACACTCTTTTCGCATATAGGGTATACTGCGCGCGCAGTTTCCGACCCGTATGAGATGTTTGTAACTGCCGGCCATGCCGATAAAAACTGCACCATTATCGCCCTGTCACATTCGGGATGCACCAGGCCCGTTGTTGAAGCAATTGCAGCTGCAAGGAAAAGAGAAGTCTTTTCAGTCGGTATAACGAATTACAGGGGGTCGTTGCTGGCCGAAAATGTGGATGTATTGCTCTTGACCGCCTGCCCGGAACGGAGAGTGCATATCGCCCAATCGAATTCAATGGTGGCGCAGTCGACACTGCTCCGCTCCCTGTACCTGCTTGCCGCCTCGAAGGCCGACGGAAGGATGCAGGATGTGGTAAATAAAATAAACGACAGTGTCGATGAAAAGCTTCGCATGCATAAAAAGCACCGGTGAATGTATAATTCAACGGACATGAAGCGTCCGGGTAAAAAGCACCGGTGATTGAGTAATAAAATGGGTGCCTTATCAATTACGCTCGCTGGAGAAAACGATTGTATTAAAAGATTTTACCAAAACGAGGAAGGAGTAACTGTTTATGAAAGAAACTGAAGGAGAAAGAGTTCACGACCCTGTAATTTTTCAGAATTCGCTTGACGGTATTGACATGAAGAACAATATCGTTGCAACGTATTATATGTCAGACCGCCTGCCCGGTGTCGATTTCATCGATCACTACAAGCTGATAGAGTCGATCGCTATCGAGGGTTCGACAGGCTCCTGGCAGAGGGTCGAGGAAGAGTCGGATGAGGTCCGGCGCATGCTCTCAGGCAAATTGGCTGGATATTTTGAGATTCCCGAACCGGACGAGTTTACGAAGAGTGCGGTTATCCAGCTTGCGTTTCCCATAAACGCCTGGCATGACAACGTGCCGATGATGCTGCTCTCGATTGCGGGAAACTGTTTTGCATACTCCCAGAAAATAAGGCTTCTCGATGTTGCGTTCCCGGAAAATATGGTGAAGAACTTCAAAGGCCCGAAGTTCGGCGTCGAGGGGACGCGGAAGCTGCTCGGAATCAATGACCGACCGCTTTCTCTGCACATAATCAAGCCGAAGATGGGGATGACGCCGAAACAGACCGGCGATCAGGTGTATCAAACCGCGATCGGTGGCGCTGATATGGCAAAGGATGACGAGATGACCTCCGATACGTACAACAACGATTTTCGGGACCGTCTCAAGTATGTCATGGATGCCGTTAACCGGGCGGAGAAGAAAACGGGTAAGAGGTTGATTTATTTCTGTTCAATTACCGACGAGGTTTCGAAACTGCACAATAAGGCGCGGGAGGCGGTTGAGTTAGGCGCGAACGGCATTCTTATTACTTACTCGGTCGGGCTGTCCGCGATACGGGAGGTGACGAGCGATCCGGATATCAACATCCCCGTGATGGTTCATAATTCTCATATGATTGCAGCGATAAATTCAATCTCATGGCCGGTTTTTACAAAGCTTTTACGGCTCTGCGGCGCTGATCAGACGCTTACGCCGACCTACTGGTCGAGTATTCCGATGGTGAGTCTTGAAGAGGGATTACGCTGTCAGCATGTTGCCCAGGCGCCTTTTTTTGGCTTCAACAAGATGTGGTCGATGCCTGCAGCAGGGACGTATCCCGGCCTCACCCCGATTCTTATGTCCGAATACGGCAGGGATATTATTGTTCCCTCCGGCGGCGGTATGCTCGGGCATCCGGATGGGTACACAGCCGGCGCACAGGCATGGCAACAGGCTATTGCCTCGGTGATGGAGGGTGTTCCAATCGCAGAGTATGCGAGGCGTCCTGAAAACAAGGCTCTGAGAGGTGCACTCGAGAAATGGGGCTATCTCGAAAGGCCGACGACACCCTGGCTCAGGGTTGCACCGAAATTTCATCCGAAGCCGTTCAAATTCGAGACGGATTGACGGTGCCGCATCGATGAAATTTCTCAGGAAGTTTTTTTAGGAGATGTGTAAATGGCAGTTGAAATAAAGATGCCCCGTCTCAGCCAGACCACGGATGAGGTGCGGTTTATACGATGGCTTGTCCATGAAGGGGAGACTGTGAAGAAGGGAGATCCTCTGTGTGAAGTAGAGACCGACAAGGTGACAATGGAGGTCGAGAGCTTTACGGGTGGCAGGGTTCTCGAGCTGATTACCCGTCCGGACACAACTGTTGATGCCGGAACAGTTATTGCTGTTCTGGGAGGCCCGAAGGAAAAACCTGGTAAAAAGCATAAAATAGAAGAAAACGGGTCGAAGCATCAATCTGATAAAACGGACGAAACCGTCGTAGAAGAAACCCTTGTTGAAGAAACTGTCTCTGGAGAGGGGAACATAAACGGTCAGTCGGGTTCATCAGAAAAGAAAACCACGGTACTTTCAGGTGATGTCAGAGCTACGCCCCTCGTCCGGAATATCTCGCGCAAGAGAGGTATTGACCTGCGGCTTGTGCAGGCTACTGGACCGGGCGGGCTTGTTACAAAGCGCGATTTAGAGCTGTTTGAAAAACAGACGGCCATGCCTGAAACTGCAGGTAAACCTGCTGCGCCTGCTGGGGGAGCTCCTTCAAGGCCTGTGGGAAGGCTGCAGGACGTTTCTGGAGAAGGCGCTGCCGGGGAAACGATATTTGAGCTCAGCCCGTCGCAGGCAGCAGTTGCGCGGAACATGGCTCGCAGCAAGTCGGTGATTCCGCATTACTATCTGAAGACTGCAGTATATGCGGATCACATGATTGAGTATATCGAAAAAAGCAGAGACCGGACTGACGGTAAGCTCTCCGTGTATTCACTTTTCATATATGCCGCTGCCGGAGCATTGCGTGCGCATCCGGAGCTCAACGGCTTTTTCAGGAAGGACCCTGTCAGGGCGGCCCCCGTCAGGGCGGGCCGTGTTATTCGTATGAAGGATATACATATCGGATTTGCGGTGGAATCGGGCCCCCAGCTTTTTGTTCCGGTTGTGCGGGATGCAGACCGCAAAGTCGTGGAGGAAATAGACAGAGAAGTCAAACAGCTTGCTGTAAAGGCGAAGAGCGGGAAACTTGAGCCGCATGATGTCCGCGGCGGGACTTTTACGGTAACAAACCTCGGCATCTATCCAGTCGATGAGTTCTACGCTATCATCAATTACCCGCAGCTCGGGATACTGGCAATGAGTAGAATAGGAAAGACAATTTTCATCGATGATGACAACACCATGAAAATCAGGAATATCTTCACAGTGACCGGAAGCTTTGATCACCGGTGTATAAACGGTGCGCTTGGTGCGAAATTCCTGCAGACATTCAAGCAGATTATGGAGGGAGTAAAGGGAGTATGAAAAATGAGCGGGTAATAGAAGGGCTTGGAAAAACGAAGGCAGTCGGTATGTTCCGTACAATGCTCGAGATACGGGAATTCGAAGAGAAGATCCGCTTCCTGTTTCTGGAGGGAAAGATGCCGGGTACGGTGCACCAGTATATCGGCATGGAAGCCTGCGCAGTGGGGGTGTGCGCCGCGCTTGAGGAGCATGATGTTATTGCCTCGACACACCGTCCGCACGGGCATGCAATTGCCAGGGGAATATCCATGGATGCGATTGCCGCTGAGCTCTACGGCAGAACAACCGGCTGCTGCAGTGGCAAGGGCGGATCGATGCATGTCGGTGATCTTTTGAAGGGTATGCTCCCCGCCATCGCGATAGTGGGTGCGAATATCCCGATTGTCATGGGAATGGCGTTGTCTTTTAAAATCCGCAGACAGAAGAGAGTCGCTGTCAGTTTTTTCGGAGACGGGGCTTCGAATGAAGGGGCCTTCCATGAGGGGCTGAACATGGCAGCGGTATATGACGCCCCGGCAGTATTTGTCTGTGAGAATAACCAGTACGGCGCTTCAACGAGCATCAAGAGAGTATCTAAAATCGAGAATATTGCAGACCGCGCCCCTGCCTACGGTATGCCCGGGGATATTGCGGACGGTATGAACGTGCTCGATGTCTACGAGCATGCAAAGAAGGCGGTTGACAGGGCCCGGCGGGGGGAGGGGCCGACGTTGCTCGAGCTGAAGACTTTCAGATTATGCGGGCATTCCCGCAGGGACCCAAACAAGTACATGAGTGACGAAGAAAAGGAATACTGGAAAACAAAGGACCCCATACCATTTTTCGAGAAGGTGCTCTTGGAGGAGAAACTGATAAAAAGCGGCGAAATATCGAGCCTTCGGGAAGATGTCGAAAGACGGGTGGAGAAGGCGATTGCATTCGGCCAGACGAGTCCGGAGCCGGCTCCTGAAGATACACTCAGGGATTTCTATGTCACCATGGATGTGCCGGATTGATGATTCAAGCCGAAGAAAAGCGGACTGATGGCGAATAAAGGGACGGAGGGTGTGTTTATGCGCCTTGGAATAGCGGAAGCATTACGCAAAGCGATACACGATGAGATGGAACAAGACGACAGGGTGTTTTGCATCGGCGAGGATATCGGTATTCCGGGAGGGTACGGAGGAGCCTTTACGGTAACCCTGGGCCTCGAGAAGGATTTTCGTGAACGTATTATTGATACTCCAATTTCGGAGATAGGTATATTCGGAGCTGCCTGCGGCGCCGCTGTGATGGGAATGCGCCCCATAGCGGATGTGCAGTACGGAGATTTCCTGCTCTGCACCATGGATCAGATAGTGGATCAAATTGCCAAGCTGCGGTATATGTCCGGCGGCAAGCTCACGGTTCCCGTTGTTATGCGTGCGCCAGTGGGTGTGACCGGCCGGGGAGCACAGCATGCTCAGAACCTCGAGCCGTTTTTTATCAGCTGCCCCGGCATCAAGGTTGTGGCACCGTCAACAGCGTACGATGCATGCGGACTCCTCCGTTCGGCTGTGCGGGATGACGACCCTGTTCTGATGTTTGAACACAAGCTGCTCTACGGGTCCAAGGGGATCAGGGCGGAAACAGGTACGGTGGATGCGTCATCCGAGATACCCGATGAAGATTACACCGTCCCTATCGGAAAGGGCATCATCCGGCGCGAGGGAAAAGATGTGACAATTGTGGCAAGCCTTTTGATGATGCATTTCAGCCTCACGGCAGCCGACATGCTCGTAAAGGAGGGTATTTCGTGCGAGGTGATTGATCCGCGGACATTGTGGCCTCTCGACGGAGAGCTTATCCTGACATCTGTAAAAAAGACGGGGCGGATCGTTATTGTTGAAGAATCTCCGAAGCAGGGCGGGATAGGTGCAGAGATCGGCATGCAGGTTGCCGAGAACATACCCGATTACCTTCTTGCACCTGTGAAGCGGATCGCCGCGCCGAACACCCCTGCACCGTTTTCCCCGGTAATGGAGAAGTTTTACATTCCACAGCCGGAGAGAATAGCCGGAGAGATCAGGAAGATGCTCGAGGAATACTGACGAGCCTGGAGATGAATCATGACATCGAGAGAAAGAATCATTGCGGCTCTGGAAAGGAAGGAACCAGACCGACTGCCTAACTTCGAGTGGAAAATTTCCCGCCCAATGATTGAAGCCTTCACGCCGGGAGGAACAGAGTACGATTTTATCGAAGCGGCGGGCTTAGATGCGGTCTGTTGTTCTCCGTCTTATGAAAAGTTCGAAATAATCGATGATGATACATATGTCGACGAGTTTCACATTACAAGGCATTTGACGGGGGCCGATAAATATCCGGTTTCCGTCGGTCATCCGATTACCGATCTCGATTCGTTCATGGCGTATAACCCTCCTCCACTGGATTCACCGATCAGGTTCAAGAAAATTGACTCTGTTCTGAAACGTTTCCGGGACGACAAAGCAGTTGTTGTGAACCTCCATGATATTTTTTCTTTTCCGCGGGATCTTATGGGGCTTGACAGATATCTCATGGCATTTATCACCGAACCAGAACTGGTTCGCCGAATAGTAAAATTTTCGGTCGACTATAACCTAGAGCTTGCCGGACTCGTCAGAGCGCGCGGGGTCGATATACTTGGTATCGGTGATGATTTTGCAGACAACAGGGGTCCCTTCGTGTCACCGGACATGTTCCGGGAGTTTCTCTACCCCGAGTTCAAACGGGTGGTGCAGGGGTACAAAGAGATGGGCTTTTACGTTATCAAGCACAGTGACGGCAATCTGAACCCGATACTCGACATGCTCGTTGACGCGGGAATCGACTGTCTCGATCCCATCGACCCTCTCGGCGGAATGGACATAGGATGGATAAGAGAGAAGTACGGGCGGCGAATTGCGAGAAAGGGCAATATAGACTGCGTGAAAACTCTTGTGGATAGTCCGACCGAACGGGTGAGAAAGGAAGTCATCGAATGTATACGCGCAGCCTCGCCCGGAGGGGGGCACATTATCTCATCGAGCAATTCGCTTCATGCAGGAATCGACCCGGACCTGTACCGGCTGATGCTTGATACGGTCGAAGCGTACGGTAGTTACCCTATACGGGTTTAAACCCGTATTTGGGACTCGCGGAGCTTTGTATTGACAAATTATTTCGAAATTTGTTGACAACTACAGAGTTTATGTAGAGTAATGCCGTTGGATAATTGCACCGGCGGTATAATAAAGAAACAGGAGGATTCCGATGGGTTTTGAGCCGTATACAGGAGAACCTGATATTAACAGGCTGCTTGACGCGTTCAAGCGAAAGAGAATCGACAGGGTGCCGAACTTCGATGTGCTCGTCGAGGACAAACATGTTGAAAAGATGCTGGGACGCTATGCGGGAAACACCCTCGCGATAGGCGGCGACCCTGCAAAGGGAGTGGAAGAATCAGAAGGTGCACGGCCCATGCACCCTGAAGATTATATTGAGCTTTGCAAAATCATCGGACAGGATGCGATTATAGTCGAGGCGATATGGACGCCCTTTAAACAGAAAAAGGAAGATGGCACAATGGGTATTGCCGCCAGCAGGAGCATCAAAACAAGAAAAGATTTTGAAGAGAAGGTGGTACCGCCGTCTGACGATGACATTGAAGAGAAGATGCAGTATGTGCGAGAGTACAGAAAGGCACTCGAAAAATCGGGCACAAAAATAGGATTCTGTGTGCTGATCGCCGCCTATTTTCAGACCCTGTACGAGTTCATGATCGGCCTCGAAGACTGCATGACCCTCGTATACAGGGACAGGGATTTCATTGAAGAACTTCTTGAGATCAGCACCCGGTACTGGGTGAAGTTTGTGAAACGTTCCGTTGAAGAAGGGGTTGATTTTATCTGGCCTGCAGATGATGTGGCGTTCAAGACGGGGCTTTTTCTACCTCCGGATATAATGAAGGAATTGTGGCTTCCGCATCTGAGACGCATAATCGAACCGGCACTGAACGCCGGCAAACCCGTTATGTTTCACTCCGACGGTAAAATCGACGACATCGTTCCCTGGCTCATCGACATCGGGGTGGACTGCATTCATCCTATGGACCCGTACGGAATCGATTATCGGGAGTACAAAAAGAAGTTCGGAAGAAAAATCTGCCTTGCCGGCAATATCGATATTGAGTTTCCGCTCGCACACGGCACACCGGAGGATGTCGAGAAAGACGTGAAAGAGCACATGGAGACGCTGAAGCCGGGCGGCGGGTATGTTGCGGCATGCAGCCACAGCATCGTCAACTATATTCCCCATGAAAATTACCAGGCGATGATCAATGCAATTCACCGGTATGGGGTATATGATAATGAGAGACTCTGGGCGGTTTCTGGTGAAGAGACACAGGAAATGACGGAAGAACACAGAGCTGAGGCCGTTCACGTACACCCGGAGAAGAAAATTCGGGAAGAGGTGCTGCAAAAGATTTTCAACGCCGTGTATCATGGTGAGCAGGCGCAGGTTGGGGAAGGGGTGAAAGAAGCATTGAAAGAAGGTTTTTCAGCGGTCGATATTATTGACCATGCGATGACCCCCGCAATCAAGGAGGTGGGTAACGAGTTTTCTACGGGTGAGCTCTTCCTCCCGGATCTTATACTTGCGGCAAACACCATGCAGGAGGCGATGAAGCTGTTGACCCCGCTTCTTGAAAAGAACAAAAAGAAAATCAGCAAAGGTAAGGTGGTTATCGGAACCATCAAGGGGGACCTCCACGATATAGGCAAGAACATGGTCATCGCTCTTCTCAAGGGAAACGGGTTCGAGATTGTCGATCTCGGCATCGATAATGCCCCTGAGGATTTTGTGCAGGCGGTTAAAAAGTACAGGCCGGATGTGGTGGGGTACTCCGGTCTGCTGACGACCACATTGAGCGGTATACCGGACCAATTAGAACTGTTGCAAAAAGAAGGATTACGTGATACAGTGCTTACCATTGTCGGGGGCGCGCCGGTTACCGAAGAGTTTGCGGCGAGAAACGGCGTCGACCTGTACGGGAAGGACGCCAACGAGGCGGTAAAGGTAATCGAAAAGGCGCTCAAAGGCAGGGGCAGGAATTAGTTAACTTTTCTTGAATTTACTTAATAGTTATTTAAGAAAGTGAGGTGATGAAAGACATTGCAGCTCAAAGTATTTTGATTTAAAAAATAAACTAAGGAGGATGGTACATGCGTAAGCTATTAATTGTATTGATTGCACTAACATTCGTGGTTAGTGCAGGAGTTGTTTTTGCAGGAGGCGGCGGTAAGGGGGCCATGGCACCTCAAGAAAAGGAGAAGGCAGAAGAATCAAAGGCGTATGTGGCGGAAAAAGGCCTGTACGACACCTTCGAGATGTACAGAGACTATGCCAAGAAGGAGCAGCCCTATCCCGGGTCTCCCGGTAAAGGAAAGAAACTAGGATTTGCGAACATCTTCGGTACGCTCCCATTCTGCATCGATGTTGAAAAGAACATCATCAAGCAGGGTGAGCTTGCGGGTTTCTCAGATGAGGACATGATAATCATGGACAATCAGTACGATTCGGTAATCGGGCTGAAGAATGCCGATATCATGCTCTCCAAGCACCCCGATTTCTTCATCGAGTTCCAGGCCGATGCAAAGGTAAACAACATAGTGGCCCAGAAGTTCGGTGCTGCAGGCATTCCGATTCTGGCAATCGACGTGCCGGTTCCCGGTTCGCCGTTCATGGGCGTAAACAACTGGAAGGTTGCCATTATGGGCGGTAAGTATATGGCAAAGCTTATTAAAGAGCAATGGGGCGGCTGGGATGCCGTCGACATGGTCGTTCTGCTCCAGATGCCTGCCGGCGGAGACGTTACCATGCTCAGGTCGGAGGGTTTTGCTGCGGCGCTGGTGGATGAGTTCGGCCCTGAAGCGGAAGAGAAGATTGTGCGGGCAGACGGTGGAATGGGACAATCCGAGCAGGCAAAGGCCGCTATGGACGACGTACTTGCCGCCCACCCGGACGCAAAGAAGATAGCGCTCACCTCGATAAACGAGCAGACAATGGCCGGTGCTATTGCTGCACTGCAGGGTGCGGGCCGCTGGGATGCGAACGACATCATCATCATCACGCTCGGTGTGGATGATCTGGGGAAATCCCAGATCAGAGATGGTTCAAGCGACGCGGGTATCGCTTTCTTCCCCGAGCACTACGGCGAGTATGTTGTGCCTGCGGTATGCGCAATGCTTGAAAACCAGGCAGTACCGCCGTGGATCTATGTAGAGAACGAGGTAATTACCAAGGATAATATCGATCAGTTTTATCCGCAGTAAATCAGGAAGAATAGCTTGCCGGGTGCTCCAGCACCCGGCAGAATTTAAACGTCAGTGGACGGCATCCGGCTTGGGGGCTGAATTCATCTGATCTGCAGCCATTTAAATGAAGCTCGTCGGGTGAGTACCCCTGTATCGGGTCGAATAATCAAAGGATATATATCAGAAAGCACGCTCACTTCCTTAACCCTGGATCCTCGAGTCCAAAAGCATGTCAAGATTTGTAAAGGACGGAGTTTTAGATCTGCAAACATTCGGTCTGTGACGGTATCAAAACAGTTTTTGTGTGTGAAAATGAGTTGTAATGAATTGGGGTTATCAAAATGGACAATCGATTGCTTGAAATGGTTGACATCACCAAACGTTTTCCGGGTGTGCTTGCCCTCGAGAGGGTGAATTTCGACCTGAAAAAGGGCGAAGTGCACGGCCTGCTCGGTGAAAACGGCGCCGGGAAATCGACCCTCATCAAGATACTAGCCGGTGATTATTCGAAAGACGAGGGTGAGATCATTATTAACGGGGAAAATGTCGAATTTTATTCCCCCTCCGATTCACAGAGCAGGGGTATCAGTGTCATCTATCAGGAGCTCAATACCCTCGATACCCTTTCCGTTGCCGAAAATATCTTTGTCGGCAACCTCCCGAAAAAAAAAGGCCTTCGAACCGTAGACTGGAAAACCCTCAACAGAAACGCGAAAACCGTGTTAGGCAGGATGCTTGTCGATATAAATCCGAGACGAATTGTCGGTGACCTCACCGTGCATGAGAAGCAGATTGTCGAAATTGCGAAGGCGATATACAAGGATGCAAAGATACTCGTCATGGATGAGCCGACTGCAGCGCTGGGCGAAAAGGATACGGTCTCACTGTTCAACATTATTAGAAGCCTCAAGCTGCAGGATGTCGGCGTTATATATATTTCCCACAGGCTCAAGGAGGTATTCGAAATAACCGACAGGGTAACGGTGCTTCGTGACGGCAGGCTGATAGGCACCGAGGTAACAGCCGAAACGAGCCGGGGCAGGCTCATTACCATGATGGTCGGACGCGAATTGAAGGATATGTATCCCAAGCGGGATGTTCCGTTCGGGAAAACACTTATTGAAGTGCACAATCTCACGATCAGGGGCATTATCGAGGATATCAATTTCGATGTGAGAGAAGGGGAAATCGTGGGGCTGTTCGGGCTTCTCGGATCCGGAAGGCAGAACATTGTCCGTGCGCTGTATGGGATTGATGAAAAGGACAACGGCACCATAAAGATAAAAGGGTCACCGGTATTCATAGACACGCCGGCGCAGGCGCTCCTGCATAATATCGGTTTCATGCCTATAGACAGAAAACTTGAAGGGCTGGCCCTCACAATGTCTGTTTTCAGCAATATTACGATGGCGCATATAGACGAGCTCGGTAGCGGATATTTTATCGATAAAAATCTTGAAATGGAACAGTCTCAGAAATGGGTGAACGATGTTAACATCAAAACCCCTTCCCTTGAAACCGATGTGAACTCTCTGTCCGGCGGTAATCAGCAGAAGATAGTACTCGCAAAACTTCTTGAAACAGGCTCTAATATCTTTATTATGAACGAACCGACACGGGGGATCGATGTGGGGGCCAAGGTCGACATTTACCAGATGATGGAAAACCTCTGTGAAAAGGGTGCAGGAATAATCATGATATCGTCCGAGCTTCCCGAAGTCCTCGCAATGTCAGACCGGATCATTACCATCTCTCAGGGTAAAATAACCGGCGAGTTTACCAGGAAGGAAGCGACACAGGAAAAACTACTTCAGGCTGCGACGGTATAGGGGCAAAAGATGGCTAAAAATATTACAGCTGAGTCTAATGGTGAGAGACAGAAAACAAGGCTGTCAAGCACCACGATACTCTTTATGTTTCTTGTGGTGATGGTTGCTTCGTTTGCCGTGTTGAGCAAGGACTTCTACTCGGTATACAATCTGTCCTCCATGCTGACGAATATTTCCTTCAGCGGTATTGTGGCCGGGACATTGACCCTCGTGATGATCATGGGCGGGCTCGACATCTCTATCGGTGGCAATATCGCGCTCACCTCGTGTCTTGTTGCATATCTGTATAATTTGGAAAACCCGCCGCATATTGCGCTCATCATTCTGATCGGCCTTCTCCTGGGAACAGCTATCGGCGCTTTCAACGGTTTTATAATTACCCGGCTCGATCTCAATCCGATTATCACGACACTCGGAACCATGGCAATGACGCGTGGTATGGGGTACGTTCTAACACAGAGCCGGTCTATACTCATACTGGAGAATGTCGTCGGGTTTATAGGGAGGGGGTCGATCGCGAAAATTCCCTTTCCGCTCATACTCTTCGGCGTAATCTACACGATCCTGGCCGTCGTTATGGCACGGTCGAAATTCGGCAGGAAGATATACTGTATCGGCTCCAACCAGGAGGCGGCGCGGCTCTCCGGTATAAATGTACGCAGGGTGAAGTTTATAACCTACCTTGTAAGCGGAATAGCCGCATCGCTAAGCGGGTTGATTCTCACCGGCCAGACTGCGGTCGGCATGCCGCAGCATGCAAACGGCAGTGAGCTCGACGTCATCACTGCGGTGCTCATGGGAGGAACCTCACTTGCAGGCGGGAAGGGGAGTGTGCTTGGCACGCTTGCGGGTGTTCTCATACTCGGAGTGCTCTATAACGGGTTCACCATGATCGGGTTCAGGTACGTTCATATCAGGGTGTTTCAGGGGGCGATTCTAATACTTGTTGTCTCGCTGTACGAAGTAAGGGATAGAAAACGTTTCTGAATTATCGGGCCATTAATCGGGATTTCCGGCCCGATGTAACTTTTTATGAAGGGCGTGGGGAATATAATGACTGATAATGCGGTTTCTATGGAAGAGGAACAGAAGAGAACGATTAAAGACAGGGTTACCGAGGTTTTTGTATACGGGAAGAGCATGGCACCGGCCCTGATCATACTTCTGATACTGCTTATCGCATTTTTTGGAATTATGACGCCAAACTTTTTGACCTATACGAACTTCAAGGCGATTATAAGCAACTTTCCGATTATTGCCATTATGTCCGTGGGTATGACCTTCGTGCTCCTCATAGGCGGACTTGATATATCGGTCGGTTCCATTCTTGGTTTTACCGCTGTAAACGTCGCCCTCTTTCATCACATCGGATTCCCTGCGTGGGCGATTGTGCTCGTGTGTCTTGCAATAGGCACCGCATTCGGCTCGTTCAACGGGGTGATCATTACAAAGGTGGGAATCAATCCAGTCATTACTACCCTTGGTACCATGGCACTTGCACGGGGCATGGCATCGTGGTTTGCCCTGGATATCGAATCATTGAAGCTGGGAAGAATTTTCGATCAGAAGTTTCTCCTGATTGCCAGGCTGTATTTACCTCAGGACAAGCAGATTATTCCAATTACCCTCATATATGTTATCGTGTTATACACAATAATGTCGCTTGTCCTGAAGTACACCGATTACGGAAGAAAGGTGTATGCGGTCGGGAGCAACGAGTACGCAGCGCGGCTTGCCGGTATCAATATCAACAGAATAAAATTTTCAAGCTATGTCATGTCTGGGATTATGGCTTCGATCGCCGGTATGATTCTTGTTGCGCAGCTGAGCCTCGGCAGGGACGATGCCGGTCTCGGCTCGGAATTGGAGGTTATTACGGCTGTTGTTCTCGGGGGAGTGAGTCTGGCGGGGGGAAAGGGTAATCTTCTCGGTGTCATAATCTCGGTTATCATTCTCGGAGTTATACGAAACGGCATGGTCCATCTCAAAGAAGCAATAGGTATATCCTACTACTGGCGTGAAGTTGTAAAAGGAGCGATTCTTATTCTCGCAATTTCAATAGACGCCGCCAGGTTAATGGCGGTTAAAAAAAGGCAGGTTGTACGGCAGTAGAGAATTTTGTAAAAGCACGGCATGTATAGTGGAATATTTATCATTGCGAAAATGACGGAGTGTTTTTTACAGGAGGGTTGTGCCACATGGCTGATGACATTCTTGGAAAATTGAAGGCTATGGTCACTGATTTCGATATAGACAATGCGCAGATCACGGCGCAGCGGGCAATCGAACAGGGTGCCGATCCTCTGCAGTGTGCCGAGGCTCTGACCGAGGGTGTACGGGAGGTGGGAGACAGGTTCGGCACTGGTGAGCTCTTTCTTCCCGATCTGGTCTGCGCTTCGGAGGTCGTGAAGAATGCGCTGCCTGTTATAATACGGGAGATTGAGAAACAGGGGAAGAAGGTCAAGTCCATGGGAAAAGTAATTATCGGAACTGTTTTCGGTGACATTCACAGCATCGGAAAGAGCATGGTTGCTACCCTGCTCTTTGCATCCGGATTTGAAGTGATCGATCTCGGGATCAATGTTAAAAGTGAAGAATTCCTGAAGGCCGTGCATGAGTACAGCCCTGATATTGTTGCCATGTCTGCCCTGCTCACCACAACGATGATGGAACAGCAGAATGTAATCGAGGGCTTGAAAAAGGAAGGAATCCGAGATGCGGTAAAGGTAATCGTTGGTGGAAGCCCCATAAACCAGGAGTTTGCGGACAGTATCGGTGCAGACGGATACGGTGCAACTGCGCCTGAAGGCGTGCGTATCGCAAAGTCGATTCTAAGTAGCATAAGATAAGACATCTAAAACACTCGGTTCCGGGGGGATGTATCCCGGGGGGATGTATCCCGGG
>CAYSRJ010000038.1:13945-32951 GCA_964433545.1 uncultured Spirochaetota bacterium | reverse complement strand
CCCTTCACTATTGCCGATGCGACGACACTCACCGAAGCCGGCTATGTCGGTGAGGACGTTGAAAATATACTTCTCAAGCTCATACAGAATGCCGGAGACGACATCGAAAAGGCTGAAATGGGCATAATATACATCGATGAGATCGACAAGATTTCCCGCAAGAGCGAAAATCCCTCCATAACCCGGGATGTATCGGGAGAAGGCGTACAGCAGGCCCTCCTGAAAATCATCGAGGGAACCGTTGCTTCGGTGCCTCCACAGGGCGGGAGGAAGCATCCGCATCAGGAAATGATAAAGATAGACACAAAGAATATCCTCTTTATCTGCGGCGGGGCGTTCGTGGGACTTGAAAAAATCGTTGAAAGGCGGATAACAAACAAGACAATCGGTTTCGGCGCTGACGTTAAGAAAAAATCCGAGAAGAAACTGGATAAAATATTGCAGCATGTGCACCCCGATGACCTCATCCAGTACGGCCTGATTCCCGAGTTTACCGGTAGAATACCGGTAATCGCCCCGCTTCACGATCTGGATGAAAAGGCGCTGAGGAGGATACTCATCGAGCCGAAAAACGCGCTTATAAAGCAGTATAAAAAGGCGTTCGAGCTCGAGGGCGTTGAGATGGAATTCAAACCCGATGCAATATCTCAGATTGCAAAAGAGGCCATCAAGAGAAATACAGGCGCCCGGGGTTTGAAGTCAATCATGGAAAATATCATGCTCGACCTGATGTACGAGATCCCCTCGCGTAAAGATATCTCGAAGATCGTCATCACGAAGGATGTTATCACAAAAAAAGTAAACCCGCTCACTCTCAGAGAGGGGACAGAAGAGGAAAAATCCGCATAAAGTACTCTCTTCAACTGAAAAGTTTATCTTTGCCTTCCGCCGTTTATCTGATTATTATTCAGTTTGCGTGGTAAAAAACACAATAAAGTACGTTTGTTTAAAAATTCTAGAAGTCAACAGTGAGGATACAAATGAAAACCGGTATCAAGATACTGATTCTTATTGGTGTTATCATTTTCATCGTCATCGCACTCTTTATCGGAACCAAAATCTGGATTAACTACTCCTGGTTTACAAAGCTCGGCTTTATCAATGTATTCGTTAAGATACTGTGGACCAAGATCGGGCTCTGGTGGGCGTTCTTCTTTATATTCTTGATTTTCTCCGGCCTGAATATTCTTATGGCCTTCAAAAAGGGCAATATTCAAACAATGAAGATTCAGCAGGCAGGGGTGCCGGTCGAGATAAGCAGAACAGTCGGCATCATTATCGCCTCTGTCGGTTTGTTCATACTTGCACTCATTATGGCGAGAAACGGCAGCCAGAGATGGGAGGTAATTCTTAAACTGCTGAATAAAACGAGCTTTCAAACCGCCGATCCCGCGTTTGGGAGAGACATTTCCTTTTACACCTTCGTTCTCCCGTTCTACCTGTTTTTAAAATCGTGGAGTCTCGGGACGGTCATACTGACCATTATTGCCGTGGGCTTTCTGTACATGCTCTCCGGAAATGTAACCTTCGAGCAGAACAGGTTCACCATCAGCGATCAGGCAAAGAAGCATCTTATCTCACTTTTAGTGCTCATAGCCGTTATTATTGCATGGAATTACTGGCTCAAGTCGTATCAGCTTGTTTTTTCAAAACGGGGTCTCATATTCGGCGCAAGCTACACGGATCTCAATCTTGTCCGCTATACCTACTATGTCATGATAGCCGTGGCGCTCCTTACCGCAATTATTACCTACACGGGCGCAAAGAAAAAGTCTTTCAAACAGCCTCTGATCGGATTTGGTGTTCTTATAGGTGCCGCCATAATAATTACAGGCATCATACCTGCTATTTTTCAGCAGATCATCGTTCGACCGAACGAGCTGGTGAGGGAGCTTCCCTACATCAAGAATAATATCACTTTAACCAGAAAGGGATACGACCTGGACAGAATAGTGAGAAAGGAATTTCCGGTAAATCCTTCTCTCACTGCAGAAGATTTTACTCCCGAGGCCGGTATCGTCAAAAACATACGTCTCTGGGATCACCGCCCTCTCAAGGCGACGTTCTCGCAGATACAGGAGTTCAGGCTCTACTACGACTTCTACAGTGTTGATACCGACCGCTATCACTTCGGTGATTTATACCGTCAGGTGATGCTTTCCGCCCGGGAGATAAATTACAACCAGATCCCTCCGGAGGCGAAGACGTGGGTGAACGAGAGGCTTCAGTTTACGCATGGCTATGGTATCGTTATGGCACCCGTCGACAAGATCGGAGAGGAGGGCCTGCCGGTACTCATTGTCAAGGACATTCCACCCAAGATTTCAGTACCCCTCAAGCTCGATCGTCCTGAAATATACTATGGAGAGGAAACGGTTCCTTTTGTCATCGTAAACACCAAGCTGGAAGAGTTTGATTATCCGAGGGGTGAGACCAACGCCACAACCCGGTACGAAGGCCAGGGAGGCCTGCCGATAAAGAATGCTTTCAGGAAACTGCTTTTGGCTATTCAGCTCAAGAATATGGAAATCATTTTCACACGGTACTTAACCCCGGACAGCAGGATAATGCTCTACCGAAGCATTCAGGAGCGGGTTCCGAAATTAGCGCCGTTTCTCAGGTATGATCCCGATCCCTATCTCGTGGTGAGCAATGGGAAGCTCTACTGGATAATCGACGCCTACACGGTAACGGACCATTTCCCTTACTCTACCCCATCCAAAGATGGTTATAACTATATACGAAACTCCGTAAAGATAACGGTTGACGCATACAACGGCGATGTGTCGTTCTACATTATTGACAAAAAAGACCCAATAATCGCGACGTACAACAAGATCTTTCCCGACATGTTCAAGGATATCGATGAAATGCCCGGGGACCTGCGCCAGCATATACGCTACCCCATGTACATATTCAATGTGCAGGCCGAGATGTACTCGACCTATCACATGACGGACCCGCAGGTATTCTACAATAAAGAGGACAAGTGGACCATTCCCAAGGAAATCTACGGCGACTCCGAAACGACGATGATCCCTTACTATATGATCGTTAAATTTCCCGATCATAACGACGACGAAGAGTACGTGCTTATGCTTCCGTTTACCCCGACGAACAAGAACAACATGCTCGCATGGATGGCCGCACTCAGCGACGGGGACAACTACGGAAAGATCATCGAGTACAAGTTCCCGAAGCAGAAGCTGTTGTACGGGCCCCTTCAGATCGAATCGAGGATAGATCAGAACTCAGAAATATCACAGCTCTTCACCCTCTGGGGCCAGAAAGGCTCGAGTATCATACGCGGCAATCTTCTCGTCATACCGGTGAAGGATTCACTCATTTATGTAGAACCGGTCTACCTGCGGGCAGAGCAGAGCGAGCTTCCCGAGCTCAAACGGGTTATCGTCGGCTACCGGGACAATATTGAGATGGGAATCGATCTCAACGACGCCCTGAACAAACTCTTTGGAACAAGCAAACCCACTGTCACAGTAACCGAAGAGGCCACCGGGGGCAAAACAGTTGCTGTCGAGGTTAGTGTACGGGATCTCATCATCAAAGCCATCGACTATTACAATGAAGCGCAGAAGAAGCTTCGCGCAGGTGATTTCGCCGGGTATGGTGATATGAACCAGAAACTCGATACAGTGCTGAAACAGCTTCAGGAGAATACAACAAAGAAATAAAAGTTTGCCGGACGGGTGTATAAAAAACTTCCGCCTTGCCTTGTACCAAAGAGCTGTTATATTTCAGATGTACTACGAGGCGTTGCAACCGGGTAATGCCACCGGTGTGCATATCTGAATTTGTTCAGACGACCAGTCGCCGGTTGCATTTGGATCAATCAGTCCATATAGTCCTTCCGCACAGGCGAAAATACTTCGACGATGACGCAGTCCTCGATCATTTTTACACTGTGCGGCGTATTTCCCCATATGCACCATGAGTCACCCGCTTCAACCGTATGCTCCTCACTGTCAACCGATAAAATCATCTTTCCGCGTATCAAATAGCCTGTCTGTTCATGCCTGTGCGCATGAACAGGAATCGACTTATCCTTTTCGAGAAAAAACTTAACCATCTGTGTCTTCTTTCCATAAACAAGATTCTGTTTACGAACGCCATCCCGAAGGGATACGACACCTCCCTCTCTTTTCTTAACGACCACGATATTCCTCCTACATCGACCAGTTATTGCCTATATAATAACAAGCCGAACGAACTATGGAAACCTGCCTGCATTCAAATCACACTTTTTTATTGCAATTCATCCTTTTTTTTTATACCTTCTGCCTACCTCATCGTTCGGAGCTTATCATCCGAACATTGCCGTTCTCGGATGGGAATGAACAGAACGATCCTGTAAATGAGGAGGGACGCAATGCACGCTGTCGATTTCAGTGGAACCTATACCGCACTCATCACACCTTTCAGGGAAAACGGGAGTATCGATTTCGATGGATTCGAAAAAAACATCCGATTTCAGGTAGAGCAGGGCATCACCGGTATTCTTCCGGTCGGCACAACGGGTGAATCACCCACACTTGGAACCGACGAACACAACATGGTGATCAGAAAGACATACGAGTTTTCTGATGGCAAATGCGATATATTCGCGGGGACAGGCTCGAACAGCACCAGGGAAGCGATGGGGCACTGCAGGCACGCTCTTGAGGCCGGTGTCGATAAGGTCCTCCTGGTCGACTGCTACTACAACGGCCCTTCGAGCCTCGAGCTGAGAAGGGAGTACTACGAGGCCATTCTAGAGGAGCTCAAAGAAATAAAGGTCATCGTGTACGTTATCCCCGGTCGAACGGGAACGGCCATTACACCGGTGGATATTGCCATCATGAGCAGTAGATACGACAGGGTGATTGCAATAAAAGAGGCGACCGGAGATCTGGACAGAATGGCTGAGGAACGGTCTCTCATGCCGGATATGAGCATCATGTCCGGCGATGACGATAAAACCTTCGAGATGATGAAACGCACTGATATCAAAGCTGCAGGTGTTATTTCCGTTACCTCGAACATTGCGCCGGCTGCTGTTTCGTCCATGGTTCGGGCTCTTCTGAAAAATGACATAAAAACAGCGGAGGAGCATCTGAAAAAGCTCAAGCCACTCTTTTCAATCGTTACAGTTAAGGCAAAGTCAAAGAGAAAACTCCCTGACGGCCGAGTGGTTGAAACAGTCGATCGATTCAGAAATCCCCTTGCCGTTAAAACTCTGATGAATGTGCTCGGCATGCCAGCAGGCCCGGTGAGAAAACCTTTAGGCAAAATGACCCGTGAGGGTATAGATATCGTACGCAATGCCCTTAAGAATGTGTATGAAACTTCTCCTGAAATACTGAGCCCTATTGAAGTTTTTTACGGCATTTCCATTGAAAAGCGGTTGAATGACGATAAGCTCTGGACCCGGCAGACGTACCCCCTTTAATCACATGATTCTGTTCTGCTGGAACCCACTATTTTGATGAAGCATCAGTATTTAAAAACCTGTGCATGCCTATAAAAGCAACCTAACACAATACGTAAAACAATAAAATTTACGTTGATAAATAATCCAAGTATTCAAGGTCATTCCCAAGTTCTGGGGTATTCACGCAGGTATACAGTGCCTTGCGTTAAATATAACAGTATTTATCATTGTTTCACTGCTTACAAGTCCCATGGATAAGGAGCATGTACAGAGGTTCGTCCAGCTTTAAGAAATAAAAATTATCATGCAGCCAAAAAGAAGTGATCGTTTAGGTGCCCGCACTTGAGCGGTCTCTTCTATTAGACACAGTGGGCATCCCCTGGTAAGATGGACAACTTAATATAAAGAATTCTTTAAAGGGGTTTTTACAATGATTGACATTAAAAAACTGGTTCAGGAACATCGAGACCTGATCATTCGTATTCGCCGTGACCTTCACCGGATACCGGAGCCTGCGTATACCGAGGAGAAAACATCCTCATATATAGCGGAGCAACTCAAAAAGGAAAAACTCGAGGTCAAAACCGGTATCGCAAAAACAGGTGTGACCGGTTTGCTGAGATCGAAAAGGCCCGGTAAAACATTGATGATACGCTCCGATATCGACGCACTGCCGATGAAGGAAGAAACCGGCCTCCCCTTCAAATCAACGCACGATGGAGCCATGCACGCGTGCGGTCATGACGGTCACATGGCAATGGTGCTCGGCACCATTACAATACTCAATAAAATCAAAGACAGCCTGAAGGGAAATGTCAAGTTCGTGTTCCAGCCCGCTGAAGAGGGTCCGGGCGGGGCGAAACCGATGATCGCTGAAGGTGTAATGGACAACCCAAAAGTTGATTACTCTATCGGGTGCCATCTCTGGCCAACCGTCCCTGAGGGCCATATCGGGGTAAAATCCGGGCCTCTCATGGCGGCGATGGACCGCTTTGATATCAAAATCATCGGAAAGGGGGGGCACGGGGCAATGCCCCACCTCTGCATCGATGCGCTCGAGGTGGGAACACAAGTCATCAATGCATTTCAGCGTATAGTCAGCCGGCACATGAACCCGTTGAAGCCGGCTGTCGTTACTGTCGGCAGCTTTCATGCAGGAACGACCTTCAACGTAGTAGCCGGAGAAGCCCTGATGAGCGGCACCACTCGAACATTTGACCGGGATATCTGGAAATCCTGGCCCGATCGAATAAAAAAGATCACACGCGGGGTCTGCGAATCCATGAATGCAGAGTACGAATTGAACTATTTACAGGGATACCCCCCGACCATCAACGATGATTTTATGTCCGGAGTAGTCAGGGAGTGCGCCGAAGAGGCAGTCGATCAAAAAAAGGTAATCGAACCCGAATCGACCATGGGCGGCGAGGACATGGCGTTCTTCCTCGAAAAATCAAAGGGCTGTTTCTTTTTTCTTGGCGTGGGGAGAGAGGGCAGCGTTTCGCTGCACAATCCGAAGTTCGACTTTAATGAAGATGTGCTTCTTTTAGGGGTTGAAACCTATATACGCTGCGTCCTGAAACTTCTGGGATAGAGTTTTCTCAGACGAATTATTCCAAATCGCGAAGGGCACACCAAACAGACTTCTCACAGGGAAGAGCGGGGGTTTTATGATTTTTCATTCCAGAGACACTAACCATTGCACCGATGTCTTTAACGGGGAGTAAAGACGGCTACATCGTTTCCTGCCGAAAAAGTGGAATTTCAAATCCGAGTGACACGAGTAATGCTTGAAGTTCTTTTTCATTCGTAAAGAGATGGGAACATATACCGAGAGATTCGGCTGCGGCGATGTTTTCTTCAGTATCATCGATGAACAGCACCCGGTTCGGCAGTACGCCGGCAACCTGCAGCGCATATTCAAATATCCTGGCATCCGGTTTCAGATACCCTGCTTGAAATGAATACACCATCGTATCGGTCAAGTCTTTAATATCCTGCTTCATGTATTCTGCATTCACCTCATTCGTATTTGAAAGAACGAGTATATCCGCCTGGGATTTTATTGCAGATGCGATCTCAAACATGTGCTCATCTTTTATCAGAAGCGAGTTCCATATATCCTGGAATTCTTCATATGAGATCATGCATGAAAGCCTGTCCGTTACCTCGCTGTAATAGGTAGCCGCCCCAATCGCACCAGATTCGAAGGGAAAGAAAATATCTTCTGCGTACAGTGCTTTCCGTACTTCAGAAGCGGGCTTTCCGCTTCTTGTACAAAGCCTGTCCCATACACGCTGATAATCAAGTGAAAAGAGAACTCCACCGAGGTCTATAAATACATTCGTTATTTCGTTTTTCATCAGTATACCCTGCAATACTACCGCACCATACTTCCCCTCTTATTCCAGCGAACCTCCGTCAATCCATAAGACTTCGCATGAAATTCAGGGAATCCTCACTCTTCCAGGGCCTCGGTCCTACCGCCCTCCCCACAATATCACCGTTCGGATCGATTATATACGTTGTTGGGATGCCCGAAACAGCATAATTCTGGGCGATTGCGCCGCTCGAATCTAAAAAAACGGGAAAATCGATCCCATATTTCTTCATAAAGCTTTTAACCTTTTTCTCGTCCTCCTGTATATCCACCGCCATGACCATGAAATCCTCATCCTGAAGTTTATTGTACATTGCATCAATATCCTTGACTTCAGAACGGCAGGGCCCGCACCAGGTTGCCCAGAAATTGAGAAATACTACCTTGCCTTTGAAATCACTCAGCTTCACCGCATCACCGCCAAGAGAGTTTACTGTAAAATCTATCGACTTGAGAGGCTTCGACGGTTTGATGATTCCGAGCTTTTGAAAATAATCATCATTTTTTGCAAGGAAAAATTCCTCCCCTCCCCTGACTTCAGTGCTCTCTTCTCCTAGGGCGGAAACAAGAGTAACCAGAGAGAACAGGAGAATGAATAGCATTGTTTTTTTATTTTGAGCCATGCACACATCCCTATATTAAAATTTTCTTATATACTGAAAATATGCTCATTTCTCTTCGATGTCCATCAATATTTGTTCCTCCTTCCCCAACAATGCGTCGGCGTCTGCATACTCCTCTTCCGAAATAAACTCAGATACCAGTCTGTACCCGACGTAGTATCCCGCCCGCGGCGGCAACCCGCCTGAAGCTGCGCTGAAAAGCTGCTTTCTGTGCAGCTTGTTGCTTTGCAGTTTCTCACGTATGGTTTGGTAGCTGTCCCTTGCGTCTGCAAACGCCTGTTCAGTCAAAAAAAAATATTCATGTTCCTTTCTTCCCGGGAACGCGATTTTAGAAAAATGAACACAGATTCCCTCACGAATAAGTTGTACGGCCAGAGGCTCTGAAATAGAGCCGCGTACTTTATTCTGGATGTAATGGAAGTACTCATGGGCCAATAAAATATCGTAGTTTTTAAAATCATGAAACCGCTCAAGTCCGACGCATATCACGAACCTGCCCTTATACCACAGTACGAATGCATCGGGACTGAAAAATCCGATCAGAATATACACATTGCATCTGTCACGATCATAATATATACGTTTACAGTGCAGCAGGATTTCGCGGGTTCTCTCCTCTATATCGTATATCTTCAGCAGATTCTCGACATCAGCGTAATCTTCCTTTTTTATCATTCCGGCACGCTCTCTAATGTTTCGCACCGTATAGCCCTGGTATGTATGCCACAGGTAGGACAGGAAATCCGTATGTTTGTCATAATAGTAGCGCCTGAACGCACTCCATGTGTCTTTTTCCAGATTTATCATTCTGAGAAAAACAAAAAAATCTCTGTACATACAATAAATCTTCACGCCGTATCTTCCTCGCGCACTTCCTGGTGAAAGTCCTGGTGAAAGAGCCTTCCCTGAAAACTCCGCCTCTGTTCAAACCGCTCAATAATCCTCCGGATCGCAGCCTGTTTGTTTACGCTCCACGCAGGTGCAACCAAAAACGCAGGCGGTGTGTCAGCCACCAGCCTTTCAATAACAACATCCGGGTGTGTTCTTTCCAGAAAGTCCACGACAAGGTCCGCGTATTCGTCGAGATCGAGTGGTTTCACCATCCCGCTGCGATACCACTCTTCCATCCTTGTTCCACTGACAATATTGAGGTTGTGAATTTTTATCCCGTGTATAGGAAGACCTGCCAGAAACTTCGCCGTTGCAACAATATCGGATCGGTTTTCCCCCGGGAGGCCGATAATAACGTGGGCGGTAACAGGTATATTATGCCCGACAGTCATAAAAACGGCGTTTTTAAAATCACGCACCCCGTGCCCCCGGCCGATTCTCTTCAGAGTACGGTCGTTTGCCGACTGCAGGCCGTACTCCATCCAGGCCTCGTACCCCGCTTTTTTATATCCCGCGATCATGCGAAACTTTTCCTCATCTACACAGTCCGGGCGGGTGCCTATGGCAAGCCCAACGATATCGTTGCATGTTGCAAGCGCTGTATCGTATATTTCTTTGAGACGTTCTGCAGGTGCGTAGGTATTTGTATATGCCTGAAAGTAGGCAATATACTTCAATGCTCCATATCGCTGAGATACCCTCCTGATTTCCCGTTCAACCTGTTTTTCAAGACTATCCCGCTTCCCCCGTCCTCCCCACGAACCATAATCGGCACAGTACGCACACCCGTCAACTCCCAGTGTACCATCCCTGTTCGGACATGAAAATCCTGCATCCAGGCAGATCCTGTAGACCTTTTGCCCGAACCTTTCCTTCAGGTACTGTGAATATGTTCTGTAGTAGGTATTCTGCATTCAGCCGCTTCGTCCTGCAGTTACAATCCGTACCCCGTAACCGGGATCCCGTATAGGTAAAATATCGACATTGCATTTATTATACTATATTATACAATAAGCAGGTGAACTTCCAATGGTAAAATGTCCATATGAAAACGTACCGTATTGTTTTTACCGATCGAATGTAAGAGCAGGAAGCTGTAAAAAATTACAGCCAGTTGTATATAAAAACCTGGTACAAGAATCTGAATTCTAAAATACAAAACCATAATATTCACGGGATATAAGAGGGACATTCTTATGGAAGAGGAGCTCGAAACAGCCCTCATTGTTGATTTCGGATCGCAGTATACCCAGCTCATCGCCCGTAAAATCAGAGAACTCGGCGTGTATTCGGAAATCGTCCCTTTCAACACGGCATTCGATGCGATCCGCAGATGCAGGCCGAAGGGCATCATTCTGTCGGGCGGTCCCCTGTCGGTATATTCAGAAAAAGCGCCGGTTATTGATAAAAAACTTTTCGAGCTCAATATACCGGTGCTCGGTATCTGCTACGGGCTTCAGCTGACGGCTTTTCTTCTCGGCGGCAGGGTTATGCGGGCGGATGAGCGTGAATACGGACGAGCTCTTCTGCATGTGTCGAGTTCTGAAGGTCTTTTCGCCGATATAGATGTAAAAGGTCCCTTTGTCGTATGGATGAGCCATGGAGATAGACTTGAGAAGCTGCCTCCCGGTTTCAGGGTTCTGGCAGATACGAAAAGCTGCACATATGCAGCCATTGCGGATTCCCGGAGGAATGTCTTTGGAGTCCAGTTTCATCCCGAAGTTGCGCATACGGAAAACGGAAAAAAAATACTTGATAACTTTCTTACCAAAATCTGTGGATTTTCAAAAGACTGGAACGTCGGCTCCTTTATCGAAAGGAAGGTGAAGGAGATTAGCAACCGTGTTGAAGAAAAAAAAGTTATCTGCGCGCTGTCAGGCGGTGTTGATTCATCGGTTGTCGCCTGTCTTCTCGGTAGAGCTATCGGAAAAAACACAAAGGCCGTTTTCATCGATAACGGGCTCCTCAGGAAGAACGAAGCCGAGGAGGTAAAACGTTCGTTTGCCCGGGACTTTGATTTCGAGCTCATCACCGTTGATGGGGGGGGGAGGTTTTTACAGGGCCTCCATGGGATAACCGACCCGGAAAAAAAGAGGAAAATTATAGGAACCGAATTCATTCGGGTGTTCGAAGAAACAGCGGGAAAGCTCGGGGACCTCGAGTTTCTCGCACAGGGAACACTGTACCCGGATGTAATCGAATCGGTATCGTTCAAGGGCCCCTCCGCAACGATAAAAAGCCACCACAATGTCGGCGGCCTGCCGGACAGAATGAAACTGAAGCTCATCGAACCGCTTCGGGAGCTGTTCAAGGATGAAGTCCGCGAGCTCGGCAGGCTCCTTGGTCTGCCTGAGGCGATAGTGGAAAGGCATCCTTTCCCGGGGCCCGGCCTTGCGGTAAGGGTCATCGATGAAATTACCGAAGAGAGGTTGAGAATACTGCGGGAAGCGGATGCAATCGTAATCGAAGAAATTCGAAAGGCAGGGTTATATCGTGCTATATGGCAGGCATTTGCCGTTTTGCTTCCAATAAAGAGCGTCGGCGTCATGGGAGATGAGAGAACGTATGAGAATGTATGTGTTGTCCGGGCGGTTCATTCCGTCGACGGCATGACCGCCGACTGGTACCGGATTCCAGATGACGTCCTCGCCTCGATTTCAACGCGTATAACAGGCGAAGTGAAAGGAATAAACCGGGTTGTATACGATATATCTTCCAAGCCTCCTTCCACCATCGAATGGGAGTAGAGAAAAATGAGCACACTCTACGAAATATTGAATGTCACCAGAGAGGCTGACAGGCAGGATATCAAACGGGCGTTCTACAAACTCGCAAAACAGTGCCACCCGGACGTTTCCAGAAACGATACAGAGTTCATTAAAATACTAAATGCATATAAAACTCTTATCGATGATAGTAGAAGAAGGCATTACGATCGAACACTTTTTAAAAAGCGGGCCGTACTTACGGGAGATAGGATCCTGTATGCCGTTTCGTTGAAGGATATCGCACATCGGGATCCCTATTCACCTGTGCAGTCCGCACAGCGGGCACGTTTTTACAACAGAAAAGGGTATCACATATGCGTCAATCTGACTGTATCCGAATTGCTGTCGGGGGCAATCGTAAACGTCGACGTTCCCGCTCACGTGATCTGCCCGCTGTGTCACGGGCATCACACGTGCTGTTCATTCTGCTCCGACCGCGGTTACATCTTAAAGGCCGTTTGTGTGCCTGTTGCCATTCCTGAAGATATTCGGGACGGAGGTATATTTCAGGTTTCACTTCGTCAATTGAAACATGAACGATACGCATTTTTTATGATAAAAGACCTTTTAATCAAAGTGAGAATTTTTCAGGATATATCGTGAACCCGAGCTCGGCAAAAATGGAGAGAAAAAATACCCCGACCGGATTCTTCGGCAGGATTTTCGGTTTCGGAATCGATCCGGAGCGCAAGCGGGCGCTTCGTATTTTAAAGAAAGAGCTCGCTTCGGTACGGATCGACCTGTACAGATTAAAAACCGACGCGATAAGTGTGCCGATTGCGCGACTTCTCTACGATATCCACAAGTATACCTATCCCCTGCGGAAATTTTTCGCCCTCGACAAGACACACAAACAGTTTCCACCCTCTCTCATTGAGGAATTCATACTGCAGTTCCAATCGGATACGGCACGTGAAATACATGAATCGCTCAACGAGGAGCGGATTAAAAAGCTCATTCCTGTGCACGGAATAAGAAAAGTTACCGCATATATAGACAAGCAGCTTAAAGATTATTTCGACCGGTTTGACGGGGAAACGATCAAAAGAATAAACGACATATATACAAACCTCCTGTACTTCGCGCGGTTCACCTATTTTGATTTCTTCCCTATTCTCAGAGAATTCGATCCTGAACTCGAAGAGGGGAATTTCTTGCGCAAACCCTCATTCTCATCCGCTGAAGGCACTCTTCTCAGAGAAGATTTGTTCAAACTATGCCGCACACTCTACACCTTCAGTGTTGACGAACGGCTTGATCGAGGAATGGAGATACTGACGAGTATAAAAGGTGTAGAGCCTATAAACAAAGGGCATTTCAACCAGCTGAAAAAATGGATCAGCACACTGCAGGAAAACAACTATATTCCTCTGATCATCAGGGCGATCGATCAAAAGAGCGCTCCGATTGCGCTTCCGAAACCGGGAACAATCGATATATTCAGTACATTTTCCTTCAAAATCAAGGGCCGCATTCACGGCATTGTGAACTCCATCAAGACATCACTGCGGGAACAGGCCGTCGGATCCATTGTTTCAGAGCTTTTTGGTGGAAAAGTCATTACGGTGGTTAAAAATTACAACGAAAAGACAAACAGCCAGTTTAAAAAAATAGGCCTTTCTATATACAAGTTCATCACTCCGCTGAATTATGTGAAAGCCTTTATTAATAAAAACTACAGTTCTGAAATCGCAGGGACGATCAATGAGCTTATTGTAGGCGGGATTTTCCTCCAGAAGGATATTCTCACCAACCTATCAAACGCCTACTATGCGCTGAACAAGATTGCACAGAAAATCGACACCCTGGATGACGAGCTCGATATAGATGGACGCTATTCAAAAACCATTGACAGGCATCTTGCAACCATAAATCGGGATAAAAATTCACGGAGCATTCTGGAAAAAGTCATTAGAGACGTGAATAGAAGAGCGGAGGTAATTATCAATGAAGCCATCGTCGAGCTTAAGGATATGGCTCTCTCCATTAAAACCATACTCGGTGACTACAGGGCAAAGAACCCTGAATACCTAACGAATATCAAAAAGATACGTCAGAGAGAAAACAGGGAATTCATCAACAGCCTGGTGAACTCCTATAAAATCATTTTCAATTTTTTGAAATTGCTTGGCAATTACGTGTCTCTACGCATCACGAGGGAAGAATATGAAAGACAGAGAATAGAGGTTATGAAGATATAGTGATTCTTCCCGAAAACTATATCGCTGTTTCTAGACAAGGAAGGAATGAAATGAAAAGAAAAACCAGACATCTTTTAACGGGCATAGTTTTTCTCATCATAAGCTTTGCCGTGCTGTATTTCAATCTCAGTATGTTCAAGGGAAGCTTCAGCAAATTGTGGCCGTCTTTGATTCTGTTGGCCGGTACCGCACTCTACATCCTGTACTTCTCGACAAAAAAAAAGAAAAACAGGCTCTTCATACTATTTGTTGCAACCTTCATTGCGCTTGTATCGGTGCCCCTGTTCATTCTGTCCTTTACATCAAAGGATATAATGGCGCAGCTCTGGCCTTCTTTTCCGCTCGCACTGGGTCTGAGCATACTGTCACTCTATTTTTACGGAAAAAAGAAACGGTATATTCTTCTGGTTTCTTCCCTGGTAATTGCGGCATCACTTCTCATCTGGGTTATTTATCTCATGCAATCCAAGTTCGGACTCGTTATCTGCGTTGTTTTGTTTATTGCAGGTGCAGCATTTCTCACAAGAGGGTTGATTCATGAAGCTGACGAGGTCATAGGGGGGAAAGAGACTATCATAGAGAAAGAAACTGAAAAAACAGACGCCGGAGATGAATAACCTGAACTTGAAATAGCATACGAACGCTCATCACACCCATCGGGTAAACAGAAGATCTGCCGACAACCATCCTGATGGGGCCGGCATATCAGTGAAAGGAGGCTTCAATGTGCGGGATAGTGGGATACATAGGAAACCGTGTTGCCCTGCCGGTCTTACTCGACGGCCTCAAGAAGCTCGAATACCGCGGATATGACTCCGCAGGAATAGCGGTACTTGAAAAAAAAGATATTGTGCTAAAAAAAACAGAGGGAAAAATTTCCGCGCTACAGAAGCTGACGCAGGGCCTCTCCACCACAGCGTCATCGGGCATCGCTCATACCAGGTGGGCCACCCACGGAGAGCCGAACAGCATAAATGCGCATCCCCATACCGACTGCAAGGGAGAGATCGCAATCGTTCACAATGGAATCATCGAAAACTTCAACGCCCTGAAAACATATCTGCAGAGCAAGGGCCATGTATTTAAAAGCGACACGGACACAGAAGTTCTCGCCCATCTCATCGAGGAGAATTACAACGGGAGCCTTCTTGACACACTCACACAGGTGTTGAACGAGGTCGAGGGCACCTACGGTCTCGCAATCCTTTCAAAGAGAGAACCAGACAAAATATTCGCCGCGAGGCGCGGAAGCCCCCTTCTTATAGGGAAGGGGAAGAACGAGTATTTCATCGCTTCAGATGTTGCGGCAATACTCCGTTACACAAAAGAAATTATCTACCTTGAAGACGGCGAAGCTGCAGAAATTACACGAACCGAGTGCATTGTAAAAACCGCTGAAAACAGAGAGATTCCGAAGAAGATTCAGCAGATATCGTGGAACCTCGAGATGATTGAAAAAGACGGATTTTCTCATTTTATGCTCAAGGAGATTCATGAACAGAAAAATTCTCTGGAAAATGCAATGAGGGGAAGGCTCAACTATGAGGATGGAACTGCGCGCCTCGACGGCCTGATTGCATACATCAACAACATTAAAAATGCTCCCCGTTTCATCATCACTGCCTGCGGCACTGCCTGGCATGCGGCGCTCATAGGCGAATACCTTATAGAGGATTTCACCGGAATACCGGTTGAGGTTGAATACGCCTCGGAGTTCAGATACCGCAGCCCCATCATCAATGAAAACGACATTGTCTTCCTTATCAGTCAGTCAGGGGAAACCGCAGATACTCTCGGCGCATTGAGAGAGGCAAAGAGAAAAGGAGCAATCGTCCTCGGTGTCTGTAATGTAGTCGGAAGCACCATAGCCCGAGAAAGCGACGCCGGTGTTTACATCCATGCAGGCCCGGAAATCG
Organism: uncultured Spirochaetota bacterium; assembly: GCA_964433545.1. Classification (GTDB taxonomy): domain Bacteria; phylum Spirochaetota; class B62-G9; order B62-G9; family DRHN01; genus CAYSRJ01. Next base: position 16,744 of record CAYSRJ010000038.1, on the reverse strand, counting down.
GTGTCGCATCCACAAAGGCGTTTACCTCACAGGTGCTGGTGCTTACGATGATAGCCCTCATGCTCGGAAGAATGAAAAACCTCTCTCTCGAGTATGGAAGAGAGGTTGTTGCGGCGCTCAGGCGTATTCCGACACTTGTCGGCGAGGTGCTGAAAAAGGACGGGGAAATAAAAAAGATAGCATCGGATTTTCTCACAACCAACAACGCCCTTTATCTCGGAAGAGGGTGTAATTTCCCCATTGCGCTCGAGGGCGCACTCAAGCTGAAGGAAATTTCCTATATTCATGCCGAGGGATATCCTGCAGCCGAGATGAAGCATGGTCCGATTGCGCTCATAGACGAGAACATGTCGACTATTGTCATCGCCACCAAAGACCCGGTGTATGAGAAGATCACGAGCAATATCGAAGAAATACGGGCCCGGGGCGGCCGTGTTCTTTCTATCGTAACAAAGGGGGACTGCAGAATAAAGGAGATATCGGATACGGTTATTGAAGTGCCTGAAACACCGAATTATCTGTCCCCCATTATCAACAGTATACCTCTACAGCTCCTTGCCTATCATGCAGCGGTTCAGAGGGGATGCAACGTGGATCAGCCGAGAAACCTCGCTAAGAGTGTGACGGTCGAATAGCGCCATAGAAATATCAGCCGGAATCATCAATAGTAATAAGAACCATTATACCATGCGCTTTTTCACTATCACAGAAACAATTCCTCCCGCGTGCCGGGACGAAGCGTTATCATACTTTGCACGTATATTCGGAAATAAACACCCCCTCTCTGTTGAAATCGGTTCCGGAAACGGTCATTTCCTCGTCGACACCGCCCTGCTTCATCCTGAGCGTAATTTTATCGGAACAGAGTTGCTCACCGGCCGTGCCAAAAAATTCCTCTCAAAGGTTGAGAAGAGAAACCTGAAGAACATCACGGTCTGCAGGGGGGATGCGCGAAGATTTGTGTGGGAGTTTCTCTACGAAAAAATGGTGTGGGAATTTTTTATCATGTTTCCTGATCCATGGCCGAAGAAGAGACATCACAAGCACAGAATCATTACCGAACCATTCATCAATATGCTGTATCACAGGCTGGTTTCAGGGGGCAGGGTCTCCCTGGCTACAGATCATCAGGAGTACAGGGAACGTATTATTGCGGTTTTTCAGAACAGCCGCGGATTTACAAAAAGATTCAGCGAGGGGTTTGCATACTACCCGGATGGCTACCCCAAAAGTATCTTTGAGCAGAGGTTTAGTATGGAAAAAAGGCCCATCTACTTCATGCAGTATATTAAAGAAACAGGGGATTAATAGTGCGATTTATACGTCAATTCACAAGGATAGGTGCAAATTCATGCCACCCCGGTTTTCAATGACTGGGCGGCATCAATCCTTCAGTCTGTTAAGCCTGTCTCTGAGCTTTGCTGCGCGTTCAAACTCTTCGTTTCTAACCGCCTCATTCAGCTCCTCGACCAGCCGCTGTTTTTTGGACGGAATGTACCTCTTTACGATTTCTTCAGCCCAGTTTTTCAGGAATGCAACCTCTGTCTTCGGCTGTCCGTCAAATTCGGAACTCTTTTCATACACGTTTTCAATTCTATGTATTCCCTGGTGTATCTCAGTGACAGCCTGGTTTACCTTCTTCGACTTCAGAGCGCCGAGTACCTTGGCCCGTGTATTCATCATAAGCACATACGGCCTGTACTGCTCGAACTCTTCCGTGTACTTTTCTTCTGCAGCATATGTTTTCACAAAATCGAAAAGCCTGAGATTACGCGCGGTATCCCGTTCCGCCTTCTTGTAATCACCGAGCTGGAAGAAACAGAGGTACCGGTAATAGTACTGTATACCCTCCTGATGAAGTGCATAACAGTCGTCCTTGTCGAGCTTGAAGTCTGCGGTCGATCCGTATTTTCTCCGCATCTTTGCGGCGACTTCCTCAAAATAATTGAGCAGGGATTCTTTACCATGCGGTCGTTTCCCATCGGGACGCCCCTCTTCCTCCATCTGCAAGAGGCCGAGGTCAAGACGCATCTGAATCTTTACCAGTTTATCAACGCCCTTTATCTTCCTGACCATCATCTCCTGGCGAATATCGTACTCCCAGGAGCGCAGTAGACTGGTTATATCGTTTCCGATAACACCTCGCTTTCTTCTCCAAAACATCTCTGTTTTCCCCTTGAAGAAAAAACCCCGTCTCCAAATTTTATTATAATACGAAATGCGTCAAAAACAAATGCTTTATTGCATGAACGAGATCGGCTTCAGGGCATTTTTGTTTTACATCAGAGAGTTTCAATTTCAACAAGTTTATCGAGCTTCACCACCTTGAATATTTCCATTATCGTTTTGTTCACACCGGTAATTCTAACCACACCCCCCTTTTTATTCAGCTCTTTATACAGCAGCACTATTTTTCCTATACCCGAGCTGGTGATAGAATTCAAGCCGGTCAGATCTATTACCACTTCCTTAGGGTTTTTATCGGCAATTGTGTTTAATACCTTCGACAGTTCATCTCCCTGCTCAACATAAATATCGCCTATCAGGGTAACCGTCGTCCTGTTGCCCTTTTCTAACACATCAATTTCCATTAAGTTCCTCCTGCCCGTTTTCATTATTAATAATAGCACATCGCTGTTTATTACCAATCAATTTCTTATAACATCCTCGGGCTATATTTTTTTGAAGCTTTTGGTGCAAATACATATATGAATAGAATTTCGCGGATATCATCAAATCAATGCTTATTAGCATCCCCGCTCAATACCCTATTTGAAGCTTTCGCGCTTCGCGCAAATA
>CAYSRJ010000038.1:0-13845 GCA_964433545.1 uncultured Spirochaetota bacterium | reverse complement strand
TTATTAGCATCCCCGCTCAATACCCTATTTGAAGCTTTCGCGCTTCGCGCAAATATATATATGAATAGAATTTCGCGGATATCATCAAATCAATGCTTATTAGCATCCCCGCTCAATACCCTATTTGAAGCTTTCGCGCTTCGCGCAAATATATATATGAATAGCATAATAGAAATAAAATTTTTATTCAATATTTTTTAGCAGGGAGTATATTGTTCTATACAGCACCTGTGTGGAGGTGAAAACCTGGTATGAGTAAAATAACAATTCGCAACCTGTCTATTACAACACATATCGGGGTAACCGAAAAAGAGCGCAGAAAAAGCCAGACTATTTTGATAAGTATCGGTATGGTTCCCGCCGCAGGGTATACAGAGGAAAGTGATTCTCTTGAGGATACAATCGACTACTCCCTGGTGCGAAAAGGAATTAAATCACTTTTTCGAAAATCATCCTATCATCTTATTGAAACTGCCGCCCTTGCCTGTGCACAATATATTAAAAAGACTTATCCGGTGAAAAGTGTAACTGTAACGGTGAATAAATTCCCCTACAGAGACACAGAATACGTTGGATACAGTATTACAATTTGAGCCTCCTTCATAACAACCGAACCCATTTTGAAAGGGATTTTTTAATGAAAATCACAATTCTTGGATCAAGTGCCGCATATGCTGGAAAGAACGAGGGATGTTCATCATATCTTCTCACCTGTGGATCCTCCCGCTATCTCGTCGACACAGGGCCCGGGTGTGTTTCCTTCATGCAGAATTATATAACTTTCAGTGATATCAACGGTATATTCCTTTCACATCTGCATGCAGACCACATGTCTGACATCTATACCCTCCGATATGCCGTATTCATTGCCCAGAGAGACGGTCATATGAAGCCCGGCCTTCCGATCTACATGCCGTCGGACCCGAAAAAGACATTCAGGTTTATACGTGAAACCGTCATGCAGGAGATGGACATTACGGAAATATCCCAACAGATTCATCCGCATATCGACGGGTTGAGTGTTCATTTCTTAAAAACTACACATCCGATTGATACATACGCAATTCGTTTTGAATATGAGGGCCGAAGCATCGTGTATACCGCAGACACGGCATTTTTTAATGACCTCGTTCCTTTTTGTACCAACACCAACCTGCTTATCGCTGACGCAACCCTCCAGAGCCGGGACCGTGAGCTGGAATCCATGGGCCATATGACCGCCGCATCCGCTGCCGGTCTCGCCCGAGACGCAGGAGCACAAAAACTCATTCTTTCCCATATCTGGCCTGAATACAAGAAGGAGACGAGCCTGCATGAGGCGCAATACGTGTTTCATGGGCCGATCTTTATTGCAGAACGCGGGCAGGAGCACACTATATAGCACTGCAGTCTTATCAAGTAACTTCTCGCGAAGTTACTTACAGGTACTCGATCATGGAACGATACATCCTGTCAGGGACGTATGTCCCTGACGGGATATGCCGCTATTAAGTAACTTCCGGCAAGTTACTGTTTGATACCCAGTCCCCGGAGGATGTATCCCGGGGTGATGTATCCTGTCAAGGATACATGCCGTCAGGTACATACACCACTTTACAGCCGTCTGGAGAAGTGAGGTAAACCGCTGTACCGAAATAATCGTTCAAAATAGAAGTGGCTTGTTGACCCTGCAGTGCAAAATTCTATATCTTTGAACTGAGTGAAAAAAGAAGTATATACTACATGGATGTTTATTTCAAGGAGAGCGGAGAATGGATGAACAAATCCTCGCGATACAGGAGAGAATAAAAAGTGAGAGCGCGCTGCTCTCGAAACTTAAAGAAGAAATCGGGCATGTCATCGTCGGTCAACATGACATGATAAACAAAATCATTATAGGCCTTTTATCAGGCGGGCACATTCTCATTGAAGGAGTTCCGGGCCTTGCAAAAACCCTGACCGTCAGCACACTTGCCAGGGTTCTCGACATAGATTTCAACCGGATCCAGTTTACACCGGACATGCTTCCCGCAGACCTTATCGGAACCATGGTTTACAACCAGAAAACAGGCGATTTCCTCGTTAAAAAAGGGCCGATCTTTTCCTCGGTAATACTTGCCGATGAAATTAACCGCGCGCCCGCCAAAACGCAAAGCGCCCTTCTGCAGGCAATGCAGGAGCGCCAGGTTACTATAGGCAGCGAGACCTTCATAATGGACAGCACCTTTCTCGTCATTGCCACTCAAAACCCAATCGAGCAGCACGGCACCTACCCGCTCCCCGAGGCCCAGGTCGACCGTTTCATGATGAAACTTGAAATTCCATACCCATCAAAAGAGGAAGAACTGCAAATCATGAAAATTCACGGTTCCGGAACACAACCTTCGGTTTCACCGGTAATGAAGAAGAAAGAGCTCGAAAGACTGCGGGAGGTAGTACATACCATCTACATCGATGAGAAGATAGAGCGATACATCGTCGATATTACGCTTGCGACACGGCAGCCGGACGAGTACGAGCTCGTTGATATTCAGAACCTTATCGCATACGGCGCGAGCCCGCGGGCGTCTCTCTACCTTAAAATCGGGGCAAAGGCGAATGCCTTTTTAGACGGCAGGGGGTATGTTGTGCCTGACGATATCCGTGATGTCGGGTACGATATTCTCCGTCACAGGCTCATTCTCACCTATGAAGCGCAGGCTGAAGACATCAGCACAGACGATGTTATCGAAAAGATTTTTAAAGGAGTGGAAGTGCCCTGATGCTCCCGGCTGAAATCATAAAAAGAATAAAATTAATCGATATCAAGACCAGGCTTCTTGTAAACGAGATGTTTTCAGGCGAGTACCATTCCGTCTTCAAGGGCAGGGGGATCGAGTTCAGCGAGGTTCGCGAATACACCTATGGCGACGATATCAGGACAATCGACTGGAATGTAACTGCACGCTTCGGCAGGCCCTTCGTTAAAGTGTTCGAGGAGGAGCGAGAACTGAGCGTAATCATTCTCTTCGACGTAAGCGCTTCGACACTGTTCGGGTCAGCCGCATCTCTTCAGCGGGACATCATGATCGAGCTCGCCGCTCTGTTCTCATTTTCCGCTATTGAAAATAACGACAAGGTCGCAGCCGTTCTTTTTTCCGATGCCATCGAAAAGTACATTCCAGCTAAAAAAGAGAAAATTCACGCACTGCGGCTGCTGAGAGAACTGCTCTACATACAGCCGCAAAATCGTAAAACCGATCTCAAGCTCGTCTGCGATTTTATCAATAACACGCAGAGAAGAAAGAGCATTATCTTTATTTTTTCAGATTTCATCGATGAAGGCTATGAAAAATCCTTCAAGATGATGGCGAATCAGCATGACGTCATCCCTGTTGTTTTCAGCGACCCATTTGAGCACAATATACTGAACCACAGAGGGCTTCTCGTTATGGATGATCTTGAAACGGGCACAAAACGCATAATCGATCTCGCAGACAGGAAAGCTCGTGAAGAATACCAGCGGATATGCGCTGCGGTACGCATAAAAAGGAAGAAGCTTTTTATTGCAACAGGGATCGACTATATAGAAATTTTAAACGGTGAGCCCTATTTGAAGCCTCTCGTCGAATTTTTTCATAAAAGAGCACAAAAACTGTAGCATACTTTTTTTAAACAATAGAAGGGCTTTTTTTTGAAACAAACACAGAAACATTTCAGATTGAAAGCACGATTTACCGGGATAGCAGCACTCGCCGTAATCGTGTTTTTCTCAATAGTCGGACAAACGGCGGCTGGAAAGAAATCTGATCGAAACCCCTCTCCTGATGTTCCCTCCGCAACTGTTAATATACTTTCGGAAAAGCCGTTCACCATCGGTGATTCCATCGATATCTTACTTACCGTATACCACAAAAGAAAGGACAAAATCGCCTATCCGAAAGATTCCGAGAGCTTTAGTCCCTTTGAAGTACGGCATGTCGATGAAAAACGCCGCAAAATAAAAAAGGGCCTGTATAAAACAAATATTGTATACACACTCACCGTGTATCAAACAGGCAACCTGACACTTCCGTCTCTTGAGGTTACGGTCGGATCGGAACAGTTGAAAACCGAGCCGGTTCCCTTACCCATACTCTCGGTTCTCCCGCAGGACACCGTTAATCCGCCGCTCAAGGATATCGTTCCGCCACTACGCGCGCATATTCAGCCTCTGATAATTATTGTGATTCTGGCATCTATTTGCACCGTGCTTGTTCTGTTTATGGTCATATCAAAATATCTTGTAAAAAAGCTGCACAAAAAAACCCCTGCGACGAGCTTTCAGCAGTTCGACCCCTATCTCTATTCCATACGGCAGCTCGAGGATATTAAAAATACTTTTCATAAGAATCTCACTGACGAAAAGGACGTTTATTCAAAGCTTTCTCACGTTCTGCGCCTGTTTTTCGGCCATAATCTTAGGGTGCCTGCTCTAGAAATGACCACAGGCGAGCTCAAACGGTTTCTTCGTCAAAAAAGCCGCTTCCTGAAACCGATGCGCCTGTTGAACATCCTGACGAGAAGCGATCTTGTAAAGTTCGCAAAGGACAGGCCCCCACGCCGGACGATCGGCTCAGATATCGATACATCCATAACCATAATCAAACAAGCCCACGAAAAGACGGAGGAGGCTCAAACATCCTCCGGAGAAAGCGAGGGTGTTACACACGATGATTTTTAAAAACCCTCACATGCTCTGGGGTCTTATTATTGTTCCGGTCCTTTTCTACATACTATTCATGAACAGGAAAAAAGAAACAATCTCCACCCCTCTCGTTTCATTTTTTCCCCAGAGAAAGACCTTTCGGGTCAGGCTCCTTTTAATTTCACGCATACTGCTCATGTTTTCACTCGCATTGTTCATTCTTGCCATGGCAAGGCCGCAGAAGGGCTATATCGAGGAGAAGCTGAATACTGAAGGAATCGACATAGTCCTCGCAATAGACATATCATCGAGTATGAAAGCCGAGGATTTCAAGCCCAACCGCCTCGGTGCGGCAAAAGCCGTTGCAAAAGAGTTCATTTCAGGACGAAAAACGGATAAAATCGGTCTTGTCGTATTCAGCAGGAAGGCGATTACGCTAAGCCCCCTGACGATCGACTACAGTCTCCTGTACAGTTTCATCGATGAAGTGGAGATAGGTATGATTCAGGACGGGACTGCAATCGGCAATGCAATTGCAGAAGGATCCAAGCGCCTCATTACAGGCAGAGAAAAGAGTAAAGTGATGATACTGCTTACCGACGGTGTGAATAACAGCGGTGAAGTTGAACCGCTTACGGCTGCATCTGCAGCACACGCTCTGAACATAAAAATTTACACTATCGGCGTCGGCAGCATGGGAAGCGCTCCCTTCCCCGTCGATGACACTGTATTCGGCAAGCGGTATGTATCGGTACCCGTACAAATCGATGAACAGGTTCTTGAAAAAATCGCATCAACGACGGGGGGTAAATACTTCAGAGCGACAAACACCGCAAAGTTGCAGGAAATTTACAGAGAGATCGATCTCCTCGAAAAGAGTAAAATAGAAATAAAACAGTACAGACGGACCAAAGAATGGTTCGGATACCCTCTCATTACCGGGCTTTTACTTTTTATGCTGTACCTTTTTGTTGAAAAGGCAGTGCTGAGAACTGTCCCCTGATGCCAGCGGTCAGCGGTACCAAGGGCACTAATAGCAGGCTCTCAGCGATATGTAATCGGAGATTACAGCTGCGGCATTATAATAGCAACGGAGAAACGCATACTATGAGATTTTTACACCCACAGCTTCTTTTTCTACTTATTATTCTCCCGATCCTATATATATTTTTTCTCATCGCTCATCGGCGAAAGGGCAAACGCGCAGGAAAACTCGGCGACCTGCAAACACTCAACCGGTTTTCCCGCAGAAATATTGCAGGAAACTTAAAAAATGAAGGGTTATTTATCTGTTTGTCCCTTCTTTTCCTTATTTTTGCACTGTCCCAGCCGCAGGCAGGCACACGTCTTGAGTCGGTTGCCATTACAGGCTCGGATGTATATATCGCCATTGATCTTTCACAGAGTATGAAGGCTGAGGATGTTTCATCGAGCAGACTCGAGCGCGCCAGAATCGACGCACTCGATCTTATCAATTCTCTGGACGGCGACCGGGCAGGGCTCATACTTTTTGCAGGAGATGCATTCGTCCAGTGCCCGCTTACCATCGATTATGATGCCCTCACCGGTATCATCAAATCCATAGGCACAGATACGACGGTGGCAAGTGGAACCGACCTCTCCGCTCCCCTTGAGGTTGCGATGAAATCCCTGAACCCAAGGGAAGACACGTATTCCCTCCTTGTTCTGATGACTGATGGGGAGGGAACAGCGGGAGATCTCGATAAAGCGCTTCGCGAAATACAGAGAAGGGGAATCAAGGTTTTCAGTATAGGAATCGGAACAAAAAAGGGAGCGCCCATACCGGTATTCGACGAAAAAGGGACGCAAACCGGCTATAAAAAGGACAAATACGGAAAAGTCGTCATCTCATCACTCGATGAAACGGTGCTGAAAAGCATTGCGGATGCCACCGGCGGCTACTATTTCAGGGCCGGAAAATCGTTCAATGAGGTCCCCAAGCTTCTATCGGCGCTCGAAACGATGAAAAAGAGAGCGATCGAGACAAAAAAATACACGGTATATGAAGAGCGGTTTCAAATCCCTCTTGCACTGGGCATTCTATTCCTTTTTCTGTATATTTTCACAAAGGTGAGGTCCCGAAGGAATGTAACATGAAAAAATCGCATGCTTATTATCTCATCGTCCTTTTCATTCTTCTGATTCCCATGGTCGGTAGTGCAGAACCGTACGGAATTCTAATGAAGAGAGGTAACAGGTATTTCAAGAGAGGGTTGTACAGAGATGCACTCGGCTATTACGTCAAAGGGAGTGAAAAAAACAAAAAGGCGCTCGAGCCGTACTTCAACAGCGCAGACGCCTACTACAAGGTGGAGGATTACAGCAAGTCAATCGAAGAGCTCACGAAAGCTCTGCAGCACTCGGAGAAACCGGCACGGCTTGCCGATATTCACTACAATCTCGGAAATAACTACTTCAAGCTGGGGGACTACAGAAAAGCGGCCGAAAACTACAAGAAGGGCATGGAGTACAATCCCGGTGATCTGAACATGAAGTATAATCTTGAGCTCGCATTGAAAAAAATGTCCGAAGCAAAACCCTCTACCAAGGAAAACAATAAAAACAAAGACAATGAAAAGCCCGGAAACGAGGGTAAAAAACAGGCTCCTGATCAAAAAGAAAATACCGGTCAGCCGGAAACAGCTCAACAAAAACAGCCGTCTCAGGAACAGAAGGAGTTTACACCTGAAGAGGCCCGGCGCCTTGTCAACTCGACAAACACCGATCAGTCGAAAACAATGGCTGAAATTATCAGAAAAAAAGCGGGGAGTGTCCAGAATGAAAAAGACTGGTAGTGTTGCTCTTTTCCTTCTTGCTCTGTTTGTTCTCCCATGGTCGGCAGGATTTTGTGAAAAAATCGTGCATGTATCCGCCGCTGTCGATGCAGAGGAAATCGGAACCGGCGACACCCTGACCCTGACCGTCACCGTTGAAACCGAAAACGTCACCCGTCTGCCCAAGCCCGAAATTCCGGAAATGCGAAACTTCAGTGTGCTCAATGAAAGCTCGACCAGCCAGACAAGCATATCAATAATCAACGGCAAGACAACCCGCTCAAAAACAACGACATTCACCTATATCCTGCAACCCCAAAAGATAGGCAGTTTCACCATACCACCGGTTACCGTAAAGTACGGCGGCACAGTATATAAAACCGACCCGATCAGGGTAACCGTTGTTGAAGGTAGAGTAAAAAAGAGTACAGGCCCGCTCTCGTCGAACAATGAACAGGTAATTGATGAAGAATCTCTGAAAAAAGACATCTTTATCCGTATTGAACCAGACAAAGCGGACGTGTATGAAGGCGAGCAGATATTTCTCACCTACACCCTGTATTCGCGGCTCGATATCGACAGCGTATCACTCAGGCAAAATCCGAGTTTTCCCGGTTTTTATATCGAAGACGTGTTCAACGCCACCAAACTGGAGTACAGGAAAGAAACCTATAAGGACCGCATCTTCACCACATCGGTTATAAAAAAGGTAGCTCTCTTTCCGTTGCAGCCGGGAACATACGCCCCCAAACCGCTTGTTCTCGAAGCGACCGTTATTATTAAGAATAACGATATATTCGATATATTCGGTTATCCGTATACCTTCAACATAGAGAGCGACGAGATACAGATACATGTCCGCCCTCTGCCGAACTCCAGGGATCGAGCAAAATTCAACGGAATTGTGGGAAACCTCTCCGCCGACCTCATCGTTCCCACGACATCGGTCCAGACGGGAGAATCGGTAACCTGTTATCTCAGCCTCCAGAGCAGTGGTAATATGAGTGCTGTTACCGATCCCGGGCTTCAGCTGTCTCTAAACGGAAGGGTTTACCTCTCCGATACCAAGAATAGAATGGCGGAGAAAAAAAACAGGGCATACTTTATTAAAAAATTCGAATATACCATAATTCCGGAGGAAAACGGCAAACTCATAATCAGCAGTCCCGATTTTCTCTATTTCGATCTGGAGAGCAAGAATTACGTCCTCATATCAGCCCAGCCAGTACAGATTACTGTCTCTGGAGAAAACATTGTACGGGAAAAACCCCTGCGCGAACGGGGTAAAAAGCATTTGACGGGAAGCCTCCTCTTCATCAAAAAGGATGTCAAGACACTGAAAAACAAGCACTTTGCTCCCCTGCACAGTCCGCTGTTCTACATATATCACTTTACACTAATCTCTGCAGTAATGGTGCTCATCCTGTTAAAGATGAATAGAGAAAAACTCGAGAAAAACGAATGGATTGTTAGAAAACGGAGAGCGCGCGCCCATGCGGCTATTCTCCTCAATAAGACAGAACAGGATGAAGGGCCCGATTACGATTACGGTACAGCAATTGGTGATATTCATAGGGCGCTTGTTACCTATATAGCAGACAAAACAGGATTATCTGTCCAGGAAGTCACAAATAAAAATCTAAGCGCCATTTTGTCAACCCTGAATGAGCTAAGTGACTCGACTAAACGAGATATTGAAACCGTGCTGCAGGCCTGCACTGCATTCAAGTTTTCATCAGGAACGGCAGACGATCCGCAGGCCGTGCAGAATCTTCGGGAGAAAACACGTCAGGTAATTGATGAAATGGAACGCGTACTCGGAAAACGATAGTATTTCTATTCAACTATCCGGACACTATACCCATTTTGTCAGACCCGCTGAAATAACACGGGTATATATATTTTTCTTAGATGACACGGGGATGAAAAAGAGTATGAAAATTACTGTTCTTATCGCACTTGCTTTGACCTTTTTTGGTGCCATAATCCTCTCCGCAGACAATGAAGCGGCTGATATCTATAACAGGGCAAATAAACTATATTCAGAAAAAGAGTACAACAAGGCACTCGAACTATACGGTGAACTGGTGGACAGGGGAATAGAGAACCCGGCTCTGTACTATAACCTTGCCAATACATATTTCAAGGCGGGTATGATCGGCCGGGCAGTGCTTTACTATGAACGGGCGCTTCATCTAAAGCCGCTTGACAGGGAAATTCGGTCAAATCTGAAGTTTGTGCGCATGTCTCTCACAGACAAGATATCGCCTCTCTACAGCCAAAGCATGTACAGGGTACTTCAAACGGTATTTGCGGTTTTCAATCTGAAAGTTATCCTGATAATCGAGCTGTTTTTTTTCAGCGCATTCTGCGCACTCTTCATTTTGTATTCCCTTTCACATTCAGTCTCGAATTCGTTGAAGAGATTCATTATTGTATGCGGCATCCTTTTCGCTGTTTCCATCGCAGGCATGTCCACATATATTACAAATGAAAAAAATCATCCCACGGGTATCGTACTGGACAAGGCCGTTGATGTTAATTCCTCACCTATCGCAGAAAGTGAGAAAACATTTGAGCTGCACGAGGGAACGAAAGTAAAGATTATTGAAAGTCGTGATGAATGGGTCCGGTTCAGGATTGCAGACGGCAGGGAGGGCTGGATCCGTGCAGATTCAATTGCTCTCATTCAGGAACACACTGAGTTTTAGATTGTATATAGTATAACCGGGCCGTTTCGTTGGGTCTGAACTACTGCTGAATCTTACAAATTTATACATTCCGCGGTTTCGCTGCCAGAGATAAACTCCGTTCGCCTTTGTTGATATTTCAACCCCCTCCCTACCCGTGTACTTCCGGTTGATCGAGAAGGCGCCGCAGATCAGGGATGCGTTTCTTCAGCACGTGAGTGATGATATAGCCGGGAATATCAACACAGATCGGCACCTTGTCCGCTATCACCGTATCCGATGTGGCAACAGCTCCGGACTCCCCTTCTTCTATTAACCGGGAATCGGGATTGGCCAGGACCTCCACACACGATTGTATCCCACTTGCCTTGAAAAACCGTCTTATATATGCGGCAAGCTCACCACTCTTCGATACTGGAGCGTCAAGGTAGACCATCAGGTCTCCTTTTTTTCCTCTTTCCTTGATTGGCAGATTTCGAGTGTAATCTGCAAGCAGCTCGATGCTGCGTTGGGTCGTCTCAGTATACTTAAAATTACCGTACACACCGGATATATCCCTGACAAAACCGTCCAGAGAACGAAACACGGTTTTACCAAGCAGATAGCTTTCAATCGTAATGAGCACATTATAGCCGTCAATTGCCAGTTTTCCCGGTACGACTGACGGTAGAACCCTAATTTTCTTTATCCGAATTACTGCGTCACTTGTTTTGAATACACCTCTGTATAGAATCATCCGCTCGTCCGAATCGAGCCTGTACCTGTTGCCCACAAGTGTTATGGATGGCTTTTTAGGGTAGTTTTTTTCGAGCAGATACATAAGATCCCGAACAGCATCCTTGAATTTTTTATTTAATTCTCCCATGATTCGTTATATTATATACGCGGACTGTACATTTTTCAGAATTAATTAATACTACAGCGTAACTTATGCTTTAAAAGACATTTTAAGTGCATTTTAAGCATGTTTGTGGGCTTGTTTACCTTATATTATTATGAGATTGCAGCAAAATGGTAAAGTTTCGCTGTAGCATTAAAAAATGCACCCGATTATGGTTTTATCCATTGGAATACCGGCATTCCATGCCGGAGAAAGCTGGTTTTTTGTACCAAGGGCACAGGTACCAGAATTTCATATAAAAATGATTGTATATTGTTACAATTGCTTGTTATTACGTACCGCAGGTATGCATTCTATAGGTAAAAACCATTAGGCCAGTGCACCATCAGGCATTTATCGGCTTTAACCTTTTAGTTTGGAAGTTCACTTGCCTATAGTTTGGGCATATCGTATTCAGCCGGTCGGCTGAAGTTGCAAACAGGATAGAGGAATATCGCCTTGTCTTTTCACAAACATCGCAAATTGTACCGGATACTCTTCCTCAGTACTTTGTGCATAACCGCCCTTGCTATTACCACCACCGTTACTGCGGGTGGCGACAGGCAAAAAGGGGAAACCGAAATAAGGTTCTGGCACTCCATCGGGAGTTACAACAAGGAAGTGCTCTCCTCCCTCATCAATACATTCAATCAAAGCCAGAAACAGATAACCGTGAAAGGAGTATTCCAGGGAAGTGCGGAGGATCTATACCTGAAACTCCTCTCTCAGGAAAATCTTCCGGACGTCGTGCTCACACCTATCCAGCTCCTTCCACTGCTGAATAAAAAAGGGTTGATCATACCTCTCGACGGTTTTATTCCGGAAAAACTTAAAGATGACATACTGCCGAAGTACTGGGAGTCGGCAACCATCGGCGACAGCATCTATGGAATTCCCTTTTCATTTACAACATATACACTGTTCGTCAACCAGCATTTGCTTCGAATATCAGGAACAAGAGACGAAAAGGAACCTGTAGCATGGAAGGATATTATACCGCTGGCGCGGAGAATCAAGGAAAATCTGGACGGAAAATGGGGGGTTTTTATTCCTATGGAGTCTACGCTCCATTTTGTTTCATTTATTAAGAGTTATACGGGGAAATCACCCATCACAGATGGACGACTTGTACTCAATGCCCCTGAAACCATCAATGCCGTACGATTTCTTCAGGACCTGGTCTTCACCTATCAATACATGCCCCCAAAAATGACTATCAGCGACGCAGAGCAGATGTTCCTCAGCGGCAATCTTGCTATCCTGATGGCTGCCAGTGATTCATTTGTGTATATAAAATCCAATCTCCCATACGATCTTACACTGTGGCATCTTCCCTCCACCGATAACGCTCGCCCGACGGTGTCGGGCATGTGTCTCACATTACTCAAAAACAGCACAAAAAGGGAGAATTATGCATTCAGATTTCTCGAGTACTTGACGAGTTATGAAAGTATCATGAAATGGCATACCCATACCGGCACACCTGCAATCCGCACCAGTGTCAAGGATTCGATTGATCTTCTCGTATTCTACGAAGATAACCCGAACTACACAACGGCCACGATTGAAATGGAGCGGGGCGATATATTTAACCCCAAATTCGATTATTTCGCCGTGAATACGGTTGTCAAAAACGCGCTTGATAAGATTCTAATAAACGGTGAGGATGCAACAACGATTCTGGAGGAAGCGCAGCGGGAGATTGACCGTATGGACGCATCTAGCCCGTAAAGGCATCAAACTACATCGGCAAAATTTACGATATCCCTTACCATAAGGCTAGCTGCAGCCACCTTGAGCAGCCTGTTTCGTGTTTCTTCAGGCAGGTCAACAAACTTTATACCAATATCCCAGGTTTTTACGCGGAATATCCCCTTCCCTTTGAGCTCTTTCTTTCTGACGATATAGCCCTTCATGTCATGCATATCGATAAGCTTTAGATTCTTCGAATCGAGAACAACCTCATCCCCGACGTCGAGACTGAAATCCTTATAGTCATGAATTTCAATGCCGAGCCCCCCCTCACCGATGCTTTTTACCAAAACCGGTTTTCGTCTGCCGGTTTTAAGATTTGTCACTCCGGCTACCTTGGCGACAATCACCCGTGGATGCCTTCGGCTTGCCTCGAACTCCTTGCTGAATTCGTAGAGACCCTCGAGCTCAAATAGCCGTTCGATATACATAGGATAGCTGAGCGGCTTTTTTTTCGACGAGAGGATAAATGAGTAAGACCGGACTTCAGCGGCAGTGCTCCCATCGATAAATATCCGATTGTCGGATGCGATCGACTGCAGTCTTGCAGCCCTGTTTATACAGTTGCCGACCAGTGTAAAATCTCTCCTCGAAGGAGGTCCGACAAATCCCGACAGCGCCGTTCCTGTTCCGATACCGATGCCGATCTCAAGCGGAACTTCACCGATGCTCACGAGCTCGGGTATCAGCCGAAACATTCCAATCCGTATATCCACTGCAGCCCTGATTGCATTGTATACATCATCTTTTCTTGCATCCGGTAGCCCCCAGACTGCCATGAGGCCGTCGCCAATGAACTTGTCGACGATACCACCGTACTGCCGAACGATAGTCACGAGCATACGGAAATAGATATCGAGCAGCATGAGAACCCTCTTCGCGTCGTGCTTTCTCAGCATATGAGAAAAGCCCCGCATATCCACGAACATCACAGTGACCTTCTTGAATTCACCGCTTGCCTCAAGGCTTGTTTTCTCCTGTTCGAGTTTTCTCTTCAAGTCCGGGGGGATATGTATATCACCCATAATAGGCCTCCAGAAGCGGCGTCGGTCCCCTGGCGGGATATGTCCCTGGCGGGATATG
>CAYSRJ010000037.1:0-35026 GCA_964433545.1 uncultured Spirochaetota bacterium | reverse complement strand
TGGCGGCTTTGCGGCCAATCCCTGGCAGGATACATCCCCCCGGGATACATCCCCCAGGGATACATCCCCCCGGGACCGGGTATCACAACTAACTTGTTCGAAGTTACACAGAAGAGGCGGAAAGGCGGGTGAATCAGTTTAATGTGCTCACTCTTTTCCCCGATGTATTCAGCTGTTTTGTGAAAGAGAGTATAGTCGGCAGATCGTTTAAAAGGGGAATTATCGGCATACATACGATTGACATTCGTGCCTTCAGCAGAGACAAGCATAAAAAGGTTGATGATTATCCGTTCGGCGGTGGGCGGGGGATGCTGCTTACACCGGATCCTCTTTTCAGAGCCCTGGAGAGCATAGAGAAAAGGGGGAGGGTTATTTACCTTTCGCCCATGGGAAGGGTCTATTCTCAGGCTGTTGTGAGAGAACTAGTGAATGAAAAAACGATTACCCTTATTTGCGGTCATTACGAGGGTATCGATCAACGGGTCGTGGAGAATTTCGTCGATGACGAGCTGTCGATTGGTGACTATATTCTGACCGGTGGAGAGATAGCCGCAGCAGCTGTGATAGATTCGATTACAAGGGAGCTGGAAGAATCGCTCGGAAACCGGGAGTCTGCTCTTGAAGAGAGCTTTGATTCAACCGGTCTGCTCGAGTTTGAACAGTATACACGGCCTGCAGAATACAGAGGCATGAGGGTTCCGGACGTGCTTCTTTCAGGGCATCATGCGGAAATTGAAAAGTGGAAAATTAAAAGAAGGCTGCTAAATACACTGAAACGGAGACCCGGACTTTTGACAAAGGCCGATCTGCCGGAATTGTATAGAAAATTATTACAGGAAATAAAAGAGGAGCTGGATAATGAATGCAGTTGATGAAATTGAGAAGGAATATGTAAAATTTGATAAACTACCTTTCCATATTGGCGATCTTGTCAAGGTGCATGTTAAGATCATCGAAGGGAAGAGAGAAAGAGTACAGATATTTGAAGGATATGTAATAGGAGTGCAGAATAGTGGGGCCCGGCGGACATTTCGCGTGCGACGTGAATCCTACGGAATAGGCGTGGAACGGGTGTTTCCACTCAATTCTCCGCGCATTGAGAAAATCGACGTTGTCCGGCGGGGAAAGGTAAAGCGGGCGAAACTGTACTATCTAAGAGACAGGGTAGGGAAAGCAGCCCAGGTGAAGCCGCTACTGTAAAATCCGCCGTTCCAGCGGATATATATGTCCGGTAGGAACCCTTGCGATATCAATTTGACAATCCTGAAATATGCGCCTTCGAAATAAAAGCTGCCACCGCCGGTTATAGAAGAATAGCAGGCATAGATGAGGCGGGAAGGGGCGCGCTCGCCGGTCCGGTTGTAGCAGCCTGCGTGATACTTGACCCTGAGAATATACCTCCCGGCATCGATGATTCCAAAAGGCTTACTGCTCGTAAACGAAACGAATTAAACAAACTGATTACTGAAACTGCTGTATGCATGGGCGTCGGCTGTGTTGACCATCGGACTATTGATCGAATCAACGTCTATCAGGCTACAATACATGCCATGAAACAGGCGATTGCACAGATGTCCATCGTTCCTGACTTTTTATTAATCGATGCAGTAAAACTATACGATATTTCAATTAGTTCTCTTTCAATAGTGCGGGGAGATCAACGGAGTGTTTCTATCGCTGCCGCAAGTATTGTAGCCAAAGTATACCGGGACACAATTATGATCGAGTATGGTAAACAGTATCCGGAATACGAATTTGGACGGCATAAGGGATACGGTACGACTCTGCACCGGAATGCGCTTCAGAAATATGGACCGACGAGGTTGCATAGACTTTCATTTAAACCAGTTCGCGAGGCGGACGCCAGATGGAGATTAAAAAAACAGCAGTAGCCGAAACGGCCGCTATACAGAGGCTTAAACCTGGAGAACTTCTTCGCGTTCGGGTAATCAGCAAAATCAATACACATGATTTTCTCGTTGAGTTCAGGGGAGCGTCCCATCACGCGCGGTTTGTCGGAATGCCGCAGAGCAGGCTTTTTATAGCTCAAATCAAAAAACTTTATCCCAGGCTTGAATTGAAGTTCGTCAAGGACCTGGAAAAGAGAGGATTTTTCAAAGCGGATGACAGTATTGCCCGTCTTCTTATGACAAAAAAATCATTTATTCAAAAAATGATTAATTCCGATAATTTTTTTAAAAGAGCGGCAGTCCTCGTTACGGAGGAAAAGAGGCATATCAAAGATTCTTTAAAAAATGCGGTAAAAAGACTGCATAACTACCGATTTTTGGCTCGCTTCAGTGACGCTGCTGAGTTTTATACCCTGCAGAATCTGAGTAATATGTGCAATGCACAATCTTTTTATCTATTGTTGCCTGTTGTACTTCGAGAAAAAAGGTCCTGCACTGAATTAAGGATTACAGGCGGTGGGGAAAACGGGGAAAACGGATTTATCCTCACTGTTGATCTCGGAGATGAAAGAAAAATAATATTTACGGGTTTAATAGATTATGAGGCCATTCACTGTAGTATATCGACAAACAGTTCAACTGTTAAGAGAGAGGTCGAAAAGCATATGAATTCATTGGTAAACGGCCTTAAGTCGCTGTACTACAATAAAAAAATAACGGTGCAGATGGTCCCGTTTGGTCAGGGAGACACCGGTTTTTATAAAAAAATCGATATAAAGATGTGATATGGGAAAACCACGTGCAGTCGCATTGAAATACCGTAAAGATGATTCCGCGCCCAAAATTGTTGCTAAGGGGGAGAGGAACATCGCAGCACAGATCCTTAAAATAGCACGGCAGAACGGTATACATATTGAGCAGGATGCTTTTCTTACCGAGAGCCTTATGCAGTTCGATGTGGGAGAGTACATTCCTGAGGAATTGTATGAAGTTATTGCGCAGCTTCTTGCCTTTGTGTATAAACTGAAAATTGGTGGACGGCATGAATAAACTCAGGGTTGACGAGTTGAAGCCCGGTATGGTGTTCGACAAAGCGGTATACATAGATATGAACAATATTCTTGTTGCCCCTATGGTACCCCTCAAGGAAGAAGATATAAAACGTCTTGTCAAGTGGGGCATAGAAGAGGTCGAGACAGCCGGTAATCTTGTCAGGCAGGGGGAGGAACCTGCAGGACAAAAAGCCTCCCTGAAAGACAAGGTTGATAAACTGACAAAAATGATGGACGGAGAAGAAGGTGAAGCTGCAGCACAAAAAGATCTCGGGGAAATATATGACGACCTTGTTGCACTCGTCGAGGACATTTTCGAAAAGGTTCGAAACGGAGTCGGTTATGATAAAAAGATAATTTTCGATTCTGTCGACACCCTGATTGAAAAAATAAAAAAGGACAGGAATAAGGCTATAACGGTGAGTATGGGTGAGAGCGAGGGTGTGTATATCTACACACTTGCTGTGAGCGTCGCATTTCTTGCAATTATTACAGGAATTACTCTGGGATACGGGGATCACCGGCTTGTTAACCTCGGCGTGGGGGCCCTCCTTCATGATATCGGTATGGTACGGGTTCCAAATTATATAACCGACAAGAAAGGCTCTCTTACTCCTGATGAGTATAACAGAATTAAAACACATCCTCTATACGGATATAGAATCATTACCAAGGAACTCGAACTAACCAGCGAAATAGCAACAATTGCGCTTCAACATCATGAGGCTTTTGACGGGAGCGGCTATCCGCGTAAAACAAAGGGAAGCGATATTGCGGAATATGCGCGAATAGTTTCAATATGTGACGTGTTTGTCGCAATGACCAAGGAGAGGAGTTATCGTGAAAGCCACCTCTCATACAACGCGATGAAGAATATTCTCAGTGAGTCCAACCGTAAATACGATCCGTATATCGTAAAAATATTTCTCTCGAATATGGCAATATACCCGGTCGGGAGTATTGTTCAGCTCAATAATAATGTGATCGGCAGGGTAATCAGCGCAAACCCAGAGCTCCCCCTGCGCCCGAAAGTATCTGTGCTGGTCGACGAGCTTGGTGAAAAAATAAAGGATGAGCGGGTTGTAGATCTGCAGGAGGACACATTGATATTCATTAAAAAACCGCTTTCAAGGGATTACTTGAGGCAGATACTGAATGAATAAGGTGCAGGCGGGGCGCGTTCTGGAGAGAAGAGTTGCGTTATATCTCCGAAAGCTGGGGTACAAAATACTGGACACAAATTATCAATGCGGACACAGAGAAATAGATATTATAGCACTGAAAAATGAAACGCTTATATTTGTCGAAGTCAGGTCTAGAAGCGGCAGTGCGTACGGTTCGGGCCTGGAATCTATAACACGAAAAAAAATACGGAATATTATTGAATCCGCACGGTTCTACATACATAAAAACAGTTTGTACAGTCACAACGTACGGTTCGATGTCGCAAGCATGGACGGAGATAAACTGACGTATGTCGAGGGTGCATTTCATTCTTGAAGTTGTATACTATGAATAATGTTCAGATAATAAGTCAACGAAGCAAAACATCCGGCGGTAAAACCGACGTTACCACCCTGAGAAGAACCCGCATCGAGCAGCTGAAGAAGATGATAAATAATGAAGATTACCTGTCGGAGGCCGTGCTGAAACTGGCCAACTCACTTACCTCCGGGCTTATGAAATAGTATTTGCCATTCAGGTTTTTTATTGTTACTTAAGATGCAGGGTATTCATACATTTTACAACCGAATAACGAAGCTGCTGGCCGTAAAATAAAATTTCATAATCCTGTTATGCAGTATAGAATAATGATTCTGAAGGAGAGTGGGTGAGCAAGTATAATCAAAGAAGCAGTAAAAAGTACAGGGGTTATCGGCCGAGGAGAGATAGGAAACCGAAGGAGTTGTGCCCTATATGCAGTAAACCGGTGAGTTATTTAATTACTGCGGTTGTCCACAGAGAAACGGGTAAAAAGGCACATTTTGATTGTATTATCAAGGAGTTGAGGAAATCCTACCAGTTGAAACCGAGAGAGGATGTCTACTATCTCGGCGGAGGAAGTTTCGGTATAGTTGAAACAAAGGGCAAAAAGAATTCCAGCTTTATTGTGAAGAGGCGGATTCAGTACGAAGAGAGGGACTGAACGATTTTCTGCACCCTCTCCCTTGAAATATTACCCTCCATTGGGCCGAACGCCTCGGTGTTTAATGCACCAGCCACTGCAGCTATGCGTCCACATTCAATGAGCGGTCTCTTTTCCAGCAATCCGCATAAAAACCCGGCGTCAAAACAGTCTCCGGCTCCTGTCGGGTCCGCCTCATCAACGGCGTAGGCGGGAATATCGATGGAGCGTCCCCTCGTGTAAACTGTGCATCCCTCTTCACCTCGTTTGAGCACGATCGTTTCCAGTTTTTTATTTTTAAAAAGTGTGTCGACTGCCGTCTCGACGCTGTCACATCCCGATATGAGTTTGATCTCCCCGGTACCCGGCATCAGCACACGACACACATTTAACAGGGGTCGAACATTATTTTCAAGACTTTCCTCATCCATCAATTCCGCCCTGATATTCGGATCAAAAGTTATTATCGTACCTTTTTTTGCGAAGTAATCCGCAGCTTCGAGAATACTGAGTCCGAACTCTTTATTTGCCATGATGGAACAGCCCATAACATGAAAAAAGGCAGGCACCGATTTGAAGTTTTTGGACTTGAATCGGGTCAATACTGCGGGAGTATTGTCGAAATGATAGATGAATTTCCGCGATCCGTCTTTGAAATAGGTAACAAACGCAACTGCGGTTGTTCCCCGCGGAAAAACTTGAACATGGCTGCAGTCGACTCCGTCTCCGACCAGCCGGTCACGGACACACGCGCCGAAATCATCATTTCCAATACCGCCTATCATACCTGCACCATGTCCGAGGCGTGCCACAGTGTCGATGAATATTGCCGGTGCACCACTTGGAAAAGGCCCTAAGAACTCTCCTGTTTTCTTGAAGCTCATATCTTGCCTCGGCCTCATTATTTCCACGAGAAGTTCCCCCATAGTCCAAATATCATTCATTCTTCCATCCCCCAGTATGAGTTAATGCCGCCGAAGTGATGCGTCCCGGGCAGAGCTCGATTTGGCCCACCGGATTTCAGTATAACAGAGTGTATAAACGGATTCAATGTATTTCCGCGGTGAACAAAGTATCGAAGGCCGGGATCCTCTACCGAAAAACGTGAAACAAAATGTCCGGTTTATCTGTTTAAAATAATGGAGAATCATTTATGTTTTTCAGACTGCATTCGGCGACACTGAGCGGTGTGTATGCATCGGTTATTGATGTGGAGGTCGACTTAAAAAAGGGGCTTCCTGGCCAGGCTATTGTCGGCCTGCCGGACCCTGCAGTGAGGGAAGCGAGAGAACGGGTCAATGCTGCAATCAGAAATTCAGGGTATGAATTTCCGCTCGGGAGTCTCACAGTCAATCTTGCCCCGGCAGAGTTAAAGAAGGTTGGTTCTGTGTTTGATCTTGGCATTGCTCTCGGTATACTGGTCGTTTCCGGTGCCCTGAAAGTAGAAGTAGATATCCACAACTCTCTCATTGTCGGGGAGCTATCACTCGACGGACACGTCCGTCCCGTTCGAGGGGTTCTCGCAGTATTGGAACGAGCGATACAAAGCGGATTCACAGATGTTATCATGCCCTCACAGAACTGTGCTGAGGCCAGGCTCTTTCGCGGTCCACGGGTGCATCCGGTTACACACTTAAAGGAGGCAGTCGGATTTCTTTCCGGTTCCGAAACTGGCGTGCACTCGAAATACCATGTAAGGCTCGATACAGTTGAGAAGGCTGTTCAACAAGTATCGGAAACGGGCTCGTATTCTGAGAAAAAAAATACAGTCGATTTCTGTGATGTTGTCGGGCAAAACTTTGCAATCAGGGCGGCTGAAATTGCAGCAGCAGGAGGTCATAATATTCTTTTTATCGGTTCTCCCGGATCAGGCAAAACGATGATTGCTTCACGAATTCCCACCATTCTCCCTGATATGAGTGAAAAGGAATCCTTTGAAACGACAAAAATATACAGCATTGCAGGGATGCTGCCCCAGGATACGGGCCTTGTACGGGCGAGGCCGTTTCGTACACCGCATCATACCGCTTCCGACGTTTCGATAATAGGGGGTGGGAGAAATGCTATTCCCGGTGAAATAACTCTGTCGCATAACGGCGTCCTGTTCCTCGATGAGTTTACAGAGTTTAAAAGCAATATAATACAATCTCTCAGGCAGCCGCTTGAAAGCGGCTCGATTACTATCTCAAGGGCCGAATCCCGCCTTACCTATCCAGCACGTTTCATGCTCGTTGCATCCATGAACCCCTGTCCATGTGGATACCTGTTCGATGTTGAGCGGAAATGTAGATGCAGTGCGCAGCATATTCAAAAATATTATATGAAACTATCGGGACCTATCCTGGACCGGATCGATATACAGGTACAGGTAAAATCGCTGAAAGCACACGATATTGTCGGAGGGAAACCTTCAGAGCCGTCAGCAGCGATAAAAAGGCGAGTTATACAAGCGAGAAACATTCAGCGTCAAAGGCTGGAGCCTTTCGGAATACGACTGAATTCCGAAATGAACACCAAGCTGGTAAAACAGTTTTGCAGGATACATCAAGGCATACAGGAAATACTGTATCGTGCTGTGCAGAAATACGAATTGTCTACACGCGCCTATTACCGTATTTTAAAGGCTGCGCGTACGGTGGCAGATTTAGACAACAGGGAGGATGTATCTGAAAAGGATATTCTTGAGGTACTGTCCTATCGTGAAGTCGAGAGCATTCTATACTGTTCGCAAACTAGTTCATGTCCCGGTTGAAGGTTTGATAGTCGATTTCATGCGTCACCAGGGCGAGGAGCTCAATCGACTTTTTCAGCTGAAGATGGCGTACATCATCTGCACAATTTTGTCTGAGGGTTTGCAATTCAGACATAATCTGGGATGCCGGAGTAGTAAGCAGCATCCGGACGGCAATCTGGTTGATACAGCTGTCGTTTAGCGAAAGGTCTTCCCGGTTTTCCAATACCTTTTTAATTACACTGATAATAAATTCCCTGCCATCATCATTCGCACTCATCAATAGCAATCCATATTACGATATTCTAAGTAATAGTATAGCGCAGTTATCAAAAAAATCAGGAATGAGGATTATTTTAACGTTGAATTTTATCGATCTAATAATTATTATCCTCGTTGTTGCGCTCTGTATCAGAGGGTATCTCAAGGGATTCATAAACGAGTTATTTTCTCTGGGTATTTTAATTTTAGGTTTGACCGGCGCTTTTCTGTTTTATCGCCCTCTCGGTGCTGTATTCGAAAGCCGTATGAATACGGATATCGCCCTCATCATTTCATTTTTCATTATTCTTGTAGCTATCGCTATTATCCTCATTATTATCAGAAATACCGTTACTCTTATGGTAGACCGCATTAATCTTACTGATATCGATTACCTCTTAGGCGTAATCGTTGGGTTTGTAAAGGGGATGCTTCTATGCGGTTTCATATTTATCTTTCTAAAGAATCATCCGGTATTCAATGTCGATGTAATCATTTCAAAATCAAGGCTGTATCCATTAATTGAGCGTCTTTTTCTATCGATTGTTTCAATACTACCGATTACGGTCGAATCTTTTATACTCCGAATACTGGGAATCAAGTAAATTACTTCCGCTTTGGAACAGAACCAATGAAAAAATTGCGTGCTCTTTCTATACTGATTCTGCTTAATTTTCTCTTTTCAATGCCAACAGCAGCCTCTCTTTTCGCCTCCACTGATGAGAAATTCAATGACGAAATTTCTACTGTCTTTAAGTCTGGAGATTATCCCGGCACTGTAGGTCTGTATGAAAACTCCGGACATACAGGTGTTGAAGCGATGCTGCTAGCTGCAGTATCATATGAAAAAACAGGTGCTGTTGAAAAAGCACGGCAAATTTATAAAACGCTGTATAAAAAAAGCAGGGGGCTTCGTCTGTTCACCGGGTATCTGCTTGCAAAGAATTATGAGCTGTCTGCCGAATACCCGGAGGCTGTACACCGATATCGGAAGCTCCTTTCATATATGCGTAAAAAGCAGGATGATTTTGATACAGCGATACTGATGAATGCGGTTATCTTCAGACTGTTCAGTCTGAAAGAATACTATTCGCCTGCCGGAAAGCTTCTGCATTCAACTGCTCGATACAGTATAACCGCAGCCTGTCTTGAAGCACGTGCGAGTCAAATAGACGGCAATATCGAGCGAGCGGTTGAAGTGTACAGAGACATTCTCATGAATACGGATAGTCCGCAATGTGTATTCGTCCTCAAGTATATTACAAAGGACAGACGCGTCATCGCAGCACTTCTCAGTAAAGAGTTGAACGCAGCGGATCTTATGCGCCTGTACCGCGGAAATGGGATGTATGACGAGGCAATTGAATTTTCCTATCTGGTTCCTGCAGAAGAACCTGTATTGATACAGAGAGCAGAGTCCTTCATGGCAAAGGGCATGTATGAGTCGGCAGTTCCTGTGTTGGAAAAAATCTATGCGTCAAATAATAATCCTGACCTGTTATACCGTCTTGCGCTCGCGCATTTCGAGGCGGGGGATACCCCGAAAGCGCGCCAATATTTCGAGAGCTATCTGCAGGCAACAGCGGGAACCCTGTCTTCTGAAGCAGCCTACCTGCAGCTTCTTCTGCAGAAAAAACTGGATATTCCCGAACGATACCTTGCGTCCGTGTCACAGTTCATCGAAACCTATAGAGATTATCCCGGCCTGGACGTGCTGATTTATCAAACGTTTTATTTTGTACTTCGTACATATGGAGCAGACCGTGCGGTTGCATTCCTGAAGAGGTTTTCAGAGGATTTGCATGGCTCGAACTACAGGGCATGGGCGCACTACCTTTTCGGCCTGTACGGGAATGTTACCTTTTTTCAGGATACAGTATCGGAGTATCCCGGTTCGTACTATTATTTCAAAGCGGCTTCATATCTGAAAGAGAATCCACGGGCCGCTCGATATAATGGCGGTACGGAGGTTCTACTGCAAAAGTCACAGCAGTTGTTTGAAAAAGGTAATTATGAAGCAGCCCTTCAAATTCTCATACAGCTGTACAGCCAGGGAGAGGCAATGCAGGAGTCGAGAATACGCATAATCGACATACTTGATTTTATCCGAAGTAAAACGGGAAAGATCGGGTATTCAATCGACCAGCTCAATTCCGGTATGTTTTTCAGGTTGTTCGAGCTTGGTATGTATGACGATCTGCTCGAAATATTCGACACTGTATATCAAGTAACTGATCGAAGTTTTCATTACAAATTAGACTATCTTTTTTCACGGGTTTACTATGAAAAGGGAGATGTATATCGAGGCGTTGCGTATGCCCAGCATATGGCCGAGTATATTAAACGCGATTATCTTATCTTCATGGATGATGATGTCCGGAAACTTTTTTATCCGCTGGCGTATGTTGACATGATGAAGCACTCCGATAAAGATATTGACCGCAACTTTGTCCTTGCAATTATCAGAGAGGAAAGCAGGTTCAAGCCGGATGCGTTCTCTATAAAAGGAGCGGCAGGCCTTATGCAGCTTATGCCGCCTACAGCAAGCTGGATTATGCACAGGTCGATTACAACGCAGGATTTGTTCAATCCCGATCTCAATATACAATCAGGAACAGCATATCTTCGCTACCTGCTTAATCGCTTCGAGTCCATAGAGGAGGTACTTGCAGCATATAACGGAGGGCCGAATAATGTCAACAGATGGTCTGTACAGGGAATCAGTACAGATACAATGATTGAAAACATCCCGTTCCCGGAAACACGGGATTTCGTTAAAAAGGTATACACTTCGTATAAAATGTATGAAAGCATATATGGGCACGACGACTGAGGATACTGCGGATCGAAGCATTAACCGAATGGCCTGCTGAAAAAAATTAATTTTCTTGACATACTATTTGTATGTGGTAGGATTTTTAATAGTCAACTTTCTATGAGGTACTTGATACTATGGATATTACTGATGTAAGGGTGAAACGTGTCGGTAATGAAGGTAAGTTGAAAGCCTACGTCTCAGTTACATTTGACAATTCATTTGTGGTCCATAACCTTAAGGTTATCAACGGCCAGAGCGGAATTTTTGTAGCTATGCCGAGCAGAAAGACCACGAGTGGTGAGTTCAAGGATGTTGCGCATCCGATCAACTCTGCATTTAGAGAGGTTTTGCAGAAAGCTGTTCTTGATGCTTACTACAGAGAGGTTGAGAAAGAATTAGAAGGAAAAATGGACCACGATGATGTAAAAAATACCGAAAAGTAACACCCATTGCCAGATGAAACAGAAAGAGGTCCCTTTAATTGTTTTGCAGTATCGAGCACAGGTTACAGAAACCAACAATCCCCCGTTGCGGTGTGCAGTAGTTTTATCTCCCATAATTTTTTAGTTTCCATTTTATGCATATTTTTTTATATTAGCTGGGCATATCGATACCCACATAGTTCTATTTTGAATGGGGCGTCGGCAAGGGGTAAGCCATCAGGTTTTGGTCCTGACATTCGGGGGTTCGAATCCTCCCGCCCCAGAAGCTGTTTATTGTTTCAGTCTCTGCGTTCTACCGAAACCCGGGATTATTGATCATAAGCTCAATTATGCTAATGGGTCTCTTGCGGTCACACGCGGCCGGAAGCGGGCGGGCCCGCCTTCTCTGCTGCGGATCCGCAAACCTTAATGGACGGAAGGAATAGATCATGGTACGATCCGCCTTGAAAGTTATTTCCGGTACGGCAAACCATCCTCTTGCCGAAAAGATTGCGAAGAGCCTCGATATAGAACTTACTGATGTGGGCATATGCAGATTCGCCGACAGGGAGATTTTTGTCCAAATAAATGAATCAGTACGCGGGGAGGACATCTTTGTCGTTCAATCGACATCTAATCCCGGTAATGAAAATTTAATGGAACTGCTAATTATCCTTGATGCACTGAAGCGGGCTTCAGCAGGCCGTATCACGGCGGTTATACCTTATTATGGATATGCCCGACAGGACCGGAAGGCGCAGCCACGGACACCTATCAGTGCAAAGCTGATTGCAAATCTCATAACAACCGCAGGTGCCAATAGAATACTGCTTCTTGATGTACATGCACTCCAAATTCAGGGCTATTTTGATATTCCTGTTGATCATCTTTTTGCCACCCCTGTTTTGTTTGATTATTTCAAAGAGAAGGAGGGGCAGTTTGTTGTTGTATCTCCGGATGCGGGAGGGGTTGAGCGCGCACGGTTTTTTGCGAGGCTTTTAAAAACACATATGGCAATTATCGATAAGAGGAGATACGAGAAGAACAAATCCACCGTGATGAATATAATCGGGGAAAACCTCATAAAGGGGAGAGATCTGATTATTATTGACGATATGATAGATACTGCGGGCACGCTCTGCTCTGCTTCTAATATTCTCGCTGAAAAGGGGGCAAAGAGTATTTATGCTTGTGCAACTCACGGTATTTTTTCGGCAAATGCAATTCAAAATATAAATGATTCGGCATTGACCAAAGTGGTTGTAACTGATTCCATATATCTCGACGAGAGAAAGAGCAGCGCTACAGATAGAATCGAGGCGCTTCCGATAGCCGGTCTGCTTGCCGAGGCAATTGAGCGAATACATGAAGACAGGTCGGTTTCTCCGCTCTTTATGGATGCAAATTCCAATCATATTATCGGTCTTGAATAATCGCTCGGTGGCTTTCTACAGGAACATTGTTTCGGTACTATATATAAAACCACAAATGTAATAAACGTGAGGAAAAAAAATGGAAAAAAAAATACTTGATATTCAGATACGGGAAAATACCGGCAAAGAAGCGGCGCAGAAAATAAGGAGAGGCGGCTCTATTCCGGCAGTGCTGTACGGTCATAAGGGGAACAAAATCTTATCCGTAGAGGAAAAGGTGTTCAAGAAGCTTTTTGAAGACATCGGTGAGCATTCGATCGTGACGCTGAATATCGACGGAAAGGAAAAGGCCGAGGTTATTGTGAAGGATTTTCAACAGGATCCTGTCAGTCGTAAAATACTCCACATTGATTTTCTTGAATTCGAAAGAGGGAAGCTGCTTAAAACGGAGATTCCTGTGAAGGTGTCGGGAACTCCGGTGGGGGTGAAGAAAGGCGGAATCCTTGAGGTTTTTCTCAGAGATATAGAAATAGAATGCCTGCCAAAAGATATTCCCGACGCTATCGCTGTTGATGTCACCGATTTTGAAGTGGGTGATTCTCTGCATGTAAAGGACCTGCAGGTTGATAAAAAGTTGAAGGTACTCTCCAATCCAGAGCAGGTCGTCGTCGCAATCGGCACACCGACCAAGGTTGAAGTCCCGGTTGCTGCTGAAGCTGAGGCAGTTACTGAAGAGGGTGAGGCGCTTGAGGAAAAGGTCGAAGGAACCGCCGAAGAAGGCGAAAGTGTAGAATCGTGATTGCATTTTTCTTTTAAAATGTATTCCCGGGTAGTGTTTGATTTTCTTAAAGGGGTGTAGCTTTTGAAGCTCATTGTCGGTCTGGGGAATCCCGGTAGAAAATATCAGTACAACCGTCACAACGTTGGGTTTCTGGTGGTAGATCAGTTTGCCGGTAAATACAGTATAAATCTCGATATAAAAAAGAAAAAAGCCGTTTTCGGTCGTGGAAAATGCCTTACGGAAGATGTCGTGATTCTGAAACCACAGACCTTTATGAATCTCAGCGGGGAGGCGGTTTTATACCTTGCAAGTTTTCTCAAAATCAAAACTAACAATATCATTGTCATCGCCGATGACAGCGATCTCCCTTTCGGAAAGATGCGTATCAGACGGAGTGGAGGCTCAGGGGGGCATAACGGTATAAAATCTCTTATATATTCTTTAAAATCAGAGGATTTTCCGCGTCTTCGATTCGGAATCGGAAGGCCGGAGAGCAGCTCTGAAAAGGATCTATTCGAGTATGTCCTGGAAGATTTTACACAGGAGGAACTTGCAATATTCAGGAGTGAATCGGACAGGATAGTTGAAGCCCTCTCCACCATGGTGCTTGAATCGGTCAATGAAGCCATGAATCGATTTAATGGTTGAAAAAATCTGGACATTCAATATAGCGAACGATACACACATCAGAGCTCACGGATCAGCGGTATAGTAGGTATACTTTGTTCAGCAGGCTGAAAAGGTTGGTCCACCCTATACGCGAGTTACAGTCCGCGAGCTACATACAGCCAACCGCAGGCCGGATGTACCAATTCAGCTGGTCGGCTGAACAAAACCCAACCCCGTCCATGGCCCTTACTGTCAGCGCGCACACTTTCGCAGCAGAGGTTGTACAGGAATAGCATAGATATGGATATTGTTGAACATGTAAAAAAATATTGTCTGGAAAACAGGCTTGTTAAAAGTGGGGATAAAGTTTTACTGGCTGTATCTGGAGGCCCGGATTCAATAGGACTGTTATACATATTTATGAAAATGAGGGGCTCCTTCAACATCACGCTTTCCATTGCCCATTTCAATCACGGACTACGAGGGGATGAATCCGATGGCGATCAGGCCTTTGTGGAACAGACGGCACAGGCCTGTGGAATTCACTGCTATACTGAAAAGGCCACTGCACTCAAGTCAGACAGGGGTGAGTCGCCGGAGGAAGCAGCCAGAAAGTTTCGGTATTCCTTTTTATATAAAATACTTGACGAGATCGGGTATTCCTGTGTGGCAACAGGGCATACACTCGGAGACAACGTTGAAACAATTCTGTACCGAATGGCAACCGGAAGCGGTCTTCCCGGAATATCCGGTATCCTGCCGAGAAGCAATCGGGTAATTCATCCGCTTCTTACGGTAACAAAAAGGCAAATTCTGGATTTTTTATCAGAGCAGGGCCTGCCATACAGAATCGACCGCAGCAATTTTAATACAGCAATTCCAAGAAACAGTATCCGTACTGAAATTATTCCCAGTTTTCAACGTATCAACTCCGCATTCGAGCGGCATATCGCAACTCTGGCCGGTATAATTCGCGAGGAAAATGAACTGCTTGATAGCTTTACACGGCAGGCTGTCGATACTATTACCAGTAAAAAGACAGATGACGTTTACATATTCGACTATACAGGTTTTTTACAGCTCGATCCACCTACACGGAGGCGTGTCCTCATCCATGCGTTCAACTGGTTGATTTCGAACGAACATGGGATGAAGAGGAGGTATCTGTCATACAGTGTTCTCCACAGGTTGTCATCTAATAGGGTTGAAGGTAATAAATTATTGTATAGTAATGAATTACTCACAATCCGCAAAGAGTACAACACCCTCATTTTCAAGAAAAGGGTTGTCGATAAAAGAGCGAAAGGGTATCTTTACACTGTAAATATATTAGAGGGTGAACTGTTTATCAAAGAGATAGAAAGATCGATCAGGTTCGATGTGACCGGTAAACCAGAGGTCTTTAAAAAAAACAGTCTGTTCTTCGATTATCACAAGCTTCAGCCGCAGCTTTCAATACGGAGCAGGAGAGAGGGCGATCGGATTTCCTTACGGAATACGGGAACAAAGAAACTGAAAAATTTGTTTATCGATCATAAGGTTCCAGTGGAAATACGTTCGGTTGTTCCTGTTCTCGAATGTAAAGGGGTGGTAATCGGTGTATTCTGCTGTTTATACGGTATGAGCAACAGAGTATCTGCACAATATATGGTTGATGAAGAAACTGATACCGTTCTTGCGTGTGCACTGTTGCACGGTGAGAGCCGTCAAATACCGGCTCACCCCAAATGATGGTTGACCGCAATAAAAGCGGCTGACCGCTAAAAGAGCGGCTGACCGCGAGACAAGCGGTTAAATGAAATAAGGTTTTAAAAAGTTGAAAACAGTCATTTCGAAAACGAAAATCGAGGAAAAGGTCGAAGATATCGCATCCCGCATCAGCGAGGACTATAAAAAAGAAGGAGTCGTTCTCGTTTGCAACCTGAAGGGTGCATTCATTTTTCTCGCCGATTTATGCAGGAAAATCACTGCACCGGTAAGTGTGGATTTTATTGCTACCACAAGCTACAAGGGCACAAGGTCAAGCGGTGATGTACGTATAATTAAAGATTTGAAGATGGAGGTGCGTGACAGACATATTCTTCTTGTCGAAGATATTGTCGATACAGGATATACACTTGAATATATCATTGGATATTTGAAGCTCCATCACCCGAAGAGTGTTAAGGTGTGTACATTACTTGACAAGAAATGTAAGCGGGAAATCGAGGTTCCAATCGATTATACGGGATTTGTTATCGGTGATACATTTGTCGTTGGGTACGGTCTCGATTATAATGAACGGTACCGGGAACTGGACTATATTGCTGAGTATGAAGGATAAGGAAATAGATAAAACGATAGAAGCGCTGATGATAAGAGAGGTTTTTAGTGGATAACAATAAAAAAGATTTTAAAAGCTTCAGGCCTTCCAACAGGCTTGCGCTTATTGCTATTATAGGCCTTGTCGCCCTCTTTCTCATGTTTATGTTCAACAAACCGAAAGAGACATACAAGGAAGTAGAATATTCGAATTTTATACAGCTTGTTAGAGACAACAAAGTCCAGCAGCTGAAGATAGTCGACAAGGACATATACGGGTATGTCTCGGGCGGAGAGTCGCCTCTCATATCCTTTCATACCATTATTCCCTACGAAGACCCGACACTCATTCCCACACTGCTCGAGCATAATATTGAATTCAAAGGCGGAGTGAAGAAAAATTTTCCATTTCTCAATGCGCTTGTCGGAATCGTCCCCTGGATACTGATACTCGGTATTTTCTGGTTTATCATGCTCAGGCAGATACAGGGAACGAGCAACAAAGCACTCTCGTTCGGCAAGAGCAGGGCCAGGTTGCAGCCTGATTCGGCGCGAAAAGTGACATTTGAGGATGTTGCGGGCGTTGAAGAGGCGAAGGAAGAGTTGGCCGAAGTAATAGACTACCTGAGAGACACTGAAAAGTACACCCGGCTTGGTGCGAAGATACCGAAAGGGCTTTTGCTTGTAGGTCCACCCGGCACCGGGAAAACGCTTCTCGCAAAGGCAATTGCCGGCGAGGCAGATGTGCCGTTTTTCAGTATGAGTGGTTCCGATTTTGTCGAGATGTTCGTCGGTGTCGGCGCAAGCCGGGTACGCGACCTTTTTGATCAGGGTAAAAAGCATTCGCCGTGTATTATTTTCATCGACGAGCTCGATGCCGTCGGCAGGGTACGGGGTGCAGGCTACGGTGGTGGCCATGATGAGCGGGAGCAGACGCTGAATCAGCTGCTTGTTGAAATGGACGGATTTGAAGAAAATGAGGGTATTATAGTTGTTGCCGCAACGAACAGACCCGATGTCCTTGACCCTGCGCTTTTACGGCCGGGCAGGTTCGACCGACAGGTTGTTGTGGATATACCGGACATTAAGGGCAGGGAGGGTATTTTGAAGGTGCACTCCCGTAAAATCCCGTTGGCGAAATCGGTTAATCTCAAGATAATAGCCCGCGGCACTCCCGGTTTTTCAGGCGCCGACATTGCCAATCTCGTAAACGAAGCAGCGCTTCTTGCCGCGAGCCGTAGTAAGCGAAAAGTCGGAATGGATGAGTTTGAATTCGCGAAGGACAAGGTCCTCATGGGACCAGAGAGAAAAAGTATAATCATTTCTGAAGAGGAAAAAAAGGTAACGGCCTATCATGAAGCGGGACACGCGCTGCTTGGCATGCTCCTTGAGAACGCAGACCCGGTTCACAAGATGACGATCATCCCACGCGGTCTTTCTCTCGGACTCACGCAGAGCCTGCCCGAATCGGATAAGCACAACCTGAGAAAAGATTACATCGTCGATCAAATTACTCTTCTTATGGGCGGCAGGGTCGCAGAGGAGATACAGTTCGGCGATGGAGGCATCACAACCGGGGCGCAGAATGATATTGAACGCGCGACGAACACTGCCCGGAAAATGGTGTGTGAATGGGGGATGAGTGAAAAACTCGGTCCACTGTTGTACGGGCAGAAAGAGGAGCCGATATTCATCGGCAAAGAAATAGCACGTCATAAAGATTACAGCGAGATGACCTCTCAGTATATTGACGAGGAAATCAAAGAAATAGTGAAGGCTGCGTTTCAGCGGGCATTCGACATCCTGACAAAAAATAAAAACACCCTGGACAAACTGGCAAAGAGGCTTCTTGAAAAAGAGGTGCTCGACAGAAAAGAGATTGAAGAGATTGTGGGTGCTACAAAAAAAAGTAAAACAGCGAGAAAGCCCCTTCCGAAATCGGTGAAAACCCCTGAGAAAAAATCGAGTCCGCGAAAAGAAAAAATATTGCTGGATAAACTTAAAATCGCTACCAGTGAAGCAGGCCCGGAGTGACGGCCGTTCGAATAGTGGTGGGGTTTTAACCGATAAGATGACATGCTGCAGCAACCCTATCTTTTAACCTGTACTATGAAAAAACCTGAGCTCATCCTCCCCGCAGGAAATTACGAAAAACTCATCTATGCGATTGCATATGGGGCTGATGCCGTATATGCAGGTATTCCGGAAACCTCACTGAGAGCGAAGTACAACGGCTTCGATGTAGGGCTTCTGAAAGAGGCTGTCGACTACTGCCATCGGCATCAAAAGAAGATATACATAACCACAAATGTATACGCGCGTGAAGATGATATTCCGCGATTATCCCGCCATATGGCCGAGATAGCGGAAAGTAAGCCAGATGCTTTTATCGTTTCCGATCCCGGAATCTTTCGTATTGTATCATCACTGAAACTGCACATACCTGTACACTTGAGCACACAGGCAAATACAACAAATTCAGAGAGCGTTAAATATTGGGTTGATCAGGGAATACAAAGGATAATTCTCGCCCGAGAACTTGGCTTCTCAGAAATCGTCCGTATCCGAAACCATGCGCCCGATGTTGAGCTCGAAATATTTGTTCACGGGGCTCTCTGTATTTCCTATTCCGGAAGATGTCTTCTCTCCAGTTACCTTACAGGCCGTGACGCAAACAGGGGCAACTGTGCTGCAGCCTGCAGGTGGCGGTACTTTGTTGTTGAAGAATCCCGCAGGGATGACTTTTTTGAAATACAGGAAGATACGCACGGTACCTATATTTTAAATTCTAAAGACCTGTG
Organism: uncultured Spirochaetota bacterium; assembly: GCA_964433545.1. Taxonomy (GTDB): domain Bacteria; phylum Spirochaetota; class B62-G9; order B62-G9; family DRHN01; genus CAYSRJ01. The sequence continues at coordinate 15,842 of CAYSRJ010000037.1, read as the reverse complement.
TCTAATCGATACGCTTCCCCGTTTAAAAAAGATCGATATCGACGGTTATAAGGTTGAAGGGAGAACCAAAAATACCTTTTATCTCGCACTTGTTGCCATGTCGTACAGAGCGGTAATGGATGCAGAATTCGATGGTACATCCTCTTCGATACTACCCCATGTTTCAACTCTTATAAAAATGCCGGACAATCACGGATTTACACACAGCTTCATGTTCAACGATGGTAAGGTAATGCAGAGTTATGGCGACAGCGATACACGACATCAGGAGGTTGCAGGTTTTATCAGGGAGTTCGAAGAAGATATGATGAGTGTTGAGGTAAAAAATCCAATTTCAGTCGGTGACAGTTTGCTTGGAATATCTCCCCGCGAGATTCAACCGCTCACCGTAAAGGAAATACAGTTGAACGGGCAGTATATAAAAACCGCATACGGAGCGCAAAAGCATGTGGTCAGGGTGCGTGTAGACAGAAAACTCTCTGATACGGGATGGGAATACGGTATTCTTGCAACATCAACGAAAGTAAAATAAATTGAAAAGATGTGGTATCGTGGTATATACTTGACTAATATTGATGATCGGAGTTTGTGCATGGCCGAAATCAACGAGGATGTTATCGCACAGATATACAGGGCATACCAGGAGGCGCCCCATTCACGGGGAAAATCGGAGGCCCTGGTGGACGGTACGCAGAGTGTATTGTTCAAGTTAAACAGGTATGTAAATGACCAGAACAAGTTCAAAGAAAAATCAGAGATAGCGCTTTCAGAGCTTGAAAATATATTAAACAGGTTTTATTATCAGGATACCCTTTTCATTGATAGAATGATGTATGAAGCGCGGGCATTTGTACTTGAGAAGAGGGGTCCCTGAGGGACTCCGGATTTATTGAATACACCAAGGAGGTTATTTTGTCTGAAATAACGATTAACGTTTCATACAACGGAAATAATGAGGATGTTGCGATACTGTGTCCCGAAGGGTATATAGATACGACAACATCACCTGAAATGGAAAGTGTACTTTTAAAGGAACTTTCCCGAAAAAAATACAGGTTCATTGTTGATCTCGAGAATGTCGACTATGTCAACAGTTCGGGATGGGGTGTATTCATACGCGAGATCAAACAGATTCGGCAAAACAGGGGCGATCTTGTACTGGTGAAGATGTCTCCGGATGTGTTTTCCGTGTATGAAACAATGGAGTTTTCGAAAATCCTGAAATCTTTTAACAGTATCGAGAGCGCTCTCACGTATTTGAATGGAATCGATTCCCCCTGAATACAAATAAGTTAAAACCGGTTATTTTACTCCTCCCTTTTTTATCCGATAATTTCAATGAGGAATTCTTAATAAGGTATTCTGGCGGAGGAATAGATGGCTGAAACGCTCGAGCAGATTAAATGTAATATATGCAGCAGTCCTGATGCCAGAATGCTTCTTGATATGGACGGGTTTCAGTATAAACGATGCAATGATTGTGGCCTGGTATATCAGAATCCAAGACCTGTATTCAAAGACCTGAGGCGTCGGTACGGGCCGCAGTATTTTGATTATGAGTTCAGCAATCAAAAAAATTTTTTTCGTTTGATGAAACTCGGATTGCGGGATATTAATTTTGATGATCTTTTTCAGGGAGATGCGGCTTACAGGACATTTCTCGATATTGGATGCGCCACGGGACTTTTACTTAAATTCATGAAGGATAAGGGCTGGCAAACAAAAGGTGTTGAAGTTTGCAGGGAATCTGCGGAGTACGGGATAAAGGAGTTTGACCTCGATATTTTTATCGGTACTCTTCATGAAGCGAAGTTCCCGGATAATTATTTTGATGCTGTGCACTTTTCACACGTCATCGAGCATGTCCCTGACCCGAAAGGAATGCTCAATGAGGTGAAGAGAATCGTTAAAAGCAGCGGGCACGTCATCATTACGACACCGAATGTAAACGGTATGCAGGCGCGGTTTGCGCGTACCGAGTGGAGGTCGGCAATTCCGGACCACATCTATCTTTTTTCCAAGAAAACTCTTCGGAGGCTTCTTGATATAACCGGCTTTCAGGTTGTAAAACAGGTGTCGTGGGGCGGCATTCCCGTCGGTAAACGGTCTCCCTTAATAAAGCATCCGGCAGACCGCCTTGCGAAACTCTTCAATGTGGGTGATGTCATGCTTTTTCACTGCATCCCCGCGAAAATATCCGGATGAATGTGCCGGATAGATATTCGCTCTCCCCAGCAGGCAGCAACCTTTCTTAGTAACTTCTTGCGAAGTTACTTTATGATATTCGGTCCCCCAGAGATACATCCTGTCAAGGACGTATGCCGCTTTTAAGTAACTTCTCGCGATGTTACGTACAGATACTCGGTCCCCCGGGACGTATGCCGCTTTTACGTAAGTTCAAGTAAGTTACCTTTTAATACCCAGTCCCGCCAGGGAAAGTCCCGCCAGGGAAAGTCCCGCCAGGGACACATCCCGCCAGGGAAAGTCCTGCAAAGGATCGGCCGCGAAGTGACGTTCCCTTGGGGGATTCGCGTCACTTTTCAATGAAACAGGCCCGGATGCTATTGCCAAATCGCAACCAGGGTTTTATAATAGGTCAATCACTCGTTTACTGTATCTCATTATTTCAAACCAATTATTCGAGGACCAGTGTATGAAGAATATACCGGTGCTGCATGTGCAGGAAAAAACGCTTGCGCAGGCGTATGAAGCTGCGCTCGTAAGCCTGTTTAAAAACGGAATCAGAATCAATACACAGTACGACAGGGCGGATGATCCGCCGAGTATAGACGCAACGATGAATATCACCGTTTTGGAGCCCTGGAACGACCCGATGATACACAAGGCGTTCCCTGGCGGTATAGAGGATCTCCGGGAATATGTACTGGAGCTGCAGGGTATAAAGGACCACTGGATGAAAAACATGAACGACCCTGACGATACCAGGTGGGAATACACCTATCACTGGCGCCTGCATGACTACGGGGCCTGGAAAGAGGGGGTGTCTCCGGAAAGTGAGCAGCGGACTGTTGGGCCGTTCAGAATCAATCAAATAGGCGCGGTGATTAAAAAGCTTCTGGAACAACCGTACACACGGCAGGCGCAGATGATAACCTGGATGCCGAACATCGACCTGACATGCTATGACCCTCCATGCCTGCAGTCGCTCCACTACCGTATTGTCGAGGGGGACGAGGGAGTCTGGTATCTCAACTGTAATGTACGATTTCGAAGCAATGATGCATGGGGTGCGAATTTTATGAATATGTTCGGTATTGTTCATTTCAACAGGGACATTCTTGCTGCGGAAATCGAAAAGGGCTCTGGGAAGAGGGTGGGGCTCGGTCGGTTGAACTGGCATGCCGATTCGTATCACATCTATGGAAAGGATATCGATGATTTCAAGCGCCGGTTTCTTGACCGCCTCGATACCCCATTTGAGAAAAGGGTGTACAATTTTTTCGACCCGATGATACAGGAGATCTATCTTGAGGCAGAGGAAAACATTAAAAGAAAAATAGAGGCCTACGATATACAGCACAAAACAGACGCCACAGGGGATCTGGACGTTTAAAACCATTGGCCTGGTTATATTTCAAACGACGAATAAAACAAGCGTCACAGCGGGTAGGACTTTATCAGGGGGCAAAGTCTTCGTTTGAAGGTTCGGATATAGAGCTTGAAAACTATTGTACAGTATTGTACAATGTGAAGAAGGGTGCATTTCATCGGACCTTTATTGTCAGGAATATTGCCATGAGAAAGGTTCTCCTCATCATATTGATGATGGTCCTCTTTCTGCCATCCGCAGCCAAACTTCATTCAATAGAAAAAAAGAAAGGAGAAGCGCCAATGGAGATAACGGTTACAAGCACGGTCTTTTCAGAAGGAGGAAAGATACCGTTACGCTATGGCTGTGACGGAGAGGATATATCTCCTCCTATTTCATGGAAACAGGGGCCGGCAGGAACAAAGAGCTATGCCTTGATATCGGATGATCCGGATGCACCTATGGGTATATGGGTGCACTGGGTGATATACAATATACCGGCTTCCGTTACATCACTGCCGGAGAATGTGCCCGGTCAACCGAAGCTTGTCGACGGCACACTGCAGGGTATCAATGATTTCAAACGGCACGGGTACGGCGGGCCGTGTCCGCCCGGAGGCACACACAGGTACTACTTCAAGGTGTACGCACTCGATGAAATGCTCGATGTCGGTCCGGGGCTCACAAAGAAGAAGCTTCTGAAAGCGCTTGAGGGGCATGTCGTTGCAAGCGGAGAGCTGATGGGAACATACTCCCGGTAGGAACATCCAAAATAATGCAGACACAATCCTACAGGAAGAAATTTGTTTAAATGCAAAAAGACTATAAGAGCAGGAGTTAGCGTGCTGGTCGACAGCCTGCGGGTTGGGAGATAATTTCAGTGTCAAGATTCCAGATATGAAAAAGAGTATCATTTCCGGGAATGAGCTGTCCAAAAAAGAGCTGGAAGACCTCATAGAGCTCTCGACTGCTCTTAAAAAGAATCCCCTGAAATACAGTAATACACTTCGCCACAAACGGCTTCTTCTACTCTTTCAAAAATCCTCTACGAGGACGCGGGCTGCGTTCGAGCTCGGGATGAAGGGGCTCGGAGGTGACACCGTTGTGATGGATTGGGAGAAGAGCAACCTTGCCATTTCTCCAATCAAATATGAAGCTGCCTTTTTATCGCGGGTATTCGATGGCGTGATCGCCAGGCTTGTTAAAAACGAAGATATGCGTGAACTTGGAAATTCCCTGTCGATACCTTCTATTAACGGGTGCTGTAACCTGTATCACCCCTCCCAGGCGCTTGCCGATTTCATGACCGTATATGAAACAAACGGTAGCTTCGATACATCCCTCTGTTATGTGGGCGTACAGAACAATGTCGCCAATTCGCTTGTGCTGGTCGGTGTTAAACTCGGTGTCAAACTCGTCTTCGTTACCCCTCTAAAGGACCCTGTTCCGGCTGAAGTAAAAAAAATTTTATCCTCAGTAGCAAAGACGAACGGGATATCCCGGAACGAACAGGGGGAGGGGGGATCAAAGCAGGGACATACGGTTTGGAAAATTCCTTTCACGGAAACTGGTGACCTCGCATTTGCAGTTTCAAACTGCAGGTATGTCTACACGGACACGTGGATCAATATGGAGCTTTTCAATAAAGAGGAATACAGAGATAAAAAAGAGGAACGTATAAAAACAATGCTTCCCTATCAGATAAATAAAAAACTCATCGAAAACAAAAATGTATATATCATGCATGATATGCCGGTCCATCCGGGTTTTGAGATTGATAAGTATGCGATAACCTGCGACAGATCCCTTATACTGCAGCAGGCTGAAAACAGACTCTATACAGCGCAGGCTCTCCTATTGAGACTCCTCAGGCCGGACTTCCGGATAAATTTCTGAAAAACCGAAAAAACTTGACACCTCCTTTTTTATTGGATATACTCCCTTTCCAAATGGGGATAAAACAACGATACTGTTTGGACCCTGCGGCTTGGGAAAGAGCTTTCTTCTTTGTGTAAGGAGAAAGTTTTTTTTTGATGTCTGGTATCAAGCAAGGTTTTCTCATCTGCCGCTGGTTTGAGAATCCCATAAAGGGTATGGATGATGGATAGACAAAGGGCAATGAAGCTTCTAAAAGAAACAGGGGCGCTTCTGGAAGGGCATTTTCTATTGAGCTCCGGGAATCATTCGTCCCACTATGTTCAGTGTGCGCTTTTACTCTCATTTCCTTCTGCTGCAGTCGAATTTATGCGCGATATCGCAAATACCGTTTCAAAAGGGGATATCGATACCATTGCCGCACCGGCAATTGGCGGAATTGTTGTTGCCTATGAGGTTGCACGGCTTACAGGGAAGCGGGCGATTTTCCTCGAACGCGACCACGGAGATATGCGGCTCCGCAGAGGTTTTACCATCAGAAAGGGGGAACGGGTGCACATTGTCGAGGATGTGATCACGACCGGAGGTTCGGTACTGGAAATAAAGGATGTTATAGAACAATGTGGGGGTCTTGTCTCGGGGTTTTCATCGATAATCAACCGATCCGGAGACCGATTCAGGGTGAAAGAACCTTTTTACTTCTGTGTGGAGATGACGCTGCCTGTATATCCATCTGATACGTGTCCACTCTGTAAGGAAGGTCTCCCTCTGGTAAAACCGGGCTCACGAACTACCACAAGTCGGTAGCCTCGCGCAATATAAAAAGCGACGGTATCCGAAGTATCAGCAGTGATCGATTACCTGAACCTGAATAAATATGTAAAAATAACGCAATCAAACGTGCCGTGCGTACGGTCAGAAGGGAGGGGTGTATGGATTTCAAGGGAGGAAGTATCATTTCAATCCGGGATATGCAAAAGCAGGATCTTCTGTTTATCAGTGAAGTTGCGTCTCAGGTGAAACAGGGCAATTTTCGAGGCTGCCTGCAGGGCAGAGTGCTCTCAACGCTCTTTTTCGAACCCAGTACGAGAACGCGCCTGTCGTTTGAATCGGCGATGAGGTACATGGGAGGCGATGTCGTAGGCTTTGCTACAGCGGATGTTTCTTCAGTGAAAAAAGGTGAGTCGCTTGCAGACACGATCAAGACCGTATCGGGATACTGTGATGTAATCGTAATCCGGCATCCTGTTGAGGGTGCAGCGAGGCTCGCATCGGAGGTTGCGGATGTGCCTGTCATTAATGCGGGGGACGGTGCAAACCAGCATCCAACACAGACATTTCTCGATATTTTCACATTGAGAGAGCTGTTTTCAGATCTCCGGGGAATAAAGGTCGGCTTTGTGGGAGATCTCAAATACGGACGAACTGTTCATTCACTTTCCTATGCGCTTTCTTTGTTTCAAACCAGCCTCTGGTTTATATCACCTGAAACTTTACAAATGCCGGACGATCTTATCGACGAAATCAAAGAGAACGGCTCCAAAATCAGAGAGCTTGAGGAACTGGAAGACGTCAAGGAAAAACTCGATGTTCTCTACGTAACCAGGATACAAAAGGAGAGATTCGGCGATATGCAGGAGTATGCAAAGGTTGCGGGGTACTACAGGATAACGGAAGAGGTTATTAAAACTCTCGGCGGTAGCATAAAGATAATGCACCCCCTCCCGCGGGTTGATGAAATAGCACCCTCTGTTGATTTTCTCGATAATGCAATTTATTTCAGGCAGGCACATAACGGTATTCCTGTCCGACAGGCCGTGCTCGGGCTTGTCACCGGATCCATACAACAGAAAAACGGAGGTGAGAGTACATGAAAACCTACAAGGTATATGCGATCAGTGACGGAACTGTTATTGATCATATTCCGAGCACCAGGGCCCTGAAAGTCATAGAGATACTCGGCCTTGAAAACAAGGGTATACTTACCATCGGTATTGGATTCTCGAGTCAGAAATTCGGAAAGAAGGATATTATCAAGATAGAACACAAATACCTCATGAAGGATGAAACCGATAAAATATCCCTCATAGCGCCGCAGGCGACCATAAACATAATCAGAGAAGGAAAGCTGGTGGAAAAACGCAAAATAGAGCTCTCTGACGAGTACAGGGGCATTGTTCGATGCCCCAATCCGAACTGCATCACCAACAGGGAGGATATTGAAACCTGCTTTACAATCCGCACAAAAGACCCGCTTGTGCTGAGGTGCAGATACTGTGAGAGAATCTTGGAATCCGGTGATGTGGAAATAATATGAGTCTCTCGACTGATTTTTTAGGAGTACGGCTGCGAAACAGGGCGGTGCTGGCCTCAGGTATACTCGGTGTTTCACTCGCCTCGTTGAAAAAGGTGTATGAATGCGGTGCAGGTCTTGTAACAACCAAGTCTGTCGGGCTGAAAAAACGAGCGGGGCACCGTGCACCTGTCGTGTTCGACTGGGGCGGAGGGCTTGTGAATGCTGTCGGTCTTTCGAATCCCGGTATCGACGAATTTGTTTTTCGGTTCGATGAAAACAAGGTCACTTTTCCCCTGGTTATCTCTCTCTTTGGAGAACGTTCCGATGATTTCTCCGAAATTGCGCAAAAGCTCTCCAGGCTCAAATGCTCCTTTTTAGAGCTCAACCTTTCATGCCCAAATGTGCTTGATGAATTCGGCTCTCCATTTTCTTACTCACCAAATCACACAGCCCGAATCACAGAAGATGTAAAGACCTCTACGAAAAAACCGGTTATTGTCAAACTGAGCGCAAATACACCTGAGCTGCCGGCAGTTGCCCGCAGTGCCGAGGAAGCAGGAGCTGATGCCCTGTGTATCATGAATACTGTCGGGCCCGGAATGGTAATCGATATTCATACGGGCGCACCCGTACTTGCTAACGGGTCGGGCGGCGTATCCGGTGATGCTATCCTCCCGCTTACTGTGCGGAGTGTATATGAGGTGTACAGAGCAGTGCACATTCCAATTATTGCAACAGGTGGTATCGCCGATGTGGGCAGCGCACTCCAGGTCATTATGGCCGGGGCGGTACTGTTCGGTATTGGGAGCGGTGTGTATACAGAAGGCCTTTCGATCTTTAAAACCGTAAACGGAGCTCTTGAGCTCTTTATGAAAAAAAATGGTATCAAAGCTCTGGATGAGCTTGTCGGTCGTACCCACAGAAAAAAGAAATTTACCTTTCTTCAAGCGGTCGATGAAGGGAGGAGCGGTGGCAGGGTCTCCGCCATAACAGATGAAATCAGCAAGGCTCGTGTGGAAACCCGTAAAAAAAAGCTGCTTTTCACCGTGATGCCTGTTGACCGTATTCAACAGGCATCGGACGCCGGGGCGCGGACACTTTTTTTCCGCCTGTGGGCAGAACAATCTGATGAATCTCATAACATTGTTACCGTTAAAGGAAAAAAAACCCGACATGGCGCTGCCGAATGCGGAGTCATCAATCCGCTGCCCGGACAATTTTATATGCTCTGGCTTCCCGGGATCGACCAGAAACCATTCTCAGTATCGTTTTTTGACGGCGAGTCACTCGGGTTTTCACTGATTCGGCGCGGACCCTTTTCACGTGCTCTCTTTAAAGCGCAAAAAGGGGACCCGGTGGGCCTGCTCGGACCGCTCGGCAGTGGTTTTGACCTGCAACATGACCGCTTTATTCTGGCTGGTGGCGGTATTGGATGCTCACCTCTTGTATTTGCAGCAATACGCCTCTCTCAAATGGGAAAACAGTTTGTGTTTGTTGCCGGAGGGAAATCCGCAGAATCTCTGGACTGGATGGAAACCATTTTTCAGCAGACCGGGACACCTGTAGGTGCTAATATCAAATACTGTACCGAAAACGGAACACTCGGGTTAAAGGGACTGATTACAGAACACCTTGAAGAAATAATCGAGCAATCAGATCCCTCATACGCACTCGTCTGCGGCCCGGAGCTTTTTATCAAAAAGGCACGTGATATTTTCAGGACGCGGGGAATCAAAGGACAGGCCGGTATCGAACGGCTGATGAAGTGCGGCATCGGAATCTGCGGAAGCTGTTCGATGGATTCAACGGGAGATCGTGTATGCGTAGAGGGACCGGTTTTCACCTTCGAGGCTCTCGATGCGCTTGAAGAATTCAGCATGTACCGGAGAGACAGCAGCGGAACCGTTGTAAAGGATGTTTAGATGATTCTGATGAAAGACATCAATGTTCCGGAAAGAGGCCGATGGGTAAGACGGGATGTTCTTGTGTCCGGGGAAATATATTCTGCGATAGAGGACCCGGGAAGTATATCGGAATTTGTGAATGAAGAAATAATTCATGGGCAGGTTGGAGGCCGAAAGCGGTATGTTGTGCCTGGTGCTGTTGATCCGCATGTTCATGTGCGGGAACCCGGATTTTCGTATAAAGAGGATTGGGAAACATGTTCCAGGGCAGCTCTGAGGGGCGGATTTTCGATGATATACGATATGCCCAACAATAAAAAACCGGTTGTCGATGCAGCTTCTCTTTTTGAAAAGAAAAAGATAGCCCTTGAAAAAAGCCTCGTCGAATTCGGGCTGTACATCGCGCTTACCGAGCAGAATGCGGGATCAATCGGTATTCTTTCTTCATCTTCTGGGGTATGCGGTGTTAAAGTCTATGCAGCACAAACAACAGGAGATATACTTGTCGAATCAGAAGAGGCATTCGTGCATGCATTCAGCCAGCCCAAGCCGGTGCTCGTGCACACGGGTGGGGCAGATGGCCTGCAGAAGGTTCTCGCCGCCTATAAAACTTCATCCGGCAGGAATGGGCGCCTTCCGGTTCTGTATCTCTGCCATACGAGTACCGAGGATGAAGTGCGCATAATAAGAAAGTGGAAGAAGAAGTATCCAGGGATAATTGTGGAGGTGACACCGCACCATCTTTTTCTGAATCAAACGAACTACACAGGGCCGAAAAGGGTATTACCGCCGCTTGCCCGGGAAAGCGATAATGAGGCTCTTTTCGATGCTGTGCGAGACGGCACCATTGATGTGCTTGGCACCGACCATGCGCCGCATACCCTTGAGGAGAAACATAAAAAAAAGCCGCCTGCGGGCTTTCCCGGCCTCGAAACGGCGCTTTCTCTTCTCTTCACCGCGCATGCAAACGGCAGGCTGAATCTCAAATCAGTACTGCGGCTCACCTCTGAAAAGGCTTCCGGCCTTTTTACACCGAACGTATGCCTCCAGGTTCATACGGGATGCAGGGCATCGTGCACGATTCTTGAAGAGGGAGAATTCGTTGTAGGGGAGGACGGCTACAGCACAAAATGCGGCTGGTCCCCATTCGAAGGGTGGAGGGTGAAACTGAGACCTGTTATAACCCTGGTCGCAGGCCGTATTGCGTTTAAACATGGTTTTTTCCACAGGCATCCGGTTCACTCTCTGTGCGGCTGAATATGGGTACAGGGGGTCCCGGATCAACGGTGGCATGCGTACCGAGCTCTATTTAGCCGGCGACTGGTCGTGCTGTATACTGAAACCGTGACAAAAACATGTATGGAAAGGAGGATGGAGTGCATCGTTATCTACAAAAATTACATGATACCTATGCAAAACGGAAAACACTACTCTGTTTCGGCATGGATCCGGTTGTGGAAAGAATGAAAATCGATTCTTCACGAAATTTCTCAGACGAAATCGTCCGATATTTTTCGAATATACTGGACGCAATCGACCCGAAAATAGCTGCTGTAAAGCCGAATCTCGGTTTCTACCTGCAATACGGGCATGCGGGTTTGAGCGCGCTTGTCGAACTCGTCGCCCGGGCAAAGGCAAAGGGACTTCCCGCTATCATCGATGCAAAGATCGGAGACATCGGTAAAACATCACAGGCGTATGCAAAGTTTATTTTTGAAATTGTCGGGGGTGATGCGGTCACCCTCAGCCCGTATCTTGGATCTGAAGCGCTTAAACCCTTTCTTGCCGCTCATAGTACGGGCTGCTACATACTTGCTCTGACGAGCAACCCCGGTGCAAAGGATTTTCAACTTGAAAAAATCAAACCTGAAACCTGCCTGTATGAGTATGTGCTCAAGATGATCTGCAGCTGGAACAGCGAATATCCGTCAGCAGGAACAGTTTTAGGTGCTACACAGGATAGCTTCCGAAGGGCCGTATCATTGATTAAAGAACACCCAAGCTCTCTTCCGCTTCTCGTTCCGGGAGTCGGAGCCCAGGGAGGAGACTACAACAAGATTGTCAGGATTCTGCAGGAAGAGGACTACAGCGCTGAAAAGGTCCGTATAAACGTATCCTCCTCGCTGAGCTATGCCCATGAACGTTTCCCGTCACTTTCCGTTGAAGAGGCTTCGTTTAGAGCTGCAGAAGAACTATACGAGAATTGATTTCCCCCTACTTGTTTTCTGTTCTCTTTTTCAACTCCCTCGAATGGCGGTAGAGCTCATCGAGATTCATTGTCCTCACAAATACCATGCCTCGCGCCGCTCTCAACAGTGCGCTCTCGTGCTCGTTGAAGAATTCCCTGCCCAGACAGGTTTTCAGCATCTGGTACTGTTCGACCTGAATCTTCTGCGCAAGTTCCGAAAAAGGACCGTCGTATTCATAGGATGGAAACGAGGCGTCTTTCTGGGAAAGAAATGAGTATTTAAATGCGTTTTCCTGCAGCGCAAACATATTGAGCGACACAGGAATAAACATGTCGGCCTCGCACGGGTGAAAGCGGTACCATACATTGCGGTAGCCCCAGATTTCGATGTCCGATTTTCCGGTCTCCTTTTCGAATATTTTCAGCGCTTCGGTAAGCGCCTGGAGCACTTTGTAGTGTGTATCCGGTCCGCTCGCCTCAGGGTCAAGCGCTACACTCACAACATCGGGGTTGACCTTCCTCAGAGTTTCAAGAATCGGGGAGACATCCCTCTCCAGTGTCGGCTCTTCGGTAAATATATCTCCTTTGTAAAATCCGAGCCTGAGATGCAGGACAGAGTTGGAATGCCATCCGAAGTACCCCCACAGGCAGTCCGCTTCCCATTCTCTGCACATTCCCTTGAGCTGCTGAATATACGGAAGGTCTTTTCTCCCGGGATACTGTGTTTTGAAATAGTTTATGAGCTCGTCGATGCGATCCTCGATTTGCTCTATATCGGTTTCCTCAAAGAGAAAAACAAGGTTCCGCAGAAGGCGGCGAAGACGCCCCTCGTTTTTCATTGAACGAGAATGAGCTGCAACCCCGTCGAGATACTGCCATACATCCCTGTTCCTTCCTTCTGTATTGGACGGATCGAAGTAATTTTCTTCAAGCAGATCACTGAATCTTTTATCGAGAAGGTTCTGCTGCAGGAGTGTTAAAAGATCGAGCATGAAATGATTTGTCACTGCTGTAAACCCGCTCGTCAAGGTGGCAAAAAAGTGTCTGTTGGAATGCTCTCGAATATTCCGCACGACTCCCGGCAGATATCCGAGCATTATGTCGTCATGATGCGGTTCTGTGTGAAGAAAAACAGTATTTTTTCGGGGTGACATCCCTGCCATAATTTTTTTCTGCAATCCCTGAACGGTCTTTTCCTTGATTTTTTCGAGTATGTCTTTGGTCTTTTTTCCTCTTTCACCGGAAGGACTTCTAAGTAACTTCGAACAAGTTAGGTTTTGATTCTCGGCCGCGAAGCCGCCGCTTTCAGAAATACTTTTTTTTTCGCATTCAGCGAGCAAAAGCGCACCGAATGGATCATTCCTGAGATCAGTCTCATCGAGCTTGCAGATCGCTGTGCCCGTTTTCAGGGCGGAATCGATAACGATCCGTTCGATCTCTTCTTCGGTCAGTTCAGAGATTCGTGAAAGTTTGAAAAGTCTTCTCTCCGGAAGCAGTTTAGCGGCCCCGTTAGTAATATAGAACCGGGCATTGTTCAAACTTTGGAGTACGGTTGCAGGATAGTGTATATGCATGATGTTTCGTATCGAATCTGCGAGAATTTTTGCCTTGGCCTCGCCTGCTGCAATAATGATCGCAGTGCAATCGGGGTTATGGGTAATCGTTTGAAGGCCGATAGTTATTACGAGTCTTTTTTTTGCAATCTCAATTCCACCGAGATCCTGTGCCGCAGCGGCCTGAGTTTCGTAATTTGTCGGCGTGAGCCTCGTTGTGGAGTGAAAATCCGAGCCCTGTATATTAAATCCTATATGACCGTCAGGACCGATGCCGCCAAGAAAAAAACCGATGCCGCCTAATTCCCTGATCTTCCGTTCATACTCAGTGCACCATTGGTCGATGCTCTCGAGCATTTTTTTTTGCGCCCGTTCAATATGATTTACCGGATGTCTGAACCTGAGCGTAAGATCGACTTCGCCGCCGGGCCACAATTCGTCCACAGTTTTTCCTGAAGGAAGCCCCACTTGATTGCAGTTAATGAATAACGCCCTGCGGGGATCGAGCCCGAAGCCTTTGATATAGAACTTTTGCACATAGTAGTAAAAGCTGTTGTGCTGCAGGGGGTTGATGGGGTAGAATTCGTCTATCTGCACGAAATGAAGCCTGTTCGTTTCCGGAAAAACTGCCGGGTCAATACCCCATTTTTCAAGCTCGGCCCTGGTTTTACCGCTGTTCCACGATTTCAGTAAACGGACTGTCTCCCCGATGAAGTGCTCCGGTGTCTTTCCTGTCGGGAGGCTTATTACACCCTCGGGGTTTTTCTGCACCCATTCAATGAAACGGAGAGCGGCAAGATGTCCCAGCTCAGGAAAGCTGTCAACAAATATAACACCGATCTTTTCATCGGGTGTATAACAGAGTTTCATTCCCGTTTTTTTCAGTGCTCTTTTTTCAACACTTGATTTCATCTTTTCCTTGCTGTATCCAGGTTATTTTGCAGGGGATCGGTAATAATTAAAAACATATTTTTTTACCGCCTGCTTTTAAGTATCTTAACATGAGTTTAGTCTAATGTACACTTTTCCTGGATGAACCATGACCTTTTCTTACAAAGTGCAAAATCGGTATATGCTTAAAAATATTGAGATACCGCTCGAACCGGCAAAGGTTATTCTTCTAACCGGTGATGAAAACAGAGGTTTCGAGCTTTTAGGCGGTATAGTCGCAGGCCTCTTTCCCGTTGATATAGCGGATATGGTTGGCCACCTCGAGCTTCTTGTACGCGATTTAGGCGGAGAGCTTGATATTATCGAAGGCCATATTCCCGTATCATCCGTGTACCTCGGCCCCGACCCCGAGCGGCATCTGCTCTTTTCCCGCGTCGGTGAGGAGATATATGCACAAACAGGTATGCTGCGGAATCAAAATACCGTGCTCGAAAGGTTCGGCCTCGAGGCTTCGTTTGTTGAGAGGAGGATTTCGACACTTTCGGGCGGAGAAAAGATGCGGCTCGCTCTCGCTATCGCATTTTCCAAGTCCGCACAGTGCACCCTGCTGCACGGTGTCGTGCCCTGGCTTGACGCTGAAGGAAAAAAGAAACTGGAGGAGGAAATTGAGGAAACCAGGCAAAGAAAAGGATGTGTTCTCATCCTTGAACAGGAAATTGAGGGACTTTTGTCGATTGCAGACGACATTCTCTATTTTAAAGGGAACACACTAATTCATGGCAATCGGGAAAAGCTCGCACAGAGACGGGGGGCTGTCAACTCGCTTCTCGGCCGCATTACACAGACCATGAAAAAGAATCCGAATGCATCCGAACTGCTCCGGTTCGATACTATCCGGTTTCAATATGAAAAGACACTGCATGATGGATTTCAGCTTGCCGATGTTTCCTTTTCTCTTACTAGCAGCTCGGTGTACGGTCTGATTGGAGATAACGGTGCGGGAAAGTCGACAATAGCGAAAATCATCATGGGGTTGGAATTACCGGCATCAGGAACGGTTTATTTTCTCGGTAAAGACCTTCAGTTTGTACCGCGGTCGGAACTTGTTAGAAACGTATGTTATGTCGGTCAGTTTCCGGAGCAGCAGATTACACTGAGCACAGTCGACCAGTACCGCAAAAAGGCAAACAGGGCAGGCAACGAGATATCAGAGGCGCTGCTTCGCATGTATTTTGATGATAAGAAGCGGTATCCGATTGCCCTGCTGAGCCCGCTCGACATGAAGATACTCTGCATTTCCGCATTCATATGTGAGGATACACGCCTCGTCATTCTCGATGAGCCCACCTGGGGTATCGATGCTGAAGGAGAGTCCCGGTTATGTGAAATACTGCTTTCGATTGTTTTGCACATATCAGACATATCGATTCTGATTATAAGCCATGACCGCGGTTTTATTCATGCTTTGAATGCGAAAATACTCAGGCTTGACCGCGGTCGTATTTACATCTACAATGAAAGCGAGTGACATTGACGGTCAGTATATAGAGTTATTGAATGCTCACGGGCAGTATGGTCCATAAAA
>CAYSRJ010000036.1:0-36499 GCA_964433545.1 uncultured Spirochaetota bacterium | reverse complement strand
ACAGGTATACATTCTATAGGTAAAAACCATTAGGCAAGTGTTCTTCCGATCGTCAGAATGGGTTCACCTGTGCAGTTGCAACGGAAAAATACTTATCAACGAGCCCGATCGGTTTGGCCTTTTACGATTGTAAGTTTACTTGCCTATTTATTTTAACAGTTCCTTTTTTGTCCGGCACTGATGTAAAAGTGGCTAAAGTTATCCTGAAAAAATACCGATAGATGTAGAGAGGTTCTTTTCAGATAGACGAGATGCACAATGGGGTTTCAAACTTTTTCGAAGCTTGAAAATGTTTTGACAAGCCTCGTTTTATGCATATAATTTAAATAGAAGACTGAAGTCAAAGTGGAAGGAGACTGAAAATGAAAAGAATATTTTTCGTTCTTATCTGCTTTATTGTAATATTCTGGGGAGTGGGCTTTTACACTTTTGCCCAGGACACCGGGGGAGGTCCTCAGGTGCTTCTCGATTTTTCCAACGTCAAGGGGACTGAAGTTGATTTCTCGAAATATCCGGGGGCAATGGCAGAGGGCGTTGAGTCGATAAAGGTTGATCTGTCTCTCGATAATTGGGCTGTTAACCTTGCACCCTCATCCGCAGGAGCATTAAACAGGATACTGTCGTTTACGAAACCCGTGGAAAGTAAGAAGATGCAGGGGGAGGTGCTCGGTGTTCGAGTTCATTTTCCGACAGCCCCGTTTAACTCCTGGGCGAAGATCCTACCTCCCTTTGAGATACCCTTTTATGAACTGGCAGAGGGTGACCAGACAGGAGAAGGCTCCAAGTTCGTGCATAAAGGGGTGCTGAGGAATGTTGGAACTATCAAATCCGTTTCTGTGCGTGTAACCGGAAGAAACTTTCCGCACGGTTTTTCAATCGCTCTTCAGAATGAGCAGAACAACGTGAGGGAAATGTTTTTAGGTTATCTTGATTTCGACGGATGGCGTACGCTGACATGGGAAAATCCGAATTATATTACAGATGTAAAACAACGGGATCTGAGAAGGACCCCTCTCTATCCCGAAACCATGCCGTCGGTAAAGTTCAATTCGTTTACCATATACAGGCACGGAAGCCAGATCGGCGGTGACTTCGTCACTTACATCAAGGATGTGCAGATGGTCTACGATCTTGCGGTGCTCGAGGCTGAGCGCGATATAAATGATGAGGCTGCATGGGGTATTCTTCAGGCAAGAAGAGATGCGCGCAGGGCTGCAGAAGTCAGAAGGCTCGGCATTCTCCAGCTGTTGCGACAGCAGGAGCTCGTAAAGATGCAGCATGCGGTAACTGAATCAAAGTAACACCCTTCCACACTTACAATAGAAATAAAAATCCCGCCCGAAAGGGCGGGTTTTTTTAACTCTGAGCTGTCGTATTAATAAAAGCCTGAAAAAAATATTTACAATTTGAAGGGAATCTATTATGTTATCGCCATGCCGAGATAGCTCAGTCGGTAGAGCAGCGGACTGAAAATCCGCGTGTCGACGGTTCGATTCCGCCTCTCGGCAATGTTGAGGCCACCCTAGCTCAGCCGGTAGAGCAACGCATTCGTAATGCGTAGGTTATCGGTTCGACTCCGATGGGTGGCTTTTTTACATCCTATATCAAAAAACTTGATTTTAAAAACATAATTTATTATCTTTTTGTAAACAAAATTTCAAGAAAGGAAGGAAGGAAACGAAAATGGCAAAACAGCTGTTATACGATGAGGAATCGAGACGGACCCTGCTCAGAGGGGTTGACAAACTTGCCAATGCAGTTAAGGTCACGTTGGGTCCTAAGGGAAGAAACGTTGTACTGGACAAAAAGTTTGGTGCTCCCACGGTAACGAACGACGGTGTGACTATTGCGAAAGAAATTGAGCTTGAGGATCCTTTTGAAAATATGGGGGCACAGCTGGTAAAAGAAGTTGCGACAAAGACAAATGATGTTGCCGGTGACGGTACCACGACCGCTACTCTCCTCGCACAAAGTATTATCAAAGAGGGTTTGAGAAATGTGACTGCTGGTGCCAATCCGATGGGTATTAAAAGGGGCATCGAAAAGGCGGTGAAGGTTTCGGTCGAACAGATAGAGAAAATGTCGAAAAAGATTGAAACTGCGGATGAGATATCGAATATTGCGGCAATATCTGCGAACAACGATCCTGAAATTGGAAAACTGATTGCAGATGCAATGGACAAGGTGGGGAAGGATGGTGTTATTACGGTTGAAGAAGCCAAATCCATGGAAACTCATCTTGAAGTTGTCGAAGGAATGCAGTTTGACAGAGGATATCTGTCACCCTATTTTGTCACAAATGCTGAAAATATGAACGCTGTTCTCGAGGACACAATGATCCTGATTCATGACAAAAAGATCAGTGCTATGAAAGATCTCATTTCCGTTCTTGAAAAAGTGGCGCAGATGGGCAAGCCTCTTCTTATAATAGCTGAGGATGTCGAGGGTGAAGCTCTTGCGACACTTGTTGTAAACAAAATCAGGGGAACGCTGAATGTTACTGCCGTAAAGGCGCCCGGTTTCGGAGACAGAAGAAAAGCGATGCTTGAAGATATCGCTGTTCTGACAGGCGGTAAAGTTATCTCCGAAGAGATGGGAATGAAGCTCGAAAACACCGATCTCAAGGATCTGGGTCGTGCAAAGCGGGTAACGGTAGACAAGGAGAATACGACCATTGTCGAAGGTGCAGGTGAGACAAAGGCTATTCAAGGCAGGATCAGCCAGATCAAAAATCAGATAGAGGATACGACTTCGGATTACGACAGGGAAAAGCTGCAGGAACGGCTTGCAAAACTGGCAGGCGGGGTTGCGGTAATAAATGTCGGTGCTGCGACAGAGGTCGAGCTCAAAGAAAAGAAACACAGGGTTGAGGATGCATTGTCAGCAACGAGGGCCGCGGTTGAAGAAGGGATAGTTCCGGGCGGAGGTATTACTCTGCTAAGTTGTATCCCGATTGTTGAAAAATTAAAGCTCGACGGTGACGAGGAAATCGGAAAAAAAATCATCATGAGGGCTCTTGAAGAGCCGATACGGCAGATTGCAAATAACGCAGGTGTAGACGGCTCAGTCATTGCGGTACAGGCTAAGACAAAAGAAAGGAACATCGGGTTTGATGCTGCAAAACTTGAGTGGGTCGATATGAACAAAGCAGGCATTATTGATCCAGCAAAAGTTGTCAGGTCCGAGCTTCAGAATGCGGCAAGTGTATCGGCACTGCTTCTCACCACAGAGACGATTGTAACCGATATACCGGAGAAAAAGGAAGCGGCACCTGCTATGCCGCCTGGTGGAGGAATGGGAGGAATGGGAGGAATGTATTAAAAAAAAAATGAATAGAATAGTCCCATAAAATGTTTAATAATAAAGAGGAGAGAGAGAGAGAGCATCTCTCCTCTTTTTTTAAATTTACGTTTTTTACAGTATATTTTAAAAATGGCGACTTCGCGGCTAAGTATCAAAACGTTACTTAATCGAAGTTACTTAAAAGCGGCATATCCCTCCAGGGACATACGTCCTTGACAGGATGTATCATTTCGTGACCGAGTATCTGTAAGTAACTTCGCGAGAAGTTATTTAAAAGTGTGCAGCGTCAAATTAATTTATCCAGGGTCCAGTGACGGGGCGGAGTAATGTCTGAAAGAGATTCAGGTGTATCGAAACAGGGGAAGAAAAACATATCAGGGATTGAAGAGCAGGTGCAGGATATATTAAAAAACACCGAGGTGCCTGATATAGGGAAAATGGATATAGATGTTACGATTCGCAATCGACTCGAAAAGGCGGATGCTTCCGAGCTCGATTCACTCGAGGAGGAACTCGGAATCCCTTCAGATACTGAATTTTTCGAAATGGTCAATGAGGATGGCGGGGATGTTTTTCAAGAGCCTGCGGAGGTCATTGAGGATCAAAATAGTGCACCCGTTGAGGTGCATGAGGCCAAGAAGGATGAGGAGATTTCGATTGAAGGGAGATGTGCTGTTAGGGTAAACGATGATAAGATGAGTGCTGTCATAGACCTCATACCATCGGAAGGCAATGGGAAACCGCTCGCCTATGAAATGGTAAACAGCGAACTGAAGTCGAAGGGTGTGGTGTACGGTGTAAATACGGAGCTGTTGAAAAAACTTATTCAGAATGTTGAAAAAACAAAAAATGCGAAGAAGGGTGTAATTATTGCCCAGGGTGTGCTGCCGGAGCAGGGTAAAGACGGTTCGATTGAGTTTCGTTTCAGTGATGATGAATCTATTCTATTTGAAGCGAGTAACAATAAAGAAGATTCGCTGGTTATATAAATGGGAAAATTACGTTTGAAATCTCCTAAAAAAAAGAATTCCGCGGTTTCCGGTGCGATTTTAAAAGCACAAAAACCGGGCCCCAAAGAAAAAGCTGGAAAAAAAGTCGAAGAGGTTCGAGCAGTTGTGCGGACAGGGTTTGCAAAAAAGGGAGAAATCCTTGCAGTAGTAGTGCCAGCTGTAGTTGGAAAAGACGGAAAAAACGTGCTCGGTGAGAGGATTACACCGGAAGAAGTCCTTGAATCGAGGCTTGTTGCCGGTTCGCATGTGAGAGTAGAAAAGGGTACTAAATATATAATGGATACTAACGGTGTCGTTACCGTTCTCAAAGACGATAAAGGAACAAATTATATCGAGGGGAAGACATACCGTCACGGAAGATGTACTGTAAAAATCTCCGATGATGAGATGGTGGCCTTTTTAACGGTAACGCCGCCCGTCGGTGGAGCAAAACAGGTTTCCTTTGATGATGTTATCTCGCTGTGCAGAGAAAAGGGCATCACATACGGTATCAAGGAGGATGTGATACGTGAAACCGTGGTAAAGGTTGTCAGTGAGAGAATAGCGATAAGTGACGTTGTCATTGCAGAAGGTGAAGAGCCGGTGCATGGGGTGGATGCAGATCTCGAGTTCAAAGTTCGGCTTGCCTCGGGCAGTTCGTTTACTATGCTGCAGAACGGTAAAGTTGATTTCAAGAAACATGATTCGATAACGCATGTTGCGAAAGATCAGCTTATCGCCGTTGTTCATAGAGCAAAAGAGGGTGAAAAGGCCGGTCATTCCGTCATGGGGGATGTAATTGCTGCGCGAAGGGGCGAGGATATTGAGCTTGAGGTCGGGAGCAACGTTCAGGTGCAGGATGATGGAGATACTGTCAGCTACATTTCAAAAATAGGCGGGCAGCTCGTCATGGAAGGCAACCGTATTTCTGTTGAACCGATCCTCACGATCCAGGGCGATGTAGGACCCAAAACGGGCAATGTCAATTTTAACGGGATTGTTGCTGTGCAGGGGAGTGTAGCGGACGGGTTCAATGTTCTTGCCGGCAGGGATATCACCGTTACCGGTAATGTAGGCTGCAGTGTGCTGCAGGCAGGGGGCAATATAGTCGTTCAGAACGGCATCATCGGTAAAAACAGGGGTTTGGTCTATGCAAAGGGTGATGTAACTGCCAAATTTGCAGAGAACTCCGAGATACATGCCGGTGGGACCATAGATATCAAGCGGGCTGCTCTCAACTGTAAGCTTATTGCAGGTCGACGTATACTCTCCCTGAAGGAAAAAGGGCAGATCGTCGGCGGTGAGCTGAAAGCAAGGGAGGGCGTGGAGGTAAAAATCCTCGGAAACGAATCTGAACACAAGATGGAGATATATGTTGGTTCTGATTTTGTGATCGAGATGAAATTGAGGGCAGTCAGGAGGAAACTGGTAAAGTACCAGAAAGCGCTGAAGAAGTTATTTCTCCTGATGGACAAGGTAAAAAAGGCATACTCGAATATGAAGGCTGTGCCTCAAAACATCCGTGATACCTATAACGAGGCTCGAAAAAGAACGACGATATTAAAAATCGCCCTCAATAATTTGAAGGAAAAAGAACGGCAATACCTGGTAAAACTTTCGGAAGTGTATGATTGTGAGGTAATCGCTCGTGAATCTCTGTACAAAGGCGTTCACATCTATTTCGGTTCTACGGTTTATAACCCCAAAAATGCTAAAAACAAGGTACGAATATCGTATAATCGGAATACGACAAAGGTAAATGTCGATGTGCTGTTGTAAAGTTTATTGAGGCTTCGCCACTTTCTGTCGTTTTCTATCGAGAAGATCCATCTTTTTATAGAATCCAACCTGCTTCGAAAGCTCTTCAAGATCAGTAACGATTATTTTTCTATCCTGCAGTTTAAACTTTTTATTTTCGAAAAGTTTTTGAATAAGGAGATCCCCCTTGTCTGCTGGCTGGCCGACCATTTTTATCAGTTCTTCTGGACCGAAATCGAAGGTATATGATGCGTTGTGCTGGATCGGCACCCTGTTTTCTTCGACCACTGTAAGAAGCATATCGTACATTCTGCCGAGGGGGTCTGAAATGAGAATGTTGGCAAGTTGACGATACGCCTTCCATATTCTTTCTGAAAGGAGGGTTATCAGTTTTGTGCCGAGTTGAGGATTCTTCTGTACCATGATACCGAAATTGTCCTTACTTACGGTAAGAAGCTCGCTCTCACCGAAGGAGATGGCGGATGCGCTTCTCGGTTTGTTTTCAAGTATCGCCATCTCGCCGAATATATCACCCGGTTTAAGCACGGCAAGCAGTACTTCGTTGTTATCGACAATTTTTGTGATCTTTATTTTTCCCCTCTGAATAATATAAAGCTCTTCTCCCGGTTCATGTTCACAAAAGAGAATTTCATTGTCGTTGTAATGTCTGTTGAAGCCTTTCTGTTTTCTGGTGAACTGATCATCCCTTATATGTGGCTGTATTTTGAGCATGTTGCCCTTTGCCTGGGCTACAGGCTCACCGTCCGGACAGTACTGTATGAATTTCTTGAATGCGTAGAAGGCATGACTGAGCTGCTTTCTCTTCATATAGTAGTCGCCGATGTTGTAAAGGTACTTTGGATTTTCCTCAATGTTTCCCTTGAAGGACAGCCGTGTGATGGCGGAATCAAAGTACCTCAGTTTATGGCTGAATTGTTTGATAATTTTCATGGCAATGGGGGAATGTTTCTGGATCAGAATACCGAACTGATCTCTGTGCACTGCAATAACGGATACATCGTTCAGGGCTTTGGCGGATTCGATGCTTTCATGATTACTCATGCATGAGACAACACCGAAAAAATCACCGGGATAGAGGATGTTTCCCGTATCTTCCTCTATTATTTCAGCTTCCTTTGAAATCTGAACCTGGCCCTCTCTTATGATATAGAAACGGTCGGCATCATGTTTGCCCTCAACATTGATATACGAGCTTCGTTTGAAGCGCATAATGGAGAGCTGAACATTTGGCATCAATTAATCCCCTTGCGTTAAGAGCATAGTATATGCATACATCTTTGTCAACTTAAAAAATATATGTACCCTTTAATATATCAGCAGGTCTCAGGCAGTTATATACACAGTATAGTACGTACTCCGCATATTTTCAATATCGGACGGATTGTTTTAAAGGGGAGAATCTCTTCAGCCAAAGCGGCAGTGCTGTAGTTTTACTCAAAGGATCAGCTAAAAAGTTAGTTTTTCCAGAGCCGGCTGCAAGAATGCCGCCCCAGAACTGCCGGTGCCCGAAGAATCTTCCCCACAGTGTAGGCGGGAGCGCCTTGCTCCAGATATCATAGAAGGGGATAGAGGCAACACAACCCATTATTGTAAAGAGGAGAAGAAAGAGAAACAGAAAAAAAACTGTCAGATTCGGATATTTCTCGGCAAAGATAAAAGTGGTGAGGGCCAGCCCCCCCCAGCAGAGGGCATGTATGGTAATCGCGGCCCTTAGTACGGGCTTCTTCTGGATTTTCGTTTCAAGCTTGCTTGCCACGAACAGTTGAGGAAGCACATTGCCTATTCCTCCGAGACTGCCCAGAAGGGTGGAGGTGAGGCCGACAAGTATTTTTGAGCTTGTAAAATGCTGAAGAAATACAGGAAGTATCGTGTCCGGGTTGCCGAAGACCTGTCCGCCGTTAAAAAAATACCGTGGATCAGACCCATTGAAAAATTCCATCTCGTATTTTTTTGTCCAGGATTAGTCTTTGGTATTGTGTTCATTTCATCGTATTATTATCGGTTGCCGTCGGTATTCTTCATTTTGCATGTCGTTCATCTGCCATGCCGTGTTCCTTCAGATCGCTGATTGCATTGACAAGATGTTTTCTCATTAAATCTCTTGCTTCGGCATCTCTCCTCTTTTCAATTGCAGAAAGTATATCGGTATGTTCACTGATAGTTTTTTCAATCCTTGACGGAATGTGAAGAGTGGCTTTCCAACCCTCCAGAAGAGAGCGGGTGATCGTTTCCATGAGCACAAGCAGCGTGTGATTGCCGGTTGCCTGGGCAATGAGATTATGGAACTCCGAATCATGCCGTATCATACCGATTGAATCGTTTTCATCCTTGCACTTTCTGAATTCTTCAACGGCTTTCCTCATTTTAAGGATAGTCTCATGTTTTGCCCTGTGTGCAGCATAAAAAGCAGCATCCGGTTCAATGACCAACCGTACCTCGAAATGTTCCTTCAGGGCCTCTTTGTGGGCCTTCAACCAGAACTCAAAAGATTCGAGGCCTTCGGTTTTCTTCTCGGAAATAATGATCCCTTTGCCGGCTCTCGTCTCGATCATACCCATGATCTCCAGTATTCTCAATGCCTCACGCAGGGAGGCCCTGCTTACCTGAAGGGTTTGAACGAGCTCCCTTTCAGAAGGAAGCATCTGCCCGGGTTCCATTTCACTGGAGGTTATCATCTCTCTAATCTGCTCTACAATGAGGTCGGAAACCCGCTTTTTTTTAATAGGCTTGAGCATTTTTACACCTGTTACCCTTTAAAATATGATACACTGGTCGAACAAGTATACTTTAGTATATGCCTTCTTCCGGTTTAGGCAAGGCTAAACTATCTATATTATGAAAAAATGTCCATAATTTTCATTAATAAAGCCATAATTAGCCCAAGTTATATAAAAATTAGATAATTTTATCTTGACATTAGAAAGCGATTATAATAGTCTACTGGTTAGACCAGTATACTATACCATAAGGATTAGTGCAACAAGATTTATGGATTAAACCAAACAAATATGGAGGTATTCTGATGCACGCAACGATTCAAAAACCGCTTGAAGAAATTCTTGATACCATGAAAAAGGGAGAAAAGGTGTTTGTCGTGGGCTGCAGCAACTGCGCCGCGAAGTGCCATTCAGGAGGCGAGGAAGAAACCAAGTTCATGGCCCAGCGTCTGAAACGTGAAGGTGTTGCAGTAACTGGTTGGGCGGCTCCTCCCAACGGGGGCAGTCTCTGCAAGCTTTCGATCGCCGAGAAAATGCTGAACGAGGATAATGCAGAGGTCACGAAACAGGCAGATTCCTTTCTGGTGCTTTCATGCGGGCAGGGGATACACACGGTTATCGATGCAACCGAAGGTGGATACGTTCATCCGGGGTGTGACACGACCTTCGGCGGGGAAACGGTGAGTGAAGATTATATTACGGAATACTGTTCTTTGTGCGGAGAGTGCATAGTAGAAACCACGGGTGGACTCTGTCCCCTCACTCTCTGTCCAAAAGGTCTTTTAAACGGGCCCTGCGGCGGATCAAAGAACGGAAAATGTGAGGTTGACAGTGACCAGGATTGCGGATGGCAGCTCATCTACGAGAGGCTGAAACAACTGGGAAAACTGGATTCCCTTTACGAGTACAGGGAGCCGAAGAATTATGCAAAGTGGAGCAAACCGAGAAGTATACAGATTGAGTCAAACAGGGCGACCTTTAAATCCCTCGCCGGGATGCATACTGTAGAGCAAAAATAAGAGGGGGAATATTATGAGCACGTTAAAAGAAAAACTTATGAAAAACGAATTCGTCGTGACAAGTGAAATTGGACCACCGAAAGGGGTCAATATAGACGGACCGATGGAAGACGCGGAGATTTTTAAAGACAGTGTTACGGCGGTCAATGTAACGGATAATCAGAGCGCAGTGATGAGAATCGGCTCTCTGGCAATGTGTCATCTTTTGAAGCAGAATGGTATCGAGCCGGTGTATCAGGTTGTTACGAGAGATAGGAACCGTATAGCCCTCCAGTCGGACCTGTTGAGCGCATGGGTGCTTGGTATAGAAAACGTGCTGTGCCTTACCGGTGACCACAGCTGCCTTGGTGATCATCAGGAGTGTAAGACCGTGTATGATCTCGATTCTGTCCAGCTCGTCAAGGCGGTTACCGGGTTGAATGAGGGCCGTGATTTCGCAGGGAATGAGCTCGATGGCAAGCCGGATTTTTTTCACGGCGCTGTCGTCACTCCGGAGTATGACCCGGTTGAGCTCCAGATCATCAAAATGAAAAAGAAAATAGATGCAGGCGCGCAGTTCTTTCAGACTCAGGCCGTGTACGATGTAAAGGCATTTGAGAATTTCATGAGTAAAATCAATGATTTCAATGTTCCGGTCATGGCTGGAATCGTTGTTTTGAAGTCTGCGGGCATGGCGAAGTACATGAATGAAAATGTCGCGGGCGTGTTCGTTCCTGATGACATCATCGAAGAAATGGCTGCAACACCGAAACAGGACAGGAAGAAAAAGGCAGCTGAAATTTCAGCGCGCATTGTCCGTGAACTGAAACCGCACTGCCAGGGTATCCATATCATGCCGCTCGGCTGGGACGACACGGTGCCTGATATCATCAGGCAGGCGGACCTGGCATAGTACTCAGGCTCGATCAGGGATTACAGGCACGGGATGGCGTGTCATGCATCTAATTCTTACCGTGTGTATTAGTTTTACCATCTCTTTTATTTTTTCTATGTTCGGAAAGGGAGGCGGTGAGTTTTATATTTGCGTCTTCATCGATGTTCTTTTTCTGGAATGCCCTGCGTGGTGGCGTCGACTGGAAGCTGAGTCTGATATTCGGTCTGGCGG
The DNA here is from genome assembly GCA_964433545.1 of uncultured Spirochaetota bacterium. Taxonomy (GTDB): domain Bacteria; phylum Spirochaetota; class B62-G9; order B62-G9; family DRHN01; genus CAYSRJ01. The sequence goes on along the minus strand of CAYSRJ010000036.1, from coordinate 25,587 downwards.
TAATTGCCGGTTCTCAGATCGGCTTCCGTGTTCACACGAATATCAAAGAGCAGCACCTCAAACTGGGCTTTGTCGCAATTCTTGTTTTCGCAGTATTGTGGATGGTAGTGAGGCTCATTTTTTAATAATGTGGTTTCTATAAAAAAATAAAAAAATACTTGATAATGAATATCATTACTGGTATAATAAGTACAAGTTTTTAATAAATATTTAACAATCTTTTACATTAATAATGGTAACAAAAAATAATGTAAAAACGATAATAGTATGAAAGAAAAAAACTACACAGTAAAGGACAGAATTAAAAGTTTTTTGTATCTGCTTTTCCTGCTAATAATCATTTGGTTATTGATTACTTCGACTTTTCACTACCAGGAGCTTCTCACAGGAATATCTATCAGTATTATTCTGGCTTTTTTCCTGAACTGGTACTATTTGAAGCTCGGATTTCCGCCTCTTAGCCTAAAAAGGATCACTTATTTTATTGCATATCTTGTGATTTTATTCATAGAAATAGTTAAGGCAAATTTTGATGTGGCCTACAGGATTCTTCATCCAAAGATGCCTATAAAACCAGGTATTGTGGTGATAAAAACAAGTTTAAAACAGGATATGGCAAAATTTATACTGGCAAACTCTATTACTCTTACTCCCGGTACATTTACTCTGGATATATTAGGAGACAATTTGCTTATTCATTGGATAAATGTAAGGGCTGAAAGCACTGATAAAGCGACCAGAATAATAGGCATGAGATTTGAAAAATATTTGAAAGTTATCTTCGATTAATGTATGAAAATAGATGAAAACACTGGTTTCGAACTTATGAGCGAGGAGTTAAAGGCAATAGCACATCCCGCAAGGCTGAAAATGCTGGAAGGGTTAATTAAAAATGAATGTAATGTCACCCTTATACAAAAGAAGTTGGGCCTGCCTCAATCGACAATTTCACAGCACCTGAAAATCCTTAAGAATGCAGGCATAATAAAAGGAAGGAGAGAGGGGACAAAGATCTGTTACAGTGTTGTTAATAATCGGGTAATAAAAATAATTGATATAATTAAGTCATAGTGTCATGTCAACCAGAAAAGATTGTGGCTGAGGAGAGATTTTTTTTATGATATTCATTGTATTATTTATATATATAGATTTTACATTAAAAGGATGTGTTTGCGAATGACTGAAATATTTTTTGTAGTTATCGGTGCGGGTGTATTTTTATGTATGTTGAGAATGATTTTAGGACCAACTGCATCTGATAGGGCCGTCGCACTTGATACTCTTTCTACAGTTACTACTGCGCTACTTGTTGTTCTGAGCTATTTTTTTAAAAGAAATATTTATCTGGATGTTGCCCTTGTTTATGCTGTTTTAACATTTGTCGGTTCTGTTGCAATTGCAAGGTTTTTGGAAAGGGGAATTTAAATGCATCTATTTGGCACTATTTTAACAGGTATCGGCGTGGCATTTCTCTTTCTTGGAAGCTTTGGGATTTTACGGCTTCCGGATGTATACAACCGACTTCAGGCGGGGACAAAATGCACCACTTTTGGCGCATTTTTTACCATTATAGGGGTAGGTGTGATGGAACCGACATGGTTCTGGAAAACTTTAATTATAGCTTTATTCATACTCCTGACAAATCCAATTTCAAATCATGCTTTGGGGAGAGCCTCTAAAAGAATTGGAGTACCTCTTACTGAGACGAGTGTTATAGATAGAACAAAAGAATTTGAAGAATATAAGGGGTAAAAATGATTATTGTCACCTTTTTAGTAGTGATGATGCTTATAAGTGCCATTTGTGCATGTGTATTTAAGGATTTGCTAAATGCTGTAATCGCTTCCTCCATCGTAAGCCTGATAACAGCGATTCTTTTTTATTTCCTTCAAGCTCCTGATGTCGCTATGGCGGAGGCATCGATTGGAACAGCTCTGGTTATTGTTATTTTTATCATTGCTATCAGGAGGACTAAGAGATATGAGGAGTGATAAAATAGGACATCGAAAATATTTTATTTTCCATTGTTTTTCAATAAAACAATTAAAAGAGCGTTGTTTTTAAAAAATTACATAATGGCAGAGCCAAGGTTCAAAAGAAAATGAGAAAAGTTATTGGTGTCGTCCTGCTTTTAATAATCGCATCCGGTATAGGTTTAACACTTACAAAGATACCTTTTGGTGTTCAGAAGACAAAAGTGGGCAGCTATTACATAAATAGAGGTATTTCACAAACAGGTGCGGTAAACATCGTTACTTCGGTGGTTCTCAATTATCGAGGTTTTGATACTCTTGGAGAGGTTACTGTGCTGTTTATTGCAGCACTGGGGTTGGGGGCGGTGGTTTTTACCGTTAAACCAAAGAAAAAAAGAGAGGTCACGCCATCAAGCCTTGTACTGAAAACAGGATGCAGGTTCCTTTTCCCCCTTATTCTTCTTTTTGGTACCTATATTTTCTTACACGGTCATCTTACACCAGGGGGAGGGTTTCAGGGAGGAGCCATAATTGCGTCGGCTTTTGTACTATTGTATCTGGGCTGCCGTGAAAGAAAAATTAATAGGAAATGCCTTGTTGCAATTGAATCCTTAGGGGGTCTTATATTTGTAATCGTTGGACTTTTAGGACTTGCTGTTGGAGGATATTTTCTCATTAACTTTCTCCCAAAAGGGATACAGAATACTCTTTTCAGTGCAGGAATTATCCCTGTCATTTATATTGCCATTGGATTCAAGGTAGGTTCAGAATTGGCCGGGGTTATAGCTGATTTAATTGAAGAGACGTAACAGCGGCAATATCCCATATTTGAAATGAGAGGTGGGCTCGATGAGTTTTATAAGTAATTATATCTACTACATAGGATCATTTAGCCTCATATTTATCGGTCTTTATATCCTCATAACAAGGAATAATCTAATAAAAATGATAATAGGGCTGAATATCCTGGATACAGGGGTAAATCTCTTTCTAATTTCCCTTGGGTACATTAAGATGGGTACCGCTCCAATATTTTCAAAGCCGAATCTGAATCCTCAAAATATGGTAGATCCGGTGCCTCAGGCGCTTGTTCTTACAGCAATCGTAATTGGTGTTGCGATTCTTGCGCTGGCCCTATCTTTTGCAATCAGGCTGTACCATCATTATGAGACTCTTGATATGAGAAAAATAAAGGAGCAGCGCTGGTAACTCTTTTTAAGTCACTATTAAAAAGTATTGGAATTTCAAGGATTGAAGTGATCTGATCTGGACCTGGATTTGGGGGACGTGAAATGCTGGAGCCTATATTGCTTATTGCCGTGCCATTAGGTTTTTCATTTTCAATACCGCTTTTTGGAACACTCTCTAAGAAGATAGAAAAGTTTATTCCAACGATTGCAACGCTGTTCAATTTAGTCTTTTCTCTGTATCTCCTACCCAAAGTTATTGAAAAACCAATAACGAGTTCCCTTGGAGGATTTTTTCCCTCTTTCAGTATTAACCTGTTTGCAGGTCCTTTGGGTTTGATATTCGCGATTCTGATTGCCCTCGTAGGGTTTGTTGTATCCATCTATGCATTAGGGTATATAAAAGAGGGTGCTACTCAAAAGTATCATATACTTTACCTTATACTTTTAACCGGCGCAACGGGGGTTGTTCTAACAGCAGATATCTTTAATCTTTTTGTTTTTTATGAAATTCTCTGTATTTCTTCCTATGCATTGGTTGCCTATATTGGAAATAAGGCGGGCATAGAATCCGCCTCAAAATATTTAATTCAGGGTTCTATTGGTTCTTCCTTTATGTTGATTGCAATAGGTCTTATATATGGTCAATTCGGCACTTTAAATATGGCAAGTATTGCAAAAAATATTAATACGGTCAGTTCAATACAATTATTTGTTCCCATCATTCTTTTTATTACTGGAATGGGGGTGGAGGCTGCAATCTTTCCATTAAATGCCTGGCTTCCCGATGCCCATTCATCTGCGCCATCCACTGTAAGTGCAGTTTTATCCGGAATAGCAATAAAAGTAGGTATTTATGGAATAGCGAGAATTATCTTCAGCATATTTGGTGCCTCTAACCTTTTATTTTTACTTGTGATTGTAGCTATTGCAACAATTCTGGTTGGTGAGTTTTCTGCATTCAGTCAGAAGAATATAAAAAGAATGCTTGCCTATTCAAGTACAGGGCAGATAGGCCTAATTCTTTTTGCATTTGGGATTGGAACAAGCTATGGAATCACTGCGGGTCTATTCCAGTTTATAAATCATGCCTTGAGTAAATCTCTGCTATTTCTATCCACCGGATATATGATCTATCGAACCGGCTCAATGGAAATTACCTCAATGGAAGGAATAGGCAAGAAAATGCCTATATCCTCGTTGGCTTTTACGATAGGTGCCTTTTCATTAATCGGTTTACCTCCCTTTATCGGGTTTCCCAGCAAATTTCTCATTATTAGAGCTGCATTGGCGAAAGAAGGGATTTTATCTATAGTATTGATTATGATTGCTCTTTTGGGTACGATAATTGAAGGAGCATATTTCTATCGTGTTGTACAGGTAATATACTTTAAGGGAAGCAACACTTCTTCCGAGAGGAATGAGGCTCCACTCACCGCTTTAATTCCAATTTTCATCCTTATAATCCTCATTTTGGGTATAGGAATTTATTCGAAGTCAGTAATAAATATCTTAAATTCGGCATCCGCAGAGCTTTTGAACAGAGTCGAATATATAAAGGGTGTTTTAGGATGAGTTCAGCGTTCTTACTAAAGCTTTTATTAATAATTGCCTTTGGTGGGGCCTTTTTAACCTATGTTCTGGGTAAGATCTCATCAACCATTCGCGATTTCTTTGCCGTTCTTGTCTCATGTATTCTGGTTATCATTGTTGTCTATCTCTACGGCAAACCTGTAAAAGAGACTTTTTATTTAGGAGTATTGGGACTTCCCCTTGTTTTGAGATTGAATATGCTTTCCTGGTTTTTCGCACTTCCTATAACCAGCGTGGGCGCTCTTTCCATAATATTTTCTTTACGTTATATCAGAAAAAGAGAAAAAACGGATTTTTATTATATGACTATGATTTTGGTGAATGCAGGCATGCTCGGCATTGTGTTATCGGGTGATCTCGTATCCTTTTATATCTTCTGGGAGATAATGTCATGGTCTGCGTTTCTTCTGATAAGTTATAATAGGGGTCCTGCTTTGGCTGCGGGGATGAAATATATTATTATGTCGGTAGTCGGCTCTGCGGCTATGCTCATTGGTATAATATCAATCTATACAAATTATGGAACAGTGATTATTTCAGATATCTCTACTCATTTGGCTGCTGCCTCTTCCGGCTACATTTTGTTCCTGTTGATTCTTTATTTTGTTGCTTTTGGAGTTAAGAATGCAGTATGGCCATTTCATACCTGGCTTCCCTCTGCGCATTCAGAAGCACCATCTCCCTTCTCTGCAGTGCTTTCCGGAATATTGATCAAGATGGGAACATACGGCTTTTTGCTAATCATGTATACGATAGTTGGACTGAAGGTTTTTCTAGATTTAGGTTGGGGCTTGTTCAGCTTCCACTATATTCTTTGTTGGTTTGGTGCTATTACTGTGGTGATCCCCACATTTACCGCCTTGCTTCAAAATGATGCTAAGAGGCTTTTGGCCTGGCATTCGATCGGACAGATAGGATATATAATCATTGGGATTGCCCTTGGGACAAGTCTCGGTATCGCCGGCGGCATTTTTCATTTTTTAAATCATGCGACATTTAAGGCGTTACTTTTTTTAAGCGTAGGCGCAGTAGAGTATCGAACTGGAGGTGTGAGAGACTTAAATTCGCTGGGCGGGTTAATAAAGAGAATGCCCATCACTTTCACGGGAGCATTAGTTGGTTCTTTGGGGATAATAGGAGTTCCTCTGACCAATGGTTTTGTTTCAAAGTGGTTGATTTACAAGGCTTTAATTTCACAGGGAAATCCTTTCTTGGCCTTTGCAGCACTGATAGGAACCTGGGGGACCCTGCTGTCTTTCTATAAATTTTTGCATAACATGTTCTTGGGGCAGCTTCCTGAAAAGTATAAAAACATAGAAAAGGCGCCTTTCAGCATGCAATTTCCAATAATTATTTACAGCCTGGTTATTATTGTTTTTGGCATCCTTCCTGGTATCCCCCTTAAAGTAATCAATAGTATTGATACTTCTTTTGGCTTTGAATCCTTACATATAAACATCTGGGGGATAGCCTCTGAGACAGGTGCATTAAACACTATAAACATTTTTGCTGCCGTGCTTGTCGCTGGAGTTATTGTTTGGTTAGTTTCACGCCTGGGAGCAAAATCAAAACCCGTGCCTCAAGAGGATACATATGCTGCAGGTTCTTATATACCTGAAGAGAAATATCATTACACCGTTGATTTTTACAATCCTCTTTATCGAATGATTGGACCGTATCTGCGTGATGTAATAGATGATTTCTACCGTATACTTGCAAAAGGTGTACAAAGAGTGTGTGATAGAATAAAACGGGTGTATGCTGGAGATGTCGGCTATTATGTAATATATATTGTGCTGTTTTTGGCTGTCATTATTCTTATTCAGGTGGGTTTTAAGCCATGGTGATAAAGATCATACAAATAATTGTATATCCTATTCTTACATTTATTATTGGTATATTTTTCATCGGATTATCAAGAAAGATGATGGCACGTATACAGAGACGGTATGGGCCACCGATTACTCAACCGCTTATTGATTTGATACGGTTTTTTTATCAAAAGGGTATTTCTCACGGGAGTATTTTTAATTTTGGTGTAATTCTTTCTCTGGCCGGCTCAATCGTTGTACTGTTGTTTATTCCTTTCGGAAGAATGAGCCCTTTAAGTAGTTCTGGTGGTCTTCTGGTAATTCTCTATATTATGCTCTTCGCCCCCCTGGGTATTGCATTGAGCGGAGGGGAAGGGGCTAATCCAAATATAAGTATCGGGATTTCACGAAAGCTGATATTAAGTCTTGGATATGAAGTCCCATTTCTTTTTATTATTCTCGCAATTATGACATATTATAAGACGACCTCTATAACAGAGATAGTCAAGATCCAACAGGAGGCTGGATGGGCACTGTTCACCATCCCATTGTTTTTACCAGGTATTGCTTATCTGTTAATTCTACCAGCTATAATAGGAATGCGACCCTTTGATATTGCTTCAGCACCTCAAGAGATATCTTCGGGTCCGATGGTAGAATATAGTGGAAAATATCTTGCATTGGTTCATATTGAGCATGCCTTTACTCTCTTTATTGGTATCGCACTCTTTATTAATTTATTCCTTGGGGGTGCTACTAATATAGGATTTTTCTTTCTAAAGATGATTGTACTTTTTGTTATCGTGCTTATTGTCAACGCTGTTTTTCCTCGTTACAGGGTAGAACAGGCGATAAAATATCTTTGGAAATGGCCCACCCTTATTGCCTTTGTGGGTCTAATTTTAACAAAGATACCCATATTTTGAGAAGGAGAAAAAAGTGGATAGAAATCAGATGGCAAAATGGCTAAAATCCCCCGATAAAATGGCCCGGAAGTATTCATTAGGAGCGGTTTATTTTTGCACCGGATGTGGGGTTATAGAGATTCCTCCAGTTATAACATCAAGATGGGATGCAGAAAGGTTTGGAGTGGTGGCTGCACCATCTCCAAGACACGCCAACTTATTTATGATTACGGGGTATGTTGCAGTAAAAACTCTTAAGGCAATCATCAGAACCTATGAGCAGATGCCTGAACCAAAATATACAGTGGCTTTTGGATCATGTCCGGTAAATGGAGGGATGTACTGGGATTCTTACAATACCATCAAGCATATAGATAAATATATCCCAATAGATGGATGGATTGCTGGTTGTATGCCGAGGCCTGAGGCAATATTTATTGCTGTAACTAAATTGTGGATGATGATCGATAAGGATGCAGCCAACGGCTATATAAGGTACAGGGAGTATTATGACTATTACAGAAGAAATCAGAAGAAGGTTTTAGGAAAATTAGCGTGGCCGCCACTCTATCCTTTGAAGAAAAATATAGAAGTGGAGGGGAAGGAATCTAAGGGTAAGGAATATAAAGAGAAGGAGCTTTTATCAGTACGTAAATGAATCGGCGGATTCAATCGTTGGAGTGGATTTCAAACTTTTTAAAGAAAGGATCAGCTTTAAGAGGAAGCGCAAATGGATAATGCTTTGGAGAAAGAAATCAAATCAAGATTTGTGGGTATTGAGGTATTTACTCCTCAAAAAGATAGAATGACAATTAAAATTAGGAAAGAGAACCTTTTGGGTATTATAAAATTCCTGAAGGATAAAGAGTTTAATTATCTTACAGCAGTTACCTGTGTGGATTGGATAGACGAGAATGAATTCGAATTGATTTATCACCTTTCTTCTTTTCACGACCCTGCACATATTATGATCAAAAAGAGAATACCGAGAGAGAATCCGAGTTTTACTTCAATTATTCCTATCTTTAAAAATTCCCAAACCTATGAAAGAGAAATACACGAATTATTCGGTATTTATTTTGAGGGAAATCCGAGACTTACCCCACTTTTTCTTGAGAATTGGAAGGACAAACCTCCTTTTAGAAAGGATTTTGACACACGGGAATATGTAAAAGAAACATATGACAGCATCCCCACTCTGGAGGAATATAAATGAGTCAGCGCGAGTTAGAGCTATTCTTCGGCCCCCAGCATATCGGGATGGTGGGAAACTTCAGTATAACTCTTAATGTAAAAGGAGACAGAATAGTAGAGGCGAAGGCAAATCCAGGATACCTGCATAGAGGATTTGAGAAATTGATGGAGTATAAGAACTGGACACAGAACTTTCCCATGGTATGTAGAATAAATGTTATAGAACCCGATTCCATGGAAATGGTGTATGCCATGGCTGTAGAGAGCCTCGCTGGGATAGAGGTACCGGAGAGGGCCCATTATATAAGAATGATCGTTTTAGAACTTGCAAGGCTTGCGTCTCATCTTTTTGGAGCGTGGGCATATTCGAATATGCTTGGTTTTGATACTGTCGCTCAGTGGGCCATGGCGTACAGAGACTATATGCTCGATTTATTTGAAGAGCTGGTAGGCGGGAGGGTATATCATATCTACATATGCCCGGGAGGCGTCCGCCGTGATTTGCCTGATGGCTTTGAAGAGAAGGTGATGAAATTCCTACAAGCCCTGGGAGGCCATGTGCCGGACTTTGATGCTGCATTTTTTAATAATCGCATTTTCTATGAAAGAGCCAAAGATATCGGCAAGATTGATGCAGAAGAGGCTGTTGAATTAGGTGCAACCGGGCAGGTTTTAAGGGCAGTTGGTATTAAATACGATATAAGAAAAATCGAACCCTATGCCGCATACAATAATATAGATTTCGAAGTACCCGTGAGAGAGGATGGAGATGCGTACTCCAGATTATGGGTAATACGGGACGAGATGCTTCAGAGTGCCTCTATTATCATGCAGTGTATAGAGAAGATGCCGAAAGGCAAAGTGTATACAAGAACCCCTAATCCTTTTAAATGGATCATACCTGAAGGTGAAACCTATGTACGGGTGGAATCATCACGAGGTGAGTTAGGGCTATATATGGTAAGTAATGGTGGTAACAGACCATACAGGGTACATTTTCGGACTCCATCATTCACCAATGGTATCTTGATACTGGAGAAATTATTAGAAAATGCAAGTATCGCTGATGTTGGGAATATTATGATAAGCCTGTATGTAGTAGCGCCGGAAATTGACAGGTAGAGGAGTTTAAAATGAAGGCAAAAACTGCGAAAAAAAGTTTTTTAACACCATTGAAGGCGGCAAAATACCTGTTTATGAAGCCGATAACCTTTACATTTCCTTTTCAAACGAGAGAAGCTTCTCAAAGATACAGAGGATTTCATCTGAATGATTGGGAAAAATGCACCGGATGCGGAAATTGTGCCGATATATGCCCAAACCAGGCGATTACAATGACTGAAATACCTGAAATCGAGGCAAAACCGGGAGAAAAAAATGAGAGGCCGCAGATCGATTATGGCAGATGCTGTTTTTGCGGCCTATGTGTGGACATATGTCCGCCAGGATCATTGAGATTATCCCGGGATTATATTCATATTGATCATGCTACTGACAGTTTTGTTTATCTCCCAAAAGACGAAAAGAATGACAGGGAGCGCTTTGTGGCGAAAGAAGATTATTCTCTTTTCCAGGCAAGCTTGGCGCACAGAAAGGAAGATTATGAAGGTTTTGTATCCGATCTTGATTTTACACTGTTTGATCCACAAAGAGTGGAAATGCCTGAAATTACTCTTAAAGAGAGAAAAAGTTCTTTCATAGAGGAGGTTATAGGATATTCGAAAGAAGAGGCAAAAGAGGAAGCATTGCGCTGCCTTGAATGCAAGCTCTGTGAAGACGCATGTCCGGCTCACCTGAAGATACACGATTATATAAGGGCTATTTATGAGGATAAGCCGGATGAGTCGTTGAGAAAAATTTTTGAGGATAATCCAATACCCGCGATATGTGGGAGAATCTGCATGAAGCATTGTGAGGATGTCTGCTCTCTGAGCTTAAGAGGCGAGGCACTGTCGATACGGTGGTTAAAGAGGTATGCTTCCGATACGATTGCAGAGTATAAGAGCGCACTGGAAATTAAGCCCTCAAAACCGACAGGGAAAAAGGTGGCTATAATCGGTGCCGGGCCAAGTGGATTGTCAGAGGCATATTTTTTAAGATTGAAGGGAAATGAAGTCACAGTGTTTGATTCTTTGCCAGAGGGTGGAGGTATGATGCTTATAGGGCCTCCGCCATACAGGCTGCCGGTAAGCAGTGTAGAAAAAGATGTTAATTATATAGCTTCTTTAGGGGTGAAGTTCAAGTTTAATACGACAGTTGGAAAAGATATTTTATTTGAAGATCTATTAAGGAGTTATGATGCAGTATATATTGCTATCGGTACCCATGTAAGCCGTTCAACAAGGGTTAAGAATTCTGAAAAATGCATGCCCGCCCTGGACTTTTTAAGTGAAAATAAGTTAGGGGAGGGTGTTAAGGTCGGTAAAGAGATAATTGTAATTGGTGGTGGTAATGTAGCGCTTGATGTTGCCCGCGAAGCATTACGCCTTCAAAATATTCAATATCCAAATGAAGAAACAGTAACAAAAACTGTATCCCTTGAAGATTGGGATGAAATGCCGGCAACTGAGGAGGAAATCGATGGGGCAAAGGAAGAGGGGGTTGTTTTTAACCCTGCCTGGGGACCCAAAGAGGTAAAGCTTGATGAAAAAGGGAATGTCAGTGGACTTTTATGTATAAAAGTAAAATCTGTATTTGATGAACAGGGAAGGTTTCATCCGACCTTTTATGAAGAGAAAGAGATGCTTTTAAAAGGCGATATGATAATCGAGGCTATTGGACAGGGGTCGGATTTTTCCTTTATTCCTGAAAATTTAAAGTTGGAATTTACCGAGAGAAGAAAGGTGAAGATCGATGAGAATGGTCAAACATCAATCCCGAAAGTGTTCGCCGGAGGGGATATAGTTAATATTAATCTGGATGCAGTAACAGCAATTGCCGATGCAAAAGTGGCTGCTGAAGGAATAGATAAGGTTTTGTTGAAAGGATAAATTGGAAGCGGTCAATCATTCTCAGTAAGGTCAATTGCTGCGATTATATCGCGTATCTTCTGTGCAGCAACAGGGGAAATACTCAATGAACGATAGCCCATGCCAAGCAGGAGTGGGATATACGCCGTGTCTGACGCGATCTCGCCGCAGATTGACACGTCTTCACACCGATTCACCTGTTTTGCCCTTTCAATAATAAATTTCAGAAGGTAGAGAAAAGATTTGTTTTTTGAATCTCCATAGTAATCCATAATTGCCTCGTTATCACGGTCTGCTGCCATGATGTACTGCAGCAAATCGTTTGTGCCTACATTTATGAAGTCGACTTCAGCAAGGAAATCTTCGATGGCAATGGCAGCAGCTGGAATCTCCACCATGACACCGAGCCTGACATCTGATGTATAGTCCTCACCCGAATCAGCAAGTTCCTTTTTAACCAGTTCGATATGTTTTTTAACTTCGATGATTTCGTCAACCGTTGTAACCAGTGGAATAACCAGGCTTATGGCTGTACTATAACCGGCGCGTAACAGCGCGCGAACCTGGATTCTCAGCTCTTCAGGGTGCAGTATCAGGTGTCGGCGGATGCCGCGGATCCCCAGAGCCGGGTTGTTTCCCCGGCATTTTTCAAGCTGGGAGCGGAATTTGTCGGCACCGAGATCGAATGTTCGAAATACAACCCGTCTTGCGGGGAGCGAATCAAGAACCCGTTTGTAGGTCTTGAACTGTTCCTCCTCATCGGGTACTCTTCCACCCGCCAGTACGAGAAACTCGGTCCTGAACAGTCCGATACCTTCAAGCCTACTGCTCAGCACATGTTCGATCTGGCTGTCGTGATCGATATTGGCCATAAGGTGTATGGGGGTTCCGTTTTTAGTTTTAACTGCAAGCGGCTGACTGTACCTTTTTACAGCACTTTTTTTCAACGACTTGATTGCTGCAGTATACTTTTTTATGGTGGCTGATGAGGGGTGTATGATGACCGACCCACTCGTACCGTCAACGATGATTCTGTCTCTCTGTTGGATGTGAGATTCCAGCCCTTTTACCGAACCCACAGAAGGAATGTTGTAGCTTTTCAGGAGTATTGCGGCGTGTGATGTCAGGGCACTGCTTTCAGTTATGAAACCCTGGATTCCATCCCTCTTAGCTTTCATTACATCCGATATGTAGAGATGTGCCGAATAGTAGACGATTTTACCTGTTAGTTTGCCCTGCCTTTCCGTTGAATTGGCAAGCGCTGAAATGATGTTTGAAACCATATCGAGGATATCTTCAGACCGGGCCTGAAAGTATTCATCTCCGGATTTATCCAATCCGTCCAGTATCCGTTCTGATTCTTCGAATACTGCCCATTCAGCATTTTTATAATCATGCTCGATTCTCCGGCGTATGGCATCGTGAAACTGTTTATCCTCGACCATAAGCTCATGAATCTTCAGAATTTGACCCGCGTTGAAATAGGGACTTTTATGGGTTAATTCAACATGCTCGTGGAGTGATTTCTTTATTTCGTCGACTGCCCGGGCGTATCGATCCTGCTCATTTTCTATCTCGTTCTTATCTATAAAGTATTTGGGAACCTGCTGAATAGTTTGAGCTATGTATACCTTTCCCGTACCTATTCCGGGACATATTGAAATTCCTTCAAGTTGCAACTCATTATTCATTGTTATATCCCTCAATCTGTGGAAAAAATAATCGTGTTGTACCGTCAGAATCCAATAAGCATCATGATTGTTCCTACTGCCAGACCAGCTGCGAAATTGATGCCTTTTATTTTCAAGAACGAAGGCCGTGAGTAGGCAAGCATCGGAAGCATGCCGTGGCCGTCCTGCACGATTGAGCTGGCGAGCAAGATGCTGACCGGTACCATGCCCTGCGCATATAATGTTACAAAAAGTAAATGTGGGCCGGATTCAGGTATCAGTCCGATCAGACAGGCGGAGAAGAGAACAATCCATTTTCCCTGCTGTACGATTTTTTCAAGGTCCAATTCCAGATATTCCGTCAGGAAATAGAGAATGAACATTGTTCCCGCTGTCCATAAAAAAATCCTCGGTACATGTTTCATAACCACATGTTTCCATAAATGCTCGTCAAGAAAGTGATCGGGGGCAGTGCTTACGATAAAAAGTGCGGTAGTACTGACGACAAGAATCGTTATGCGTATCCAGTTCCATCGGGAAGGTCCTAGAATGCCTGCCGCAAATATAAGGATAATGATAATGAGTACAATGGTGAGAATACCGCGAGCCGGGATGCACTTCTTCCACTGCTGTGCAAGAATATTTCTCCGGGGCAGGCATGTGCAGAAATCTTCCTGATGGATCGGAAACCTGTAATCCGGCTGGTCCTTAAACGCCCTCCGTTTTTTCATGATAACCGTGTCGGTGAAGTATCCGGCTGCAATGCCGAAGACGAACAGACCCGCTGTAATGAAAGCTGCCTGTTTCGGCACCATCGCAAAGAGCACGAATGCTTCGTCTCCGCTTGTTGCAATCATGGCGGCGACCACCGCGCCGACACCGAGGATGCCATGCGTATACATGGCAACAACCGCAAATGCGCCGAGGCATCCCGGTATTGCTCCGAGGCCTGCTGAGAGCAGGTACTGCCCCCAGAGTCGTCTCGTCAGTTTTTTTTGCCATTCACCCCGTGTAAGGATGTTGACATACTCGATCACGAGCATCATGGAAAACACAAAACTCGTTATCATCAGGGATTCTTTCAAAACATCAAGCATGGTGTCGTCCTGTTCATGTTTGTTCAACCGACCTGAATGGGGCTCGCGAGCCGGACGGTTGCAGCAGATGTCTGATATGAGATTCTCGCTTTAGAGATAATGATTATCATTACTAATAACATAACGCATTCTTACGTATTTAATCAAGAGGACATTTACAATAAGCCGGCCGTTGGTGGGTTTTTGCACGCGTATGTTCTATTTTGGATGCACATTGTTTTTTTACATGTCACCCAAGTGCAACATCGAGAAGCATCATAACAGTAAATCCAATCATGGCGCCCATTGTCGAAACGTCGGTTTTCCTGTCCATTTGGGATTCTGGAATAAGCTCCTCGACTACGACAAAGATCATTGCTCCTGCGGCAAATGCAAGGGCATAGGGGAGCAAAGGCCTCATCACGATCACCGCAACTGCTCCGATGACACCTGCTACAGGCTCCACTATTCCCGAGAGCTGTCCGTACCAGAAGCACTTGAGGCGTGAAAAACCCTCCCGTCTGAGGGGAACTGACACCGAGGTTCCTTCCGGAAAGTTCTGTATTCCAATGCCGAGGGCAAGTGTAGTTGCCCCGATGAGCGTTGCGGAGGGGAGCCCGGCTTTCAGTGCGCCGAATGCCACGCCGACCGCCAGTCCTTCTGGTATGTTGTGCAGGGTGATCGCAAGAACGAGCAAGATGCTCCTCTGAAGCTGGGTATGTACACCCTCTGCATCCTTCAGATCGTATCCCAGATGGAGATGGGGGAGTATTTTATCGACACCAAGCAAAAACAATCCGCCAAGCATGAACCCGACAACAGCGGGCACCCAGGCTACGCCGCCCGACTCCTCGGCCATTTCGATTGAGGGTGCGAGTAGAGACCAGAAACTTGCCGCCACCATAACTCCCGCGGCGAATCCCAGCATTCCGTTGAGCATTCTGCGGTTAATTGATTTGAAAAAGAACACCAGTGCCGCACCCAGTGCGGTAACGAACCAGGTGAATCCAGTTGCAACAAGAGCCTGCAGAATCGGATCAAGATGTATGAACCATTGTACGGGCATGTTGCCCTTCTTTTTCAGAAGATAATGCTTGTAGGACCTTCAAGTTGAAACTCTTACAATAATTAGAGTAGTATGAACTTTTTTCAGGAAGAAATCAAGGGTAATTTACGACCAGGCGGGTTTCCAATTCGCTTGACACACCACGTTATTATCAGTAGGTTTATAGTGTTTTGAAACTGAGGTTTTGGTGAGCAGTGCTGGTTTATGGATACGATCATCCTTGCATCAAAATCACCGCGCAGGAAAGAAATTTTAACACAGCTCGGAATCCCGTTTATTCAATATGGTATCGAAGTAAATGAGGATTTGGGATGCAAGCGCCATATTCGGTCAGCGGTTATCAATATATCGAGAAAAAAGGCGGATGCCGCTAACGGGATGTTTTCAGACGGTATCGTTCTTGGGGTTGATACTGTTGTGAATTTCAATGGAGTGATACTCGGAAAACCCGGTACACCTGCTGAAGCCGGCAGATTCATGAGAATGCTCAGTGGAAACCGGCACCAGGTTTTCTCAGGAATTACTCTGAAAAACATAAGGACCGGTAAGCACTATTCCGGATGTTCTGTTAC
This sequence comes from uncultured Spirochaetota bacterium, assembly GCA_964433545.1. Lineage (GTDB taxonomy): Bacteria > Spirochaetota > B62-G9 > B62-G9 > DRHN01 > CAYSRJ01. Next base: position 9,571 of record CAYSRJ010000036.1, on the reverse strand, counting down.
CGACGTACACTTTTGCCGTCTGAGCACGGATGAAGTGGATATGTATATCAAATCCGGTGAGTGGCGTGACAAAGCCGGTGGGTATGCGGTGCAGGGAAAAGCGGCTCTATTCGTTACAAGGCTTGAGGGTTCCTATTACAATGTTATGGGCCTTCCCGTGGAAGAACTGCATCGTCTGTTATTGAAATTCTCATATTTTGAGAGCACAGGCCAATATCGGCCTGTATGGAGATAACATCTAATTTTCCTGCAGCAGTGTGCTGTTTGAGAAAGAGTGATACCGTGGCACAGGAATCGTTTTCCGCTGTCTACGGTTTCGCCATGAGACGCCCTTATAAGAAAAGTATTGTATAAGGGCCTGGTCCCTCAGGCTCCGCTCGATTCCTCAAAACGGCGGTTGCTCTGAAGGGCTTTTTTTGTGGAGTATGGGATCGGCTGAACGGGAATTATTATAACCAAAACTATCATAATTATGGAGGTGAAAGAAATTGGGAATCGTAACAATGAAGGAGCTTCTGGAGGCGGGGGTACACTTCGGACATCAGACGCGACGATGGGATCCGAAAATGAAATCCTATATATTTACCGAGCGAAACGGGATCCATATTATCGATCTTCAGAAGACTATTGCACAGCTTAAAATCGCATACAATGCTGTCAAGGAAGTTGCGAAGAACGGAGGAACCGTGATGTTTGTCGGCACAAAACGACAGGCGCAATCTGCGATTGTTGAGGAAGCTACCAGGTGTACAATGCCCTACGTTTCGACCCGTTGGCTCGGCGGTATGATGACAAACTTTAGCACTATTCAGAAGAGCATCATGCGTCTGAAGAAGCTGGAACGGATGGAGGTTGACGGTTCCTTTGACCTCATGACCAAAAAGGAAGTAATCAGGTTGAACAGGGAGAAGGAGAAGCTCATGAAGAATATCGGTGGTGTCAAGGACATGGAAACACTGCCTGATATGATATTCATCATAGATCCTAAAAAAGAGGCGATCGCCGTTGCAGAGGCGATGAGGGTCGGCATCCCGATTGTCGGTATTGTCGACACCAACTGTAATCCGAACGGAATAGATTATCCGATTCCCGGTAATGATGATGCCATACGGGCGATCAACCTTTTTGCTCAGGTGGTATCCTCAGCGGTGATCGAAGGCCAGAACGAGGCGGGTAAGATGGAAGTAGCTGAAGAAACGGGGATAATTTCCCTAGCCGAAGAAGAGCGTGCGCGGGCCGAAGCTGAAACAAGAGAAGAGGCTGAAGAAGGGTATATCACAACTGAAGAGGAGGTTACTGAGAAAAGCGGTGCAGATGCGAAGACCCCGGCAGGACCTGCGGCTGTTGAAATGGCTGCTGAAACACCGGAGCCTGTGGATGAAGAGCCGGTCGAAACGGCTAATTTGGAGGCTTCCGTTTCTCAGAGCAGCGAGGAGCAGAAGTCCCCGGTTGATGAAGGAGAATCGCCTGCTGATGATGAACAGGTAACGGAGGAAGCGCAAAAGCCGCCTGCTGATGAAAAAAAAGCGAAAAAACCCGGGCCTGTTGAATCGGAATCAGCTAAAGCTGCATCGGAAGCAGAGGCTGACGAACCCGAAAAAGTGAAGACAGGTGAAGAAAAAAAACAGTCCGCTGAATCAGAATCTTCTGAATCAGAAACGGAAACATCAAATGATGAAGAAAATAAGACTGTTGCTGCATCTAATGAAAATACGGATAGTGCGAAAAAACCGAAGGAATAAATTTCCAGAACCAGTAGAAGCTTTCTATGGAACGATATTCCGATATTTCATAAAAAACACAACTATAAAGGAGGGAATAGGTGGCTGTTAATGCACAGGATGTTAAATCATTGAGAGAAAAAATCGGTGCTGGTATAATGGACTGCAAAAAAGCATTGATTGAAAGCGGCGGTGATTTCGAAAAGGCCGTCAAGTACCTGAAGGAAAAAGGCCTTGCAGAGGCGAAGAAAAGGAGTGGAAGAGATGCCAGGGAGGGTATTATCGCTGTTTCGTATACCGGTGATAAAAGCGCTGTCGTTATGTCTGAAGTTAACTGTGAAACCGACTTTGTGGCCCGGACCGACAAATTCAAAGATTTCGTTCAGGATACAGTTGACATGCTTCTCGAACTCGACGCAGAGGATGTCGGTCATCTGCCTGCTGAAATATCCGAAAGGATAAAAGGTGCGGCCGTTTCATTCGGAGAAAATATTCTGCTTCGAAAGATTGCCAGGTTCGCAAAATCCGATGCGAACAGGAGTGTGTTGTACTCGTATATCCATCTCGACGGGAAGGTCGGTGTTATCGTTGAATATACAGTTGATGATGCAGGGTTGGTTAACAGTGCGGATGTTCAAGATTTGATGAAAAACGTATCCCTCCAGATCGCATCGATGGACCCCGTAAGTCTGTCACAGGATGATTGTCCTGCCGCGCTTCTTGAAGAGCAGAAGGGGATCTTCATACAGCAGGCCCGTGAGAGTGGGAAACCGGAAAAAATACTCGAGAAGATCGTATCAGGAAGGATAAAAAAATTCTTTGCCGAATCCTGTCTTCTCGAACAGAAGTATGTGAAGGACCCTAACGTCACTGTCGGCGAGTATATAAAAAGTGTTTCCGATATAGCAGGAACGCCTGTAACGGTGAAGAGGTTTTCACGATTCAAGCTCGGAGAGGAGTAAGGTGCTCAAATACAAGAGGATTCTTTTAAAGCTGAGCGGGGAAGCAGTTTCCGGTTCAGCTGCAGTCTTCAATTTCGATACTCTCAACCAGATTGCAAAGGAAATCAGGAATGTCCGGGATGGGGGTGCGCAAATCGGCATAGTGCTCGGCGGCGGAAACATTGTTCGGGGCCGGGACCTGACACCCTTCGGCCTCGACAGGATACAGTCAGATTATATGGGAATGCTCGCCACAGTTATTAACAGCATGCTCATGCAGGAGGTCCTCAAGGCGAATGGGGTTCCCGCTGTGTTGCAGTCAGCGCTGGAGATACGAACGGTGACGGAGGGAGTCGTTTTACGGCGAACCCTGGAGTATATAGAAGGCAATAGTGTTGTGCTTTTTGCAGGCGGGACAGGAAGCCCGTACTTTACAACCGATTCTGCAGCCGCACTCCGCGCATGTGAAATAGGCGCGGATGTTTTTTTAAAAGCAACCAAGGTCGACGGCGTGTATGACAGAGACCCTGAAAAGGATGAAAACAGCACGTTCTTCCCTGCACTGACGTATGATCAAATTCTCCAGAGGCGCCTGAATGTGATGGATATGGCAGCAGTATCCATGTGCAGGGATAACCGCATCCCGATGATTGTTTTTAATATTTTCAGAGAAGGTTCGCTGGGCAAAGCGGCCCGCGGTGAAGAAATAGGAACATTGATAAAGGAGTAAGTCATGTATGAGGAAATCAAGGCGAAGATTAAAACGCGTATGGGTAAATCTATTGACAGCCTGAATGAGGAGTTCAAAAAAATTAGATCCGGAAGGGCCAATGCAGGCCTGGTGGAAGGCCTGATGGTCGATTACTACGGGAATAAAACACCCTTGAAACAGCTTGCAAGTATTTCAGTTCCTGAACCGCGCCTTATTGTTGTTCAGCCGTGGGACAAGGGGTCACTTGCTGATATTGAAAAGGCCTTTCATAAATCTGATCTGATGCTCACCCCGAACAACGACGGTAAGGTAATCAGGATTGCCGTTCCGGCCCTTACCGAAGAGCGGAGGAAGGAACTCGTAAAAGTCGCAAGGGGAAAGGCCGAAGAGTCGAAGGTGGCAATACGGAATATCAGAAGGGATGGTAACGACGAGATCAAGGCCGCCGAAAAGGAGGGCCACGTAAGCGAGGACGATTCAAAAAAGGCGATTGGAGAAATACAAAAGATTACTGATGAGTATATTGAGAAGGTAAATAAGCTTCTCGAGGCAAAAGAAGAAGAGATTATGGAAGTATAAGGTATGTCCGCAAGACAAAAAGAGGGTGGGCCTGCATCGAATACGGATGCTGTGCCGCAGCATGTTGCCATAATCATGGACGGTAACGGCAGATGGGCTGAAAAGAGGGGTCTGAAGCGAAGCGAAGGTCATCTGGCAGGCGCTGAAAGAGTGGAGGAGATTGTATATGCGTGCCTGTCAAACGGTGTACGGTACCTCACGATTTATGCCTTCTCAAAAGAAAACTGGAAGCGGCCGGCATATGAGGTGAACGGCATTATGCGTCTTGCCCAGATATTCTTCAAGAGGTCGTTCAACAAGCTTAAAAAAGACGGCGTGTACTTCGTGCATGTCGGCGATCGGGACGGTCTCCCACGTTCTGTTCTCAGGATTATTGACGACATGGAGAGAAACAACGCCGACAGGCATGACCTCTATCTGTGTATTGCATTCAATTACAGCGGAAGGGCTGAAATTACAGGGGCATGCAGACAACTAGGTGAGCTGATCAAGAAGAAAGATTTAGATCCGGCGGATATCAGCGAGGAGATGATCGCCGGTTCTCTGTTTACTCGGGGTATACCGGACCCTGACCTTCTGATAAGAACGGGCGGTGAAATGCGGGTGAGTAATTTCCTATTATGGCAGATTGCATATGCGGAAATCTGGGTAACGGATGTGCTCTGGCCGGATTTTACTGCCGATATTTTTAATCAGGCACTCTCGGAATTCGTGAAAAGGGAAAGACGGTTTGGTACAATTTAGCGTAATGGGTAAACGCATTCTCTTTTCAGCGCTCTTAATCCCCGCTGTCGCTTGTGCCGTGTTCATCGGATATCTTCACGCGGCACTTCTGTTTGTATTTCTATTGGTTCTTTCCGTGTATGCAGCGCGGGAAGTTTATTATCTTTCAGCACGTGTATTTTGTCTTCCCCGTGGCCGGGTCGCGCTGATCTGGTTCGCTTTACCGCCGGCTCTTTTACTGTGTGCATTCTATAGTAACGTTTTTTTTAGCCTGCCTTTGCGCGTTATTATTTTCTGCGCCATGGGGATTGCCGCAGGTATTTGTATCTGCATATTTTTTGATAACCGGCGAAAAAAGATCATACGTATTTTAATCCTGCTTTCGAACCTTTTGTACACAGGTGGTTTTCCCGGCCTTCTGCTTCTTTTACGGCAGCAGACGAACGGGGGAGCAGCAGTGGCGTTTCTGTTATTGCTCGTCTGGTGCAATGATGCTGGTGCGTATTTTACAGGCAGTTTTTTCGGACGTACAAGGAGAATTATAAAATCAAGCCCGAACAAGAGTGCAGAAGGGTACGCTGGTGCCTTTTTTATTACACTACTCGTTGCCTTTTTATTCAGGCTGCTGATCGGAGAGAAATCCGGGATCGGCTATTCTGCAGTCGCTGTGCTGGCCCTTGCTATGTCCGTAACCGCGCCTGCCGGTGATATTCTGGAATCGATGCTGAAGAGGCGTGCCGGTGTGAAGGATTCATCCGCATTTCTACCGGGCCTCGGCGGAGTGCTCGATATCTTCGACAGCGTGCTTTTGAGCGTGCCGGTATACTATGTACTTTTCAATCTATTTACTGCGTGATTATCGGGAACTTCTGATCACACGGTGAATTTTACGTTATATTATTATAGTGAACGTGTTTTACACTGCAACGTACATATATTGTTAGATTACAGAGACAGGTGACCCTATGGTGACAACAATAGTGCTCGGTATAATTTCGATCGGGATACTGATTTTCGTGCATGAGCTTGGCCATTTTACTGCCGCCAGAGCGAACGGTATCCGGGTTGAGGTCTTTTCCATCGGATGGGGTAAGGGTATCGTATCCTTCTACTGGAAGGACACGAAAATTCAGATTGGCTGGATACCATTCGGCGGATACTGTAAAATGGCGGGGGACTCTCCCCGCGACAGCCTGACCGGAAACCCAGAAGAATTTTATTCAAGCCGGCCGTACAAGCGAATATTGGTCGCACTCGGCGGCCCTGTTTTCAACTATCTTTTTGCTATGGTTCTGTTCATACTGATCGTAATAATCGGCTATCAGATACACACCTTCCCGAACAAGATTATTCTCGCGAAAGAGCAGGACAAGGTGCTCGGGGAATTGACACCCGCAAAGGAGGCCGGTCTGAAGGACGGAGATGTCATCGTTGCAATCAACGGTAAAGCGGTGAACAACTGGGATGACATTACAGAGGGTATTGTAAGAAATGCGCTTAAACCTGTTGCAATAACCGTGCAGCGTGACGGCAGGACTCTGCAGCTTGTAGCCACACCTGCGCTTGACAGGGAAACCGGCAGGGGACTTATCGGGATACATCCCTGGGTAGAACCGTTTATTGGCGGCGTTACTCCCGGTGGGCCTGCCCAGAGGGCGGGAATACAAAAGGGCGACCGGATTCTTTCGGTCGACGGCATTAAAATAAATAATCACATCGATTTTTACAACGCGGTTGAAGGAAAGGCCTGGAAGGATGTTACGGTTGTTCTGGAGCGAAATGGTTCGCAAAAACAGGTCGTTATGATGCCGGAGAAAGAGGATGACTATGTCTCAGTCGGCCTCTATTTTAAACAGATAACCGTCCATACACCGAAGTATCCCTTCTTTGTTGCAGTCGGCAAGGGTGCAGTACAGTCTGCGGATGCTGTTCATGACACCATACGGGGGCTTTTATTCGTAATAAGCGGCAAGATACGAGCGAAATCCGCTGTTGCAGGTCCCGCGAAACTCATCTATATCTCCGGTGTCATTGCAAAGGAGGGTTTCAGCTATTTTCTGCAGGTCATGAGCTATATCAGCATCGCCTTTTTTATTATGAATCTCATCCCCTTTCCTGCGCTTGACGGGAGCCACATCGTTATAGCGCTGTATGAGGCTGTTACACGTAAAAAACCGAATTTAGAAGTCATATACAGGATACAGACATTCGGTTTCATAATTCTTGTTGCAGCTCTTTTGTTGATTACTATGAACGATATAAGCAGTTTTTTTAAAGGTAATCTGATACCCTGATGATTTTTTCATTCAATCAACGGGTTGACGGCGCATCTGATTTTTTCGCAGAGGTATGCAGTGTGCAGCGGCTGGAAGTCAAGTAAGAATTTATTTGAAGCTGCTTAACGGATACGGTCCGGGGATGCACCTGTTGAATAATACAAAGTACGCTAGTATTATACAGTAGGAACAGAATATCACTGAATAACGAAGGGAAGAGATTAGTATGGAATGGCTTGGTTTGGATGGAAAGGTAGTTATTGTTACGGGAGGTGCTTCAGGGATCGGAAAAGCCTGCTGCGAGGGTCTGGCTGAAGTCGGGGCGAACGTCGTTATTGCGGATATGAATGAAGCGGGCGGAAAGACCGCGCTCAATGAATTGAAGAATTCGTTTCCGGGCAATCATATTTTTGTAAAGATCAATGTTACACAAAAAGACAGTGTCGATGAGATGATTGCGGCGGTTTTGCGCACCTATGGCGGTATAGACGTACTCGTAAACAATGCGGGGATAAACATTCCCCGTCTTCTCGTGGATCCCGCAGGCAAAGAGGAGATTACGGAGGATATCTGGGACAGGATAGTCTCAATCAATCAGAAGGGTGTTTTCCTCTGTGCCCAGGCTGCAGCTCGTGAAATGATAAAAAGCGGCAGGGGCGGCGTCATTATCAACATGGCCTCCGAAGCCGGGATGGAAGGCTCGGAAGGACAGAGCGTTTATGCGGGCACCAAGGCGGCGATTTATACACTTACACGGTCATGGGCGAAGGAGCTTGGCAGGCACGGCGTACGGATTGTTGGCGTTGCGCCCGGAATACTTGAACCGACGGCATTGAGATCGGAGGAGTATGAGCGCGCACTTGCCTATACGAGGGGCATCTCGGTTGAAGAGCTCAGGGCTGGCTATGAAAAGGTTTCGATTCCGCTCGGACGAACCGGTCGATTGAAGGAAGTTGCTGATCTGGTATGCTATCTTGCGTCGAAACGAAGCTCCTATATTCACGGAACAACGGTGAATATCACGGGTGGTAAAACACGGGCATAATGGAAAATTATGGACATAGAATGTCCTGTGCTGCCGTAACAGGCATCTTTGTTTGTAATACCTCGCTTCGCATCGGCTTCCCGTCTGCTTAGCGGCATATAACTGCAATATATACCGGATATTCGGGCGCCTCGTGTTCGAATAATGCCGACGATGAGCAGCATTATAGATCAGGAGGGATACAATGAAAGCTGCCGTAATAAAAGAACCCGGTTTAATCGAGGTTATGGATGTACCGAAGCCAGTGCCTGCCGACGGTGAGGTGCTGCTCAAGGTTGAGGCCTGCGCGCTGTGCGGTACGGACCAGCGTGTTTTGACAGGTGAGAAGAAAGTAGATGTATCCATTGTTGGACATGAAATCACCGGCAGGGTTGCCGAAATAGGCCCCGGTGTGCAGCGGATAAAGACGGGTGAGCGTTTTATCGTCCAGACCGTTATCGGATGCGGTCACTGCCGTATGTGTAAAATCCACAGGGAGAATCTCTGTGAAAACGGATTCAGGGCAATCGGCTATCAGTTCAACGGCGGTTTTGCCCAGTACATGATCATGCCGAAAGCAGGTGTCGACCAGGGGTGCCTGATCCCGGTGCCCGAGGACATGCCTGCGGAAGTCGGCACGCTCATCGAACCGCTGAGCTGCTGTGTAAACGGGATGAGCTATATACCCATGGAGAAAATGGCGCATGTTGTCATTTTCGGCGGCGGCATCATCGGCGTTTTAAACGGGCTTGTGGCACGGGCGCGCGGTGCAAAATGCGTTACGATAATGGATGTTTCGCAGGAACGCCTGGATTTACATAAAAAACTCGGGCTCCCCTTTGATAATCTTGTCAACAGCAGGGAAACTGATCCTTTGAAATGGGTTCAGGATCATACCGAAGGACGCGGGGTGGATGCGGTGGTTGTTGCCGCCTCCGTGAAAGTGCTCGTAAAGCTTGGGCTCAGCCTTCTTGCAAAGGGTGGGCATCTCTCTGTTTTTGCCGGTATGCCGAAATCAGGTCCTGTTGAGGAGATAGATCTGAACCTGATACATTACAACGAATTCAACCTGCATGGTGCAACAAGCTCTGCAATAAACGAGTATCTGACTGCAAAAGATTTTATACTCTCCGGTAAGATAGACGGTAATCAGCTCGTCACGCACAGGTTCAGCCTCGATGATTTCAATGAAGCCTTCAAAACCCAGCGCGACCCATCAAGCGGCGCGCTCAAGGTAGTTATTATCCCCTGAAGACTTGCACACTTCCGGGACCGGCGGATATTCAGTCGATTTTTACCCCAACTTCGCCGAATTCTGACTAAAAACAGCTGGTTTCGACTATTTTTACAGTCTCTAAATTTACAACGGTTGGATTTAAGTGATAAAGAGATATGGGAAACGTATATAATGCTTGAGCAGATAGAGTATGCATTCAAGAGTATGAAATTATCTCTTGGTTTAAGGCCGAACCTTCATCAGATTGAAGAGAGAGTGGACGCGCAGTAATATACATTTAAGTTCAAAAATGGCGAAGTTGGGCTATGATGACCTGAAGAAGATGAGCATGGTCAAGAAAAAGGTCACCCTGGTGTGC
>CAYSRJ010000035.1:0-36852 GCA_964433545.1 uncultured Spirochaetota bacterium | reverse complement strand
CCAGTCTCAAATTCGATTGAATCAGTCTATCCTTCGCGCTGTTCAGTGTCCATTTGCCCTGCTGGATCATTTCATATATGCTTTTTATCCCCGGCAGGTTTTCTCCGGATTCAACCTCAATACCTTTCAGCTTATTCTCGATTTCCTGAATATGTACATAGATTTGTTTTATCTCTTCCGCATAGGGAAAGTAGGTGTTCTTTATTTTTTCGATGCCCTTACCGCGTTCAATTCGAGTATTTATTGTTTTTATCTCTCCGATCGACATTCCAGTTCGTATTTCGATGTTTTTCAAAGATTCTTCAAGACCAAGGGCCTGCTTGTATACTTCTTCTATTCTTCGTACTATCCGGGCGATTTCTTCCTTATTGAGGCTGGCACGTTTAAATACTTTTACCATTTCCTTGCTGCGGCTCTCAACCTGTTTATCACCCTGACCCGACTTACGCAGCCTTTCCATCTGACCGAGGGCGTTTTCGAGTGTATAAAACTTACGTTTCAACTTCCTTCTATTTTCGGTCGTGACATTGTAAAACCTCTGATGCTCAATAAGCTGTTGTATATCGAGTTTCTTCTTCTTTACACGGTCAACCGTTTTGTGTATTTCCCGAATGAAAATATTGGATTGAAACAGAGCATTTTCAATAATTTTCTCTCCCTTTTCTATCTGTTTCGCAAGCCTGACCTCTTCTTCAGCGGTGAGAAGATTGACTCTTCCGATTTCCTTCAGGTACAGCCTGATCGGATCATCGACATGAGAACAGACATCGGAGTTGATTATCTTTTTTTCATCGATCTCCTGAGAATTTTCCGTCTCATCATCGATCTCGAGAACATCCAACTGTTCATCCTCTTCTTCCTCTTCTTCTTCTTCTTCTTCCAGCCTCTCTACAATATTGATGTTATGTTTGATGAGAAGAGAAAAAATATCGTCGATTTTTTCAGAGCTGACAAGTGAAACAGGCAGAGATTCATTTATTTGATCGTATGTGATGCTGTTATTCTGTGCTGAAGCTATTTTTAGAAGCTGTTGTATCTCAGGCAGGCTTTTCATATCGGACAATTTCAAACTCCCTCAACTCAAGACTTGATGTCATTTATGCCAAAAATGAAATTCATTGATACATATGCTGACCTCCCTCGCAGAATTATTACAGGCGATCCTTGTTCAAGCGCAAGCTTCTGAGCTTGTCGAGCTCGTTTCGAAACGTATTTTTTTCGGCTATCAGCTCTGCTATACACTTCTCATCGTCTTCCAGTTCCGCTGTTTTCAGCCTTTGATTAATATCGGCAAGATGTTTTTTCAACCTGATTTCTTTGAGTTTTGCAACAAGATCAATAAGTTGTTCTTTCGGATTGTAATTAAGTGATTCTTCGAGAAGTCTGCCACTCAAGTAGTCCTTGAATGTATCGTTTTCGATGATAGTAAAAACAGAAGCTGCATTCCACCCTTTTACATCGCGCATGCCGCTGATGGCGTTCCACAATTTTTTCGTCCATTTTCCATAAAAATAACTTTCATCAAGCCGGGTGCCTGCTATTGGAAAAAGCTCCGGATTGTTAAGGATGAGCAGAAGTAAATGGAGCTCGGTATCAACAGTGCTGATCCGCTTATGAGTGGAAGGTTGAGTGTCTATATGTGCCACCTTCTTCCGCGAAAACTGAGAGAACTTTCGTTTAATCAGATCCGTATCCGTTTTCAATGCTGCAGCGACTTTATGCGAAAAATCCTCTTTCAATATTTCGTCAGTCATTCCGGTATAGTGCTCGGACAGTGCCTGTAAAATAACAATTTTTTCGTTGGCAGTGTATCTTTTTTTACTGTCAATAAAAGAATTAACGATGTAATCCAATCCGCTAATCCGATCTTCGAGGAGGAGTTTGAAATCGGCAGCCGAATATGTATCGAAAAAGTCTCCCGGATCGAAGCCCGATGGGAGGCGGATGATATATGGATCGATACTTCTGGTATGTAGAAGCGACGTACTCTTCAGAGCGGCATTCATTCCGGCTCGATCAGGGTCGAACAGAAGATATACGGTGCCCGTATGCCGCAGTATTAAAGATATATGCTGGTCGGTCAATGCGGTTCCGAGTGGTGCGAGTGTATTTATAAACCCCTGTTCATGCATTCGTATAACATCAATATATCCCTCCGTGATAAAAACACAGCCCTCTTTTCGGATTGAATTTTCGGCCTGAAAAAATCCATAAAGATGCGCACCTTTATGAAACAGCCTGTTCTCGTTTGTATTGATATATTTTGGTACATCCTGCTGCTCATTATTCAGGATACGCCCCCCAAATCCGATATACCTCCCTATACTATCCTGTATCGGGAACATGATTCTGTTTCTGAACCTGTCGTAAAACCCGGTCCCCCGCTTGTTCTTTACAGCAAGGCCCGCCTCTTCAATCTGCACGGATGTAAATCCATGCCCCTGCATTGCGACCAGAACGCTGTCCCAGCTGTCAGATGCATACCCGATATGGAATTCCTGCACCATCCTTGCAGTAATTGACCGCTCTTTGAGGTATTTACGAGCATTCGTTCCTGCGCTGGATAAAAGATTTTTCTGATATAACACTGCTGTTTCCTGAAGAATTTTATATAGAGCATCTACCTCGTAGTGTCTTTTATCGCTCACCCCCGTCTTAGTTTGTACAGAAATTCCAACCCGGTCGGCGAGCAGTTTCACAGCTTCCGGAAAACCTATTCCCTTGAACTTCATGAGAAAATTAAAAACATTGCCCCCCACTCCACAGCCGAAACAGTGAAATATCCCCCTCGCAGGACTGACTGTAAAGGAAGGTGTTTTTTCCGAATGAAAGGGACAGAGCCCCTTGTAGTTTTTACCGGATGGTTTTAGCTGGACGAACTCTCCGATTATATCGACAATATTGACCCTATTTTTTATTTCATTGATTTTATCTTCAGGTATATACAACGCTTTCACTCTTCCCGACTGTACTATTTATGATTTATACAGGGGTGGTATGTCGAGTTATGTTTTCATCCATTTAAAATCTGTTTTAATTCTGTTTTTTTTATACCAGACTTTTTATGCTCAACTGATGTTTTATGGTACAATTACCTGTTATTACATTCCATATGTAAAAAACCATTAGGCAAGTGTCGATCGGTGTAGGTGCTGCAAACAAGCTTTCCGAAAACCGCAGCCTTTATTCTTCCGCTAACTATTCAGCTTATATGATGGCCGATGACATTTGTCCTGTTGTATTTTTTAATTGCATCGAGGTGTTCCCTGTAGGTCGATGAAAAATAATGGGTTCCATCTTTTTTTGAAACAAAAAAGAGATAATCCACCTCAGCCGGAGATATAGCTGCCTGAATGGATTTTATACCCGGGTTTGCAATCGGACCAGGTGGCAAGCCGGTATGCAGATACGTATTATAGGGAGATTTAATTTTTAAATCGCTGAAAAGAAGACGTTCCTTTGATTTTCCGAGTATATACTGAACCGTCGCGCATGATTCGAGCCTTTTATTTTTTTTCAGACGATTGTAGAATACTGCCGCAATTATGGGTCTCTCACTGTCTACCTTTGCTTCGCGTTCAACAAGCGATGCAACAATGACGATACGTTTCAGTTCTTCGGCGCTGTACGTATTATGCGTAATACGGTCGAGTTCTTCGTAAAATCTCTGTATCATAATTTCGGCAATGCTTTGAGCACTGAGACCTTTTGCAATAACATATGTATCGGGAAATAGAAACCCTTCTGCGCTGGTGAATGGAATGTGGTATTTCTCAAGAAGATCTCTGCTTCTGCATGCTTCAATGAACCTGTCAGCTGATACGATACTTTCTTTCTGCAGCAGATCTGCAATCTGCCGAATATACAAGCCTTCGGGAACGGTAAACTTCTGTGTCACAACCTCGCCTCTGATAATTTTATCAATGATATCGGAAGTTTTACTTTTTGTTTCGATGCTGTATTCACCGGACTTGATACTGCCTGTGTCTCTCTGAAGTCTTACCAGAGTTATGAATAGTAACCTTGAGCGAATTAGGCCGGCACCTTTCAGCTCTTTGGCAACGGAAGTAACACTTCCCCCCTGCTTTATCATGAAAGTCGTCACAGCCGTTCTTCCCCGTACCGGAGCATTAAGCAGAAAAAAAATCGATACAACTGATGTAATAAGAATTGCTGTGCTGTATAATATCAGGAATTTTTTATTGAGAAGTTTCATAGGTGATATATGCCGGTAATGAGATTATAAATACTCAGGATAGTTTTGTGCACCATTTAAAATAACTGATTGTTCAATTGTAGTAAAGAGGAGATTAAAGTTATCCGCCTGTTATTGTTTTTCAAAAGGAGCCTTCAAACAGGCGAGCTTCAATGCAACTTCATTCGTAATAAAGGTCAAAACATCCTTTTCCGCCGGCCCGTAACGTCCATCCCGTTTCTCGGTTAAATTGAGCACGCCGATAACTCTGCTTCCTGAGTACAGGGGGAGCGAGATAAAAGTTTCGGATTTATATTTTTCTTTGAAATCCATAGTATCTCCGATTTCATCTCCGCTCACGGAAAGAGGTTTTTCATCCAGGAAAACCCTTCCGGCAATTCCCTCGCCGGGTTTACTTCTCATATTCTTCACTAACTTTATCTCATTGCTTTTCCAGCCCAGTGTTTTATAAATGTAGAGTTCGTCTTTTTTATTGTTATGGATCATAATCGATGCTCGCCCCGAGTGCGTTATCCTGGAGGCTGAAACGAGCAGCTTCTTCAATACATCATCCGCAGAATCGGCTTTCTGAAAAAAGTTTTGAATTCCGATGAGAAATTTACAGAGGGTCCCGTTTTTAATACTCTCAGAATATGGTATCTCCTCAAGTTTTTCCGGGTTCAGTTTAATCTCGATATTTTCCTTCAGATCATGGGTTCTGCGAATAACTCTCTGCACATCCATTGAAAGAATAAACAGGTATATGGCGATGAGAAAAAATAAAGCTACCTGTATATCCTCGCTTCCCACGATAAACGGGAGGTAGTTGAATGAAAGCAATGCCTGGTATATACCGAGTAGAAGTATCAACACAAATGGAATAATATACTTAGTTTTTGATGTATTCATCCTTTTGACTCCCCACAAACAGCGAAGAAATAAGCGGCCTGGCTGTCATTAAATTCTGCAATCTCGCCTGTGCATGGTCTATTACTATGGTACGGGGTCTGTAGTACAACGGTTTTTCCCCGATAAAGGATATTTCGAGCAGCATGCCGGTACTCGTCTCCTCAGACCATGACTGGTCGAAGACGCAGTTGCCTAGGCTGTACGCAATAAGACCGCCGTGGTAAATCTCTATTCCCTGCATAACATGCGGATGTGAACCGAGTACAATATCCGCCCCGTAATCTATGAGTTGTCTCATTTTTCTAACCTTTTCAGGTTCGGGTTCATTTATATATTCGGCACCTGCGTGTACAGAAGCAACAAGAATATCATACCGGCTGTGTAAATTCTCGATTTTCTGTTGCAAAAGAGGGTCATTCAGTGAAAGTGTCTGCATTGCACCTGACCGGCTTTCATGCACCTTAAAAGGATATACATCGTTGAATGAAATAAAAGCTATCGTCGTGCCCCTTACATTCATTACCGCAGGTTTAAAAGCTTCTTGTTCTGTACTGCCGACACCAGTATATTTCAGACCGTTTTCGCGGAGCAACCGCATTGTGTCGCGGACTGCGTCGACGCCCCAGTCGAGCACGTGGTTGTTTCCAAGTGAAAACACGTCAAATCCGCTGTACACAAGCCCGTTGACCACGGTGGGGTCTGCACGAAAATAGATACCTTTGTTGGGTGAAAACCGCCTGCCGCCTGAAGAAATTACCGATTCGAGATTTGCAAAAGCAATATCATGCTTTCGTATTTCATCCTGAATCCCTTCAAAAGGATAGGCGGGGCCATATTTTGCAATATATTTTGCCGTGCCTCGTGATAGCATTATGTCGCCACCGGCAATAAGAGAGAATACCTCTTGTATCCAGACATTGCTAAGTTCATCGACAGGATCCGTGTTCGGTGGTTCTTTATCCGTGTCTTTGTACACATAGCCCCTGTAAATCTTTTCATATCTTCCCTGTCTGATGGAATCGAGGTCCGGAAAAACACCATCAACTGCAACCGGACGGATACTGAAGTCCAGACTCTGAAAAGAGATAATGCCGGAATCCATCCTGCCTTTAGATATCCTTCGCAGCACTTCTGCATCTGAAAGCCGCTGTTTATTTAAAATTGTGTCAAACGTTTTTCCGGAAATACCGCCATTCTGAGTATTGGTAAGTCCGGTAACGAAAACCTTGACTATTAAGGCCTTCTTCTCCCGAAGGTGAAAGAGCGGTGAGGATACCGGTGTCTCAGTAATATAATAGGAGCCCGGGTTGGAGAGTACATAGTAATTGATTTGCGTGGGATCAAAACCGTGCAATAAAACACTACGGCCGTCTTCCTTGAGCCGATTTTCCAGCTCTTTTGCAATAATTGAACAGTCTCTTTTTTCCTGTTCATAAAAGATTACCGTACGACTGCTGCTATCCTCTGTTCGTAAAAGAAATGAAAAAAATACAAATCCTGCAGCAAGTGCCGCGAGAAACGGGATAAGCCGCTTCACAATTGTTACTCCTCTCTTTGAAGTTACTTAGAAGTATACACAAAGACCCATTATTTTTAAAGAGAATTTACTGTAATGGTAATTGTTCCTACAGAAAAAATCGTATATATTATACCAAAGCAGCTGCTTCGCGGCCGAGTATTAAAAATAACTTATTTTAAGTTACTTAGAAGAGTCAACGCAAGATATCCGGTCCACCTTAATTATCCCTGAGAGAGGAAGTAATGGAAAAGTTCTTCAAGGGAATACCTGCATCAGGTAGAATTGCAATCGGTCAGGCAGTTGTGTTGATGAAATCCAACATATTCATTCCAAAGTACCAAATTAAAAAAAGCAGTATTTCCATCAAGAGTGAATTGGAGAAGCTCGACAATGCTTTGATGAAAACGAAGGATGAGCTTCTCGTCCTCAAGAACGAAATCGATGAACAATCCGCTTTAAAAAAGGAATATCTAGATTCAGCGCTTCTGATGATTGAAGATCCGCTTGTCAAGAAAAAGGTGACGGAAAAAGTAACTGATAGTTACATAAATATAGAGTGGGTTTTTAATGAAGTAATCCAGGAGATGGCGGATCAGCTCCTTGGTTCAAAAGATCACTATTTCAGGGAACGGGCTCCGGATGTCATTTCGATGGGGCAAAATGTATTAAAAAACCTTTTAGGCAGTGTGGAGCTTGAATTTCCTGATGATATAAAAGATATCATTATTGTCGCGCATACACTTTCACCTCCTGAAATCGTCGCCTTTTATAAGAGAAAGGTCAAAGCATTCGTCACTGAAATCGGCGGGCGCACCTCACATGTGGCGATTATGGCACGGGATATCAGACTTCCAGCCGTTACCGGGGTCAAAGATATTACAAGGTTCACTACAACCGGCACCGGGATCATTGTAGTCGGCAATGTAGGGATGGTCATTGTCGATCCGGAGAAGGACACCGAGCTCCTCTACACCAAAAAAGAAAGAGGTCAGATTAACTACGAAAAGAATTTGAAAAAAAATGAGAAAAAGCCCTGCGTCTTAAAAGGTGGTGAAAAAATTCTTCTTCAGGCTAATATGGATCTGGAAGAAGAGCTCATTCTGGTAAAGGAATGCGGCTGCAGTGGTATCGGGCTTTTCAGAACCGAGTACATATTCTTCAACAGGACAGCTGTGCCCGACGAGAAAGAGCAGTTCAATATTTATAGAAAGATAGTTAAAGAAATAGCTCCTTATGACGTTACGATTCGGGTCGTTGATATAGGCGGTGATAAAAAACCTGAGTATCTGCAGGAAAATGAGGAAGCAAACCCCTTTTTAGGATTGCGCGGGACCCGGTTCGTACTCGTTCATACCGACATACTGAAAGCGCAGGTCAGAGCCATACTTCGTGCGGCCTACTTCGGCAATGCAAGTATCATGTTTCCTATGGTCAATGATGTGGATGAGCTTCGGCAAATTCATGATATTGTACGTCAGTGTAAGGATGAATTGGCCCAGCAGAAACTTCCGTTTGATGAAAACATCAGGCTCGGTATTATGGTCGAAACACCTTCAAGTGTTCTACTTTTAGATAGAATCAGTGAATTCGTGGACTTTATAAGTGTGGGTACCAATGACCTTATCCAGTACACGCTCGCTGTTGACAGGGGAAACGAAATGGTCGCAGCTGATTTCGATCCAGGTCATCCGGCCATTCTCAGGCTATTAAAAAAAATTCAAGAAACTGCAAGCAGCAGGAGAATCAAACTCAGTATTTGCGGTGAGATGGCAGGTGATCCCCTGTACAGTCTGCTCCTCATTGGACTCGGATACCGCCGTCTCAGTATGAGCACAATGCGCATTCCTATTGTGAAAAACATAATTCTGAGTTCATCTATTGATGACGCAAAAAAGCTGGCCGAGACAGCACTTAATTTCTCACTCAAGCGGGATGTCAGCAGGTATATCAGGGATGAAATGATCGGCCGTTTTAATTTTCTTGAAGACTATTTACAGAATGTATAAAAAATCCTCCAGTATACCTACAGTGGCCATTGTCGGAAAACCGAATGTGGGAAAATCTTCACTTTTCAACAGGCTCATTCACAGAAGAAAGGCAATAGTTGCGCCTGAGCCCGGTGTTACAAGGGATATTAATTTTGAGCCCCTTGATTTCGGCGGAACCAGGGTAAACCTGGCGGATTCTGCTGGATTTACACAGGGCCTTAACGACATTCACACCGCTTCACAGCTGTTGAATCAACGGCTTGTTCAGGAGGCTTCACTTATTGTGTTTACCTGCGACATCCGCGAATTGAGTGCAGAAGATTTTGAAATCGCCGAATTGGTGAGAAAAAGCGGCAAACCAGCTATTTTGGTACTCAACAAGGCCGACAACAGCATAGTACTTGAAAATCAGTACGATTTTTATACTCTCGGGTTCGAGAACCCTATACCGGTTTCAGCACTGCACGGGACAAACATTTCCCTGCTCAGGGAAAAAATTGAGGAAAGAATCGAAAAAACCATGGGGGGTCCGGCACAAATAATATCAGACAGAAAGTCCCGGGCCATCGATGTGGCAATTATCGGAAAACCCAATGTGGGAAAATCCTCCCTGCTCAATTTGCTCGTTGAAATGGAGAGGTCTCTGGTTACACCTCTTCCCGGTACAACAAGAGACAGTGTTGACCAGATACTTCATTACGAAGGATATACGATAAACCTTATCGACACTGCAGGACTGCGAACAAGGAGGAGCATTCGTGAGAACGTCGAATACTACAGTCTCGTGAGGACAAAAGAGGCAATAAAAAAATCAACAATTTCACTTCTTCTTATCGATGCCTGCAAAGGAATCACCTCCCAGGATAAAAAAATTGCAGATATCGTCGTAGGTGAAAAAAAGGCGCTTATTATCGGTGCAAACAAGTGGGATCTTGTCACGCCGAATGAAACCGAGTTCATACAGGACATTTACTACTATTTTCCTCACATAGCGTTCGCAGATGTGATTCCTCTTTCTGCAAAAATAGGGTACAATAAAATAATATTATTGAAAAATATTTTAAAGGTGTATAATAATTATTACAAAAGTGTGAAAACTTCGCAGCTCAATGATTTTCTCGGCACGCTTTCTTTGAACAGGGCTGCAATTAAATACGGAGTGCAGAAAAAAACGGGCCCTCCCGAATTCGAATTCTTTGTGCGGCATATAGAAGGCAGCGGCACCAATTTCAAGAGATATTTGATAAACGCTGTACGAAAAAGGTTTCATTTTGAAGGTGTTCCTGTTTCGGTCACACTAAAAAAAAGATGAATGTACTGTTAAATATATACCCCTTTATTACCGCATTTGTCATTGGTGGTATCCCTACCGGATACCTGCTCGTCAAACTTGTGAAAAATAGGGATATACGCAATTCAGGAAGTGGAAACATAGGCGCTACCAATGTTTTCAGGACTGAGGGCATTCTGCTCGGATGCACTGTTCTCATTATTGACGCAGGAAAGGCCTTTGCTGCCGCCTTTTTTCTGGCAAACCTCTACCAATCGGTACTGCTTTTCAGATTACTGCTCGGAATTACGGTAATACTGGGCAGTATATTCACTCCGTTTTTAAAATTCAAAGGAGGAAAAGGCGTAAGCGCCGGGCTTGGGGTCGCACTGGCGTTGCATCCTGCGGGAACTGTCATTGCTTTGGGTGCTTTTACCACTGCTGTAGCAGTCACGCGTTATGTATCGGTGGGCTCACTTTCGGCGGTAACGGCTTTCATAATATCCGTTTCCCTGTTTCTTATGTACGGTCATGCAAGCATATACTCCCTTTTTTTTGCAATTCTCATTTTTATTACTGTTGTGACAAGGCATATATCAAATATCAAGAGACTTGTTCGTGGAGAAGAAAATAAAATCGGAAGCGGAGAAAAATAATTTCCTCACAATCGGCGAGGTAGCAGAAAAAACGGGGGTAAAGGCATATATTCTGCGATACTGGGAAAAGGAGTTTCCCTTTTTACAACCTGTAAAGAATAGAGCCGGTCATAGAACCTATACGAAACGGGATATGTTTATTATCCGGCAGATAAAAAAACTTATGTATGAAAAGGGGTATAGCATCGCAGGCGCCAAAAATGTACTGTGGGATGTTTTACTCGGACGGCGAAAGAACAGTAGAATGGAATTTATCGAGGAAATACGAAAAGACCTCAATGAAATGCTCAATGCGATCGATCAGAACCTGTCCTAGCTCAAGGTGTGGTCAGTGTCTGTACAGCGATCTCATGTTAAAGAGCTCTTTAAGAGAACGGGCATTTGCAGTTTCACTGAGATATAAAATTTTTTTTCTGAACTCATCAATAGAGCTGAATGAAAACCCGATTTTGAAGCGCCACTTTTCAAAATCTCGGGGAACTTCCAGGTGCGCAAAGCGCTCAATACCGCTCTCCTGGAGCAGCTGAAAGAACTGTTTCCTGTATTCGTGTATACGTGGGTATCTAAGCGAATAGAGGTATCCATAAACCTGCTCCCCTTTCTGCGGGGCGTCTATGTGAGAATTCAGAATCGAGGTAATCATTTCTTCATTCAATACACCTTCGATGTTTTTTTTATCCCTTCTTGTAATGTCGAACAGCATGGTAACAACTTCATTTCGCTTTCTCGTGCCTATAGGAAGCGACCCTACAAATGAAGCCACATCGTCCCACTCATTCCTGTCGAACTGAAAGATTTCAAATACCGTAAACTCACTTATTGTCCTCATAAGAATAAGGGATTTGATATGGTCGGACACTTCCGCGAGAAGAAGATACTTCTGTAGCATACTCTTGCTATTCGGAATATCCAATAATGCGGATGCGTCACTTTCCTTGCTCTTCCTCAGCGCTAAATATTTTTTCAGTGCATGAGCTTTTTCAACAGCGTTAAAACCGTACAGTTGTTTTTTAACCTGGATGAGATGCTGAAACATCTCCTGAGTACTTCCAGACCTTTCAACCGCAAGGCCGAATGGCAGCGGAAGATGTTTTTGAAGATAGTAATCGATGTGACATTTTCCCATGAGGATGTAGTAATATTTCCGTTCTTTTAGAAGTATTGGTGGATAAAAGGCTGGAGAGAGCGCCGTCTCGGGCTCCCCCCCTGGAGAGTTGTACTCAATTGCAAAGTCATCAAGGCACGGTTTAATTTTTTCCGGCTCAATATCTTTAATAAGTGTGTACTGCAACATTTTCATTTCTGAATAGCCGTATTTCGGGTTCGGTATCAATGAAATAGGAAACAGACCTGCAGTAAGCCGGGTTTTGTTTTCAACGGTCATCTATCTTGGGTGCGATGCACCTCGTGCGGCCTACCCGTGAGGCTTTAGCGGGCTACTATATGCCTGTTTATTTGGCCTTGCTCCTGGTGGGGTTTACAAGCCACTGGAATGTCACCGTTCCAGGCGGTGAGCTCTTACCTCGCCTTTTCACCCTTACCCCGGCCACAAAAGCCGAAGCGGTATATTTTCTGCTGCACTTTCCGTGGGATTACTCCCCCTGGGTGTTACCCAGCACCCTGCCCTTTAGGAGCCCGGACTTTCCTCAAGGAGTGCGTTTTAAAAACCGCATCTCCCCGCGACCGTTTCGCAGGTCTGTTTTTTATTTCAACTGCAAACGTACTCGCTGTCAAGAGGCAGTTCTGATATAAGCGGCATATGTCCTTGACAGGATGTATCCTTAACAGGATGTATCCTTAACAGGATGTATCCCTGGTGGGGGAGCTGAGTATCTCCGCGTTATTTCCCCGCGTATGGTTTATTATCAAGCACCCGGTTTACAATCCAGTCAGCAGTTTTATTTCGATTTCTATCAATGTGCATCAGCCGGACCAGTGGCAGTTTTTCCTTTAAGCGCCGTGCCCGGTTGTAAAGCAGAATAAGTGATGGGCTTTTCACCCTGTACTCTCCATGCATCTGTCTTACTACCAGCTGGCTGTCTGTGTATATTACCGCTTCTTTAGACCGATGATTCTTCTCCAAAAACTGTAACGCCTCAATCAGGGCGGTATATTCCGCTTCATTATTTGTAGCAACCCCGATTCTTCGCCCTTTTCTCAGCAATTCTTTTCCCCTATCACCATAGATGACCATGCCGATTGCCGATTTCCCAGGGTTTTTTCGCGACCCTCCGTCAATATATACAATATTCAACCATTACCCCGAAATCAAATCCAGTTCAGCAGCCAATTGTATACCAGATCAAATAACCAGATCTTCTACTTTTTGAGCATCATCCTGATAGTAGAGAATTCGTGAGCAGTTCGGACAAAAAATCAGCTCATCCTCACGTCGTACATCATTTACGAACTGAGGAGGAAGCAGCATGTTGCATCCCATACACACATTGTTCTTGATTGAAATGATGCCGATACCTTCCTTGTTTTTTACGATCTTTTCAAACTTATATAAAACTTCTTCATCGAGTCCTTCAGATATTTTTTCCTTTTCTTTCAGGCAGCTGCCAAGCTCCTTTTTCTTTTTATCACTCAACTTTTTTACTTCCTTCTCGTTTTTCCCGATATCCCCCTTAAGCTCTTTGATCACTTCTTTCAATTCTTCAAGTTCGCTCTCAAGGGTCTCTATCTCTTTAGTTGCGGAAGTTTCTTCATCCTCGATAGTCTCGAGCTTTTCATTAATCTGCGCAATTTCGCTGGTTATTGCCTCATACTCTTTTTGCGTTTTAATAAGAGTAATCTGACCTTCATATTTTTCCTTGTTTGTCAGAAGCTGTTCCTTCTCTGTGCTGAGCCTAGAGATCATTGTTCGATTGCTTTCGAGCAGAGCTTCTTTTTCAGTAAAACTCCGTTCAAGCTTGTGAAACCGCTCTTTTTGTTCGTTCAGCTCTTTCGGAATAGTATCAAGCTCATCTTCTATTTCGAATTCCTTGAGAAGAACATCCTGAAGCTTTCTCAATTTTTCAAATACAGATTTCATACCCACCGCCTTCTAAATAACTTCGATTAAGTTAGTTGTGTAGCTATGTCCCGCCAGAGATATGTCCTATAATACAAAATATATAAATCCAACCTTTAAAAGTAAAGGTATCATTCTTTGACTGCAACTAAAGAGGGGTCAGTCTTCGCAGGGGCTGAAGGGCATCGTATTTTCAGAGCTGCATATTGCTTCGACGACAAGATTTTCAAGCGAGTAATACTCCTTATCTTCCATGTCCTTCAGCTTTTCGTGGTGCTGATTGAAGTTGTTCAGCAGTTCCTCAAAGGTAGTGTAGGGTCTGATTGCTCCTTTCTCCCACATGTGATAGAGTGTTACGAAATCGCGCAGCTTTGCCTCTTCCCAGGCCCGTTCCATCGCATCATCAAAAACCTCTTTGATAATTTTATCCTCGTCTTTTTTCATCGTTCTTTACCTCTTGGCTACTCTCATCCACATATGTTCTCATGAGATATACTGCTGTCACTATTATTCAAACACAGAGTATACGAATAATAATAACATGAATGCGTTAACAGTTAAAGGAAAGTAAAAAAAGATCTGATCTAACCTGACATCAAAGCGCCTTTGCCATGAGCCTGTTCATACGTTTTGCAAAAAGGGTCGGATTTTTAACCTCAGCACCCTCAATCATAAGAGCCTGATTCAGAAGTATCCAGCTGATATCTTCAATCAGCACCCGATCTTCAATATTTTTCAGTTTTTTCACTATTTCATGAGATGGATTTATCTCGAGAATCGGCTTTGCTTCATCCCCCTCTCCCTGACCGAGCGCCTTCATAATGCGCTGCATCCCTATTGTGGGATCGGATTCGTCCGCAACAATACAGGCAGGTGAATCGCTGAGACGGGAACTGACCCTCACGTCCTTCACTTCATCCTGCAGCACCTCCCTTATTATTTCCAGAATGGGCTGAATATCCTCATGTTTGGTTCCACCCGATTTAAAATCCTCAGCAGCGCTGCTTCTGTTTACCGATTTGAGTGCACTGTCCCTATATGTACCGACTGCAGGCATAATGAGCTCGTCTATTTCATCGTCCATGATGAGAACTTCAATACCCTTATTATTATACATTTCAAGAAGCGGTGATTCACGCACCGTTGTTTCATCGGAGCCGGTTATAAAATAAATACCCTTCTGATCCGGCTTCATCCTGTCCTTGTATTCCGCAAGAGACGTGAGCCCGTCTATTTCAGTTGATTTAAAGCGTATAAGCTCGAGGAGTTTATCTCTATTTGTAAAATCCTGATACAGACCCTCTTTCAGTGGGATTCTGTACTCCCGATAGAACTGTTCATACCTCTCTTTATCCCCGGAAAGCTCTTCAATCTCGCCGAGTATCTTCTTGACCGAGGCATTTCGTATATTTGACAGCACTCTGTTTTTCTGCAGTATCTCTCTGCTGACATTGAGCGGCAGGTCTTCCGAATCGATGATCCCCCGGATAAATCTCAAATATGAAGGGAGAAGCTCCCTGTCATCATCCGTAATGAACACCCGTTTTACATACAGCTTCACACCCGGCCGGTAATTCACATAGAACATGTCAACCGGGGCTTTTTTCGGCACGTAAAAAAGGGTCGAGTATTCAAGGGTTCCTTCTGCATGGGTATGAATGGTTAGAAGAGGATCGTCACTGTCGTGCGCAATCGTTTTATAAAACTCGTTATAGTCATCCCGCGTGAGCTCGGACTTCGGCCGCTTCCAGAAGGCCGATGCCGCATTGATCTGTTCGACCTTCGGCTCTTTTTTTTCTTTTTTATTCTTCCCCTCACCCTCGGATGAGCTTTCTTCATAGTGCAGAAATATGGGGAACGGTATATGGTTTGAATATTTTCGGATGATGCCTTCAATCTTCCATCTGTCTGCATACTCTTTACCCTCATCGCTCAGATAACAGGTAACGGTGGTTCCATTCTGTTCACGGTCGGCATCCTTTATCTCGAAATCATTCTTGCCCTCACTTATCCATTTGTATGCCCTTTCCTCGCCTGCTTTCTTACTGATTACCTCGATTTTATCAGATACCATGAATGCAGAATAGAAACCGACTCCGAACTGACCGATGAGATTTGCATCCGCCTTTTGCCGCCCGCTCATCATCTCCAAAAAATTTCTCGTTCCTGATCCTGCAATCGTGCCGAGATTTTCGACAAGTTCCTCGGCGTTCATTCCGATTCCGGTATCCGATACGGTGAGAGTTTTTCCGTTTTTTTGATCAAATTCAATATCGATACACGGCTCAAATACGAGTTCTTTATACTGCTCATCAGTAAGGGTCAGATACTTCAGTTTATCAAGTGCGTCCGACGAATTGGACACAAGTTCCCGGAGAAATATCTCCTTATGAGAATACAGAGAATGTATTATAAGATGCAGTAGCTGATTGACTTCGGTCTGGAATTTGTGTATCGCCATATCGTCTCTCTCCTGGCAGTACTTGTGTATTTAAGGTAACTTTATTAAATATAATGTTTTATGGCTTTACTTGAAAAGCGTTTTCTCATTCTGAACTGCCATTTTCGGCGATGATCTTCAATTGTACCGGTTAATGAGCCGATACACCCTGTATACAGCTCGAAATTCTTCCTGACGTTTTTACGACTGTTGTAGTTTCATTAGTTTTCACAGCTGATAATTTGACTTGACATGCCTTGTGTCAGTGCGTATAACTGGTATACTAGTACGAAACGGACAATATGAAAACAGCACGCCCCATTTTTTTTTATATACTTCCCCTTATCATACTTTTCATCTTCGTTCCCTTCCTTGTGATCGGGCAGGTTGCTGGATTTAAAATAAGAGAAAAAAGGGTAATCAATACCTTCGTCGACTATGTCCGTGAGGTGAAGTTTTCTCCTTTCGGTAACTACTTCGCCATTACTTCGGGCGACAACACGGTGACCCTGTACAGCAGGTCGTTTGAACCGATTTGGAAGAGCCAGGGAAACAGAAAGAGCGTCGGAGGCAAAGTATCATTTTCTCCAGATGAAAAGTACATGGCATTTACGCGGTACAAATCCAAAGAAGATATAGGAATTCTCGATATCGAGAAACTCGCTGTGGTGCAGCATCTGCAGGCGCATTCGTACTACGTAAACAGCATTGCCTACAGCCCGGACGGTCAATACCTCGCCTCAGGGGCCTCTGATTACCTCGTCATACTCTGGCGAAATAATGGAAAAGAGTTTGAAAAATACCAGGTTTTCAAAGAACACACCAAACCTGTCAACGAAGTCCTCTTCAGCCCCGATCAAACGCTTCTTTTGTCGGGGGGTGACGATGGTACCGTCGTTGTCCGTATCCTTGACGGTGATCGGTATATACCGCATCAGGTACTGCAACACAATAAATATCAGGTCGAAAGCATGGCCTTTTCTCCCGGGGGAGATCTGCTCGCGACATCTATATCCAATGCTGTCATTTTATGGAAAAACGACTCAGGTTATTTTACCGAAGCCCAGAGAATTACCCATCACTCGGGAGGATGCTGGAGTATCGAGTTCAGTCCTGACGGCAGGCTCCTTGCTGGCGCCCTTTCAAACGGGTCGGTCAGAATATGGGAAGAGAAAGGCGGGCAGTGGCAGGAATCATTTAATATCTATCGGCACAGCGCAAATGTCTTCGATGCGTCCTTCAGTCCTGACGGCAGGCATATGGCTACAGGAAGCAGTGATATGACCGCTATCTTCTGGGATGTTGAAGGAGTTTCGCCTGATCCGGTAATATCCCTTCTGCAGACATTAGGGCGAGATTTCACATCGGCGCAGAAGATGATTGTCGACCGCATTACCAGCAGGCAGGTAATACAGCGTCTTGATGAATCATTGACAGCACCGAAGGACGAGTTTGAAACAACGACGCAATACGAAAACAGGAGGAAAATGCTGAGCAGCTATATTTTACGAGAACTGCAGATGATGACCGAAAAACGGTTTGGTGTTCAGCAGGTGACTTCCCGGGTATCAGGTACAACGAAATCCTCCGTTGCTGTCGAAAAAAAAGATGCCGCAGCAGATACCGACCGGCTACAGGATACAAAAAAGCCGGAAAGACGAATGATATCCGGTATAAACCTGGGCGCGTACAATGCGGATACAGGTGTGTACGATATCGAGATTCTCGGCACAAAGGGCCATGTCAAAATAGCGCCCTCCGATGCCAGGCTTCTTAAAAAAAATACTGCCGCTGTTACAATTGTGATGAAAAGGTCACTTGACCCGGATGGAGTGTCGTACGACTACAGCGATTTCATGCTTATTCATCCCACAAACGGTAAGAGTTACACAATTGCGCTTGATGAGAACCCCTTCAGGGGACCCGTCCTCCTCAGAGGACCTGCTGGCGGTGAAGCAGGGAAAAATGGCCGCCTTCGAATGCAGGGTGAATTTAAATCTGCAGTAACCGGCCCCAGTCTGGAGATCGGCCAGATCGAATTCGACGAAGTGTTTCCCGTCTTCTATAAGTATTACGATGAACATCCCATTGGAAAGGCCATTCTCTACAATAACGGAACGAAACCGGTTGATATTATTCTCGTTAAGCTGTTTATCAAACAGTATATGGACAACCCGAAGCTTTGCGAAGCGCCTGAGAAGCTTGAGCCCGGCCAGAAAAGCGATGTTTCTCTGTACGGGCTATTCACAAACAGCGTGCTCGATATATCGGAGGGTAACAAGGTTTCGGTTAAAATTACGGTTGATTACAGCGCAGGAGGAACCGAATACCACAAAGAATATGTCGATACGATACGGCTGAACAACCGGAACGCCATAACCTGGGATGACGACAGAAAGGTATCCGCTTTTGTCACCGCACGTGATTCTGAGGTGCTGAAGTTCTCGAAGAATGTCAGTGGAATGGTACAAGGCCGCGCCTCGAGAGCGATTCATTCACATCTGATACAGGCGATGGGAATGCTCGAGGGGCTCAGGGCATATGGAATCAGCTATGTTGTGGACCCGAATACACCGTACAGGCAGTTTTCACAAAACAAAATGGCTGTGGATTTCATCCAGTTTCCCGTACAGACACTCCAGTACAAAGCGGGAGACTGTGATGATCTTTCGATCCTGTACAATGCTCTTTTACAGTCTGTCGGAATAAAAACTGCCTTTATCACCATTCCCGGCCACATTCTGACTGCTTTTTCACTCGACCTGCGGCCCGATCTTGCAGGTAAAATGTTTAACAACAGCCGGAATCTTCTATTCAAAGAGGGCGACACCTGGATACCTGTGGAAACAACGGCGCTGGCCGAGGGTTTCCTCCGCGCGTGGGAGTTGGGAGCGCGGGAATGGAGGGAGAATGCTGCGCATGATAAAGCTGCATTCTACCCGACTGAAGAGGCCTGGAAAACATATGAACCAGTCGGATTCCAGCAGAAGGCGGCAGTTGCGCTTCCCGACAAGAGTGCCGTTGTTGAATATTTTCAGGAGGATGTGACACAGTTCGTACATATGGAAATTCAGGAGAGGGAAAGGGCACTTTTTGCCCGGATTCAAAAATCTGGCGAAGATACGAAGCTTTTGAACAGTCTCGGAGTTCTATATGCCAGATACGGACTCGGGGAAAAAGCGCTCGAGCAGTTTAGCAAAATACTGAAGAGAGAAGAAGACTTCATCCCCGCCCTTTTAAATACAGGCAATGTTTATTATTTGCGTGAGGATTACAACAACGCACTTTCCTACTACGAAAAGGCGTACGAAAAAGACCATAAAAATGCGAAGATCCTTCTCTCTATTTCAAGAGCGCAGCACAGGCTCGGCAACCTGTCGGAGGCAAAAAGTATGTACGAGAGGCTCAAAACACTCGACCCGGACCTTGCGCTTTCCGTTGCATATCTTGAATCGCAGAACACAGGCGAGGCCCGCGCATCTTCCATCACAGCACAGGATGAAATTATGCTCTGGGATGAATAGCCCTATTCCTCCTCGTCCCATACCATCATTCTTTTCATCTTCTTTGCATCAGATGCCCTCGTTGCCTCATCCACCCGCATATCGAGGTAGGCATACCGGTCAGCGAGTTCGGGATTGACAGTACGCAGTTTGTTGTACGACCTTCTTGCCGATCCGTAGTTTTCAAGCTCATGATTCACACGGGCGAGACAGAGAAGCACTTTCGCGTTATCGGGCTGTCGTTTAGCAGCCCGGTCATAGTATTTCAGGGCACTTTCCATATCATCATTGAGATAGTGTATGTTTCCCAGGTTCATAAGAGCCGGCACGTAGCTGTCGTTTTTTGCAAGCGCCTTGCTGAACTCCTTTTCTGCCTTGTCGGTCAGCCCGTATCGAGCGTATACAACACCCAGCTTGTTTATGAGCTTTGCCGTTTCGCCCGATTTTTTCATCTGTTCCTGTATGGATGCAACCTTCGGATAAATCTCCTGATCGATATATTTAATAAGCTCTGTAAGATACACATTAACGAGCTGGTCCCTTCCGGGAAGTTCGAGGCTGCCGCTTGAGCCGGGTATTCCGACTGGTTCGTAGATCTGCCAGGAACTGTGCATGGGATAAAAGCCCTCTTTCTTTTCCGAAACCGCTTCACGCCATTCTTTTGCGCCTGTCTGCCAGGCTTTGAGAAAACCTGAACCGAGCATGGTGACCTCGACAGGCAGCCAGGCAAGCTGTTCTCTGTATATCAGGTCTTCAGGTTTCGAAAAATCTTTTCGCGCATCTGCAGGTGACATATCGAGAGAAAAGGCCATGAAAATATGCCCCGGTATGGTTACAAAAGCGGTCTCCACGCCGATCGATTCGAGAAGCGCGCTGAAGAGTATGGAGAGGTCGTCGCAATCTCCAGCGCGGTACTCGAGTGTCTGCCGCGGAAACTGCAGGAAATCGACCGCCTGTTTGTTCTCCGAAAGTTCCGCATACGGAGTGGTAGGGTCGATGACATAGCTCATGCCGTACAGAGAAATCGCCTCATACAGCGCTATGGCGGTGAGGATATTGCCGTTCACCGATTTGCTTCCTTTGTCCTTGATCATACCCACCACATTCTTCGAAAATCTGAGCACCGACGGGTCTTTTGCCGTAACAAATGACGCTGCCTTCCTGTCATCGTCCCAGGTTGTTGCATTTCTGTCGAAAATCCGTATTGTCTCCGCATATTGTTTTGTGTACTTCTTCCCCCTGATGGAATACTCGTAGGTAATTTCCGCAGCGACCTTTGTTCCCTCCGTTATCTCCAGTACCTTGTTGTTGAAAAGAGCATTGAGCTCAACTTCTGCTTCACCGCCCGCCTCGATTTCCGGTGGAAGCTTGCATTCTTTGGGCACGTCCATATACTGATGAATAAAGAGGCTCATTCGCATATCCATCGCCGGTGCTTTTTCATAGTTATGAAGAACAGCTTTCGCAACCGGGTGCTGATCGTAGTACTTGTAAAAAACAGGAAATATATCGTAGAATTCGAGTGAGGATATTTCAAGCCCCTCCCCTTTTGTCTCAACAGCTTTTACCTCCACCTGGTTGGATTTTTCAAAATCACCTTTTCGCGGTTTCTGGAGTTTTTCCCTCTCTGCTGACGAGAATGCCTCTTTTCCCGGTTTGACCAGCTTGCCTGTTTCTGTCCCCTGAGTTTCTTCAGCTGGGGCTGCCTGCTCTTCCTCGGTTTGAACGGGTTCTTTGCCAGGTTTGGTAAGCTTCGGTTTTTCAAGCGGCTCTTTCTCACCGGATGTACCGCCTGTCTTGCCGGGTTTTTTAAGCTTTTCCCCTCCCCCACCGAATTTCTCCAAACGGGGTGTTTCCGATTCTTTATATGCCTTGCCGGCGCCTGTAGCCAGTACAGGCAGCATGAAAAATGAAACCGCAACCACTGCAGCAATTATTCTGGATTTCATGGCAGTCCCCCTGATACGGTGATCGTTTGAAAGTAGCAATTATTGCAGATTATTAAATGATTCCTGCAGGCACGCACAGACTTTTCGGTTTTATGATCATCAACGGTGTACATATTAAACAGTAGCATACTATCACCGATTTTCCACTATTTTTTTTCGGCCTGTGTTATTTTATTAAATATTTCAAAAATTTATTATTTTTATAGAATTTGATTGACATATGACAAGAAATATTTATAATAAATCAAACTCAATTTGTATGGGGGGTAGTGAATGAAAAAGCTCATTATTATTTTTGCAGTGGTTTTAAGTATCGTTTTTGTTTTTTCCGTAAGCTCGGTATTTGCACAGTACGCCTACTTCGGACTGAAAGCGGGGCTGAGCATGGCCACCTTCCACGGCAAAGATACCGATGCATCGGACTGGGGCGTATCAGATAAAAAATCGAGGCTCGGGATAACGGCAGGCGTCTATTCCACCATTGTGCTTGCCAAGATATTCGCCCTGCAACCGGAGGTGTTGTATACCCAGAAAGGAGCCCTGTATACCTATACGGAAGCGGGTTTCGAAAGTACAACGAAGATCAAGATGGACTATGTTGAAATTCCCCTGCTTTTCAAATTCTACATACCAATGACCGGGCCGGTCAAAATCAACATTTTTGCCGGACCTGAAATTGCGGTGAATTTCGTTCACAAGTATAAATACGAGGAAGAGACCCTCGGGGTGAAATCGTATGAAGAGGAAGGTGATATCAACGACCTTGGTTTTTTCTCCGGAGGAGTTTTTCTCGGAATGCTTGAAACAACGACCCTCGATTACGGTGCGGTATTCGGCGCAGGAGCCGAGTTCATTGTAAAAGGTATTCAAATGTCGGTTGAGGCGCGATATGCGCTCGGCCTTGCAAAAAGTCTTGATATCGCAGGGGTGACATTTGATGTTAAGAATAGCGCTCTGCAGATATTGTATGGTATCGGGTTCTAAAAAAAAACATTGATCGTATATGCTTCTCTACTATACATTTGCGGTTAAGCACGAATCAACGTGGTAAAAACAGCAATTGTAAAGGTGTTTTGAAGAGGATGACCCATCCCCCGGCAGTTTTATGACCGGGGGTTTTTTTATCTTCATACGTGTTTTAAACCGGTATATTTTAATGCATGCCTCCGGAAATAATATGCTACGGCGACTGCCTTCAACCCGGCCTGTACAGGCTCTATTCCTGTTTTACACATGCGGCAAACTACGTACGGGATAAAACCTTGATTTCCCTTGTTACACAGCAAACGGGAGGCGGACCGAACAACATCGTTATCGAAGGCGTCGATTTTCAGAAGATTGACTGGGTATATATTGATACTTCGTATATTGATGCCGATGGGATACGCTGCAACCGCACCGCTGAACGGGAGTATCACTCTACCGTATACCTGAAAGACGCAAGTATCGATCGGGTGCTTATAAACCTCGATACCGTCGAACAGGTGCTGCTTTCAACCGCTTCACCAAAAAGTCTCTTCTCAATGCTGAAGAAACCATCGAGTCATAACGGTGAAACTGCATTCACGAAGAATCTTGTACAAAGAGTAAGCGCCGGGTTGCATGAATTCTTTAAAAACCGGTACAAAGAGGGAACACGGCTTGTTTCCGGTGCCGGATACGGGCTTACCCCGTCTGGTGATGATTTATTAGCAGGTTTTTTATCGGGAATTTTTTTAATACAAACCATTACCGATGAAAACTTAGACAGCGTGCGGGAGAAAGTTTTTTGTGAATCCCGGACCGAAAGCGTTATATCCAGGAGTTTCATACACTACGCATATATTGGACGCTTCTATGAACACACAAAAAAGCTCATACACACCCTTTGCGGGGAGGCCCTTTGTAGAGAGCATAAAAAGGAGGTCACCCGGAGGACTTTGCGAGTCATTTCACTTGGTGAAACCTCAGGCGCCGATTTTATCACCGGCCTGCTCACTGCATTCTACTGCATCTGTGGTTTCAGAGGAATTCTTGCATAAAGCAGGAAAAATCAGGATACAATCATTTAAAATTAAACTCCGGTGAAGATGAAGATCTGGTCATTCACAGCTGCTTCGTTGATGCGGCCATGGCAGACAACGTATCATTCGGTATGTCGAACGCCCCTGCCAGAATTTCAGTATCGAGGATTTTATTTTTCGTTCCTGTCCGGTATATTCGCCCCTCCTGCATGAGAAGGCCGTGGGTGAAGGTTGCGGTAATGTCATCGAGATGGTGTGTCACCATAATAAGCTGTGGCCCTCCGTTTTGTTTGCCGAGAAGATCGATGTACCGGTACATATTCAAACGCGAGCCGATATCAAGCAGTGAAAAGGGCTCGTCAAGAATCAGGATAGACGGATCATTAATAAGCGAACGTGACATGATTATTTTGAACTGTTGACCCGAAGAAAGGGTGCCGAACTTTCGTTCCAGGAGGTTTTCACATCCGAAAAAATTAAGTCTATCCAATATTTTTTTCTTTAATGAGGATGCAATGAATCCGTAGTATCCTACAGAGGCGTTGATTCCTGATGCTACGATATCCTCTACCGGTATAAAATCCGGCATCCTTTTAAAAATCCACGGCGATACATATCCTATCTCCCGCCGCAGATCCTGAAGGTATACCCTGCCGTATCTCCTGCCCAGCACCGAAACCGAACCTCTCTGCGGCCATAAATATCCCATCACGATCTCCATGAGTGTCGTTTTACCACTGCCGTTGTTTCCCATGATAAACCAGTTCTCACCCTGCCGGGTTTTCCAGTTGATTGATTTTAAAATCTTTTCGGTTCCGCGCCAAAAAGAAACGTCCTCGAGTAGAACTATACTATCAATTTCCATAACCCACCTATTCTCTTATAATAAATCAGCAAGGATATAAAAAGTTTCTTTTTTTTGCAAATTTGATTTTGTAAGGGTTGTTGTCACGTACAGATACGTATACCTATGCAGCAATTTGGACGAGAGCTATCGTAACTTACGATTTGCCCTCCTCTCCTGCTCATCGATATCGATTGCATCCCATGGATAACAGATCCAGTAATCGTCGAGTTCCTTTCCCACGAAGTAGAGAGATATTTTTTCAGGAATACGCCCCCGTTTTTCCTTGCGCTTGTTATGGAGCACCGCAACTGCAATCTCCGATGGTTCATGACGGAGAAGCTCTCTCAAGCAGTATTCGAGGGTAACTCTTGTATCATCCACTTCATCGACGAGAAGCACTCTCTTTCCAGGAAGTTTCTTTTCAACTTCATCGATCCATTGTATTTTTTTCGGAATTTCATCCGGCTTGTTTTCTCTGTTATAATAGGAGAGCCCTACGGTAAGAATCGGCCGATCGATAAAAGTTCTGATAATTCTTGCCGGAATGAATCCGCCCGTCCCTATTGCCACGATGACATCGGGTTGGAATCCCGACTGGATAATACGGTCGGCCAGTTTCCTTATCGTCCGGTGCACCTGATTGTAGGACAAGTAGTATTTCTTTTCCACGAAAAAAGCCCTTCCAACTCCATTTTTATTATCCGTATGTATACAGCCTGTTATCTGTGATTGCGATATAGTACCCGAGGGGTCTTCGAAAATCAAACGGAATAATCGTCAGTACCCGATTACGTTTTTTTTATTAAAAGCCATCCCTATGTTTCAAGCGTAGCTTCCATTGTAATTTTTGCATTCAACAACTTCGATACCGGGCATCCGGCTTTTGCATTGTTGGCTGCGGTCTCAAAAACATGGTGATCTGCGCCAGGGATTTTTGCGGTTACATTTAGATGCACCGATGTGATAGCAAATCCAGCATCAGTATTCTCGAGTGTAACAGCCGCTGTTGTGTTAATGCTCTGAGCCGTTAGACCTGCATTATCCAATTCGCCTGAGAGAGCCATCGAAAAGCATCCGGCATGAGCAGCAGCAATCAGTTCTTCGGGATTTGTGCCTTTGCCTTCCTCGAAGCGAGTGCTGAACGAATACCGGGTGTCAGAGAGAACACCGCTGTCGGACGAGATTGTTCCATGTCCATCTTTTAGGCCGCCTTTCCAAACAGCTGAACCTGTGCGTTTCATTCTTTCCTCCTGTATACTAGGTTAGTTTATAATCTATATCCTGAGATCAAAGTTGCCAAGACGAGAATTACCACATCAGAGCAAATAATTTTAAATTTTTTTGAAAAAGCGGGTACTAATCATATACCGGGGCGAAGTACGGGAGAAAAACAGGAAATTAGTGTAGAGAAATTATCATAAGCGGTATAACAGGAAAAATAATTGTCGAAAGAAAATAAATAGTTGATGTCAAACAGATAACCAATACGTCGAAAAACCAGTGTACGAAAAATTCCTTCGATGAACATTATATATCGACGCTGTCTATTTTCGTTTTTCCGTAGACCTTTTCAGTGGAACTCCGCAGTATCTGCAATGGGCACCATTTTCCGAGCAGGTCGGGCATATATAAAAGTATTTATCACAATGAACACAGTAGTACCTCCTCATTGTTTCTTTGAATAACCGGGCGCAGTTATCACAGGTTACATATGTCTCTAAAATCTTTTCCATCTCAGTTCCTCCGATGATCAATATACTCTATCCAACCATTTCAGCAAGATATGTGCCAGAATGGAGGAAAGTGCCGTAATAATTGCAATTCATTATTGGTTAAGAAGTTAAATGATGTTTTACCAATCCTACATGTGCTCGCTGTATTGTTGTTGAAGTTCAGTGTTGACATAATTGTAAATGAGCAACCAAAAATGTAATCGACATTAAGGCTTCGAATACTTGACGCCAATTGACAGTTTTGGTTTAACAATATATCAACTTTCGTCGCGTCTTTTATTCAAGGGAGATATATGAGATTATCTATCAAACGAATTGAATCGAAATTTATAAGTACTAATAGGCAATTGCTCAAACGCTGTAACACTTAATATTTGATAAATTTTATTAAAAGAGATACAATTTAGATGGCTGGGAGAAAACTATGCAGTAGGACCAGATCACAAATATTGGAAAAAAATACTATCATTTCTTGGGTTTCAAATGCTCTACCTGACGAAAAATCATTTTAAACACAAGGGGGATGCCATTGGTTACCTGGATGAATTAAAAAGCAAATTGTTCGAGGAAGGGCAGCTCAGGAGAATAAAATAGAATTATAAAGATGGCGTTAGAAAAGGAGGAATGGTTTTGAGTAAAAAAAAAGACAAAGAACCTACTGATATTCTCGCATATCTGGATATGGTCGGATCCTATTTGGCAAACCTCTATAAATCAAAAGATCAGAAATTCATACCTGGTGAGATAGCTGTATTTTTGGGCACTCGAAACAAACGAATAGGCAAAGGAATAAAATATGTCTTCGGAACCAATGCAAATCCAAATTTCAAAGAACGTGTGTGCGAAGAAGCAATGGATATTCTATTAAACGATGAATCCATCAAACTATCAGAAAAATTTAAGTTTGTCGATGATCAGATTGATGAAGATATAGACCTGGAAATATGAATCCGCATGAAACACAATTGAATAAAGGGGCATTATTACGAAAAAAATAACATGGCCCATTGTATTAATCTTGATAAGTTTAGTTTTTATTTACGGATGTGAAAATCTAACAGGATCATCACTGTCTCCACCTTCATGGATAATTGGCTCCTGGTCTGATGTATCTGAAGCGATTACTTTTATCTTTAGTAATGATAACGTAATTATGATGAGTAGTACTATTGTATTAAATTTTAAAGAAATCTATAAAGGAGATAATATCTCTGATAGTGGAAATGCGAGCAAGTATACAATAAATACAACTGACATTGATAGTACAAAAGGAACTTATGAATTTAGTAAAATTACAGATACTTTACTGAATTATACTATTACAACGAATGGTCCTTCTATCGGTCCAATACCGTTGTATAAGCAATAGGAAACGGATCTCAACAAAAAGAAAATTTACGATTTTACCCAACGATTCTATAGAAGGAAATGTTATTGTAAGAGATAAAAATTGGGATTATTTAAATAAACATTACGACAAATATTTAGTGACTATTCCCTTCAGTCCCGATCAACTTACTGTTTAGCTCCAATGACCAAGTTAAGTAAAAGAGGTACTGCATAAACCAAATCGTTAATGATCATTTAGACTTTCAATGAATGCTTGAATTCTTTAAATAATGGAGAAGTAAAATTTTAAAAAAATCTATCTCCATATTTATTATCACCGCATTTGTTTTCACAATTATTCCAATGGCTATATTTGCAGAAGAAAAAATTGATTATACAACATCAATGATTAAAGGTGAAGCGGATGGAAGACAATATCATAAGGCAACCCGCGCATTCATAGGAGGAATGCAAGGGGGCCTTTTATTGGGTCCAATCGGTACAGGAATTGCTGTTGCAGTTGCAGCTTCGTCATCACCAACGCCAAATCACATCCCAAACAAAGATATAATTAATAAAACTTGTTATATAAGTGGATATCAAAAAGGTGCGCGCAAGTAAAACATTAACAATGCCTTAGGTGGGGGATTAGTCGGTACTGTAATTTCGGTTACAATTGTCAGTATTTGCTTATATTCAAGTGTTTTTGAATAAAAATATGAATGTAGCTTCGTTTCAATAATGAGCTTTTATCTGTTATATGCGAGGACTGTTTTGATGTAAAATAAAAAAACCCATTCCGTAAGCGTGCAAAGCATGCATATATGGAATTCAGCATAATGGGATATATTCCGTATTTTTAGTAATTCTGTATAAGAATATGTTAGGTCTTACTTTACACTTGGAGGTATTTGATGAAAAAAATTGGAATCGTTGGCGGTCTAGGGCCAGAATCAACTATTGATTACTATAAAGGAATCATCGATGCTTTTCGAAAAAGACAGGCTGGGTTGGCAAGCCCAGAAATAGTAATTTACAGTGCTGATGTAACCAAGCTTTTGGAAATGTTTGAAGCTAAGCAATGGGATAATTTGATAAAATGGTTGGTAGAGAGGGTTAATGCTCTTCATAGGGCAGGTGCTCAATTTGCTGTAATTGGATCGAACACACCACACATAGTCTTTGACGAAGTAAAATCAAGGTCTCCTATCCCTATGCTTAGCATTGTTGAGGAGACATGCCTGAAGGCTGAAAGTCTAGGGCTAAATAAATTCGGCCTCATGGGCACAAAATTTACCATGCAATCTGACTTTTTTCAAAAGCCATTTCACGCAAAGGGAATGTCGTTAGTTATACCTAAAGATAGTGAGATACAGGTCATCCACAATAAACTCATGTCTGAAATTGAGCTCGGAATCATTAATAATTCAACCAGAAAGGAGTTATTATCCATAGTAAAGCGGATGAAAGATGAAAATTCGATAGAAGCCTTGATCCTCGGATGTACGGAACTACCTATGATTCTCGATAAAGAAGAATATGGTATTATTTTTCTTAACACAACTGCTATTCATATAGATAGCATCGTGAAATACTGCATAGAGCAGTGAATTGGGAAAGGACCTAACGAAAGGTTAGAGCAGACGGCGAGAAACCATAGCGGTTAGTTGAATATAGTTTTAATCAAGTATTTTGGGTTTTGGTTTTTCATCAGCTTTAATCTCGCCACTGCTCAACCTTGCCGTTTGGTCAAACCCGTGGCTACAACGGATGTGCGTCAGCGAGTACGTATAAGGAGGAAACTATGGCTGATTTGAAGATCCGAGTATTCAAGGTCAGTGAAACGCAACCGAAAACGACTGTTACTATTCCAGGAGGTGTTCTCAAGATCGCATCCAAGCTAATTCCGAAAAAAGCGGCTGCAGCACTTCAAGACGAGGGGATTGATCTCGATGAGTTGATCAAGCTTTCGCAGAATCCGGAGGTGTATGGAACGCTTGTCGAGGTCGAGGAACACAATAAGAACGAGAAAATCGTAATTTCACTGGAGTAGCATGGGGAATGACTGTCGAACAAATGGTTCAATTTGACTGTAAATGTCATAGTTGTGATCACGTGATATCTTCGGCTTACAGTGGGAAGATTTCAATTTCATCGAGAACAAAATACATTTGCGCCGGCAATACGTCGACGGTGAGACAGCTCCCATCAAAGCGAGGAAAGGGCACAAGGGTATTGTCCTGCCGATATGGGAGAAACTGACAATAATGATGATAGATTAGAAACAAAAGTGCAAATCGGAAACATGGGTGTTCAAAGGCAGGGGCAATAAGCCGATGGAGCCTAACGGATGGCGAGCTCATAGATGGAAAGAAATAAAAAAGAGATTTGACCTACCTGGCGACTTCAGGTTCTACGACCTGCGACATACGTTCGCTTCAATAATGTTGGCGGAGGGTGCCCCTCTTGGCGATGTACAGAAACTCATGCGCCATAAATCCTACCAGATAACAGCAGATATCTACCGGCATTTACTCCCGGGGCAGCTTGAAAAGAACTTCAAAATTTTTGATTTTCTGAGTGGCAACCACGGTGACAACCGAAACGATGTAAATCAAAGAATAGAAAGAGATGATTAATAAAAATGTGGGCCCAGTAGGACTCGAACCTACGACCCGCTGATTATGAGTCAGCTGCTCTGACCAACTGAGCTATGGGCCCGATTGTACACGTAATA
The DNA here is from genome assembly GCA_964433545.1 of uncultured Spirochaetota bacterium. Lineage (GTDB taxonomy): Bacteria > Spirochaetota > B62-G9 > B62-G9 > DRHN01 > CAYSRJ01. The sequence goes on along the minus strand of CAYSRJ010000035.1, from coordinate 6,758 downwards.
TACTATAGACGAGTACATGATTCAATAAATATGGGAATATGGCATCAGGTGCACTATATCATTCCTGTTCTTCAATCACCGCAGCAAGCGAATCGGATAGGTCGCTTAGTATCTGTACCGCATCCTCACCGAACTTTTTTTTCTTCTCTTTGTTCAGCTCGTCGATTATATCGATTGCTGCAAAAATAACTGCCTTAATATTCGAAAGTGTGGGAATTTTCTCTTTGATAGCCTGTATTTTTCTTTCAAGATAGTCCGTGATACTTAGCAGGTAATCTTCTTCCACATCCGTTTTGATGGTAAAACGCTCGTTCAAAACCTGAAATGTAATATACTCTTCATCCATGGTTGTGCCGGCGTTCCAGTTTTTTTATGTTGCTCTATGTTTCGATAAAGGGGTTATGGTAATTCGATGAGAGTCTGTCGTTTTCACCTTCTGACTGATTGTCAGCCTCTGTATCCTCGTCCTGGTTGAACAGGGTATTTTCAGTTTTAGAGTCCGTTTTCCCTATGATTTTTCCATCTTCCCGGGCATCAGCTTTATTTTCATCCGGTAAGCCGGGGCTTTCATCTACTGATGCATCCGGCTGTTCAGCACTGTCAGCCTTCAAGTCAACCAGATTCTCTTCAATGATGATTTCACCTGTTTCATGGCTCTCTTCTTCAGTATCCTTCTCTGCAGCCCGACCTGTTTCTTCCTCTCTTTCTTCTTCTGCATTCACCGTTTCCTGCTCATCTGATGATTTATCTCCATATGCCGTTTTGGTTTCAATTTTTTCGAAGGTTGTATCCTCATAGCCCTCAAGACCTGCAAGCGCTTCGAGTTTATCGAGAATTGTTTCTATTTTGTTTTTAAGAAACAGCTGATTTTCCTGCAGTGCTTCAATCTTTAGATCTCTGTCACGGACGGCATCTTCAAGCTCAGCGGTCTTCGTCTCAAGACTTTGTTTCTCCTCAACCAGTGCTTTTTCCCTCGATTTCATACTTTCAATGAAGGAAATTGCATTGTTGATTCTTTCTTCGAGAATTTTTAATTGATTCTCTTCCATTGTAGCACCTCATTATTTTGTAGTTAAACAGTAAAGAGGAATCGCTGATCGAAGAAAAAGTTTAGCATTGATTCGGTTATGTTAAAAATCATCAGTTACATATTACTACGTACTTGCGTAATTTCAAAGAAAAACACGAGCCTACTTCTTTGTCTTTGCAAGCTCAATAAGTTTTTCAAATGCAGTGTCGTCACTGACCGCGATATCACTGAGGTATTTTCTGTTTATTGTGACTCCAGCTTGTCCAAGGCCGTGAATAAAGGCACTGTATGATAATCCTGATTGTCGCGACCGTGCATTTATTCGCGCTATCCATAATTTTCTGAAATCCCTTTTCCTGACCTTTCTATCTCTATACGCATATTGGCCGGATTTCATTACCGCTTCTCTTGCAGTTCTGTACAGCTTGCTTCTCGCGCCGCGATATCCCTTGGCGTTTTTAAGTATTTTTTTCGTTCTCTTGTGCTTTATTTGTCCTGATACTGCTCTGGGCATCTCATTTCTCCACTTCCATTATCGTTATGGTGCTTTATCACCCCTGCACCCGGAAAATACACAACACCCCGAGGGGCTTCTGCAGACCACACCTGGCCCTGTTCGTATTTTTTATTAGTATAACATGCCGGTATCATGCATAGGGAAGCATTTTTTTAACTGTTTTTTTCTCACCGCCGGTGACGAAACCCGGTTTCCTTAAATGTCTGATTCGTTTCGCGTTCTTCTTGGTTAATATGTGGCTTTTATACGCCTTTTTTCTTTTTATCAGCCCGTTTTTAGTTACTTTGAACCTCTTAGCCGCGCCTTTATTTGTTTTCAATTTTGGCATTAAAATCCCCGTTTCTTTATGTATTCAGTACACGTAAGGGCTTAATATAACTTTTCCGAGAATCAAGAACTTTCGGAAGGCTGTTGAAGTCTTGAATGTTACTTCGATTTGGGGACAAGCAATGTCACAATAACCCTTCCCTCAAATTTGGGTTTGCTTTCAACGCTCCCAAACTCACTTACATCCTCAATCATCCTATTGATGATCTCACGCCCCAAATCAGTATGAGCCATCTCTCTTCCTTTGAATCGGAGAGTAACCTTTACTTTGAATCCTTTTTTTATAAATTCGATTGTCTGCCGTAGCTTCGTCTGGTAATCATGCTCCTCAATCTTGGGTCTCAACCTCATTTCTTTGGTAAGAATCACCTTTTGCTTTTTCTTGGACTCTTTGATTTTTTTAGACTGCTCAAAGCGATACTTGCCAAAATCAAGTATCTTGCATACCGGAGGATTTGCCCCTGGTGAAACCTCTACAAGGTCGAGATCTTTTGAGTCAGCCACTTCCCGAGCCTTTTGCACCTCAACTATCCCAAGCTGTTTACCGTCAGAATCGATGAGGCGGACCTCTTTTACCCTTATCTCATCATTTATTCTCGGATGTTTATTAATAATTTCACCTCTTCTCTTCAGTGTATTTTGCCGCGTACTTCACTGGAAAATTTTCTGCTTTTTCCCATGGTGCTTTTCCGTGCGGCTGCGCTTCTGTATGAAACAGCACCCGATATTCAAACAATAATACAAAAAATTAAGTAAAAATCAAGTTATTTATTAATGCCGCGGTATTAATGCCGCGGTATTTTCCAGCATCTGCACCACATCCCTGATCAAGGGTCATTTCCTCGAACACTCCTCCTCTTTCAGCAATGCAAGAAAATTCTCAGGTTTTAAACTGCCGATATTCTTTCCGCCCCCATGTCGTATCGACAGGGTGCCGTTCTCAAGTTCTTTATCCCCGATAACGGCGATATACGGAATTTTATTGACCTCGGCCTCCCGCATCTTGTATCCAAGCTTTTCATTGCGTGTGTCGGCAATGACCCGAAAACCTTCCTGAAACAGCGTATCGACCATTTCCTCCACTCTGCCGGCATGTGCGTCGGTTATAGAGAGTACGACGACCTGTACCGGAGCGAGCCAAAGCGGAAATCGTCCTGCGTAATGCTCGATCAAAATCCCGATAAAACGCTCGATACTTCCAAGAACCGTTCTGTGCACGACAACGGGCCGTTCCTCCGTGCCCTCACTGTTGATGTAGGTCAGATCAAACCTTTCGGGAAACGCCATATCTAGCTGAATTGTTGCGCACTGATGAAGCCTTCCAAGACAGTCCTCGAGATGAAAGTCGATTTTCGGGCCGTAAAACGCACCCTCCCCCGGACTCACGCTGTACTTTTTACCGCTTTTTTTCAGGGCATTTTCAAGACCCTCGGTTGCGCGCTGCCACTGCTCATCTGTTCCGATCGATTTTTCCGGCCTGGTCGACAACTCAAGGTAGTAATCGAATCCGAATACCGAGTATATCCGGTCTGTAAGCTGTATTACGTTTAGTATCTCGTCCTCGATCTGCGACGGTAGAAGAAAAATATGTGCATCATCCTGTGTGAAGCTCCGCACCCTGAACAGCCCCTGCAAAACACCGGATTTTTCATGTCTGTGCACGAGGCCGACTTCTGCAACCCTCATAGGAAAATCCCTGTATGAATGAATCTTTTCGCCGTATATCAGCATTCCGCCGGGGCAGTTCATCGGCTTGATCACAAAAGGATTTTCGTCTATCTCGGTAATATACATATTCTCCCTATAATTATCCCAGTGACCGGAACGCACCCATAGCTCCTTTCGCAGGAGAATGGGGGTTGAAACCTCCACGTATCCGGCCTTTCTATGCTCTTCCCTCCAGAAATCGAGCAGACAGTTCCTTACGACTATGCCGTGGGGCAGCCAGAAGACAAATCCCGGCCCCTCTTCATGCAATGAAAATAGTTCGAGCTCTTTTCCCAGCTTGCGGTGATCCCTCTTCTTCGCCTCCTCGATCTGTTTCAGATAGGACCGAAGCTCTTTCCCGTCATAAAATGCGGTACCGTAAATTCTGGTAAGCATCGGGTTTCGTTCGTCCCCTCGCCAGTAGGCACCGGCAAGGTTCAATAACTTGAAGGCTTTGATAAAACCCGTAGAAGGTAAATGCGGGCCCCGGCACAGGTCTACAAAATCACCGTTCTGGTAAAAGGATATCTCCGCTTCTTTATCAAGATCGCTGATCAGTTCGACCTTGTAGGGTTCATTCAGTTCGGTGAAGTACTCCATCGCCTCATCACGGTTTTTTGCGATCCGTTTAAACTGCTGGTCCTCGTCGATGATTTTTGCCATCTCTTTTTCAATTTTCTCGATATCCTGGGCTGTTATCGGCTCGGGAAAGTCAAAATCGTAGTAGTACCCGTTTTTGATCGCCGGTCCGATTGCAAGCTTGACACCTGGAAAGAGATGGCGCACCGCTTCTGCAAGCACATGAGAGGCGCTGTGTCTGAGCACGTCGAGTCCCTGCTTCGAGTGAACGGTTATGAGCTCTGCTTTACCGGATGATGTGACGGGAGCATGGAGGTCATGAAAGTTGTCATCAATCAGTACCCCCACGATTTGATCCCTGCCTTTCAGATCAAGCCTGTTGATAACCGAAGTAATACTATCCCCCTTCTCAATATCTATTTTTTTACCCTTTATCTCCAAGGTGACCATTTCCACAGTTTTTCCCCTGTTCAGCACACTGTATCCATTATTTTGTGATCACACAAATATATTGAAAAGCCTCCCCAGTTTCAATGTTTTTTGGCAACCAGCTTTTCAGGCCATAAGAAAACCGATCCGGATAGGTCAATCGATCGGCTACTTTTGGAATAAACTGTTCCTTCTTCCACCACTTTCTTGTGTGCTCGGAATTGAGATAAAATCCTGGAATAGGGCCAATCTCTTTTATCAAGTCGATTGCGAGAGTCCCTTCATTTACCTCTGCGCCCTCCATCACACGGCCTATCATACCTGCGATATCATCGCCCAGGATTGCCTGCACCGGGTGTGCAGTCAGCTCCTGGCTTATTCCCCCGTGTAAAAGCGTGACATTCACACCCGATATCGCATCCAGCAGGCATGACATGGATTCTTCATACCCGTTTTGAAAATCAGGCTGCTTTGAACTGCCGATTATTGCATTGTTTATCGGGAGCCCGTAACTTCTCCAGATTTAATTGTATACGGAGAAACAGCCAGAAGCCCCATTATATCGATTCCCACTGCCTGTGCCATCTGGATAGCAAATATATCAGACTCCTGCGCATTTGCCGCAAGCTGAAACTTCGTCGAGTTTCTTATCTTTCCGGCAACACTCTCCGGTATGCACATAACTGGCGGCAGACCTTCAAACCCATAGTATGGGTAGGCCCACAGCCAGTGCAGATTCTCCAATGCGTCGAGAACCCTCATGTAATCATAAAAGTCTTTCTTCGTCGGAGGTTTCGGCTCCCAGGTATCGATGTCGACAGACTGCATGCCGGCAAATGTGCTGAACTGGACAAAGTTACCTCCTACCCTGACATCGTGTTCAGGAATTCGCGCTTTACAGTGAAAACTGCTTAGACATTTACGTATACAGTCCTCGACTATCCACGATGGAAACCTGACTCGCTGATTTTCAAAATCCACCATACAGTCGTTCGCTTCAAAGAGTTTAAGCGCTTTTTCGCTTACAAATGTCACCCCCGTCTCCTCCAGCACTTCCAGCGTACCGGTATGGATTTGCTCCATTTGATCCTGAGTTAAGAATTCCAGGGGTTTGAACGATCGGATAAATCCATTTGATGCCATCATATGCCTCCCAATCATGATGCAATTAATTTTACGGCCTATCCCTGATTTTTATTTCAATCAGGGATGCCTTACCGGAAGCAGAGCTGATACGGGATAGATATGGGTTGCAGCAAGCTATTTTTGGCGGTAATAGATTACGTAGTTGTATCCTATTTCGCCTATTTTCCATTCTTCAATCACTAAATTGTTGTTAGTATAAATAATCTCCACCGTAATATTCTTCTCTGCTGATTTTTAAAGTTCTCAAATTGGATAAAATAACATTAATAGTAAGAGGTTTGGAAATTGGAACGACAATAGGGCGATTTAGACCTCCTTTATGATAAATATTATGGTCACCACTTGTTCTTTTATAAACACAACCTATTTTCTTTAGGAATTTTTCAAATTTAGTATGACTGATAGGTCTTATACTGGGCGTGGTACTTTAAAGTCTTCAGTTAATTGCCCAATAATTCGGGGAGGTTCCCATTTAAATGGTTTTTTATCAACCTTCTTCCATCCGCATTCCTCGAGAACTTCTTCTGTAGTTCCCATTTTAAACAGTTCCTCAAAAAAAATAACAACAATCTCTGCAAATCGATTCTTTGCTTCATCAAAATCTTTTCCACATGTAGCAAGGTCTAATACGGGAGTATGTGCCGTAACTTGCCCATTTTCTTCAATGAAATATATAGGCAAACTTATTTCTTTAAAAATAGGCTTAGGTTTTTCCTCCATTTCTTATAGCCACCTTAAGATCACCGCCATAAAATTATAATCTATTTTTTTTAACCCTGTCAATATAATATACGTCATTTCAGCAATTCTCGGTGAAAGTATTTTAGTGCATCGAGCATGAATTATAAAGCTGTATTACAAGGAAACATGTCTTGATTTCGAATGTTACCGAGTATATACAAGCATCCAACTAGGAGATTCAAAGAAGTTTTTTATTTTCAGGACTAACTTATCCTTATTCCGGTTGATATACCTGAAAGCTCTTCTGGATAGTGGTATGCTACATCATCCTTGAAACGCAGG
>CAYSRJ010000034.1:0-39090 GCA_964433545.1 uncultured Spirochaetota bacterium | reverse complement strand
CGACCTCTGGCTCCGGAGGCCAGCGCTCTATCCAGCTGAGCTAATTGCCCTTGTTGTCCTACTTAAGATACAGCAATTATTCGGGTACTGCAAATAAAATCAACAAGTTTGGTAGTTTTCTTGGCCTCAATGAGAAGAATGTTTCCGGATCTGTTTATATAATTAATGGGGTTATTGTATAGGAGGTAGACAGGCAGGTGCTGCTTCAGGCTATTTTCACCGTTATTGAACGAGGGGCTGTGGGGCAGTTTGTCTCGCAAATACCGCATCCAATGCATATGTTGTTTTGAACAATCGGATATCGAAGAACAGTTTCCACACCGTTTATAAGTTTTGTTTTTTCCGATACCTTGATCGCCTTATCCGGAATAGGGCAGAACTCCTCGCATACAAGACAGTTCGTATCCTCGGCAAAGACGACACAGCGCTTCTCATTGATCGCAGCAATGCCGATAACCGCATGCTGCTTTTCTGCGAGTGTCTGTTTAGGTATGGCGAAGTTCGGACAGACCAGCTGGCATACCTGGCAGTTGTAGTCACAACCGAACTCTTCGAATACGAGATGCGGAGTGAACACGCCGTTGAACCCGCCCTCAAGACCGGAGATCTTTATAATTTTGTTCGGGCAGCTCTGCACGCATTGAAAACAGCGTAGGCAGCGCTGAACAAACAGGTTATCGTCTGTGACGCCGGGCGGCCGAAACAGCCTCATTCGATCTGAAGGCCCCGAAATATCCGGCTGGCTGCCGGTTGCGATAGGGGTGGCATCCGGTTGCGGTGTGCCTTTTTTACCCCTGCCAGAAAGGATGAGTAGCGTGCCGGTGAGAAGCCCGCCCGCAAAAAGTGCCCCCTGTACCAGAAGAGCGCGACGAGTTTCATCAGTATAGTATATTCCGTCATGGCGGGTTGCGGCAAATTGGAATCCGGAAGCCGGACATCGGGACTCGTATTCAAAGCAGAGTATACACTGGTGGTTGATCACGGTTTTCGAGCTGTATTCAGCGGCTTTCATCGGACACGTGTCACACAGGCTGCATGCAGAGCATTTTTTTATTAAAAGTTTGAATACTGATACTTTTGCCAGAAGGCCGTACAGCGCGCCGAGTGGGCATACATAGGAACACCAGAATCTACGTGAGAACAGGGATGCAACAACAAGAAGTCCGAGGAACATGATGCCGAGGAGCGAAAGTGAAAAAATCCTGATTATCCATACGTTCGGATGGAAGAACTGCAGTACGGGCGGCGCGTAAAATACTGCAACGAGCAGGGCGCTAAGTATGAACCATGAGGGAGGATAGTGTGCAAATCGATGTGTAATTTTTACGAACGACCCGTCATGAAACGACCCGTCGTGAATCGACTTATCATGGAACAGCCGTTTCTGTATCGATTTGCGCAGCGGTTTGATGCAGAAATCGAGTATTTCGATGAGTGTTCCGAGCGGGCAGATCCATCCGCAGAAGAATCGTCCGAAAACAACGGTGAGGGCCAGTATGCCTACGGTGCCCACGAGGTACTCCCACTCGAACTGGAGATGGGTGAGCAGGATGAGCGGATCGGTTTTGAGAAACGGGTTTTCACCCGGCCAGAAGGGGTTGAGCGATCGTATGAATATGAAGAGAAAAAGACCGAAAAAGAGTACCTGAGACAGTATCCGAAGCTGCTTGAGTGTTCTGAAACCCTGTGCTCTGTTTATCATGTTCATGAGTCAACAATAAAAAGGTGATTTTAATTGATATGTTCCGATTACGGTTATTTCCCGGAACTGGATTCCGGAAATAGCATCCGATGCGTGAACCGGAAGATACAAGTGATGACGTTTTAACTTACGAGAGCAATATGGTGTGTGTACTGAAGCCCTCTATTTTTCCGATACCCTTCCTGTATGCCTTTGCGATATACCCGATACTGCCCGGGTTTTTGTTGAACAGCCTTGCGGCAGAGGCATCTGCGCTCACGATGTCGGGTGAAGCGATTATCGTATCGAACCGTTTCAAGTAATCGGTGCTGCCTCCTGTCGGTCCATTTTTGAGCATAATGTTCGTGGCATCGATAATGGTAAGATGGCTTTTGACCCCCATGTTGATATCGGAGATGGATTCATGCATGTGCCAGTGCCACTTGCCGCGGTTGTCGCCGGTAATTCCCATGAGGTTTTTCATGCCCAGTGTGAGACCTGCTGATGAGTGGGTTTTGGCAACTGGTACATTGATGAATACGTCTGATTCAAGCACGTATCGATTGACCGTCGTCTCCTTCAGGACTTCCGCTCCGCTTATGGAGATCTCTTTATATAGTTTTTTCGTCACATCGTCGACATACAGTACTTTCGCACCGGCAGATTTGGCCGCTTTTTCAATGCCGGAGTTTACGTACGTCAATTTCGGGTTGTCGCAGGTCCTGTCGAATACGTACACCTTCGAAGCAAGGGCCTGGAAGCAGAGGTGCACTATTGTCCGGACGATGACCGGGTCGGTTGTCGCCTTCAGTTCCGGAGGACGATTGAAGGCGATGTTCGGCTTTACCACCACGATATCGCCCGGTTTTACATACCTGTTGATTCCACCGACTAAACGTACAGCTTCAGCTGTCGCACGTTCATAATCAGCTCCTTTTGCGATCCCTACATCGTAACCGGAAAGGCTGTCGGGAAATAGCCTTCGTACGGTCAGATAGAAACCGGTTCCGAGGGCTGCTTTTAGGAAATCTCTTCTTTTCATAGGTTTATAAGTATACCATATCCCTGATTAAAAGTAAAATAATAATAATATAATTTTGATACGATACTATCCCTGGAAATGATTTGAAACCGATTGGATTCTAAATCTGTATAAAAAAGAGGCCTTTCGATTGACACCTGTAGAGCAGGAGGGTATCGTATGTGTTGAGTACTTTTCAAATTATGAACAACACCGATACCGCGGGGTACTACGAGTTTTCCTGTTTCCATACAGGCAGAACAGGCCGATCCCGCCGTTCAGGAAAAAGAGAGAGGAGATTCCATGCAGTACAAACCGCTATACGACGGAAAGAAACTGCCGGTAATAGGGCTCGGCACCTGGAAGATAGGGGGCCAGATGACACCAGATTACTCCCATGACGATGAGGAAGTCGCTCTCGTGCGGAAGGCGATAGAGATGGGGTATTCCCATATCGACACCGCGCAGATGTACGGCGGTGGGCATACCGAGGAGGTCGTCGGAAGGGCGATAAAGCCTTTCAAACGGGATGATCTGTTCATCACCACGAAGGTCTGGAGTAACAACCTCAGGTATACTGATGTGCTGCGTGTATTTGGCATAAGCCTGAAAAAATTGGACACAGATTATGTTGATCTGTTTCTTATTCACTGGCCGAATCCGACCATTCCCCTGAAGGAGACATTCAGGGCATTCAATGAAATTGTAAAAAGCGGTCGAGTGAAATACATTGGCGTGAGCAATTTCGGCATCAAACAGCTCAAGAAAGCGCAGGCTCTCTCAGATATTCCGATTGCAGCAAACCAGGTGGAATACAGCATTTTAACCCGCGACCCTGAAAGAACCGGACTGCTGGACTACTGCAGAGAAAACAATATAATTCTAACCGCCTATGAACCGCTCGGGAAGGGCCGGGTGTTTTATAACGGGGATCTCCAGCGTATAGCCGCAGCAAGCGGTGAGACTCCTGCCCGGCTCGCCCTGTGCTGGCTCATCAGAAAGCCCGGAGTCATCACCATACCCATGTCCTCAAAGGAAGAGCACCTGAGGGAGAATCTAAAGGTCGCCGACCTTGATCTGCCGGCTGAAATCATGGAGAAACTTGACGGGCTGGTGCATGTATAGTGTGCCGAGACAACGTTTTTATGTACCGTTCTCTGATAGTGTATACCATACGAGCTGGCCGCATGCCGCTGCAATATCGTTCCCACGCCTGTATCGCTCGCTGACACTAACACCGGAATCTGAGAGGATTTGCCTGAATGCCATGATCCTCCCTGCTGTTGGTGTCTGAAAGGTTTGTAAAGCAAATGCCTGTAGAGGAGGAGCCTGGACCTTGCGTGGGCGGTTTCTGTTGTACCTGATGATATTTATGTGGGCGTTTGCATCCCGCGCAAACCGGGCAAGGGCGGTGGCATCCTCTTCTGAGTCGTTGATCCCGGACATAAGGGTATACTCCAGGGTCACACGCCGCTTTGTCTTTTCATGGTAGTGCTGGATGGCCTTTTTCAACCGGGTAAGGCTGTTTTCAGGTGATAACGGGATGATAGCTTTTCTCTTTTTTTCAAATACCGAACCGATGGATACGGCGAGTCTCGGTCTCAGCCCGGAATCGGCAAGGTCATATATCTTTTTCACGATACCGCAGGTTGACACAGTGATGCGCCTGGAAGAGAATCCCGACTCCATTAAAAGACCAATGCTCTTCAGAACTTCATCATAATTTAAAAGGGGTTCACCCATTCCCATGAACAGAATGCTGTCGGGTTTTCCGTAAAGCCTCTCGAGCGAAAGAACCTGATTGACGATTCCGCCTGACCGGAGGTTCCTGGCCAAACCTCGAGCTCCTGTTGCACAGTAGACGCACCCGACGGCACACCCTATCTGGCTCGAAATGCAGAAAGACATCCGGCCGCTTTTATCCCTGAGAACAACAACCTCGATACCCATTCCATCCTCTGTAATGAATATGTGTTTTTTCGTTTTCCCATCCGCCGAAACGGATGAGTCGAATGATGTGTAATATCGGAGTGTAAAATCGGAGGAGAGCTGCTGCCGAAGCTCCTTCGGAATGTCCGACATCAATGAAAAGGTTTCTATCTGCCTTTGATACACCCAGGCAAATAGCTGTTTTGCATGAAATGTCCTGAAACCTTTCAATTCGACATATGCGGCAATTTCAGCGCTGGATAATCCAATGAAGGGTTTTCTGTTGAGGTGGTTTTGTATTGATGTTGTTTCAGACATGATTCTAGCGGCTTCGTCCGGTCAGGAGTTTGAGCCTGTTTTTCAGATCTTTGTTCTGGATTCCTTTTTGCAATGCCTCGCCGATTATTTCCCTGGCTTTGTTCCGGTCGCCCAGAGACTGGTAGCATTCTGAGAGGAGTATGGTAAGCTGGTAATTCAGACCGGAAAGGTTTTTCAGCTGGTTGAGGTTTTGTATAGCCGCATCGAAGTTGTTTTCCATTTTATCGAGCATGCTCAACCCGAGAATTGCATAGTAATCGAAATCTCTCTCGATAGCCTTTTTATAATAGAACCGAGCGGTTTCGGCGTTTCCGAGATTTCGATACGCATCACCGAGCCTCGTGAGGATTTTTTTGTTCTGCGGATCTGATTTTAAAATCCTCCGCCAGTAATCCACTGCCTTTTCATACTCGTGCAGGCCCCTGTAGGAATCCGCAAGACCGTACAGCGCATAGAAGTTGTTTTCTTCTTTTTCAAGTGCCTTGTAAAAAAATTTGAGTGCCTCATTGTACAGCTTCATTTTTCGGTAGCAATTTCCGGTGCTGGTCAGGACAATGACATCGTCACGCTGAATTTCAATGAGCTGATGCCAGTACGATAGCGACTTTCTGAAGTTTTTATTCTCAAAATACAGATGCCCGAGGCCGGACAGGGCATAAGGGTTCTTAGAATCGATGGACATTGCGCGTTTATAGCACTCTATCGCCTTATTGAAGTTCTTCGTTTTCCTGTAGGTATCGCCGAGCCTGGTGAGAACAGCAATGTCGTACTCGTTTTCGCTGTAGGAAAGGTATTCTTCCCACACCTCTATCGCCTTTGTAAATTTTTTAGCGCCTCTGTATGTATCGGCAAGGCCGATGAGAGCAAACTTGTTGACTGGATCCACCTTGAGCGCCTGTATATAGTACTCCTCGGCCTGTTCAAACTTTTTTTCCCCTTTAAACACATCCGCGATTCCTACAAGCGCGTAGATATTTTTTTTGTCGATTTCGAGAATTGTTCTAAACTCGCTCTCTGCCTCTCTGAATTGCCTTTCTTTCAGGTGGTGGTACGCCGTCTTTGAGATTTCAGGAATTCTTTTCCACTCTTCGTACTCCTTTGTACTTTTTTTCATTACATTTTCCTTTCATCCTTCGCTGAGCCACTTTTTCAATACGGCGACAATTCTTTCTGTAAGTTCACTGATCCGCTTCTCGTATTTTGCCTCGATATAAAAATGGAGCGCCTTCAGCGGGTTTTTTTTATCGAAATAGTAGTAATCTCCGACCCTGATAAGCCCGTCTTTGTAGGATGTGGTAACGAATATCTTGGCCGCTTTTTCAATATCCCCGTTGTTGAATAGTTCATTTCCTTTTCTGATGAGAATGAGCCTCTCTTTCGGGGTCAGTACTTTGTTCATAAATATTGAATGTAATCCTTTTTCGGGTATTTTTCAACAGGGGTTGATCCAGCCGCTGCTTAAAAGGGGCGTGTATCCCTGACGGGATGTATCCCTGACGGGATATGCCGCTTCTGATCGGGTGAAATATTGCAATAAAATTGACTCTAAAATAGAGTTGGTATACTATATGGGGGCACTATGCAGAACATTTTCCTACAGACCTATCGGGAAGAGGATCAGGTTGTTTTCATAGAGGGCAAAGACTGTCACCATCTTAAAAACGTCCGACGCATAAAAAAGGGAGATATAATAGAAGCTGTGCTCGGGCAAAAGAAGGCACGGCTTCTCGTTTTTAGTATTGAAAAGAAGCGGATTATCTGCACTATCGCCTATACGAGAAAGATTAATGGCGGCGGAAACACAACTATTTGTGTCTATCAGGGTTTACTCAAAGCGTGGAAGATGGATTCCCTCGTGGCGCGGCTTGCAGAACTGGGCGTTCGGATGTTTGTACCTCTCATAACGAGCAGATCGATTCCCCGCGGAGACACGGGTGTATCCAGAATGGAGCGCTGGCGGCGGCTTTCAAGGGAAGGAGCGAAGGTTTCAGGAAGTGAAGAGCAGATGGAGATTTCACCGCCGGTTTTTTTTGTGGATGCATGCAGAAGTTTGAATAAAACAAAAAACGGAGTTATCATAATTTTTTGTGCCGGGGATTCAGATGTACATATTAAGACTTATCTCGAATCTATTTCGGCCGCCGATATCTCTTTTAACCTCTTTTTCGGGCCCGAGGGTGGATTTACAGCAGACGAGGTTCAGACAGTAAAAGAAGCCGGTGGAACAGCGCTGACAATGGGGAATTTTATTATGAAATCGGATACCGCGGCCCTGGTCGGGACCGGTTTTATCCGTATATACTATTCAGAGATGGTTGGAACATGAAGAGGGACCGTATTCTCGGCATACCGTTTGATGCCGTTCGAACAGAAGATGTACTGAAATCGACGGAAAGATTCCACATGGATGAAAAAAGCCGTGTCATCGTTTTTCTGTCTCTTCCAACTCTCATGATGGCAAGAAGAAAAAAGCTGTTACGCATTTTTTTAGAAGAAGCGGACATCATCATTCCAAGCGGTAAAAGCATCTTTCGTGCTGCTAAACTCTTAAGGAGAACTATTACAGAGAAAATAGATCCTTCGCAGTTTGTCAAACGGCTTTTAATGCAGTCTGTCGAACTGAATAAATCTGTGTATTTTCTCGGAGGCAGAGGCACAACCGTAGAACGGGCCTACACAAACCTGAAAAAAGAAATACCGAAACTGTTCGTTGTCGGTCGATACAGGGGGGATTATCCCAAAAAAAACCATGAAGATATCGTAACGGCAATCGGAAAGGCTTCACCGGATTATTTTTTTATCGGCCTTGGCTCACCACACGAGGCAAACTGGGTCGAAGCGAATAGAAATCGTGTTAATGCGGGAATCACTATACTGGTAGGCCGACTCTTCGATGTGTTTGCGGGTACGGTTAAAAAAAGATACTGGAAATATGTTGAGCCTGAAAGGGCGGTATTGCGAGAGATTCCTCAGCCGGGTTCTTTCCGCAGATTGATCTGGCTACCTGTTTTTTTTATATTAGTATGTTTTGAGAGGTTGTTCTGGAAGCATCGACCATGAAAAATATTACTGTATGTGTCTTTATTAAAAACCTGGAGCCCGGCCTTCTTTCAATTGCAGACAGGCGGGTTAAATCTCTCGTTACTGTCTTTGGCGGAATGAGAATTATCGATTATTATATAGCGCCCTTTGTCTCTCTTACGAATGCGAAAATTTTTGTGTTTGCCGAACGGGATGCCGCTCTAAAAGATCATCTCGTATATACCTACAATACAGGAAGGATAAGAATTATTGAGGATCCGAATACTTTCGACGCTTTTTCAAAAATAGTTAATGGGAGGAAGAGGGGCAGTTTTCTCATTATGAGAGCTGACGGTGCTCTTATTGCGGATTGGGTTGAACTGATCCGGCAGGTGGACGGACTGGCGGAGGGACAATATTCTTTCAATGCAAGGGACGGATACACCTTTGGATTTTACGTCAGCCAGGGAATGCTCCGGCCTCTTTTTAAAGATCGGGACGGACTGCATGGGGATATTGATTGGACATGGGATGCGGTAATGGATTTTTTTACCTCGGGTGGGAAGGCCGTACATTGCAAGGCGCGGTATATTCCGTTTAAAACCGTCATGGAATACTACAATACACATATGACCCTGCTTAAAAGACTCAAAGATAATATTCAGTTGTTTTCATCCCCACTTCGGGCCGTAAAGGACGAAAGTACAACCCGAATTGGAAACGGTGGTTTTGTAAGAAACTCTCACATCTCACCATCGTGCCTCGTTGAGGGTATGGTTGACCGTTCAATACTGTTTCCCGGAGTTCGGGTCGGAAGCAACGCGAAGATTATAGACTCGATTGTTATGGAGAATAATTATATCGGCGGTAACGCTGTTGTCAGGAATGCAATCATATGTGAAAACAGCGAACTGTTTTCAAAGGTTTCGCCGAATATCGGTGAAAAGGCTGTTATCGGCGGCGAGAATATATCCGGTAGCAACAGCGAATATCCGGAGTTTATTCGCGACGGTATAACGCTTATAGGAAGAAATGTGGAGATTCCCAGGAAGTTCAGAGTTTCGGAAAACTGTTTTATTGCCTCTAATGTGGACAGAGGAGTGCTCAGGGGAAAAGATAGAATACCTGCTGGTCTTTCTGTGCATGCAGGGTAAAGGCGTAGACACATGATACGTTTCAATATTCCAACCATCGAAAAAAAGGACCTTGAAGCGGTGCTGTACTGTATGATCAGCGACGATTTAACTCCGGGTGCCTATATGCGCGAGTTTGCCGGTATGCTGCGTAAGACGATCTCGCTTCCCTATGTTGCTGTTTATAACAGTAATTTTCATGCACTGGAAACAGCGTTTTCCCTTCTCGGTGCCGGACAGGGAGATGAAGTGATCCTTTCGAGCTTTACCAGATACAGAACCCTCGGCCACGTGCTCAGGGCTGGACTTACGCCGGTTCTGGTCGATGTCGAAAAAGATAGCTTTCTTCCATTAAAAGAAGATATTGAAAAGAAAACTGGGGAGAGGACACGGTGTATCATTATCAGTCAGATGTTCGGGTTGCCCAATGATCTCGACTCTTTCCGCTCGTTCGGTATTCCCATTATTGAAGACCTTGACGGTACGTTAACCGGGCAGATTAATGATAGAAAGACAGGTTCATTCGGTGATTTCGTAACTATGAATTTCAATGACGATGCGATCATTACAACCGGCAGCGGGGGTATGCTCGCGTCCAGAGATGCGCTTCTCAAGAAAACCATTCTTTCAAACAGGGCCGACGAATATTCCCCTGATTATCTAATGAGCGATTTTAACGCCTCTTTAGGAATATCCCAGCTGAAAAAACTTGAGCGGATGATAGAAAAGAGAAAAAAAATTGGCAGGTATTTCGACGATGCGGTATTGCTATCTAACGGTACATTGATCGGCAGGCGAGAAGGTCAGGAACTTTGCTTTCCCAGCTATGTTGTAAAAACCGAAACTCCCTTTGATGACACCGAGCGGTTTTTTAAAAAATACGGGGTTCCGGTAAAAAGGGGGATTAGCAGACCGCTGCACCGGTATATGAAACTTGATCCGAAGAAGTTTAAAAATACAGAGGAGCTATTTGGAAAAACAGTTGTACTGCCGCTGTACCCTTCTCTCGACAGGGAGCATATTGAAAATATCGCGCGTGGCATCAGAGCGGTTTTATGAAAACAGGATGCTATCCCGGGACAGATTTTGGGAAAAAGTTTTGACTTAATCGGAAATTGATTTCATCAAGGTTCGGTGAGCATGTTTTGAAGGGTTTTTAATAGATGAGGAATTTTCTTAAAATATTAAGGAAGAAAAACGAGAAAATATCTGTTCTAACAGAGTATATACCGTGTTGCATTTGAAACAGGGTATCGGGGCCGACTACCCCGACATGCAGCGCATGATATATGGTGTAAAGGGGTTGGTTGCGTGAAACTGGTAGGCGTTGTGATTAAGGATAACAGCAGCAGGGCATTCAACACTGCTGAAGTTCTGAAAGGATACCTTCGTTCGAGGGATATCGAATATCTGATTCTACCGTCAAGGAAAGGTGAAATCGAGCGGACTATCCGGGAAAAAATACCCGTATGTGATTTTGTCGTAGCCATAGGAGGTGACGGCACACTCCTGTTTGCGGCGAGGATTTTTTCGAAGTACGGGATTCCTATAGCGGGTATCAACCTCGGTGGGCTTGGTTTTCTCACTGAATTCAGAGAGACTGAAGTTTACGAGTGTTTCGAATGTTTCGTCAGCAGCCTGCATAGCTATGAAGAACGTATGATGATAGACATATCGGTCATCAGAGAAGGAGTCTCCTGTTTTCAGTCGACAGGCCTCAATGATGTGGTTATAAATACCGGTGGAATATCGCGCCTTCTCGAGCTCGAAGTTTCGAATGGAAATCGATTCATCGGTGCGTATCGGGCGGACGGGATAATAATTTCGACACCGACGGGTTCAACCGCGTATTCGCTTTCCGCAGGTGGGCCTATACTCGAACCAACAACAGAGGCATTCGTCATATGTCCGATCTGTCCGCATTCTCTCGGTGCACGTCCACTCATCGTACCGCCGAGGGAGGATATCACCGTACGCATTCTGTCAACGCAGAGGAAGGTTATAATAACAGTAGACGGACAGGTCGCGTTTGATGTGCAGGATGGTGATGTGGTGCGGGTGTCGAGATCTGAAATAGTGACCAAGCTGATATCCCTTGGGAACAGAAGTTTTTATGACATAGTAAGGGAAAAGCTTGCCTGGAAGGGTTAAAATGCTGTCTGAATTGTACATCAAGAACTTCGCGCTCATCGAGGAGCTCACGCTGCAGTTCAGTAGCAAACTCACCGTGCTGTCTGGAGAAACTGGAGCGGGGAAGTCTATCATTGTCGGGGCCCTCGGACTTGTTCTCGGCGAAAAGGCAAGAACATCACAGATTCGCACCGGTGCTGACTCCTGTATCGTGGAGGGGCGTTTTGAGATTGAGGTTTCGCACCCGGTATGCACAGTTCTCGAAGAGAAAGGTATAGAAAGCGGTGAGGGTGATGCCTTCATTATCAGGAGAATCATCACTCGGCAGGGCAGCTCTCGGAGTTTCATAAACGGCCTCCAGGTTTCTGTTCGAGATCTTCAGGATATAACCGCCCTGCTTGTTGACATACACGGCCAGCATGAGCATCAGTCGCTTTTAACTGTTCGGAATCATCTTCATTTGCTCGATCAGTACGGTAAACTTCAAAGCGACCTGGCCGGGTATCGGCAGAGTTACCTGAATGTGCTCCGCCTGGAGGAGGAGATAGAGAAACGGACTATTGATGAGAGGGAAAAGGAGCGAAAGATAGATATTTTGAGTTATGCAATTGCTGAGATAGACCGGGCGAATATTGCAGAGGAAGAGGAGGAGGAGCTGAAGAGGCAATACAGGGTATTGCGGAACTATGAGAGCCTCGTGTCTTCCATTTCAGAGGCCTATGAACCTCTCAAAGGTGATGAGTTTTCGGCGCTGACCCTTGTAGAACAGGCACTCACGGCTCTTGGTAAAGTACGAGAGGTTTCGTCTGAAATAGATGGCCTTGTCGAGAACCTTGAGAATGCGCGTGTTCTGATAGATGAGAGTGCGGCTGATCTCAAGCAGTATATCGACGGTATAGAATACGAACCGGGAAAGATCGACGGCATATTGTCCAGGCTGGAGCTCATTAAAAATATTAAAAAGAAGTACGGAGAAACAGTTTCTGAGATTCAGCAGTATCGACAGAGGTGTTCGAAAGATCTTGAGGATCTTGAGACGAACGACACGGTTATTTTGGAGCTTGAAAATAAGCTTGAAAAAGAGATCAGGAAGGCTCAGAAACTGGCAATAGAGCTTTCCGTACGCCGGCGGGTTGCCGCTAAAACACTTTCAGTGGCGGTAATGGATGAGCTTAAATTTTTAAGCCTCGCCAAAGCGTGTTTTTCGGTTCATATTAACTATACGGAAGGCGAAGACGGACTTGTTGTAATCGACCATAAGCGGTATAAGTTGATGCCGTACGGGCTTGACAATGTGGAGTTTCTAATTTCAACGAATATCGGAGAGCCGCTGATGCCGTTGAAAAATGTTGCATCCGGTGGCGAGCTCTCCAGAATAATGCTTGCAATCAAGACGGTTCTCGGTAATGTTGACCCGATCCAGACCTTCGTCTTCGACGAGATTGACGCCGGTATCGGCGGCAAGGTTGCATGGGCAGTCGGCAGCAGGCTGCGGACAATGGCAGGCCTCAAGCAGATTATATGTATTACACATCAGGCGCAGATAGCATCTAAAGGAAACCTTAATATACGTACCGAAAAGCATGATAGAAACGGAAGGACAGTGACCGAGGCCAGTGTCCTGAAGGGTGAGAAGAGAGTGGAGGAGATCGCCCGTATGATCAGCGGAAAAACAATTAGTACTGCGGCTATTGAACAGGCGCGGCATATGATAGAGGAAAATGCTTGAGTTAATATCGATCATTGGATACAATATACATGCCGTCAGGTATACATGCCGTCAGGTATACTACCAGTGAACAACATTGTGCGGGGGAAATGTGAAAACTTTTATCTGCAGTATGCTTATTATTATGTCGGTTTGGGTGGGGTTTGCGGCTGATAAGATTGACGAGGTATATAATTCGATATTGAGCATGTCCAAGAAAATAACACCTGCTTCATACCGGGTGCGGGTTAAAAATAAAACCTTTGAGGACGCGCTGAAGGACCTCCCCGAGGATGTTCTAACGGGGAAGGGGAAGCCGGCGGTTGTCGTAACCTTTAAAAAGGGTGTAGGGGTAAAAATTATTATTGAAAATATTAAGAGCGAGTACGCATCGCTGTTCTCGATGTATGAGGACTATTTGAAGTTTTCCGGCATCTCCAAGGTTCAAAACCCGGTTGAATTCAAAGAATTGATTGACCGGAATAAGGTCAGCTTTGTCAAGGAAGACCCAGACTCTGTGGTAGTACAGGCGTGGGACCCGGGGAAGGAAGAAAAGGATAACAATTACGCGTTATTTACTATCGATAAGAAAATGTGGGTTATACTAAAGGCGGTGTACTACCTGGACGGCTCACCCTATGTTCAGGTCATCAATAGCTATAAGAACTTTGGGAAGTACTACCTTCCCTACAAGATCGAGCTTAAAAACCTGGTTGACGGCACCTCCGATTTGTTTCTCTTTGAGGATTACAGGTTTGGTGGGTAACAGAGGCCACTTGAATGACGGTGGGTTGTTTTTTGATTCATTTCGGAGCGGGTATCGGCAGGGTGAAAACCGGTTATCGGATATGAATGTTCTATCGACGGATGGGGGTGATATGTATGGGTGATATTCAAGATTCTTCGTATACCTGGCCTGTTCTGCCGGAGAATGTAACCGGTATCGGCGTCGCCGGTCCTCCCGCAGATGAAACTGCAGCGCCTGAAGAAGAAACGCACAATGAGAGTACCGTACAGACGGAGAACAATAAATTTTCGGAAGAGGAAGTAGGCAATAATATCGATGTTGAAGCGTAGTACGAATAGGATGAGCGAATGGCGGTGAGTAAAGAAGGAAAAGTGAAGTATAATGAAGAGATTGCGTTTCTTAAAAGAAAGATCGACGAGATCAATCAGAAAATTAAGTATCTGGAATCGCAAAACAGTGAGAATGAAAATGTAATCACGCTTCGAATCGTTTCTCACCTTGTTGACCTGGTATCGGTATACTGCGCTATGACCGATTTGAGTAAAAATTTGCTCGGCTACAAGAATGAATCATTTCTCGACACAGGGAGAAAGAACCTCTACAAGGCGTTGATACTGCTCGAGGGTATCGTTTCGGGAGTTATCGATCTGCCACTTAATGAAAACTACGAGCTCCTGCAATCCCTCGAATCGTTCAGCGATGCCGATAGGCTGAAGCTGATGAAAAAAGTTGGGTATACTGTGTCGCTGCTCGAAGACAGATACGGAGAAAACTCAAAATGGAAATGGAGCTTTGTCGAGCTCGAGGGAAGATATGCGGTTGTTGCGAAAAACCTTTTCAATTTCAGACGGTACCAGGAAAAGAATGATCCGAATATCGAAGGTTTTGATGACCGGTATGATTATCTTTTTCTTATAAAGGAGCTTCTCGAACGATCGAGCAACAGGTACAGGGAGAAGTATGAGCTCACCAATCATTCTCCTGAAGATATGAAAAAAGCGCTTGATTTTCTCCGGGCCCTGAAGAGAATACATATTCTTTTCAATGAAAAAAATGAATCGCAGAATGTGACGAAGCGGATAGAGCTGTGGTCGCAGAAGCTCGAGGTTGACTTGAAGGCAAAAGAGAAGCAGATGAAAAAGAAACTTGCAGGCCGTAACGAAAAAAAGATATAGCGTACAGTGATCCTGCCTCGGATTCCCCTTTTTATTAATGAAAATATTTTTCCTTTTTTCCTTGACAAATATGAAAAAGATAGTATAGTTTTGTTTGAATTTACTTATATAATGTTATAAAAATCTACCATTATTGACATATTTATACATTAATTTGTTCTGCCAGGAAGAAAAAACGGCGAGGTGGGCATGGTGACCGGGTACAGGGAAGATCTGAAGAATGCACTTCTCGACAAGGAGCTTAACAGGATGCTTACCATAACGGAGGCTGCAGACCTTCTGGGAGTAAGCTGCACCTCTCTGCGGAGGTATGCGAATGAGGGAAAGATAAGGGCATACAGGGTCGGCTCGGGAAAGCACAGGAGGTTCAGGAAAAGGGACGTGCTCGAGTACCTGGAGAGGAACAGTGAATATTAATACTACAGCGAAACTTTACTAATTTATTGCAATCTTAAGTAAAGGTAGTAAATAAGTTCGCAAATATGGTTAAAATGCATTTAAAATATCTTTTTACGAAAAAGTTACGGTGTAGTATTAGGGTACCTGTTATAGGTTTTTTCTGTTTTATTCTGATTCTACCGGGCTGCGGCTATTTGGACGAGAGGAGGGAAATCACAAGGAGCAAAAAAGTGCTTGCCCAGGGTACAAAGGAGACAGAGGATCTCGTCAAGGTACGCGGGAGACTGAAGAGGATAATTGATTTGAAGGTGCAGGCTGTGGATATACTTGAAGATGTCGACAGGGAGCTGGGCAGAAAATATATGGCGCTCGGAAGCTATAAGCTTGCAAGCGAGGTCTTCCTCGAAGCAGAATCCTTGCTTCCCTATAACGGTTTTATTAAAAAGGATCTGGGCGAATGCTACTACTTTCTTGGGGCCGGCGCGGTGGATGCTGATGAGAAGAATACGTACCTCATAAAATCAAAGGCCTATTATGAAAAGGCGCTCGAGATAAATCCTGATATTTTCGAGGCGCGTTACGGTCTCGGGCTTCTTCTCTTTTTCGGGTTCAATGATGTTATCGCTGCAATCGATCAGATGAAGGTTGTCCTTGCAGGGGAACCGGATAATGCGGATGCTCATTTCGCGCTCGGCAGGTTTTATTATGAGACTGGCGAGCTCGGTAAATCGATGGGGGAGTACCTCGAGCTTCAAAAAATACTTCCCGCGAGCTCACCAAAACGGGACAAGGTGGATGAGAATATTTTGAAACTGAACAGGGAGCTCGGCGTTGAGCAATGAGGAGATGATCAACCTGCTTGCCGTCAATCGTATTACGAACTATACTCCCCGCCAGAAATATCTCCTCTACGGGCAGTACAAAACCGGGGAGGCTGTTCTCAAGCATCATATAAAGGCCGAGGCTCTTTTTGCAAAGGCATTCAAGATAAACGGAGAGCCATTCGAAAGAAATACGGTACTGAGAGATGCCGGTAAAGAAATGGATTTTTGCGCGAATCACGATATTGAGGTCCTTGGTATTCATTCGGATATGTATCCCGATTGTCTGCGCAATATCGAAGATCCTCCTCTCGTTCTGTTCGCAAAGGGAAATACTTCATTGCTTCGCAAAACCAATGCCGTTGCAATCGTCGGCGCGCGCAGGGCTTCAAACCGAAGCATTACAATGGCCTATTCCCTCGCTCGCGCCATTGGAAAATCCGGAACTCTGGTCATAAGCGGGCTTGCAGCAGGGATCGATTATTATGCGCATAAAGGAGCGTTAGATGGCACAGGAGAGACAATCGCAGTGCTCGGCAACGGCATTAATGTTGTGTATCCGAAGTCTAATGCCGATATGTACGACTCGATTACGGATACGGGGCTTATCGTGACGGAGTATCCGCTTGGCACCGGTCCACTGAAGTATCATTTTCCACAGCGGAATAGGATTATAAGCGGATTATCGCTCGGTACGGTCGTTGTAGAAGCTTCGAGAAGCTCCGGCGCGCTTATTACGGCAGCTTTTGCTCTTGAACAGGGGAGAGAGGTTATGGCGGTTCCAGGAAGAGCCGGATTGGACAGTTTTGAGGGAAACAACAGGCTCATAAAGGAGGGCGCCCACCTTGTCGAGAGTGCTGAAGAAATACTTGAAATACTGGGAATCGACTATGAGGGAGACGAACGTAGCGCGAAAAAACTCCCCTTTTCACCTCTGGAATGTAATATTCTAAAAGTGATAGGGGATGATAGAGTGAGTATAGAGGAAATCGAGGGTGTGCTGGATGATCCGATATCTCATATATCGTCAGCATTGACGAAGCTCGAGCTGGACGGGGAAGTTGTACAACATCCCGGAAAAATTTATTCGAGAGTGAACTGATATGGAAAAAGAAAAATCCCTGGTTATCGTAGAGTCTCCGACAAAGGCAAAAACAATAAATAAGTACCTGGGGAAAGAATATACGGTGAAATCTTCAATGGGGCATCTCATCGATCTGCCGAAGTCAAGACTGGCTGTAGATGTGGAAAATAACTTCAAAGCAGATTATATAACAATCCGGGGAAGAGGGAAGCTGCTGAATGAATTAAAACGGGCAGCCCAAAAAAGCGACAGGATATACCTCGCTGCTGACAGCGATCGTGAAGGTGAGGCGATCTCCTTTCATATTAAAAATGCGCTTTTAAAGACAAATCCAAAGGCCGATGTTAAACGGATTGTGTTCAATGAAATAACCCAAAGGGCGATTCTCGAGGCTGTTTTGCATCCGAGAGATATCAACATGTCGCTTGTCGAGGCGCAGAAGGCGCGGAGAATCCTCGACAGGCTTGTAGGGTATAATCTCTCACCCCTTCTCTGGGAAAAAATCAAGAAAGGCCTTTCAGCAGGAAGAGTACAGACCGCCGCGCTCAGAGTCATTTGTGAGCGCGAAAAAGAGATTGAAGAGTTTATTTCCCTCGAGTACTGGACAATCGAAGCTGAGTTCAAAAAGGGTAGAAAGACATTCAGCGCGAAGCTTACCCTTGTTGACGGGAAAAAGGCGGAAATACATTCTGAATCCGAAGCGGATGCCCTGCTCAATCGTATTCAGGGCAAGCCGTTTGTCGTGAGTAAGATCGAAGAGGCACAAAGGCGGAGAAAGCCTCCGGCGCCCTTTACGACGAGCAAACTGCAACAGGCGGCAGGTTCCAGACTTGGATACCAGGCGCGTAAGACTATGATGATTGCCCAGCAGCTTTATGAGGGAGTATCTCTTGAGGAGGGGCCTGTCGGTCTGATTACCTATATGAGAACCGATTCCTTGCGTATTTCGCAGGAAGCAGCTGACGAAGCCCAGCGGTATATCACTGAATATTTTTCAGGCAAGTATATCCCTGAAAAACGAAGCCAGTTTAAAAACAAAAAAAATGTGCAGGATGCCCATGAGGCTATACGACCGACCTCGGTATTCAGAACTCCTGAAAACCTGAAGCCCTTTCTTTCGCGGGATCAGTACAGGCTGTACACTCTTATATGGGAACAGTTTCTTGCATCGCAGATGGCGGACGCCCTGTTCCGACAACGCCGGATTGACATAGTGGCTGATGGGGTTTTGTTCCGGGCGGCAAGTAGAAAGCTTCTTTTTGACGGTTTTCTCAAAGCACTCAGGATGAACAAACAGGAAAAGTGGACAACTCTTCCTGAGCTTGAAGAAGGTGAAGCGCTCGAGCCTATCGAGATTCATAAGGACGTGCACTACACCGAGCCACCCCCGCGTTACACCGATGCATCTCTGGTGAAGTTTCTCGAAGAGTCCGGAATCGGCAGGCCGAGTACGTACGCGCCGATCATAACCACACTTCTCTCGCGATACTATGTTGAACGGATAAAGCGGCAGTTTAAGCCAACCTTTCTTGGGAGGCTTGTCAATGATCTTATGGTCAGGAGTTTTCCAGATCTCTTTGACATCCGTTTTACCTCAAGGATGGAAAACAGGCTTGACGAGGTTGCCGAGGGAAAGCTCGAATGGGCTCAGTTGTTGAAGGATTTTTACGCACCCTTTATGGAGTCTTTTGCCAGTGCTCAGAAAAAATTGGAGAGTTACAGGGGTATTACGGATGAAGCAACCGACTACACCTGTGAAAAATGCGGCAGACCGATGGTTAAAAAACTCGGCAAATTCGGATATTTTCTCGCGTGTTCAGGTTTTCCGGAGTGCCGAAACACCATGCCGGTTCCGTACGGCAAATGCCCGAGGGAAGGGTGTGACGGCATGATTGTGGAACGGAAGACGAAGAGGAAAAGACCTTTCTACGGATGCACGAATTATCCCGATTGTGATTTTATGACATGGGACAAGCCTGAGACCGTAGTGTGCCCGAAATGCGGAAGTATTGTCGTTCAGAAAGAGATAGACGGGAAAAAACAGCTCGTTTGCCTGAACGAGAAATGCGGTTATATGTTTGAGCCGCAGGAGGAAGAGTCGAAAAAGGTCCTAGTGGGAAGCAAGCCGTGAGTGCAACGGGAGTGTTTTATACAGGTATGTGATAAAGCCTGTCATCCGGGACAGAATGAACGGCTGAAAGGAATTCGAGGCAACATATGAATGAGGAAAAAAAATTAAAAGAAGATTTTTTACATGTCCTTGAGGGATTTTTAAATTATCTCAAGGTTTTAAACAGGTCCGAGAAGACCGTTGAGTGGTATGTCCATGATGCAGGGCTATTTCTAGAGTATGTACAGAATGAAGGCAGGAAGGGGCTTGAAACAATCGACAGGAACGATTTGCGAGATTTTCTTGCGGTAGAGCTCGGCAGGGGAGTCTCAAGACGATCACTCATGAGACGTGTTTCGGGGATAAAGGCCTTTTTCCGGTATCTTGTCGATCAGGAGATTATTGCTGAAACAGGGGTATTGAGTTTTGAGACACCGAAGGGTGACAGGAGGCTTCCCAGGGTGTTGTCGAGGGAGCAGGCGGAATCGCTCTTGCTGAATGCGGGAGAGGACTCGATACTTGAAAAAAGAAATCGTGCGATCATTTCATTTCTCTACGGAACAGGGGCGCGGGTGAGCGAAATGGTCGGCCTGAATGTCGAGGATATAGATTTTCGCTCCGGGCTTGTAACACTCCGAGGCAAGGGAGGCAGGACGCGGATTGTCCCGGCAGGCAGGGTTGCCGTTGATACAATTAATAAGTGGCTTCTGGTGAGAAAATTCCCGCAAGATGTGTCTTCTGGAGGTGTGCCGGTTTTTACCTCCTCATCGGGAAGAAGGCTCGGTGTCCGGCATATACGGAATATCATCAATGCAGCAATGCGGAAGGTCGGCATTTCACAGCATTTTTCTCCCCACGGGATGCGCCATTCGTTTGCCACACATTTACTTGAAAACGGTGCGGATATACGAAGCGTACAGGAGCTGCTCGGTCATGCGAGCCTGTCGACAACGCAAATATATACCCATGTTACAAAGGATAAACTGATTTCACAGTATAAGAAGTATCATCCGCATGCATAGGAGGAATGAGCAGATGAAAAGCACAACCGTTCTCGCGGTGCTTGGAAATGACGGAGTCGCAATGGGCGGCGACGGGCAGGTGACGATGGAGAAAACTATCATGAAGGGGAACGCGGTCAAGGTCAGGCGGATGTACGAAGGAAAGGTTCTTGCTGGATTCGCCGGTGCCACTGCAGATGCTTTTGCTCTTTTTGAAAAGTTCGAAGCAAAGCTCAGCCAGTACAGCGGTGATCTCGCCCGTTCAGCGGTTGAACTTGCGAAGGAGTGGAGGACTGACAAAATACTGAGGAGGCTCGAAGCACTCCTCATTGTCGCGGATCGAAATAATATGTTTCTCATATCAGGTGCCGGCGATGTTATACGGCCGGAGGAAGACGGCATTCTTGCCATTGGCTCAGGCGGCCCCTATGCGACGGCAGCGGCCAGGGCATTTCTAAAAGCCGGATCACCAATGTCGCTGCGGGAGATTGTAAAGGAATCATTGAAGATAGCGGCATCGATCTGTATCTATACCAATGCTAATATCAATATAGAGGAGATATCATGAAGAATCAGGAAAACGAGCTGACACCCGTGCAGATTGTATCGGAGCTCGATAAATATATAATCGGCCAGGATAAAGCGAAAAAATCGGTAGCGATAGCTCTCAGAAACAGATACCGAAGGAAAACCCTGCCGGAAGAGCTGAAGGATGAGGTGGCGCCGAAAAATATTATTATGATCGGCCCGACCGGAGTGGGTAAAACGGAAATTGCACGGCGTCTTTCGAATATAAGCGGAGCTCCCTTTATAAAGGTTGAAGCTACCAAATATACGGAAGTAGGGTATGTCGGGCGTGATGTGGAGAGCATGATACGGGACCTGACAAACATAGCGGTTCATAATATCAAGAAGGAAATGAGTGAAGAGGTTGAGAGCGTTGCAAAAGAGAGGGCTGAAGATGCGCTGCTCGATGTTCTTTTGCCGCCCATTTCATTTCAGAGAAAGAAGGAGGAGGTGCCTGCCCAGGTATCCACAGAGGAGCGAAGGGGCAGTACCCGGGAACGGTTTAGAGAGATGCTGAAACGTGGGGAGCTCGAGGACAAGCTTGTTGAAATCGATGTAAAACAGCCGAAAACCCAGGTGCTCGGTATGTTTGCGGGTATGGGACTCGAGGAGATGGATTCTAATATTTCCAATATGTTCAGTAATATCTTTCCTGAAAAAAAGAAACGCAAGAAGGTAAAGGTAAGCGAGGCCCGGTCTATTCTCGAGGAAGAGGAGAAGGACAAGCTCATCGATATGGATAAAGTGGTAAAAGAGGCAATTGAACGGGTCGAGCAGATGGGTATCGTTTTTTTAGATGAGATAGACAAGATCGCACAGAAGGGTTCGACGCATGGACCTGATGTGTCGAGAGAAGGCGTCCAGCGGGATATACTTCCCATTGTCGAGGGTTCGACGGTTACCACCAAATACGGTGCGGTCCGGACACATCATATACTGTTCATTGCAGCTGGCGCGTTTCATATGAGCAAGCCGTCGGACCTCATCCCGGAGTTACAGGGAAGGTTTCCGATACGCGTCGAGCTGAACAGCCTCAGCACTGATGATCTTGAAAAGATACTTCTCCAGCCGAAAAACGCACTGGTTAAACAGTACGAAGCGCTTCTTGAAACTGAGGGCGTGAAGCTTGATTTCAAGAAAGATGCGATACAAGAGATTGCGCAAATTGCTTCATTTGTGAACTCTCAGTCGGAGAACATAGGGGCACGGCGATTACATACGATAATGGAGCTTCTGCTGGAAGATGTGTCGTTCACAGCGCCGGAGCTCAAGGGCCAGACAATACCGATTACCGTCGATTATGTACAGAAGAAGCTCAAGGAGGTGCTGGAAAACAAGGACCTTTCGAAATACATCCTGTAGACGAAACCCGTATGTTCCGTTCGGACAATATGGACATCCGGGATCGTGTAATCGATTTTATGCTCGTGACTGAGTATTAAGGATTTTCAAAAAGTACCGAAAAAAATAATATGTACGTGCACTTTAAAGATTACCGGTGCGATAAAACAGGTTTTAATATGGATAAAGCAGTCAAGACCGTATACTTTTACAATGAAACAGGGAGTAAAGGACACGATGTTTCTTGATTCACAGTTCATGCAGACGCAGGACCTTTTGCAGAGGTCGATGTCCGTGTCGATTGTACGGCAGGAAGTCATTGCGGACAATATTGCAAATGCCGACACCCCTCATTTCAAGAGAAGCGAGGTGGCATTTGAAAGTGAGCTGAACCGGGCGCTTCACTCCTATGATCCAAATCCTTTTCCAGCAGCAGTGACGAATAGTAAACATATACCCTTTTACAGGCAAGAAGACTACAGAGAAGTGCAGCCGATCGTCTATCTCGATTACTCGACCAGTTACAGGAATGATGGAAATAATGTGGACATCGAGAAAGAAATGGTGGATGCAAAGGAAAATGCGCTTCGCTATTATGCAATGGCGCAGCGTGTGAAGGACAACTTCACGCTTCTCGGGATTGTCATGAGATAAGGAGTTTTGTATGGGAATATTTTCGGCAATGAACGTTTCCTCGACCGGGCTTACCGCCCAGCGTTTGAGAATGGATGTCATCTCGAACAACATAGCGAATGCAAATACTACGAGAACAACGGACGGAGGAGCGTTCAGACGGAAAAGGGTTATCCTGAGACCGAGAAACGACTATTTAGAATTCAGAACACGTCTGCTTCCACAGGCGCTGTGGCGCGGAATGGGTGAGGGTGTGCGTGTGATCAAGATAGAAGAAGATACGTCGCCGCTTCGGCTGGTGTATGACCCCAGCCACCCCGACGCTATCAAAACAGGACCAAAAAAGGGATATGTGGAATACCCGAATGTCAATACAGTTACAGAAATGGTTGATATGATCTCGGCGAGCAGGGCGTATGAGGCAAATGTCACGGTGATCCAGAATGCAAGCCAGATGTTCATGAGAGGACTTGAAATCGGAGCCAGATGATAAGGTTCTCGTGTCGGCGGCTGCAGCCGTGTGTGGTGCGGCGTGTGGGTGCAGCCCACGAGTGACCGCAGATTGGATGAATACGAAACTGAATGGGGGAAAAAATGATAAATCCTGCTGATGCACAGGGCGATATTGTGAAGCTTGCTACAACGAACGTGAAGCACTTCGGATTTAAAAAATCGGTCGAAGAGGATGACAATTTTATTTCCGATTTTGCAAAGTCATTGAAGGATGCGCTTTCAAAAGTGAACAATATGCAGAACAAATCCGATGAGCTGACACGGGCCCTTGCGACAAACCCTGATTCAGTCGACATACATGATGTAACCATAGCTGCTGAAAAGGCGCGTTTATCATTAACACTTACCAAATCCATCGTCGATCGAATTACACAGGCGTATAGAGAGCTGATCAACATGCGCTGATACGCTGAAGGTTTTATACAATGGGGGGGGAATATGGACGAGTTTTTAAAAAAAATATGGGATAGTGTTAATAATATATTTTCAAAGCTCAGTCAGACGCAGAAGCTCATTCTTATCGGTGTGGTCGGGCTCGTTATAATCGGGTTTATCTTTCTGGTCTCCTTCTCTTCCAAACAGACCGAAGCGCTCCTCTTTCAATCCCCTCTTGAAGAGAACGATTTTACACGAATTACGAACAAACTGAACGAGTGGAATGCCTCGTTCAAAATCAGGGATGATAAATTCATTGTCGTGAAAGACGAGAAAACCTCCGCGTATTTGAGAATGAAACTCGGTCAATCCGGTATACTTCCGAGCGGTATCAAGGGCTGGGAGCTTTTCGATACCCAGTCGTGGACGACGACGGATTTCGAGAGGAATATAACAAAACGAAGGGCGATAATCGGGGAGATAACGAAACACATCAAGCTGCTTGATGATGTCGAAGATGTGAGCATTCAGGTTACCATGCCCGAGGCGCAGCTGTATCTGGACAATGAGCTCCCGTATACGGCGTCCGTTATCATTACACCGGCGCCGTACTCCGATATTCTCACCAATAAGAAGAAGATCAAGGGAATCATCGACCTTATCGCCTTCGGTGTGGACAGGCTCAAGCCCGAAAACGTCATTGTAACCGACAACCACGGCAATATTCTCTCCGATTTTGAGGCTGAGGACAACGTTACCTATTTGAACCGCGCCAAAGAGGAGTGGAAGATAAAAGAGCGCCTCAGGCTGCAGATGCAGACTGAAATCGCAAACAAGCTAAAGGCGATGCTCGGTGACAACAAGGTAGATGTATCCGCCGAAGTGGAGCTCGACTTCGACCAGAAAAAGATCGAGAAAACGGAATTTATACCAATTGTCAAGAGGCCTGATAATCCTGAAACACCCTACGACGAAACCGAAGTCGCAATGAATGTAATCAGGAGCGAGAAGGATACCTCGGAGCATTTCGAAGGCCTCGGGTTTGTCCCCGAGGGTCCGCCCGGCGTCGAACCGAATATACCGCCCGGGTACAAAGAGGCTACCAATGAAGGAACAAAGTACGATAAAAAAGAGAATGTAAAAAATTATGAGATAAGCGAGCAGGTTTCTCATATACAGTCAGCCCCGTATAAGATAAAACGTATATCCGTTGCAGTCTGGGTCGATGGAACATGGAAGAAGCTCTTCGACAAAAACGGAAAGCCGATGTTGAACGAAGAAGGCGGGATTAAGCGAACGTATGTTCCTCGAACAGCGGATGAAATCCGGAGTTATGAAGAAATAGTCAAGGGTGCGATCGGATATGATCCCGCCCGCAAGGATAAGGTTGTTGTAAAAAATATTCAGTTTGACAGAACACAGGAGTTTTCACTCGAAGACGCGTATTTGAAACGAAGGGAACAGCTTCGAAAAACACTCCTTTCGGCGTTGATTGCGCTTTTTGCAATATTCATCGTTACTCTCGCATATCGCGCGATCTCCAAGGAGCTTGCCAGAAGGAAGCGCCTCAGGGAAGAAGAGCTTGCAAGGCAGCAGCAGCTCATGCGCGAAGCGGCATTGAAATCCGCTGAAGCTGAAGGTGTTGAAGTGGAGCTCTCGACCGAAGAGAGGGCGCGTCTTGAAATGCAGGAAAATGTCATGGGTATCGCACGCGAGCATCCGGAAGAGGTCGCAAAACTAATCAGAACCTGGCTCGCCGAAGAGTAGTAAGGAGGAGGAGAAAATGGGTAAAGTCCAACCAAAACCTGTCCAGGGTCATGCTGTGGGGAGTAAGAAGGCGCTGACCGGCCGGCAGAAAGCGTCGATATTTCTTGTCACTCTCGGGTCTGAGATCTCTGCCGAGATATTCAAGCACCTCCGTGAAGATGAAATTGAACAGCTTACTTTCGAGATCGCGCGTCTGGAAACTGTAGACCCTTCCGAGAGAGACAAGGTGCTCATGGAATTCCAGGAACTTATGATGGCCCAGGATTTTATCTCCTCGGGTGGAATCGATTATGCGAGAGATCTGCTTGAAAGGGCGCTCGGTTCGCAGAAAGCCATTGATATCATAAACCGTCTTACCTCTTCGCTCCAGGTGCGGCCCTTCGATTTTATTCGAAGAACAGACCCGAGCCACCTGCTGAACTTTATACAGGGAGAGCATCCGCAGACCATAGCGCTGATTCTTGCCTATCTCGAGCCGAATAAATCTTCTATTATTTTGGGTTCGCTCCCTGATGATGTGCAGGCGGATGTTGCAAAGAGGATTGCGACAATGGACAGAACCTCACCGGATGTTCTGCGAGAGGTAGAACGTGTTCTCGAGAAAAAGCTCTCCACCCTTGCAAGCGAGGATTACACTGCTGCCGGCGGAATAGGCACAATAGTTGATATTCTCAATCTCGTTGACAGAAGCACTGAAAAAACGATTATCGAGTCGCTTGAAGAGGATGACCCCGAGCTTGCAGAGGAGATAAAGAAACGGATGTTTATATTCGACGATATAGTTCTTCTCGATGACAGGGCAATTCAAAAGGTGCTCCGGGAGGTGGACACCCCCGATCTTGCAAAGGCCCTGAAAGGAGTTGATTCAGAGGTGCAGGATAAGATTTACAGGAATATGAGCAAACGGGCCTCCAGCCTTTTAAAAGAGGATATGGAGTTCATGGGGCCGGTTCGTTTAAAAGATGTTGAAGAAGCACAGCAGAAGATTGTAAGTATTATTCGAAAACTCGAGGAAGCGGGAGAAATTATTGTCGCCCGCGCCGGCGAGGATGAGCTCGTCGTATAGGGGGGAGGCAGTGGCGCGAAAAATATTCAAGGCCGCAGAGGTGAAGGAGATTAAGTCCAAGGTGCTTATAACACCTCCGCAGATCGGACCGAGGAAACCGGAGGCTGCACTTGAGGAGTTCGAGGAGGCGGAAGAGCCGGAGGTCCTTGAAGAGGAAACGCCGCCGGAACTGCCGGTCCAGGAAGAGCGGGAACTGCTTTTGGCCGATGCGAAGAAAATAAAAGAGGAGGCTGAAGCCGAGGCGAAACGGATCAGGGATGAGGCCGAAGAAACGGCCTTTAAGATAATGCAGAAGAGCAACGTTGATGTGCGCAAGGCAACGGAGGAGGCTGAGTCTCAAGCACAGATAATACTGGACGAAGCGCGTGCGAATGTGTCGCGCATAGAAGGGGAGGCCAAAAAAAAGGAGGAGGAAATTATTGCAGAGGCACGGCATAAAGCGCTCGATGAGGGACGGGATGAAGGTTTCAAGACAGGTGAGGAAGAGGTGAAGCGGCTTATCGAAAGGCTTCATGAGATACTCAACTCCGCAATTGACGAGCGCCGGAAGATTCTCGAAAGTACGGAAAAACAGCTCGTCGATCTTGTTCTATTAATTGCGAGAAAGGTGATAAAGGTAATTTCGGAAACTGAAAAGAGCGTTGTGATGGAAAACGTGAGGGAGGCGCTCAAAAAGGTAAAGGGTGAAACCCAGATCGCGATAAAGGTCAATACCCGGGATATGGAATTAACGAGTAGACATAAAAAGGAATTTATAGCAGCGGTTGAAAGCCTGAAACAGGTCAGGGTGGAGGAGGACAGCCGTGTGGATCCAGGCGGATGCATCATCACAACCTCCTTCGGTGATATAGATGCACGAATACAGAACCAGCTGCATATAATAGAGAAGAGTATCAGAGAGCTGGTGCCGATTACTGAATGAGCGTAGGGGATATCCTTATGGCGATCGACATATTTCAAAAATACAGAACTGCTGTCGAGGGCATTGATACAATTTCCTATGAGGGAACGGTGAGCAAGTCTGTCGGCCTGCTTGTAGAGAGTAAAGGACCGCTCGCAGGCATAGGTGAGCTTTGCAGGATAGTGGTCGATGAACAGGACACAGAAGAGCATAGGGAGGTGCACGCGGAGGTTGTGGGCTTTAAAAACGGCACGGCTCTCCTGTTTCCCTTTTATCAGGACAGCGGTATAAAATCGGGAATGCGGGTCATTGCGACCGGCAGGCCTCTGTCTGCGAAGGTCGGTAATGAGCTTCTGGGAAGGGTGATAAACCCGATCGGACAACCGATTGACAGCAGAGGACCGATCGGTTATGAGACGGAGTATCCAATTTTCAACGCGCCGCCGCA
The DNA here is from genome assembly GCA_964433545.1 of uncultured Spirochaetota bacterium. Lineage (GTDB taxonomy): Bacteria > Spirochaetota > B62-G9 > B62-G9 > DRHN01 > CAYSRJ01. The sequence continues at coordinate 11,200 of CAYSRJ010000034.1, read as the reverse complement.
TGTTCTGAAGAGGAAAAGGATCACAGAGCCTCTCGCAACCGGTATCAGGGCCATAGACGGACCCCTGACCATAGGTAAGGGGCAGCGTATTGGAATTTTCTCGGGAAGCGGGATCGGCAAGAGCACGCTGCTCGGTATGACAGCGAGAAATACCTCAGCGGATGTAAATGTAATCGCCCTGATCGGTGAACGCGGAAGGGAAGTCCGTGAATTTATTGAACGAGACCTCGGAGAAGATGGCCTCAGGCAGTCGGTCGTTGTTGTCGCGACGTCGGATCAGGCTCCGATTATGAGAATTCGAGGCGCATACCTCGCAACGGCAATTGCCGAGTATTTTCGGGATCGAGGGAATGATGTCCTGTTCATGATGGATTCGATAACAAGATTCGCCTACGCGCAGAGGGAAATCGGCCTCGCGGTCGGCGAACCGCCGGCGACAAAGGGGTATACACCGAGTGTGTTTGCAATTCTTCCAAAGTTGCTCGAACGTAGCGGAATGGCGGAAAAGGGGTCGATTACCGGGATTTATGCGGTTCTTGTGGAGGCGGACGATGTGAATGAACCGGTTTCCGATGCGGTGAGAGGGGTGCTGGACGGGCATATTGTGCTTTCTCGAAAACTTGCCCAGAAGAACCAGTACCCGGCTGTTGACGTGCTTGCGAGTATCAGCAGGCTGACGCCGTATATTGTGTCAAAGGAGCATTTAGAGGCGATCAATCGTATGAAGGAAGTGCTCGCATATTACTACGATGCAGAGGATTTAATCCAGATAGGCGCATATGTGCAGGGTTCCGATGAACATGTCGACTTGGCGCTTGAAAAGATCGAGAATGTTAACAATTACCTGAAGCAAAGCATTGAACAGGGTTTTTCCTTTGAGGAGAGCAGGGACATGCTCATGGATATATTTGCGAACGAGCAGGACTAAATGGCGAAGCGATTCGATTTCAGACTCGAAAACGTACTGAAGCTGCGGCAGAGGCAGGAAGAGACGAGGGAGAGAGAATTTGCCGCACGGAGGGCTCAACTCTTGAAGATCGACGGGGATATTCGGGAGCATCGCGGCAAACTGCACTCTTTTATCCGTGAAAGCGGCTACACGGAGGGAACCTTTACTGTTCTTGATATTGTGGCTGTTGACAACTACATAACAAGGCTGGAGAAAACGATTGAGGCCCTTGAGGCTCTCCGGATACGGAAAGAGGAGGAGGTACACCGCGTGCTCCAGCTTCTGAAAGATGCAAAAAAGGCCAGGAAGGTAATTGAAAACCTGAAAGAACGGGAGCTCGAGCGCCATCGTTCCGAACTGAACAGAGAGGAGAACAGGGAGCTTGATGATGTCTGTCAGCATATCGGGTTCAACCGGGAGGCGCTCACCATTGAGGATGTGCCTGTGGAGGATATGTAATGCCTGTTGAGAATGTGTACCAGAATATATCGAACATATTGCAGCGTATTGAATCGATCAAGAGAAGGTTCGGTGTCCTTCCTCCTCAAGGTCAGGTTCTCTCAGGACAGGGTGCTGCTGAACAAAACGTTCAGGCGCAGGGCGCTGCAGAACCTGCAGAATCGGAACCGGTGTATTCAAAACAGGAAGCTTCATCTTTACCCGATTCGCAGCAGGTTTCATCCGACAAAACGAGTTTCGGAGAAACGCTTGAGAGAAAGATAGTGGAAATGGACGGGCAGAAGCCGGCAGGTATTCGGGTAGAAAAAACAAGCGCGAAAACAGCAGATTCATCTGCCGACGTTCCCGGTGTCGATATTTACGGCAATATAATAAAAACGGCGTCCGATCGATTCGGGATTCCGGAATCACTGATACAGGCGGTTATCAAGCAGGAATCCGGTTTCAACAATTCTGCAGTTTCTTCAAAGGGGGCAATGGGCCTGATGCAGCTGATGCCGGAAACGGCAAATTCCCTCGGTGTGGAAAACCCGTTCAATCCGGAGGAAAATATTCTGGGTGGTACCCGGTATCTCGTCGATCTGTTGAATCAGTACAACGGTAACCTCAATCTTGCATTGGCTGCGTATAATGCCGGTCCGAACAGGGTTGAAAACAAAATTCCCGGGATCTCCGAAACGAAAGACTTTATAGATTCCGTGCTGAGACACTATCAGAGGTATCAAAAATTCACGAAAGAGGAGTTGTAAGTGAGTCTTGCATCGGCCGTTACAAATCTTCTTAAAATCCTTTTCCTGATTCTCCTTATAATTGTCATTATTCTCGGGGGTATCTACTGGTTCGATCACCTGGGTATTATTGACTATAAAAAAATAGTTGGACCGTTCGGCAAGTACCTCCCTGCCTTTCTACAGCGAGGAGAAGTTACTGAAGAGAATCCAAAATTGCTGGAGACGGAATTCCTGGGAAAGAGGGAAGAGGTCCTCGATGCACGGTCTTCTGAAATCGACCAGAAAAAAGATGAGCTTGAAAAACGGGAGCTTGAGCTGAAAGAGAGCGAGGCAAAACTGACTGAGGAGGCAAAGCGCCTTGAAGAGGAGAAAAAAGTTCTAATTGAGAAACAGCGTGAATACGATAATTATAAGGATAACATAAAAAAACAGGCTGAGTATTTTACAAGCATGCCGCCTGAAGCGGCAGTTGAAAGACTGTCGAAGCTCGATGATCTTCTGATCATTGACATTCTGAGACAGATTGATCAAAGCGCCGCAGAGACGGGAAGTTTCTCAGTGGTTCCTTATTATCTCAGTTTGATGGATCCCGAGAAGGCTGCAACGGTTCAACGAAAGATGACCAAAGTGGGTGCTTTACATGATGATTCGTAATGCTTCTCAAATTACCGATGTTCTTCCGGTGCCCGTCAGGGGGGGTGCCAAAAATACGTACCCGTATGGCGGGGATGATTTTGCTTCAATGCTTGCACTGGTTAGCGATTCCAGCGGACAAGCCGGGCAGGATACAGCCCGTATAACAGAAAACGCTGCACATGGTAATACGAACACTAAAACAGAGGATATAAGAAAAGATGGGCATGTGAGCGAAGCTGAAGGGGAAAAATCGTCTTCTGGGTCTGTGAATACAAAAGGGCGGAGAAAAACGGAAAAAGATCAAGACTCTCATAAAAAAGTTAAAACGGATGTCAAGGGCCGAAAAAAAGTTTTAAAACACGGTGTTGCGAAGGCCGAACAATTGGAAAAGAAATTAAGAATGGGTATAAAAACGAAAGCGGCGGCGACTGGTACGGGTGAAGCACGTATCGCAACAGATAAAAAAGTTGCAGGTGCGTCTGAAAAAACGGAGGCCCATAATGGAAAGGCTGTTAAAAGACACATTCGTGCGGTTAAAGTCTCCGGTCAATTACTTATTACAATAAAACTAAACAAGAAAAAAACCGGGGCAAAGTTTACCATTTTGCAGGCTTCTTCGAGTAAAAAAAATCACCGGGAGGTAAAATTATCTAAAGCCGGTAAGAGACTCAAGAAACAGAATTTAGGGCAATCGGCAAAGGCGCACAGCTTGGGAGCCCGGCATAAAATCGAATCGGTGTTGTTTGACAACGGTCAGGACACCGCGAAGTTGCAAAAGGTGGTAAAAGCGGGAGATGCCGTATCGGCGTTTCTCAAATACGAGCATTCCATGCAGAACGTGGATATGAAAACCCATTATCAATTCCAGAAAATTGCCGATGGGAATTTTAATGAGATTATCAAACAGTTTACGCTGATATTGAACAGGGGAGGGGGGGAGGCTCGTCTTCACCTGCATCCTGAGTCGCTTGGCGAGCTGAAACTGAGTGTAAAACTGAATAACAATGAGGTCAGTACGAACATGCTTGTCGACAATCAGTCGGTGAAGGACCTCATAATGGAACGACTCAATGTTCTGGCAGAAAGCCTGCAGGAACAGGGCTTTCAGCTCGGAAGTTTTCAGGTTGAGGTGAAAGACAAGCAGAACGACTCGTACGAAGTTTTTAACGGTGCGGGCAGGGCAGCTGCCATAGCCGGTGATGAGGAAATTGCCGCCGGTAACGAAGCGCCGACTGTGCCTCCATGGATGTCTACATTGATTAATATAACCGTTTAGGAGGAGAGAATGGATCTCCCGCTCATGATGGACCATTCACAACTATTCAAAACAAAACTGGAGGTCGAGAGTTTTAACAAGAGCATCGGGCAGAACAGACCCGTTAAAAATATTCTCGGCAGAGAGGATTTTCTCAAGCTTCTAGTCGTTCAGCTCGAGCATCAGGACCCGACCAATCCACTCGATGATAAGGAATTCATCGCACAGACAGCTCAGTTTTCATCTCTTGAGCAGATGACTGAAATGAATAAAACTCTGGCGTCGCTTATCGACAGCTATAAAACCAACCTCTCGTATTCGCTGCTCGGCAGACGGGTTGAGGTATTCGACGAAGCGGCAGGAAAAATGGAAAGCGGAGTCGTTACAGATGTGAAGTTCGATTCCGGGACTCCCGCGATAACCTTCAATGGCGTTACCTATGGAGTGGATGCGGTGAGAAAGGTATCGCTTGCTGATACCAAAGTGAGTGCTGAATGAATTGTGTATTACATAGTACCATACTTATGGTTTTATCCATTAAATTTCTGGCATTTTGTACCAGAATTTACAAAAAACGATGGTCTTTTACTTTTTAAATGGCCTTTTAAGCATTGGGAAATTAAGGTAAAAACCATTAGGCAAGTGCAGGTTTGAAACTCATACGATTGAAAGTTCACTTGCCTATAGTAATTGACTGAGAATAAACCTGGGAGGGGGCGGTGAGGACTGTATTCAATTTCATGTAAAAGAATGAGGAGTTTGTTCCCATGATGAGATCGCTTTACTCAGGTGTGTCTGGACTGATAAATCATCAGGTCAGAATGGATGTTCTTGGTCATAACATTGCCAATATCAATACCTACGGGTACAAGAAGAGCAGGGTTTCCTTTCAGGATATCCTGTCCCAGACCATTTCGGGGGCGGCGGCGCCTACCGCTCAGAAGGGTGGTGTAAACCCGAAACAGGTCGGCCTCGGGATGACCGTGGCAAGTATCGATAAAATATTTACCCAGGGGAGTCTGCAGACAACCGGTCTCAATCTCGACCTGGCAATTCAGGGTGACGGATTCTTTGTTCTTAAAAAGGGCGAGGAAACATACTACACGCGGGCGGGTGCATTCGGACTCGATAAAAACGGCACCCTGCTCAACCCTGCAAACGGACTCCGTGTACAGGGATGGCAGGCTGTGAGAACAGGAGGTCAGTCCATAATCAATTCAACGGGTGCACTTCAGGACATCGTCATACCTGTCGGAGCGAAGGAACCGGCAAATGCAACCGGACTCATTAAATATAAGAGTAATCTTAATTCTGAAACACCCCTGCTTCCTGCGGGACGGGAAGCTACGCAGGAGGAACTGTTGAAAGCAACAGTTTCCACGAATATCGATGCGTACGACAGCCTTGGTAATGTGCATAACGTGACGCTTGAATTCACCCGTGTGCCTGGCGAGAGCAACTCATGGCGGGTAGCGGCGTCGGTAGAGGGTGCCGATCCCGCAACCCTTTCGCTCGATGTTGGCGGGGGCAGTACAAACGATACAAACGCAGTAGTGATGCGGTTCGATAATCAGGGTGCCCCGCTTTCTGTCGAGGATAGTCCGGCAGTGGCTGGTGCGCCTGCTGATATTGTAAACACGGGAAGGCTCACTGCCTCCATCAATGCTACATTTCCTGAAAACGGAATCGCACAGACGATCACCCTGGACCTCGGATCTGTCGGCGGATATGACGGTATTACACAGTTCGCCGCTCCGACATCAACGAGGGCGTATGAGCAGGACGGTTACGGCCTTGGGTATCTCGAGGCGTTTACCGTCGACAATTCAGGTGTCATTACAGGAACCTTTACGAACGGTGTAAAGTCGCAGCTCGCTCAAGTTGCGCTTGCAACATTTACCAACCCGCAGGGTCTCACGGCCGAGGGAGATAATACGTTTAGAGAATCCAATAATTCCGGACTCGCAAATGTCGGATCCGCTGAAACCGGGGGCCGCGGCAAGATAGCCTCAGGAACACTTGAGATGAGCAATGTAGATCTTGCCGAGCAGTTTACCGATATGATTGTAACACAGAGAGGTTTTCAGGCGAATTCGAGGAGCATTACGACATCGGATCAAATGCTTCAGGAGCTTTTGACACTGAAGCGGTAATTTTAATCGGGCAGGGCTTTGTAATAGTTCTCCCAGAGTGAGAGCAGGTTGATACAGGTAACCCGTTTGAACGGCGCAGAGTACTGGCTTAATCCGCACATAATAGAGACAATCGAGAAGACCCCCGATACAACGATCACTCTTGTGTCGGGTAAGAAACTTGTAGTAAAAGAACCGCCTGAGGAAGTGCTGATCAGAATTATAGAATACAGGAAGAGATTGGGGATTGGAGAGCCAGTTTTTACAGCGCCCGCTGCGAAGGGGGCTGTGCAAACAGGAACCGTGCAAACGGGACAGGAGCAGGAGTAGACGATCCGATTCGGTTTATGTGTCTGTGCTTCTACCCGGTGGTATTCAGGAGGATTGAAACATGGATCTTGCAACAATCGGTGGCCTCGGTATTGGGATTTTTGTTTTAATTCTCGGTATCGTGATAGCGGGAGGGGTGACAGGCCTTTTCGGATTCATCAGTATAGCGTCTGTTTTTATCACTCTCGGCGGCTCTTTTGCGGCTATCATGATTTCCAATACAATGGCCAGGACATTCGGATTGATGAAGGTCGCAATGAATGCGGTTCGCATTCATCCACTCGAGGCCGGCCGGATAATTGCAATGATAGTGACCTTTTCCGAAAAGGCGCGTCGTGAGGGTCTGCTTGCACTCGAGGATGACCTCGATGAACTGGAGGATGAGTTTCTTAGAAAGGGCATCCAGCTCGTGGTTGACGGGACAGACCCTGAGATCATACGAAACATAATGGAAACCGAACTAAACAATATGCAGAGCCGGCATCAGCAGAGTATAAAGATCTTTGAGGATTGGGGGCTCTTTGCACCCGCGTTCGGTATGATCGGCACACTTATCGGCCTTATCCTCATGCTTTCGAACATCGAGGACAAGAGCGCAATCGGACCCGGTATGTCGACAGCACTCATTACTACACTGTACGGGGCGGTAGTAGCGAACCTTGTATTTATTCCGATTGCAAACAAATTGAGCTATGTAAACGATCAGGAGATCCTAGCGAGGGAGATAATGATCGAAGGGACACTTTCGATACAGTCGGGCGACAATCCGAGAATTGTAAAGGAGAAACTGATATCATTCCTGCCCCCCGATATAAGAATGCAGGTCGAGGAGGAGACCGGAGAGCGGGAATAGGTTCATAATAGGTTCATAGAGGTATCAGCAAATGGCAATAAAGAAGGAGAAGAAACAGCGGAGAGGCACACCGGCATGGATGGTAACGTACGGTGATATGACCACGCTCCTTTTGACCTTTTTCATTCTGATGTTCACCACTGCAGAGATCGAAGGGCGTGAACTGCAGCTGATACTTTCGGCATTCAGGGGTTCTTTCGGGGTGCATACAGGAGGTCTGACATTGTCCAAGGGAGTACTTGCTGAGCTCGGTCAGCAGGTTGAGACATTGCCCTCGAAGGAGAAGGGAGCGCGGCTTGCAAGGGCGGTGGAGAAGGCCGTATCGATCTTTCAACCTGAAATAAAGAGCAAAAAGGTGAAGATCACGGAGGATGAGCGGGGGATTATCATTTCACTCGTGTCCGACGCCTATTTTGAATCGGGGAGCACGGAATTAACATCAGAAGGCATGCAGGTGGTCGGCAAGATGGGGCGGTTTCTGAAGGAACCGGAATTCAGCGGGAATGTGATACGCGTCGAGGGGCATACGGACAATAAGCCGATTACATCGGACAGCCCTGCATATACGCTCTATCCGACAAACTGGGAGCTTTCAACCGCGCGCGCGGTGAAGGTGGTACGCCTGTTCAACGAGGTGTATGGGATCAAGGGCAAAAATCTGGAAGCAGTCGGCTACGGAGAATTTCAGCCTGTCGAGAGCAACGCGATTGAAGAGGGCAGGGCATACAACAGAAGAGTTGATGTGGTAATAATGCGGAAAAAGGAGTACTCGTTGTAAAGTGCGTTTTCACTGTCATGTTATTACAGCAAAGATGCTTTTCACGGGAGGGCGTCTTTAACATCTGGTTCAGAACACCGAACCGGTTACGTGTTCATTTACTATTATTGTCTGGTTGGAATTTATTTTTATTATTAGTATTGTATATGGGAATAATTATTATTTGGAAAGGGGTCTTAGATGGCAGATACAGAGGAGACCATTGAAGATATAGAAGGTACTGCCGAAGAAGAGGAAACCCTCGAAGCCGGGGGCCCGAAACGGAAGCTCCTCGGGCCGAGGATGATCAGGATGCTTCTTTTTGTCGCAGGCGCACTCGTACTTATAATCATTTCCGGAACAATTGCCTATGTTGTCGCAAAGAAAGTCGGTACACCCCTTGCCCCGGATAAGGAATCGCCGCAGCAGAAGGTGAAGCAGAAGCCTCTCTCCTACTTCGGTCTGGAGAGTTTCAGTGTAAATACGAGTGATACGGATGAGCCGCATTTTCTCAAAGTGACACTTGAGCTCGGGTACGTCCAGGGAACGACGAACGAATTGCAGACGGAGCTGAATTCACGAAGGGCCCAGCTGCGAGATATCATAATCTCCGTTCTAGGGGCGAAGAGGTACAACGATCTCAACACGCAGGACAAGAGGGATGATCTGAAAGAGGAAATTAAAAGAAAAATTAACGATGTTCTTATAAACGGAGAAATTGAACAGGTGGCGTTCACGGAGTTTGTGCTGACGTAAGTGAGGTTTTTGTTGAATTTTCGAGCGGCTGGTGTAGGATGAAACAGGGGGATGTTCAGCCGACGGCTGGTCCACGAACCTCATTTTGCGGTATTTTGGGAAAAACGGTGGTGTGTAATGACAGAAGTTTTATCACAGGATGAGATTGATCAGCTTCTGACTGCAATATCAACGGGAGAGGTTGAAGGTGAGGAGGCCTTAAAGCGGGCTGAAACACGCAAAATAAAGATTTACGACTTCAAACGTCCGGATAAGTTTTCAAAAGATCAGATCCGCACGCTGCAGATGATGCATGAAACATTCGCCCGGCTTACCACAACTTCACTGTCGGCGCAGTTGAGAACAATCGTGCATGTGCATGTTGCGTCCGTTGATCAGCTTACCTATGAGGAATTTCTGCGCTCAATACCGAATCCTACGACACTTTCCGTTATCAACATGGACCCATTGAAAGGAAGCTCTATCTTCGAGATCGATCCGTCCATTACGTTTACGATCATAGACCGGCTTTTCGGCGGGCCCGGTGAGGCGTCGAAAATAAACAGGGAACTTACGGATATCGAGCTTTCGGTTATCGAAGGAATAATTGTGCGGATACTGGGGAACCTGCGTGAGGCATGGTCGAATGTTATCGATCTCCGTCCGCGCCTCGGGAATATAGAAACCAACCCTCAATTTGCCCAGATTGTGCCGCCTTCGGACATGGTCGTGCTTATAACGCTTGAAACAAAGGTAGGAGATGTCGAGGGAATGACGAATTTTTGCATTCCATACCTTACCATCGAGCCGATTATTACAAAACTGTCCGCACAGTACTGGTATTCGAGTATCAGGAAGGGCGGGACAACAGAAAACCTCGCAATACTTAAAAAACGTCTCGATACAGTGTTCATCAACCTGATAGCGGAGCTCGGGAGCCTTGATGTAAGCGTGAAGGACGTGTTGAATCTACAGAAGGGCGATATTATCAAACTGGAACGGAATAAAGTAAACGATAATATGATACTAAAAATAGGAAACAAGAAAAAATTCTTTGCGCGGCCCGGTGTTGTCGGTTCACATATGTCAGTGCAGATAACGGCAAAGGCTGAGCCGCTTGTGAGTGAAGATGAGATGTTTAAAGAAATAGAAGGGGAGGAATAAAATGGGTGATGGTTCGCTTTCCCAGGAAGAAATAGATGCTTTGCTTCAGGGTGCCGACGACCTGAGCGGAACCGTGGAAATGGAAGCTTCAGTCCCTGCGCCTGCATTTTCGGATGGTGATATGAGTACATTGCAGGGAATAGCGGGCAAAGCAGCCGCATCGATGGGCAATACACTTTCGACAATAATTTCTAAAAATGTGGAGATAAAGGTAGCACAGGTGGACGTGGTGACAAAAGACACCTTTATTTCCCAGTTTTCCGACGGTACGGTGCAGGTGACCGCGGATTATATTGAGGGGGTTTTTGGTCTGCACTCGTTTATTATGGCGGAGGAAACCGCCCGTCAGGTTGCCGCGCTCATGATGGCCCAGGAAGAAGGGGAATTAACGGATATGGCGCTTTCGGCCCTCACAGAAGGCTTCAGTCAGATGATTGAAGCTGAGAACAGGACGATCAGTGATAAAAGCGGTACGGCGCCGAAATGTGCCGATCTCAGTTCGATGCGAAACAGCTCACCAACCGAGCTGCAGCTCCCGGAGGGGGAGTTTGTTCGAGTTCGCTACAATTTCACAGCAGATGGAAACGCTACTGAACTCGATGAAATATTCGAATTGAATGCAGCGAAAGTGATTACAGGCTCAGATACCGGGCAGGTGGGACCACAGCCCGGAGCCGGGTCGAGTGGTTTTCAGGCAGGATTTCAACCCTCTACTTTTACATCTGCCCCGCAACCGCAGATGAATGTGGGTGTACAGCCTGTTCAATTTGCTCCACTTACACAGGGGGAGCAGTCGGGAATCACTGGAAACATCGGTCTTCTCATGGATGTATCGATGCAGCTTACCGTTGAGCTCGGCAGGACAAAGATGCTTATAAAAGACATACTCGGCATGGGTGAGGGAACGATCGTCGAGCTTGACAAGCTTGCCGGCGAACCGGTTGACTTGCTTGTAAACGGAAAGCTTATTGCGAAGGGGGAAGTCGTTGTTATAGATGAAAACTTCGGTGTGCGGGTTACGGATATTATCAGCCCGATGGAACGAATCAGTACGCTGGAGTAATGCTGCAGATGCGTGGTTGAAAATCTGCGCTGCCTGTTGATACCAAGTCCCGGGAGGATGTATCCTGTCAAGGATCGGCCGCAAAGTGGCACATCCCGATAGGGACTTTCCCAAGGGGACTTTCCCAAGGGGACTT
>CAYSRJ010000033.1:0-40082 GCA_964433545.1 uncultured Spirochaetota bacterium | reverse complement strand
GATACTACAAGAGAATAACTTGCCTCCTATGAGATTTCATGATTTGAAACATACCTTTGTAAGCATTCTTATAGGGCAAGGAATACCAACTGCTGATGTTCAACAGCTTGCTCGACATACTTCTTACCAAACGACTATTGACATCTATAGGCATCTTTTACCAAATCAATTAGAAAAAGGATTACATAATTTTGATTTAATGTTGTTATCCGTAGAAAAATCCTGACACATAGGGCGCATAGGAGGCTAACTTAAAAAATGGTACTAAGTACGGGGGCCGGTCAGGTTTGACTTTTTCACTTTTTAATGTAATTCACCATTGCTTTGGCTGAATGCCCAATCGTTTCCAGTTTAAACTCTTTATTCTTCTGGATGATATGGATGAAATCAAACTTATCCCCCTTCATGTGATCAACAAGTTTTTCCATAACAGTCAGGCAGGATACACAACCATTTCCTGTACCTCCGGCGGCAGCAATACAAGTAAAGGGTTTGCTAGCTACACAGCTGCTCTTGTTAAAGGCTTCACAACGGCGCAACCGGTCAAAAAAAACCTTGGCTGATTCACTTATATCCCACCAGTATACCGGGGTGATTATGATAAAACCATCCATATTAGCCATTGACTGATGGATCTTATTGAAATCGTCATCTTCAATAATGCAGCGATTCTCAGTCCTACAGATACCCCATCCCTGTTCACAAGCCTGACAATGACGGATGTTCTTTTCATTCAGGTCGATCATCTGCACATCGGCCCCGGCCTTTTCTGTCCATAGCCTTGCCTTTTCCCCGCAGGAAGCGGTGAGCCCGTTTGCGTTCGGGCTGCTCGTAAATATCATGATGTCCATAATCCTACGCCTTTCGTCTTTTCGTGAATTGATCGTAATTCTATTGTTTTATCATTGTTATCATTTTATCCGAGTCGGCGTGAATTATCAACAGGGCATATAGTCTATATAATATCTATTCATGAGCGCTACATCTGATGGTGATGGTACAAACAAATTTCGGTCAAGCAGTTTGTATTCGTGACCTGCCCCCTAAAAACGGATCCACTTTCAAAGTGAGAGAGTAATCAGCTCCGATCTTAAGACCGAATTTATGCTGCTAGTAATTTCCACTGTTTCAGTTCAAGATCTATTACCACCTGACTGTATTAGTTCATCGAGAATCGAATAAAATTAAATGTTTAGTTAAGGTGGAATATGTATTCTGTGTTCTGCTCCGCACAGGAGCGCTCCAAAAAGTTAATTTTCGTAAGATGTTTCTGATGCCCTGTTAGAAAATACCTGTGCTGCACGGATTCCTCGAAGCCCTCATAGATGTATATCATGACCGAAGTTTACCTCCACGAAAGTTGACAGGTTTTTGTAAAAATAGGGTTTATAATAAGTAAGTGGGAGAAAATACATTCTTAAAAGACTACGCTATGAAAGCATCACTTTTCCGGGACGCGCTCGAAAAGAATGGGCCCAACTATACAATTAGGATAACGGATTATAAGGTGGTTTGGTAAGATTGTGGATAAAAATATTAAATTGCTTATGGCTCATCAGATTTCCTCAGCACGAAGTTACTCATCATAGCCAATGTCTCCCTCATTAATATTCGTCTGGAAATAAAACCATCGTAGCAGAATAGTCTGTTTCTGTGATAATCCAGATTTTTGTTTCGACTTTATATTTAATGCTGTTATCCGTAGACAAATCCGTAGAACGCGGCACTTTTTCTGCATACACCAATATAGAAAAAACTCCCTAACTCTTTAAGAGTCAGGGAGTTATCTTTGAGCGGGAAAGGGGAATCGAACCCCCGACATTCAGCTTGGGAAGCTGACGTTCTACCTCTGAACTATTCCCGCCTGAGATAAAGCTTTATGTCACTCATATTACTATCATCGAAGCTGGCGAATGTCAACAGAAAAAAAATCTTCCAATTTATATTGATACATGGTATATATGTGATAACTTTGTGGTAAACAGCGGAGGGAGACATGAAGCGTTTCTTTTTTCCCGTACTGATATTTATTACTTTTTCGCTCCTGCTTTTCGGGTGCCAGAAGGCGGCCATTGAGAATGCTATTGATGATTTTGAAAACGCGGTAAACAGCGATGATGCAAATGCACTCGATAGTGTAATCAGTAGCGATAGTGAGTTTCGTATAACGGGCACGTTTGAAAATTTTTTAGATTACTTCGATGCATTTCGGCCGGTTTCGTACAGCGGGATAAGTATCGAACAGGACGGTTCGGATGCAACGGTCGACGCCGATGCAGACTATCACGGAACAGCCATCAAAGCTCAATTTATCATGAAACGGGACGAGGCTTTTTTTGCCTTTCTCTTCCCCGACTGGAAGGTAAAGGAGTACTGGGACACCAATAATACGAACAATGAGCTTGTGGCGGTATGGCTGAAGATAAAAAGCCTCTTAGAGAAACGAAAGCTGGGAGAATAGCACCCTACTCCATCGATCCGCTGGTGTCTATCTCCGTGACGAGGGCTGAAAACAGAGTTACAACATCCTCATTCGTTTTATGCAGGCGTTTGGCAAGTATCTGGGCAATCTGGCGCGTTATCAAAAGGGCGATGAGCGGCTCTTTTTCGCCGAATTCCTGAAACTTCTTCCTGTTCGTTACGAGAAAGATGCTGTCCACCTCAGCAACTACGGTGGCGGTTCGTTTATCGTTGAGAAGGAGACCGATCTCGCCGAAAAAGACGTGCTGATCCTCACTGAGCAGTACCACCGTATACGGCTCGTTCTGCAGTGTATTCTTCAATACCCTGACATACCCCTCCTTGATGATGTACAGCTCATCGCCTACTTCCCCCTCCCGGATGAGTATGTCGCCTTTCTTCGCTTTCCTCTCGACGAAAAGGCCCGAGATTTTTTGCAGGATGTCTATTTTTTCCTCGAAATCCTTAAACAGCACGATGTGTTTCAACAGCTCAAGATTATTGTTCATTTACAGTACTCCGGCGTGCGCTGAGCTCGGTATAATGATGGCCTTCGAGTTCCTTTTAACAAGGTAGCCATCCCCGGGATTGAGCACCGGTTTGTTTGGATACAGCCTCTTCACCATCTGAAGATTTTCCACAAGTTTGGAGATATCGGGCGTTTTCTGGGCCTCCGCAAGAGCTTCCTTCTTCCGATAATAGATCTTTCCAGTATTTTCTAAAAGCCCTATAACGATATCACCATACGCCTGTTTGAAATGCTCCTGGAGATCTCTGAAGGGCTTTCCGATAAAAACGTTCTGAAATTCAACGGTCGTCATTCCCTTCTTCTCCGGATCAAGCATCTCCGCGGCAATATGTGATATCCCTGAAGCGCTTGCTGCGTTCGCCAGAAGCCCCCTGCTGTATTCCCGGGTGGAAATTATCTCGTCACAGTTTGCAAGTTTCAGATATTTCTCAAACTTGATATCGATAAGCTCAGCACATGTATAGATATTTTTATTCATCGAATCGATTGTAATCGCGGCCATTACCGTCCGTGAATCGACTTCCTGCAGTGAAAACTTCCGGCTTGAATCTGCGAGGATAAGCGCAGTAGCAGCATTTTTCAGATTCGCCCTTTTCAACACCTTTTCATCTATGTAATCACCCTTTATATATTTCACCGTCTTAAATCCCGGCATCGAGCGTATATGATCGATCTCCTGGGGATCGGCATTATTGATGAGCACAATATCGGAAGGCTTGAGATCGGGATCCACAGCCAGAATTTTTCCAATAATCATTTCGAGCTCCGGCTTCCACCCGCAGACGATGAAATGCCCTTTTTTCCTCTCAACCACGATAAGACCTCCTCGTGCCTTGATCTGTTTATCTACAAGAAAAGAAGCAATGCGTCCGGAGACGATACCCATACTCGCAACACCGAGAATCATCATGAAAATACCGAGGATTCTACCGCCGACAGTAATCGGAGTTTTGTCGCCGTACCCGACAGTGGTGAGGGTTACGATCGTCCACCAGATCGTATCCCAGAGAGTCTGAAACCCCTCGTTCACCCCGTATTCAAATATATAAGCGCCGATTGAGATTACCGCGAGCAGGCCCACAATCACGAGAACGATGATGAAGGTATTGTTATTGTTCAAAACACTCCAGAAATCAACGAATGAAAATTTTTTCTTCTGTGGCTTTTTCTTATCAACTCCGGGTTGCGGATCGGGATAAACCGCAACGGGCTCCTCATCCGTCAAACTGGTTTCCTGTAAAAACTGCTCACGAAGGTAGGAGGTGGTGCGCTGCGTCTCTTCTCTTCGAGCCTTCAGTTCCGAACGCAGATTCATCATCTTTTGAAAAGCATGGGAAAACGTATGTACGCCTTCCTTCTTCTTTTCATTTCTCTTTTCCCGCATTGTTTCTCTGACCCTTTTTCAACACATTTACATACAGTATTGGATAGACTTTCCGCGCCTGTTTCCCTGATTATGACCGGGAAATGAACTTTCTGTGCGCCTCGAATGCCTTCCGTAGTGCACGGCTGACCTCGTTTTGAAGCCCGAACAGCTCATCGTAGGTTGCCGATGCATCCTGTACCGGCTCTTTTAATGTATCGGCATTTACCTTTACAAATGAATCGGTCAGTTGCGATATTTCAAGCTTCTGTCCATTGTATCGACTGTGACACCACATGGCCTGTATTGCAGCACCGAAGCTCGCCGCCTCTTCGATTTTCATCGTCACCGTAGGCGCCCTGAACACGTCAGCTGCAATCTGGCGCCAAATATCACTTTTACTTCCTCCGCCGGTAAGCCGTATATCCCTGACCTCTATTCCCTCCTTCTGCATGCTTTCCAGCCCGTACCGAATACCAAGCGTTACTCCTTCCATTGCCGAACGGGCCAGATACTCCCCCTTGAACGTAAATTCATTGACACCAAAGAATACGCCTGTACCGGACGGTACATTCGGTGTCCGCTCTCCGACAAAATAGGGAACAAGAACCAGTCCCCCGGACCCGCAGGGAGCGTTTTTTACCTGCTCCTCGAGGTCTCTGTTGTCCATGTCAAGTAAATCTTTCACCAGCTCGGTGGCAACCGTAACATTCATCGTGCACGCAAGCGGAAGCCATCCGCCTGTACTATCGCAGAAAGCAGCAAACTCACCATTCGAATCAACTACTGGAAAATCGGAATAGGCATAAATCGTTCCTGAGGTACCGAGACTCACTGAAACCACACCCTTTTTCGTATTCCCTGTACCGATAGCCGCCATCATGTTATCACCGCCGCCGGAACTGACTATAACCCGGGCATCCGCAGGGAGGCCAAAGTCTCCGAGGACCTCTCTGCGGACAAAACCGACAGGAGCATCGCTCTTGATAATTTCCGGCAGGCACACTGCAAGATCGCGGTTTTCATCTATGCACTGCATAACTTCCTCACTCCACACCCTCTTCCGTATATCGAAGAACGCGGTCCCCGACGCATCTCCCGCCTCCATTTTTCTCTCGCCAGTGAGATAAAAATTGATATAGTCATGCGGAAGCAGGATCGTCCTGAGTTTTTTATAATTATCGGGTTCGTTCTCCTTCAGCCACAGCACCTTTGGCGCTGTGTAGCCGGGAAGAACGTTGTTACCGGTGAGTTCGAGCACTTTTCCCTCTCCCCCGAGTCTATCAAGAATCTCCCTGCATTGACGCTCTGTGGAGGTGTCGTTCCACAGTTTCGCATTTCTTATCACCGACCCTCGCTCATCGAGCGGAACGAATCCGTGCTGCTGGCCGGACACACCGATTCCCAGTATACTTCGTCGGTCAATCCCTGTTTTTCCCAGCACCTCATTGACTGTTTTTCGCACTGCCGCCACCCACGATGCCGGGTCCTGTTCCCGTGTGCCGTCGGCCTTTTCAACGAGTGGATACATGCCTTTTGCCTCACCAAGAACCGATCCATCTGCACCGCTGCACAGTACCGTTTTCGTCCCCTGTGTTCCCACATCGATACCGATGAAGTTTCCCTCAAGCGATATGTTTTCCATGCATGCTCTCCTTCTCATCGTATGCAGATGTTCAGCCGAACATTTTGTAGCCCGCTGCATCATCTGCAGCATTTTCCTTCAATACGATTTAATGTTTGTCCACCTCGTTACCTTTGCAGAGATTATAATAAGATTATTAAAATAATGAAACCCCTTGTTTTTTTATCGATGAGCATGTATAATCAAAAGCGACCTGTAAGATTTAAAAAAGTGCACGGCGGAAAAACACCTGATAATACGCAGGAATACAGGCAGCAAATAGATTGAGGTGTATGGCCGCATATGTACGCTTATCGGATTTCCGTATCAACTCTTCATAATCCTATATAACCAACGGCTCTGGAATGGAAACTCTTGATTTTAATGAAGATACCGAAGGAAACAAGAGGCTTATCTTTGACCTCACGACGATGCTCGAGGTTGGGAAAACCCTCAATTCCAGTCTATCCCTGAACGATGTTCTTGATATCATTGTCCTTACCTGCAGCGGCCATTTTCATGCATCCGATGCCTTCGTTATCCTTTCAACCGAACGCGAGGGACAGGCGTACTTCAGCTATAGAACAGACACGGCCAGTGTATCATTCGGCCCCACTCATCCGCTTATAAAATATATAAAAGATAAGCAGCGGCTCGTTCATATATCCGAACTTGGTGAGAAGAACGAACTCCTGGAAACCTTCGACATATTTAGCAAGGATGAAATCGAGCTTATCATACCCCTGCGGTTCAAGGGCCAGATCAACGGGATATTGTACCTGATGAAGAAGGAAAAAGAGTTTGGAGAAGAGTACAGTGAGGATGAAAAACGGTTCATCGACATTATTGCAGGGTTTGCTTCTGTTGCAATAGAGAATGCACGTTTATATGAGATGGCGACTCTCGATAGAAAAACGAAGCTCTACAATCATGGATATTTTCAAAACCGTCTGCTTGAAGAAATAGAACGCGCCGAACGGTATAAAACCGACCTCTCACTCATGATGCTTGATCTTGATCACTTTAAAAACATCAACGATACATATGGACATATAGTCGGCGATGAGGTGCTGATCAAGATTGCACATGTAATCCGCGAACAGCTGCGTTCTTTCGATATTCCGGCGCGGTTCGGCGGCGAAGAGTTTACCGTTATCCTTCCTGAAACCGACCTGACAAGCGCCGTTAGTGTCGCCGAACGCCTGAGAAAAGCTGTTGAGAAGCTTTCGTTTTCCTCGTCGAAGGGCGGCTTTACGGTTACCGTCAGTATAGGAGTAACGGGTTTCATCTATTCAGCCGGCATACCCGAGGATGTCTTTATCGAGGAAGCGGACAGGGCGCTCTACTACGCAAAACAGCACGGACGAAATCAGGTCGCTTCATACCCTAAGATTGCCGCTGAAATTGCCAGCATATAAATAAATCCAATAAACAAAAAACAGTTGATCTGCGCTTCGCGACAGTTATTGTATTTGTATATACCATTCCTCCGGAGGATCGAAAATGAAACACACTTTTCTTTTACCTGTCATGGCTATTCTGGCACTGTGCATAGCAGCCGGTCCGGCATTCGCCGTTGAGAACAAACTCAAAAACACATCTAATAAAACGGTCGTGGATGGAACGATACATAAAAATGAGTACAGTTACGTTTACACCTTTCAGGACATGGAACTCTATCTGAACAGAAACGGAGGCAATCTCTACATCGCAGCTTCTGTTAAAACCGATGGATGGCTCGGCGTCGGGTTCGATTCAAAGGTTATGAATAACGCATATATTTTGATCGGGTATGTCGACAACGGAAACCCTGTTTTAAAGGAACAGACTGGAACAGGACACAAACATGTTGATACTGATCAGTCAATAGCACAAACATATGCCATGAAGGAATCCGGAGGGTCGACGGTGATTGAAGTTTCACTCGACGAGAAGGATGTCATTAAAAAGGGACAGAAAACCCTTGAAATGATTCTTGCCTACGGAGGAAAGGATTCACTGAAATCCTATCATGGAAAAACGAGACAGGGCTTTTCCGTCCCGCTCAACTAGTTTTCTTTGTAAAATAAGGGTGTATTTAGACGACCTGCAGCCGTCTGAATGAAGATCGTTCGGTTGGACAGCCCGTGTTTACAAACCTCCGGCCTGATGAAGAAAAAAACCGTTCACAGGTGAAATTAAAAACCCTCTCACAGAATGAGAGGGTTGTAAATTTTTATACCTATACTTCTACTCTTCCCAATGTATACATTCAACAGGACATCCATCAATCGCTTCCTGAATCTCTTCCTCGGATGCGCCTTCTTCATCGCTTACTTCTGCAATGTTGTCGTCATTCATTACGAAGACATCCGGGCAACTGTCTGCACACGCACCGCAACTGATACATTCGTCCTGATCAATGACAATTTTCCTGGCCATACGACTTCTCCTTTGGATGGCAAAATTTTCTCGAAAAATACGTACAGGTAAAATAAAAGTCAATCATTCTTTACGAAAAATATCTTTTTATCCGGGAGAAAAAATGCAGTTTAGACAGAAAATAAAGGGTCGTAAAAATGAAAAAGGGAGCGCAAATACCCCCGAAAATCGGGTAGCGGACGATAAATCCGCCATATAACATGACAACCGCGATAATGGATGCGAAGAAGAGACATGAAATCACTGATCGGGCGATTATCAGCAAAATACGGGTGAGCGCCCCTTTCCTGATAGCCCTGAAAATAAAATATATCAGCACCAGCACAGCGCATGCGGCAAATACAAAGGTGTATAGTTTTGTGCTGTATACAGCAACTCTGTAGAGAATATAAATGAAGGAACCAATTGCAGCAACTGTTATAAAAACAAAAAGAAGGAAGGTAAAAAACCGTTTGAGTATGTCAAGGATTTTTGTCAAGTCTTTTTTCATTTTTTATACTCGGTCCCGGCGGGATGTATCCCGCCAGGAACTTGCGCCACTCTAAATTAAGTATTATTTTACAATAGGTCAACCAGGCGGTGTTCCCATGAGAAAAAAACCATTGCAGATCATGTTCCTCGGTACGGGTTCCGATGTCGGAAAGAGTATCATAGCCGCAGGTTTCTGCCGAATCCTCAAACGGTATGGATACACAGTTGCACCTTTTAAAGCACAGAATATGGCGCTCAACTCTTTTGTAACAGTAACAGGTGACGAGATGGGCAGGGCACAGGTGATGCAGGCGCACGCAGCAGGGATACTCCCCTCCTCAGATATGAACCCGGTCCTCCTTAAACCCACCGGAGATTCATCCGTGCAGGTTATTGTACAGGGTAAGGTACTGAGCAGTACGGATGCGGCTAAATACTACGGAATGAAGGAACAAATAATTCAGCCGGTTATCGAAAGTTATCAGCGGCTTGCCGCGAAATACAGTGCGATAGTGCTCGAAGGAGCCGGAAGCACGGCAGAAATCAATCTCAGGGACAAGGATATTGTCAACATTGAGATGGCGTTGAGGGCGCACGCCCCTGCAGTTATTGTTGCCGATATCGACAAAGGCGGTGTTTTTGCGGCACTCACCGGTACAATGAACCTATTGAAGCGAAGGGAACAAAGACAGGTAATCGGCTTTATTATTAACAAATTCCGCGGAGACAGGACGCTCTTCGAAGACGGGGTTCGATTCATCGAGAAAAGAACAAAAAGGCCGGTATTTGGAATTGTACCCTTTTTTGACGATGTCAAGCTGCCCGAGGAGGACAGCGTTGCACTCCAGTATGAGCGAGGGACCAGCGGGGCTGCTGAGATTCGCATTGCCGTGGTGCAGTTGCCCTATATATCAAACTATACGGATTTCGATCCCCTTGAATTGGAAGAAAAGGTGGCGATTTCCTATATCAGGAGACCCGAAGATGTACAGGGAAATTCTGTCGTTATCCTGCCCGGCACAAAGAACACCGTTCACGACCTCTTATGGCTGAAACAGCGCGGTTTCGAATCGGCGCTGAGGAAACATGTTTCAAAAGGGAATGCCCTCATCGGAATCTGCGGCGGCTATCAGATGCTCGGTACATATATCGCCGATCCATTCGGTGTTGAAACACAACGGAAAAAAACCGAAGGGCTTGGCTTTCTTCACACTTTCACCACCCTGCTTGAGAAAAAAACTCTCACAAGGGCACACGGATCCTGCAATATCACCCGCATCAACAGAAACCTTAAAACACCCCTGCCTGTCGAAGGGTATGAGATACACATGGGAAAGACCGAAACATCCGAAGGCACACAGCCCGCTTTTTTTATTAAAGACCGAAACCGGCATGAGGAGGATTTTCATCCGGATGGTGCAATACATACGAGCGGAGTAGTGTGGGGAACCTATCTCCACGGGCTATTTGAAAATGATAAATTCCGGTACCATTTCCTGCAGGCACTCGGGAGAAGTGCGTGCACACGACTTAGCTACCGGAAAAGCATCGAGAAAATGTACGACAGACTTGCCGACATCATTGAGAAAAACGTGGATGTACAGGCGGTATTAAACGCTGCTCGGCGTTTCTAATCAAACACCAGATTTTCTCATCAAATCAATCACCTCATCCATGCCGGGAATCCCCTTCCTGCCGCCGAGCTCTCTGCATTTGAGCGCCGCACAGGCAGCAGAAAATTTCACCGCTTCCCGGACCGGATATCCCTTTGCAATAAAAAATGAAAAAGCACCATGAAATACATCTCCTGCACCCGTTGTATCAACAACCTCAACCGGAAAGGCTTTCTGTCTGAAAATTCTCTTCTCTTCCTTCTTAAATGCAAGTGCGCCACGTTTCCCCACGGTGATGCACACAAACGGCGTGCGGACTTTCTGCACAAACATCTCGAGCAGGTCCCTGTCTTCTGTGTCTTCCTTCACCGCGCAGAAATCACGCGCAAACCCGCTCGATGCGATTACGTACCCGGAATTATCCATTATTTCACCTGAGCATTCCACCACTTTCTCAGCATCAACCACGACGGGAATACCGTTTTTTTTTGCAATCCTTGAAACCGCAAGAGCTGTTTCGGGATGGTAAAAATCGATCAGCAGGATATCTCCCTTTTTAAGAATCGATTCATCAATGGGTGAAAGAACAGGGATGTCCTGCTTCGTGTAAAATATCGTTCGTGTCGAAGTCTGCCTGTTAATAAGTACCACCGCTATTGGATTCTTTCCTTGCCTCACCTCCACAAACCGGGTATCCACACCGTATTCGTTGAACTCCGCGAGTATCCGCTGCCCGTATTCGTCATCACCGACTGCCCAGTAATACCCCGCCTTCCCTCCAAGACGAGAGACAGCAGCGAGAGCGGTTCCGACATTGCCGCCTCCCTGCATCTCAATTCGCGATACTTCGATTTTCTCATCATCCACAGGCGGACCGTCGAGCAGGCAGAGAAAGTCTATTGAATTGCAGCCGATTCCGAGAACATCAAACAATTTATACACTCCATTTTTTACTTGACAAAAAAAGCATTCCGAGTATCTTAATCTACATCCAGGCAAGTACAGTTCATAATACGATAGAAAGAAATGAAATTAAACAATTTTTTTACAGGTTGTTTTTACCGCAAAAAATCATACCGTTCGATCGCGGCAATTATCATCAGCATTATCGTACTCCTTCTATTTTTTACCTAGGCAGCGGTATAGTCTGTTTCAAACCCGCTGCCAACAGCGGGTTTTTTTATTGTATAAGGGGATGGATCGGAATCATACTGTATTATCCAGACGGATAATGCACAGAATCAACAGAAGCACGACAAATCGCATTTTATCAAATATTTTTTAATGGAGGAATCATGCGAAGCGATGGAATGAAAAAAGGTATTGCGCGGGCTCCGCACAGGTCACTGCTCTATGCGCTCGGCCTCACGAAAGATGAGATCGCAAGGCCCATAATCGGGGTGGCAAACTCCGCCAATGAAATAATCCCGGGGCATATACATCTGAACAGAGTAACCGAAGCGGTAAAAACGGGCATCAGAATCAGTGGCGGCACGCCGCTCGAATTCGGCACAATCGGCATATGCGACGGCCTTGCAATGGACCATATCGGCATGAAATATTCATTGGGGAGCAGAGAACTTATCGCAGACTCGATTGAAGTCGTGGCTATGGGTACGCCGTTTGACGGCCTGGTCATGATTACGAACTGTGACAAAATTGTACCGGGTATGCTTATTGCCGCCATGCGGCTGAATATGCCCACAATCGTCGTTTCGGGAGGGCCTATGCTTGCGGGCGATCTGCAGGGGAAGAAGCTCGGTGTGGACGATGTGTTCGAAGCAGTCGGCGAATACGAATCTGGGAAAATCACCAATGAGGAGATCGAGCTCATCGAACAGTGTGCGTGTCCCGGTGCCGGGAGCTGTTCGGGGCTGTACACCGCCAACTCGATGAATTGCCTGACTGAGGCGCTCGGTATGGCCATACCGGGAAACGGCACGATTCCCGCTGTACATGCAGACAGAATCAGGCTCGCAAAAGAGGCGGGCGCTTCTATTCTTCCACTCATAGAAGCCGATGTTCGACCGAGGGACATTATGACAAAAAAAGCTTTTCACAACGCAATCATGGTGGATATGGCTGTCGGCGGCTCGACGAATACCGCCCTGCACCTTCCTGCTATTGCCTATTACGGAGAAGTTGAGATCAGTCTTGAGGATTTCGATACCTTGAGTGCCAAGGTACCGCATCTGTGCAACCTTGCGCCATCAGGTCCGGACCATATGGAAGACCTCAACAGGGCAGGCGGCATTCCCGCAGTCATGCACGAATTATCGAGGAAAAAACTCATCCATACCGATCAAAAAAGTGTAACGGGAAAAACGATCGGGGACATAATCGAAAATGCGCCGGTCAAGAACAACACAGTCATCGCCTCGATAGATAAACCGAGGCATACATCCGGCGGACTTACCATACTCAAGGGTAACCTCGCTCCGGACGGGTCCGTGGTAAAGAGCGCCGCAGTGGTTCCGGATATGATGGTACATGAAGGCCCTGCCCGGGTATTTGAATCCGAGGAGGATGCAGTGGGCGCCATACTCAGTAAAAAAATCAACAAAGGTGATGTGATCGTCATCCGATACGAAGGCCCCCAGGGAGGTCCCGGGATGCGGGAGATGCTGACCCCCACCTCGGCGATTGCCGGCATGGGGCTCGATAAATCAGTTGCCCTTATTACCGATGGGCGATTTTCGGGCGCGACACGAGGTTCTTCGGTGGGGCATATTTCTCCTGAAGCTGCAGAGTACGGTCCGATTGCCGCTGTTCAGGAGGGAGACCGCATTGAAATCAACATTCCTGAGAAAAGGATCACCCTCAAGCTCAGTGACGGGGAGATAGAGAAGCGCCTTGCGGAGATCAAAACAAAAGGAGCGCGGAAACTGAATATATCGAGCGGGTATATGTACAGATACTCAAAACTGGTGAGCTCGGCAGCCAGGGGAGCGGTATTCCCCCTGTAACGGGGTATCCCCCCTTTAGGGGGGGGCCTGGAAGCATTTATACCCTTAAAAAGCTTTCTCAGAATAGGCTGCCGGATATCCGGCAACACAATATTTAGGAGAAGCATATGAAAATAAACGGAGCCAGAGCGATAGTTAAAATTCTTCACAGGGAAAAAGTCACGACCCTGTTCGGTATTCCAGGGGGTGTCGTCATTCCGCTATTTGATGCGCTCTATGGAGACAAAAAGCTCAACATGGTCATCACAAAACATGAACAGGGTGCCATTCATGCAGCCGATGGGTACGCACGGAGTACCGGGGAGCCCGGCGTTTGTATCGTGACAAGCGGACCGGGGGCAACGAATATCGTCACCGGCCTCGCAACCGCGTCTATGGACTCTGTGCCCATTGTCGCCCTGACAGGACAGGTCCCGACAGCGAGCATCGGCAACGACGCATTCCAGGAAGCAGATACGACGGGAATAACAAGACCGGTCACAAAACACAATTTCATTGTTAAAGATCCTGACGACCTCTGCATCACACTGAAACAGGCATTCTATATTGCCAGGACCGGAAGACCGGGCCCTGTTGTTGTGGACATTCCCAAGGATATCTTAACAGCAGAACTGGACTTCGTATATCCTGAGGATATAAAGATTCCCGGATACAACATCACCATGAAGGGAAATCCGAGACAGATCAAAAGGCTCATGGAAGCAATCGCCAGTGCAAAGCGGCCGCTCATATATGCAGGGGGAGGCGTCATCAGTTCCGATGCGTCCGAAGAGCTTACAAAATTTGCAAAGAAAACGGGTATTCCCGTCACACTGACACTCATGGGACTGGGAGCCTTTCCGGGTACCGACAAGGGGTTTCTGGGAATGCTCGGGATGCATGGCACGAAGGCGGCGAACTACGCAGTAGATAAATGTGACCTGCTCATCGCGATTGGTGCGCGGTTTGACGATAGAGTAACCGGCAAACTGTCCATGTTTGCTCCGAATGCCAAATTCATCCATATAGACATCGACCCTGCTTCAATCAGAAAGAATGTCGCAATCGACATTCCCGTTGTCGGTGATGCGAAGCAGATCCTCCAGGAGATGCTCAAGCATGTAAAGAAGCTCGATATCGGCCAGTGGATCAAGGAAATCGAACAGTGGAAGAAAAAACATCCCCTCTCCTACGAGACCGACGATGATATTCTGCGGCCGCAGTTCATTATCGAACAACTGTACGAAGTCACGGAGGGGAATGCGATCATCACGACCGAAGTCGGCCAGAACCAGATGTGGGCGGCCCAATTTTTTAAATACACAAAACCGCGCCAGCTTATCACCTCCGGAGGGCTCGGAACCATGGGCTACGGCATGCCTGCTGCAATCGGCGCCCAGCTCGCTCATCCCGAAGCTACGGTCATAGATATCGCGGGCGACGGCAGCATACAGATGAATATTCAGGAGCTTGCCACAATAACACAGAACACACTTCCGATCAAGGTTTTAATTCTCAATAACGGGTATCTCGGTATGGTTCGGCAGTGGCAGGAATTTTTCTTTGACAAAAGGTATGCAGCTACCTGCCTGAAGAGAGATAAAAGATGTCCGGAAGTTTGCTGTAACCCGGGACCCGAATGCCCGCCCTATGTTCCTGATTTTGTGAAACTTGCAGAGGCATACTTTGCAGTCGGCATGAGGATCCGAAAAAAAGAAGAAGTAAAAGACGCCCTGATTGAAGCGATCAAGGTAGACAAGCCGGTTGTAATGGACTTTATTATTCATCCGGAAGAGAATGTTACACCCATGGTGCCCGCAGGCGCGCCGATCAAAACGATGATAAGCAGTAAGGAGGACGCTGATAACTACCTTCTGGCCTGATGCCGACTGCACCGGTTCAATGACATGCAGCTCATACACTTTGGGGCGTGTGGATCAGCAACGGTGAAGGTGTCGGTTGTTCTGCTGCCTGTGGCCCGGTACACGGGTCGCGAGCTCTATTCAGCCGTCGGCGTATAGGTAACTTGGATTAAGTTATAGTTTGATACTCGGCCGCGAAGTGGCTTGCGCAGCTTTCAGCCATTCGGCTGAACATTCCAGTAAAGGGGCGATCGAATGGAAAAGGAATATACAATTGGGGTGCTGGTTCAAAACAAGAGCGGTGTTCTTGCACACATAGCCGGTTTATTCAGCGGCCGCGGGTACAACATAACCGAACTATCAGTAGGAGAAACCGATACGGCGGAATACTCCAGAATGACAATCGTTGTGAGGGGCGATGACCAGGTCGTTGAACAGATCAAGAAACAGCTCAATAAATTCATCGATGTCATAAAGGTGTGGGACCTCTCCGATAAATCCTCAGTGCACCGTGAACTAATCCTGATCAAGGTGAAGGCAATGCCTGCAAGGAGGCAGGAGATCTTCCAGATAACCGACGTATTCAAGGGGTCTATAGTCGATATATCGCATGAAACGCTGACACTGGAGATAACCGGGATTTCAGAAAAAATCGAAGCGCTGATCGAAATTTTAAAACCGTACGGAATAATTGACATTGCACGGACAGGCAGAGTTTCGATTACCAGAGGATTCAGCAGGCCCGGAGGGAAAAGTAATGGATAAGATACGTATCTTCGACACGACACTGCGGGACGGCGAACAGTCACCAGGAGCAAGTATGACTGTTGAGCAAAAGATCGAAGTCGCAAAAATGCTGTCAAAAATGAATGTGGATATCATAGAGGCGGGTTTCCCCATATCCTCACCGAAACAGTTCGACGGTGTGCACCGCATTGCGGAGGCCATTGAAGGATCCGTCATTGCGGGACTTGCACGGACCCTTGAAAAGGACATTATCGAATGCTCCCGGGCGCTTGAACCGGCAAAAAAGAAGAGGATACATACCTTCATCGCAACATCAGATATTCATATGACCTATAAACTGAAAAAATCAAAGAAGCAGGTGCTGCGGCTCGCCACAGATGCTGTACGGCTTGCAAAAACATTTACCGCAGACGTGGAATTCTCCGCCGAGGATGCAACACGGAGTGACTGGGATTTCCTCATTGAGGTTTATGCCGCTGTTATTGCTGAAGGTGCGACAACCATAAATGTACCGGATACCGTGGGATACACCACGCCGGACGAGTACAAAAGACTGATCGAGTATCTCATCAGCAACGTCAACGGAATCGAGCAGGCGGTTATCAGTGTACATTGCCATAACGATCTGGGACTCGCAACCGCAAACACTCTCGCCGCCCTGCGGGCAGGTGCACGGCAGGCGGAAGTTGCGGTCAACGGCATCGGTGAACGGGCCGGTAATGCATCTCTCGAGGAAGTCGTAATGGCCATACGAACCAGATCGGACACCTTCGGTTTTAAAACAGGCATAATGAGTGAGCTCATCTATCCGCTCAGCAAAACAATTACGAGTTATACTGGAATGCAGGTTCAGCCGAACAAGGCGATTGTCGGAGAAAATGCATTTGCTCACGAAGCCGGCATACACCAGGACGGCGTTATCAAACACAGCCTGACCTATGAAATTATGAAGCCGGAAACTGTAGGAAGGCAGAAATCGACTCTTGTGCTCGGACGGCATTCCGGCAAACACGGACTGGAAGCGCGGCTCACCGAGCTCGGATACTTTCCGAAAGAGGGAGACTTCCATAAGATATATGAAAAATTCATGGAAATTGCTGACAAAAAGAAGGAGGTATTCGACGAAGACCTCATCGCTCTTGTCGAGGAAGAGCTCAACATCCTTCCCGAAATATTTTCCCTTATCTATTTCAGTGTTGTTACGGGTAACATGGTGCTTCCAACTGCAACCGTGAAGCTGAAAAAAAATGACACAATATTTCAGGAAGCGGCAACCGGCGACGGTCCGGTCGACGCGGTGTATCGGGCAATAGAAAAGATCACCGATACACCCATTAAGCTTAAAAGTTACTCACTCAACGCGGTTACCCGCGGAAAAGATGCTATGGGCAGCGTCAACATACTCGTTGAAAGAGATAACAAAATTTACAGAGGGTACGGCGTCGCAACCGATGTCATCGAAGCCTCCGCACACGCGTTTCTCAACGCGATTAACAGAATCCTCAACAACAATACGGGGTCATAGATAGCATGGTAAAACTGTTTGATACAACACTCAGGGACGGCAGCCAGGGCGAAGGGGTAACCTTCTCCAGCGAAGATAAAGTCAAGGTAGCGCGTGAGCTCGATTACCTGGGCATCCACTACATAGAGGGCGGGTGGCCCGGTTCAAACCCGAAGGACATCGCTTTCTTCAAAAAGGCTCGGAAAATCGAATTCAAGAACGCAAAGATATCCTCATTCGGCAGTACCCGAAAAGCGAAAAACAGGCCCGATGAAGATCCCAATCTTCGTGCGGTCATCGATGCCGGCGTTCCGGTAGCAACTATCTTCGGTAAATCGTGGGATCTGCATGTAAAGGAGGCTATACGTACCACACTTCGGGAAAATCTCAAAATGATCGAAGACTCAGTCGCATACCTCAAGGATGCGGGACTCG
The DNA here is from genome assembly GCA_964433545.1 of uncultured Spirochaetota bacterium. GTDB lineage: Bacteria > Spirochaetota > B62-G9 > B62-G9 > DRHN01 > CAYSRJ01. The sequence goes on along the minus strand of CAYSRJ010000033.1, from coordinate 22,108 downwards.
AGGTTATTTACGATGCTGAACATTTCTTCGACGGGTATCGAGAAAATCTGGATTACGCAATGGAGACGCTTTACGCTGCTTACAGAGGAGGTGCGGACATGGTTGTGCTCGCCGACACGAACGGCGGCACCCTTCCTTTTGAGGTCGGAAAAATCTTTCAGGTCGTAGAAAATAAAATGAACTGTCCACTCGGGATACATGCACATAACGACTCGGAGCTGGGCGTTGCGGTAACGATTGAAGCCGTCAGGCACGGTGCAGTGCACGTTCAGGGGACCATTAACGGATACGGAGAACGGTGCGGCAACGCGAATTTGTGCTCCATCATTCCTGTTCTCAAACTCAAGATGGGTATTGACTGCATAAGTGACGACAATCTGAAGAAACTGTCGGAAGTTTCGAGATACGTCAGCGAGCTCGCTAATATGAGACACGATGCGTGGATGCCATTCGTCGGTGAAAGCGCCTTCACCCACAAAGCCGGTATCCATGTTGATGCAATGATGAAGAACCTGAAAACCTACGAGCATACTGACCCCGGCAGTGTCGGCAATGTGCGGAGAGTTCTCGTTTCGGATCTCTCCGGAAAAAGCAACATCTATTTCAAGGCCTCACAGTTCGGCATTGACCTGAGCGACATCAAGGAGCATTCTGCAAAAACCCGAGATATTCTCCAGAAACTCAAAGAGCTGGAGGATGCCGGATACCAGTTTGAAGGGGCGGAAGGTTCATTCGAAATACTGCTAAAAAAACTCATCAAAAAGTGGGACGACTACTTTTTGCTCGAGGGCTTCAGGGTAATCACCGAAAAGAGGGGGCCGGAGCAACAGCCGCTGTCTGAGGCAACGATGAAGGTAATTGTTGACGGGGAAAAAGAGCTTACTGCAAGCGAAGGTGTCGGTCCGGTCAATGCACTCGACAAGGCAATGAGAAAAGCGCTTACGATTTTCTACCCAACACTCGAGGAGATGCGGCTCGTGGACTATAAAGTGCGTGTTCTGGAAACCAACAAAGCAACGGAGGCGCAGGTGCGGGTGCTCATTCAGAGCAGCGACGCAACCGATACATGGGGCACTGTGGGCGTCTCTCAAAACCTTATGGAAGCGAGCTGGATTGCACTCGTCGATTCAATATCCTATAAACTCATGAAGGATGAGAAGGAAGGTAGAACCATCAAGCGTAAACAATGATGCCCTCCGATATACTACTCCCAACCGCTTAATTTATTTTATCCTCCGTGGTGTCACAGCTTCTGCTCAGCTTTACACATAATGAGTACGATTGAAATTCGCCAATATATTGGAAATGGAATTAACCATATTTTATAATTAGAGCAAGCTGGGCCAGTGGCATTATACGAACGTCCGGATACTTTCGGTATGAGAAATATCTCTCAGGATGTATAAAGTTTTTACGCTCATCCTATCATCGAGAAAAAACCGTAAGGAGCAGCAGTGTGGAAAATCCGCAAACGATAGGCGGTTTTTGAAAAAAGAAAGAGGAATAAAATCCCAGGGCAAAAAAAAAGAGCCTCGTAACAGGCAGGGCATCAAACATGCTGTAACGAAAAACCCTGCTCCAAAAAAAACCATGGAAAAGCATCCGCCCTCCGCAGGCGACGGGTTCTCACAGAAAACAGGGTGTATTATCGAAAAGCAGCGTATACCGAACTCTCACACCGGAACAGAAGCTCGAAGCTGCAATAGAAAATGTGCTGTCATTCGACAGCGGGCTGCGGCCTCCCAACTCAAAAAGGAAGCCATGATGAACGGACAGGCCATCTTAAGGAGATGCAGTCGTTTATCCAAATCATGGATATCCTTATCCACCTCATCAACAAATATCCTGACAATGTCATCTATCTGCTGGGAAATCACGATACACTGAGTCCGCAGCTTTCAAAAAGCGGTATTCTGCAGGGTGAGCTCTTTCATCGGGCACTCATAGAACAGAGAGGCGAAAGGTATGCGAATCTCATTCAGCGCTTTTTCGATGCTCTCCCCATCTGCGTCATACTCAGATATTTCTGTGCTGTGCATGCCGGGCCCGTAAGAGGAGGAATCGGCAGAAGAGAGCTTATAAATATCGACCATTACCCGGACTGCCGTCATCAGCTCATATGGAATAGAATCAATGAGGTGTATTCCACACCGAGCATGAAAGAGTATGGCCCGCAGGACCTTGAAGACCTGCGAACAGCATTGAGGCTTCCACAGGCCATACCGATACTAGTCGGACATAATCCAATGTGGAAGTGGGGAGGAGATGATTCAATATGGATCAATATCCTTCGTACCCACGACCATGTCATTCTCTACAGTGGCGAACAAAAAATTTGCCCGTATATCTCAGTGCGGAATTCATACCAGTACGAAGTACGGTATGCGAATTTAAAGTTGAAGGAACGGAAGTTTGTTAAAGATCTTTGTCTATTCCAAATTCTGAAACAAAATACCAGAGAAAAAAATGATATACTTTCTTACACCCTTTTTCTGCACAGTGTATTAATGTATTATATTATCATCTTTTTGAAGATTGTTATGAAGGGGCTTCGTATGAAAAAAGAACACCTGAAAGAAAAGACAGGAATCATTACAGGGGCAGGCGTGCCGGTATTCGCCGTAATTTTTTTAATCGTGCTGTTTCACTCGGCTCCATTATTATCAGAGGAAACCTCCAATATAGTTACCTTTTCAAGGGATGTAGCACCGATTCTGCAGCATAACTGCCAGGAGTGTCACCGGCCGGGGAAAATAGGGCCGTTCCCGCTCATTACATATGAAGATGCAAAAAATTATGCGGAACATATCAATGAAGCAGTCCAAAACCACATCATGCCGCCGTGGCTCGCGGCAGACGGATACGGCGAATTCAAGAATGAACGAAGACTAACACGTGAGGAAATCGATCTGATCTCACGATGGGTTGAGACGGGAGCCGCGGAGGGAGACCCAAAAGACCTGCCGGCTCCGATCAGTTTTTCTGAAGAATGGTACATCGGAACACCGGAAATCGAGCTTGACCCCGGGGAAGATTTCAAGGTGCGGAAATCAGGCGGTGATTTCTTTAGATCATTTGTTCTTCCCTATGATCCGAAAGAGGATGTGTGGATTTCTGCAATTGAAGTAATACCCGGCACCCCTTCCGTTGTTCACCATGTCGGTGTCTATGTTGATACGAGGGGGGATTCGGTCAAATTCGACAGAAGCTCACCCGGGATCGGGTATCCAGGGAATATGAGCCTGAGCTCATTTATCCTTCTCGACTTCTGGACACCGGGAGGCACGCCACGTAAACTCGCTCGAGGCATGGCGTGGAAAATCCCTGCCGGTTCACACCTCGTTATGGATATACACTATACTCCTGACGGACAGGTTCACTATGACCGGACACGTGTCGGCCTTTACCGTGCAGAGGGACCGATCGACAAACGTGTGCGATTCGCCACGCTCGGGAACACACTCTTCGAAATTCCTGCAGGGGAAAGGAACCACGAGGTTACGGCTTCACGAAGACTTACAAGGGATATACACCTCATTTCCGGATGGCCGCATATGCATCTGCTCGGCAAGGAAATGAAAGTGTGGGCCGAATACGATAACGGTATGATCGAACCGATACTCTGGGTGCCTGAATACGACTTTCACTGGCAGCAGGTGTACGAGCTCAAGAACCCCCTCGCCCTGTCCCGGGGTTCTCGCCTGCACCTGAGGGCATTCTACGACAACTCGACATCCAACCCGGAAAATCCGTATAAAAAGCCCAGAACAATACGCTACGGTCAGAAAGCGAGAGATGAGATGTGTTTTTTTTATTTTCACTACACTGTAGATGCTGAACACCTTACTCGAGGTCTTAAAGTTGGTTATGACGGTCTGGAACTTCGAGTCGGCGGGGACGATTGAATTATGAGACTCGCTGATCAATGACAGTACTCGGATACGATCCTGGCATATCGTGCACGTATTTCTTCGATACCGCATGGACGAAAATATGCACCAAGACCGCGTGCACCACATCAGCCATCTATATACACATAGGCGGGAGTCACACCCATGTTCAACTTTGCACTTTTCCCGAGCAGCACTTCGGTAAGTGACTGGCTAAGCCTTCTCTTGTTGTCAAAGAAATCAGACCGTACTCTACCCGCCTGCCGCGCTATTACCTTTTTATGATGATCGGTTGCATAACGGGTATCGAGATCAGCGAAAAACATGAGTATATCCAGTATATCCCTGTTGATATCGTCACCCTGATCCTTTGATTCATCCAGAATTTTCCCAATGTCATTTACGTGGGCTCTTTTCGGCTGAAACAGCTGGTACGCTTCCTCAGGAGAGCTGTACACCTTGATGAGAAACCCAAAGAAGACCCTGAGAGTCTTGCTATAGATTTCATTTCTCTTGTATCTGGAGAATATTTTGAATATGCTCTCTACCAGAAAGTAATTCGGAGCAACGAAGTCTAGATATTTTTCCGGGCTATACCCTTCAAGAAGCGCATCGATTGCGTATCGGTTGTTGCTTTCAAGTATCTTCAGGGAGAGAGGGTATCTATCACTATTGATACCATCCATGTTGATACTTTTCGCTATTGTTACCGCCGCATTCACATTTTCCGTCGACCTGCAAAGAAGGATGTTTCTGAACAGGCCGAGGATCGACTTCTCCTCTAACTTTTTATAGTCTCTCAGCGGCCGGTCCAAAGGTTTGCGTTGTTTTACCACAACTGCGTGATTTTTCATATCTATGCACATGTAATAAACACGCTTTCTGAAAGAAAAGATCACCCTCCAGCACTATACATTCTGCCTGAATACGATTTTTCAGAAAACTGCACCGCTTCCATCCGACATTCTGTTCGACCTTACAGAATACACATACCTGGATAGAAATATAATCCTTAAAAAATCAATTGAATTATCAGGAAAATTTCAATAGAAAAAACCTGCGGATCTGGTACTCTTTTTGCTCATTCTTTCGCAGCGAAGCGACCTGAGCAATGAAAATATAAAACTTATCCTTCTGCTCTTGAGAAGTATGGCGTCGAAAAGCATATTACACAAAATCGGATCCCGGCATTTTGAAATACTGAATGGAATTCATGATACACAGAAAGATACTGCTGGCGGTTCGGGAAAAAGGCATGCTGTCAGGCATGCAGGAAATAGAGAGCATGCGTCATACTATCTTGACAAACACTTTTCTGACAATCATAACATGCAGGAAGAACTTGTTCGCTCGCCTGCCAGGGGCATCGACACTCGTCATATTAAGAAAAAAAATAAAAAGCGGGCGTCTAAATTATTTCAAGAGTCCACACCGGGAGAAGAAACAGCACTAAAGGAAGAAAATACTTTAAGTGCTCAGGAACCTGAGAAAATTCTTGAGGAACGAACAGTCCCCCTGCAGCCAGGTAAAATCATCGGCATATTGAAGGAGCATAAAAAGGTATGGATTCCGGCTTTGCTGGTTGCAGCAGCAGCCGGTATTGGAATACTGTTGGCTTAATAACACAAAATCAGTACACAGTGAAAAAAGGAGACACACTTTCAGGTATCTCAAAGAAGTATTACGACAATGCAGGACGGTATACTGCTATTGCTGAACAAAACAATATCGCGGACCCGAATTTAATATTTCAGGGACGTACGCTCGTCATACCGGATTTTAAAGAAAAATAAGGTTAATACTCGAGGTAATCCATGTACAGCCAGTTATCCATTCCGCCTTCAATACTGTAAACACGGGTAAAACCTCTATCGAGTAAAAACTTCACCGCCTGTATACCATTGCCACCATTTCCGCTTATAACAATGATATCTCGATCCCTTGGGAAACCCTCGCTTTTTCTCTTGAAATTACCGGTATCCCACGTGCAATGCAGAGCACCTCTCACATGCCCCTTCGTGTACAGAGTTGTTTCTCGAAGATCGTAAAGTATATAATCTTTTTTTTGTGCCTGTATGCGCTGCAGGAGGGTTTCAGGCATCATGATATTTTCACCAAAAAGTATTTCATCCTCAAAAGAAGAATCTTCTTCAGCAGATGTAACTTCCTCAGATGAGATAGTATTATCCTGCGCATATACCGGTACTCGATTATACACGGAAATAAAAAGGAAAATTAAAAAAACAGGCAGTAATAAAAAAAACCGTGTCCACAGTCCGGCTTGATGTCGGTTCATACACTGATCCGTTTTATTGATCGTCTATACATCGTACTGCTTTGCAAACAGTGTCGAATACCTCTTTATCCATTCTTTCGCAACGCATCCAAAATCAAGCGCAACATTGTACCGCTGTTCAAGTCTTTTTTTCAACAGCTCAATACGAACAACCTGCTCTGTCATTCTTGCTTTGAGCAGTTCATTTGAGGTATCGAATGATATCGCAATCACGTATCGTCCACCCCGACACCTTCTGCACCGTGTAACATGTCCGTTAAGTGAGAAATTCCTATCCTCAACCGAAACATCTATCGCAACTGCCGTGCCAACCTCAATCTCGCAGCAAGTTGTAAACTGGAGCCCACCTTCGCCGATATTGTCGGATTCGCCCACAATATGGTTGACAACCTTTCTCGAATCAGTATTCTCCTGAAGGATTCTGGTTTTAAGAGGATAATTCAGCGGGTGTCGTATGTATTTTCTTCTTTCCATTTTTATATGCCCGGGGTATGAATGCCCTTCAGGGTATGAATGCCCTTCAGGGTATGAATGCCCTTCAGGGTAAAAAAACAGCGAGCCATCTCATTTTTCCGGCAGAAGATAGGTAAAGTTCTTTCCCTCAGCGAGCTCTCTGAACTGTCCGCTAAGCTGCTGAATATCAAGCACCCTCCTGAACGTTCCGCCGGTAATTGCAGCTATTTTTCGTAGAAGAGCCTCATCATATGCCATGAAGTCAAACGGTGAACCCACTCCAACCGTGTCGATAACAATATGGTGCTGGGCTGCTTCTTTAGCAAGGGTAATGATCGAAATTCGCCCTGATGTGGTTGGAATTCCGTCCGTCAGCAGTATGATTCTTTTTGCACCGCCCGCAGCGGAAACACTGTCAATCGCCATGCGCACCCCTTCGAACATAGCGGTCGATCCGTTCGGCGAAAGCACATCGACCCTGCTTTCAATATGTTCATAATTAATAGACGGTTTCTCAACAACTGAAGCCCATTCGCCGAAACTGATAATCCCTATGCGATCTTCATGCCGCATAAGGAACTTACTTCGAATGAACTCACGCACCGCGTTCTTTGCCGCTTCCATTTTCATAATTCCTGAGATAAAATCGGCCATACTTCCCGATGTGTCGATGAGCAGCATCAGTGTCTCGTGCGGGATTACTTCAATCTCATCGCCGATACCGGCAAAAAGGAGCTCACGTGATGCTCTGTTCAAACGCGCAACGAGCACATCCTTGTCTGAAGCGGACGAAACAGCGACCCGTGCCTTGATCATCCGGTCGCCTTTTTTCAAAACAACGCTGTCACCTGTTTTAATTCCAAATTGATCACGCAGGTACTTTGTCAGTCTGATAACCGGCTCGGATGATCCCTGGTCTTCCCTGAATCCCTCGAGTATTTTGAGGCTTGGATTGCGAAACTGCGTGGAAGGGAGGCTCGTGTCACGGGTTTCTGCTTCCGTAGCATCATTTTTTTTCTTAAAGAGCCCCATTTGTTTTACTCCGGAAATTGTGTGCTTCAAAGGTTTTTTTTGCCGAAGAGATCCAGAAACCTGTCCTCATACTCCTGAAAAAGGCCCCATCTATCAAGTTCCGCCTTCAATGCCCCGGCTTTGGAAATATCTTCAGACGCTGCCTCGAACATATACTCAATTCTTTCGCGAACATCATGCGGGACTTTTTCACCCCGTGCTTCGCTCCCTTCCTCAAACTCCGCTTCAGAAGGACGGAATTCATCCTGTTGACCTTCAGCCCCCAATAAAGTTTGCTTTGATGTTTTACTGACCTTATCGATCTCTTCCTCAACAAAAACCGCCATCTGCTTGAGGCCGTCTAAATCAAGACGTACGCCGGAATACCCCATAAACACCTCGAGGATTGCAAGTGAGGATTTTGGATTTTCTATCTTTGCCGTGTAAAAGGGAATTTCTCCCAGCAGACAAAATCCACCAATACCGGCTTCACGGGCCACGCCGAGCAGAAGTCCGTTCAGCCCGCCGATGTGACCCGCATTCATCAATTTGATATTATGTCGGGGAAACATCTTCGAAAAACGTGTTTCAGTTGAAACGCCCCAGACCCCCGGTTGGGCGCGATGCGTAATATTGACCGGTGTTGCCGCAAACGTGATGACTTCCTGCACATTGAAATCAAGGGCGACTTCAATAACTCTTCTGGCAAGGTCGTACTCTTTTTCCATAACCGGTTGTGACTCTCCGACAAAAATTAGAAGATCGTTTTTTGCACCCGGGTCTTCGTAGTAAAAAAATTCACTCCTCGGCAAGCTGGGAATTTCGACAATGCCGTTTCCAATCTGAACACCTGTTTTATAGAAATACTCTTCCGGATGAATTTCAGCAAACTTAGAGGCTTTTACACTCTCCTTCAGGTACATAGCAGCACCATACGCCACATTACCCATCCCCGGCCATGCTGCAACAAGAAGCGGGTTTCTCGGCTCTATCCGGTGCAGAACCCGAATAGATGAATGCATAATTTCCTCCAACAGAATGCTGTTTTTTATTATATTGTGATAGTCTTATACTTAATTTAATCATTTTGTATACCTCATTCAATCCTTTTTCAAATACACGGGTGTACAATACCGCCGGCAGGCAGTATGTTCTCTGCAATATGCAAGCAGGAGTTATTTCTGCTCATGCGTGCACCGGCGACATCATAAACAACCATCGAAAGGAAAGGCTAATGGATATTCTTGTCCTGAACAGCGGCAGCTCTTCACTTAAATACGTACTGTACCGCTGGGAAGAACGATCAATTGTCGCCAAGGGCATCGTCGAGCGGGTTACCCAGGGGAACTCATCCATATCACACGAAGTGATCGGCAGAGAAGTAGTGGAAATAGGGCGGGACTGCCCGACTCATAGTGATGCGGTGCAACTCATAATCGAAGTACTTACGGAAAAAGACGGAGTAATAGAAGACATAAACAGAATACAGGCTGTCGGGCACAGGGTCGTTCATGGTGGCGAAAAATTCAACAAATCCGTAATTATCGATGAAACCGCTCTCAATACCTTCAAGAGGCTTGCCGACCTTGCGCCTCTTCACAATCCCCCGAATATTACGGGGATCGAGGCGGCAAAAAAAATACTTCCCGATGTTCCCCACGTGGCCATAATGGATACCGCCTGGCACCAGACTATGCCCGATCATGCATTCATATACGCCCTGCCCTATGACTGGTACACAAAATATTCGATCAGAAGATACGGATTTCACGGCACTTCACTGTTGTACTGCGCAAAGCGGGCAGCGGTTTTGCTGGGCCGGGACCCTTTTCAAACAAATTTGATAATCGCCCATATCGGAAACGGAGTCAGTTTCAATGCCGTACAAAACGGTATATCCGTCGACACGAGTATGGGATTTACTCCGATGGAGGGCGCGGTCATGGGAACGAGACCCGGCGATCATGATGCTGCAATCGACCTGTATATGATGGACAAACTCGGCATAGGTCCCTCCGAAATGAATACCATTCTGAATAAAAAAAGCGGACTGCTCGGTATAACCGGAAAATATATAGACAGGCGTGATATCAAAGAAGCAGCAGAAAACGGTGACGGACGGGCGAAACTGGCAGTTGAAATAGAGACCTACAGGGGGAAAAAATATATAGGCGCGTATCTCGCAGCACTTGGGAAGATCGATGCCCTTGTATTTACCGCAGGAGTAGGAGAGATGAGCTCGCTCGTGCGCTCGAAAATGATGGACGGTCTCGACAGCCTCGGAATCGTGTACGATCAAAACAAAAACGATATATCATTAACACGGAATGCCGAAACCGATATTACCGCCCATGATTCGAAGATCAGAATATTCGTCATTCCCACGGATGAAGAGTACGTAATGGTTGAAGACACCGTGGCGCTCATGGAAGGGACCTATGATGTCCACACCAACTTTACCTACTCATTTCAAAGCCCCGATTACGTAAATAAACTGCGTGAAGAAGCGTTTAAAAGAGAGACGAGCAAAAACCAGGACCTGCTTTCCGTCAGAGCTTCAGTTCCCCTTCATCAGTAGGCTGCCTTCGCTTCAATATCAAGTAGAGGGGTAGACTCAGTAAGAAAGGAACAATATAAAAAACCATCCTGTATAAAAGTACTGCAGCTAGTGCGGTGTGAAGAGACACCCCCAATGCGGCATATGTCAGAGACATGGAGCCTTCCAGCATCCCGATACCACCCGGAAGCATGGATACGAGAGCCGCTATCTGTCCTATTGAAAATCCTGTCACCAGCATTCCGACGGATATCGAATAATGCACAGCCTTGAACGAGAAAAACATCACCAGAAGCCAGAATGCCCAGTCTACAGCAGTGACAGTAACCAGTATAAGAAACCGGCCCGGCATTTTTTGCAGGCCGGCAAGCTTATTGATAAACTCATCGATAAACTCCATTACTTGATCCTGTTCAATCGGCGGTTTCTTTTTAAAAACCTTCAAAATCCGGTTGAAACTTCTGAAAAAGAATCGAATTCCTTTTTCCCTGAATGAACGCCAGAACAGTTCAAGGTACAGCAGAAGGATCAGGACGAAGAAAAAAACAACGGCAGTAGTAATAGCCGTTAGATTGATATCCAAAGATCTGCTCTGAAAAAGAACGAGCACATATCCTACAACAAGAAGAACAATAAACAATACGTTGAAAAAAAATACCTGGAATGCTCTGCTGAGCGCCGCCTTTTCAAAACTTATGCCCTGATAATCGAGGACATACATTTGCGTCGCAAAGGGAGTAATACCGCCGAATGAAACGGTATATCCAAGGGTATTGATGATGAACGAGGAATGGAGGGCATTGAGAGGCTTGAGTTTTTCGCCGAGAATACCGAGAGCGAGAGATAAGAGGATTCCCTCCATGCAGTAAACAGCAAGGGCGCTGATAAAAGCTTCAAACACGGGAAGAAAGTGAATGTCCCACAGAATCTTCTTCAACTCCCTGAAACCGGCAAAAGATGCAAGGATCCCGATAACAATCATGAGTAAAAGCGCATATTTTATGAAACGGCGCAAATATTTCTTCTTTTTATCAACCACCAGCCACTTCCCCCTGTTTCTGTACGGTCGATCCCAACTTTGTCGATCGGCCGAAAAGAATATTGTCCGTCCTTTACGATAGTATATAGTATATTACGGTCTGAAAAGTCGAGAAAATTCTTCAAACCTAAAAAAAAAGCACGGTTTTGAAAAAGGGGACACTGTTTTTGCCATGGAGAAAACATCGATTTTGGAGTAACAAAAAATGTATTTCAGGTGATAGAAGCAGCAATACATTTCTACAACGAGCGGCCGTATATCGAGGTGACTTCTAAAAGTCTCCCTGCATGCTTTTCCAGCTCTTTCGGATGAATTCTCCATTCCCAGTTGCCTCGGACAGTTGCGGGCTTATGAGAAGCGGATTCCCGGTGAATGCCGAGCTGCTCGAATATGGAGAATTCCCGTACTACGGCGAAGCTGGCCCAAACGGCAGGACCTGTCAGATCCTTTATCCGCAATGGTTTAAAAAATCTGCAAATACGAATGCAGCGGGCCCCATATCGCCGATGCCGAATCCGGATGGCAATGATGTGATATTAAGGAGGATTCCGCTCTTCCGACTCCGAATATCAGGCTGGTTTGATACCGACACTCCATACATGTTCTTTTTTCCGCCGGCATTGTGTTTTTTTTCGATAAATTGGTCATAGATTTTTCCGGCCCTGCCCCGAGGTTAATCTGCACCTGCGGTAGCCCGGTGTTATTCGCATTGTATATTCAGATTATCACCAAGTCTATCGAATACCGAAAGCCACGCTTGAGCAGATCGATCACCTCCGCCTGCTTTTTCAGCAATTTTTTTTCTATGTTCGGTACAAATTCTGAAATAGGAATCCTGAGCCTTCCGCAGGTCGATCTGCATCTGAAGAGTCAGAATTGCCGATACCAGTTTTTCCAGCATCCGAAGCCTTTTCAAACCCTTCCCTTCATTTGAAGGATTCAGGTCTTCAATGAGACCGGCCAGTATCATGGACAGCCGAAGCAAAATCTCTTCATTGAGTGTATATGAAAACTTCTTGATTTCATCAATAAGGTCCAGAAACTCATTTATGTCTTTACCGTCCGAATCCAGCAGCATTCGCATCTTTGCGTGAACGGCCAGATTTCCCACGATCGCTATCTCCTGCGAAAGAGGGTATTGCAGTCTCTCGAGCTCCTGCAGAAGCGGTTGCCACTCGTTGTACTTTTTCACAAGCTCGACTTCTATATCCTGTACTGCCGGCGCCAGGATTCGATCGATAATATCCCGCTGTTCATCCGCAAACAAGCTTTGCAGGGAATAGGTTTTTGTCCCGATATACCTTTCCATAATGTTCTTCACCCCCGCCGGAGATTGATCCTGCATGGCTTTTTTTAAGGCATCCCTCATCTCAATAAATACAGGCTCATCAACAGCATCCCCCACCCTGCCTTCAATATCTTGATTTCCGGCATGAAGCACCGCAAAACTGAATGCACACTGCTCGGTTACCGGTGTCGAAACAATATCGACCTGCCCTGCTGAAAGCGTCATCCCCCCTTCCTGAATTCTTTCATGCTGAAGAGGCTGCGCCCTGTAGCAGTACACCTCTTCGAGTCCATTCCCATCAAGAAAAAGTGACAGAACAGCATAGTGCGCGCCGACATCGGAAAGTGTTATCCGTTTTCCGGCCGCCTCACGGTCATAGACATCCCTGCCGGACTTGTACTCCTGTCTATTGCTCTTTGCCTTCTCCAAAATATTCCGGTATTCCGGCTCCAGATCGGGGCCGTTTGTTTCACGGGCAAGCTGCATGGCCCTGGCGCCATACTGCATGGCCTGCGTTGTTTCAATGTCGGATATCTCCTCGAAAAACCAGCCACAACTCGTAAACATGAGCTGGGCGTTCCGCTGCATCTCGAGTAATTTGAGCGACCGCACCCGTTCCTGTTGTGAAAGCTGCTTCCTCTCATGCTTCTGTAAGAAGGTCTCGATATTTTCCGAGCTTCGGTCCAGAATAAGGGTGATGTATTGATCCCGTGCCGTCCACGGATCTTTCAATAAAGCGGCCGCCCCTTTTTCAAAAAACGGGGCAAGCTCATCCCGCAACCGGTCCATTGCTTTGCGAAGCGGGGCCCTCCACTCCTGACTGTATGCCGGGTGCCTCCCTGTTTTACACCCGCAGTTGCTCCTCCATCGCTCTACCCCGTGGACGCAGCTCCAGGAGGTGTTCTCTGCAATCTCTACCTCGTATGCCGGTGGAAATTTTTCGAGATATTCTCCATATACGGTGATCCGCGCAAGGTCATTTGACTCGATGTGATGGATACAGTACGCGAGGGCCATGTCGCCGAACCGGTGATGGTGCCCGTAGGTCTCACCGTCTGTCGCAATGTGCACAAGGGTATTTTTTTCGCTCCCGGCGAGGGGCTGAAGAAGGCGTTCTGCAAAAGCTTTTCCGTCCCTGAGGAGATCGCCGAAACTGACCTCGTGAGCGATCGGCCCGTCGTAAAAAAATATCGTGATCGATTTGCCGGACGGCAGGTTACAGAGATAGGCACGCTTCGTATCGATCTTCGCCTCGTGAACATCAGTCCATTCCCCGGTTCCTGTTCGTCGCACACGAAGAGCCTGATGAGGTGCGAGGATGGTAAAGGAAATACCCTCATCGGCAAGTATTTCGAGGGTTTCGTAATCGACAGCCGTCTCCGGTAGCCACATACCTTCAGGGGTCCTTTTGAAACGGGATATGAAATCGGCTATCCCCCACTGTACCTGCGTGGCCTTATCCCTTCTTACGGCAAGCGGCATTATGATATGGTTATATGCCTGGGCAATGGCGGAACCATGCCCTGAAAAATACTTTCTGCTCTCCATGTCAGCCTCTAAAACGGCCCGGTATACCGCAGGCCTGTGCCTTTCGATCCATGCGAGCAGTGTGGGTCCGAAGTTGAAGCTCATCTTTTTATAGTTATTTATTATGGAAATAACCCGTTTCTCGTCGTCAAGAATTCGCGAGGCGGCATTCGGCTCGTAACATTCGTAGCTGACCCGCTCGTTCCAGTCGTGAAATGGCGATGCCTCATCCTGCTTCTGGATCTCTTCAAGCCAGGGATTTTCTCTCGGCGGCTGATAGAAATGACCGTGTATGCAAACATATCCGTTCATAACCCGACCTCTCGCACAATTTCCCGTCCGTTTCGCCATGAACGTATTTCAGTTTCATGCCTATGTCAAGCGGTATTATCCGGACGCAAAGCATCCTCATAACAATAGCGCAGTTCACCTCCATGAGCAATGGTATTATTTCTGCCGTAGGGCAACAATGGGTGATCACAGATAATTATTACTTCAATGCATCCGTATTGTGGTGAAAAAATATTCGAGGTTATGCGCCTGTTTTGGCACATGAATCGATGATCTGGTTCAGCCTGGTCCTATAGTACCTGAAATTCTCCCAGCACGAATCGTCGGGCACGTGGTGGTCAGCATGGGGTATATAACCACCGCTCTTCAGTACACTTTCAACCCTTTCAAGCTCCTCATCGATATCCTGCTTCGTCCTGTCTGCAGTAAACACACGCTTGTCCACACCGCCCAGAATCCGGAGTTTGGGAAAATTACGACGAATACGGTTGAGATCGTTACCTGCCTGTATTTCGATGGGGAACACGCCAGTCACACCGAGTCGGTGCCATACAGGAATGAGGCCCTCGATATAGCCGTCACTGTCGACGAATATATGCCGTATTCCGAACTGCTTGATAAAATCGATTATTCGTATGTAGTATGGTGTCATGAACTCTTCGAACATCTTTTCCGAGATCATCGAACCTGTACGGCTTGCCATGTCCTCCCATATGAGCACACAGTCCGGCTCAAAATCCCGGAATATGACCGACCAGTACTTCATCGTGAATCGTAAAAAAAACTCATTGATATCCTTTATAAGGCCCGGGTCGTCGTACATCATGTAGAAAAGGGGTGTGTTTCCGATTAGATGCCTGGGAAAACCCAAAAAACCGTATGGAAACCCACCCAGTCTGACGGGAAAATCCCGCTGTTTCAACCGCGCGGAAAGCTGCTTCCATCCGGAAGGGAGCCGCTTCAAAATATCGGTATTGTACCGCTCTTTATACGCCTCGAAATCCCTCCTGTTCTTGACCGGGAAATCCAGGTCAAGAGGAACTGCGGTGCCGCTCTTTCTGATTTTCACGGTTATTCCAAACTCGTTCACGAACGTCCTGAACTCTTCATTCTCTTCGATAGTTTTTTCTTCCAGAAGAGGGCTGAAATTCAACGGAAACTTTGAAATATAGTAATCAAGGCCACAGGCGTTTCGAACATTACTGTCCACAACGATACTGCTTTCAGGATCCACTTTTTTCGCACCGCTTATAACGCCGTTATCGGAAAGTCCTTTGGGGAGTTCCTCCTCAACAGGCATTCCCTCCCTCATGAAACGCTTTATGGTGGTCGTCCAGTAGCCATACTCGGCCTTGATAGTCGGGACATCTCTTTCAAAGTTCATTGCCGCATGAAACCGCTCTCTTGTGTTCATAAAAAGTCCTCGGTAAATAAATCTCAGCTCGCTGTTCACGTATAAAAACAGGTGATGAGGGAGTATTTCTTCACAATCAAAAAATATCCCAGTGTATCATGCCGCACCAATAACACCCTGGCTTGTATGCCCCTTAAAATACTATTTCTTTATGGTGTAGGTAAATCAATAATATTTCGCAGAATACAATATATCCCAGGAAAAAAAGATAATGACTAATTTAGCTTTTCTGAATCGAATAGTATCGATAAATTGAAATAGTACGTTGTCGAGCGTACTGTATAATATAGATATTCCAGTACCGGAGGAGAAAATGCCCCTTATACCGTTTTCTGCACTTCTGAATACAGCCCGGGACCACCATTTTGCGGTCGGGTACTTCCAGGCCTGGAACGAGGACTCCCTCGAGGCAGTACTCGAAGCTGCGGAGCAAACCTCATCTCCAGTCGTACTGGGTTTCGGCGGCACACCGGTCAACCAGCGGTGGTTCAATGAATGGGGGCTTTCATGTGCAGCAGCTCTGGGCCGAGTTGCTGCCCAAAAATCAAAGGTGCCGGTCTCCTTTATACTAAATGAAGCTGAAACCTTCGAACAGTGCGTGAAGGGAATAGAGCTTGGATTCAATGTCATCATGCTGGACAGTTCATCCCTGCCATTTGAAGAAAACCTTAAAATAACGAAAAAGCTCACGGCTGCTGCCCATAAAAAAAATGTTGCAGTGCAGGCCGAGCTCGGGCACCTGCCGGTGGACGGTAAAAATACCGTATCGACACGCACCGACCCGGATGAAGCTGCTATTTTTGTAAAGAAAACGGGTATCGACGCGCTTGCAGTTTCAGTCGGCAATGTACATGAACTGATAACGGGTAAAGCGAAAATCGATACGGCTCTAGTTGAAAAAATACAGAATAAAACAGATATACTCCTGGTTATACACGGGGGAACGGGGTTTCCGTCAGAAGCGGTGAAAAATGTCATTCGGGCAGGAGTCGCGCTTTTTCATGTGGGTTCGATACTGAAGCTCAACTACTACGAGGGACTCAAGGGCAGCATCGAAGTAAACAGTTCACCGGATAATATTCAACGAACCGTTGGGTCACGGGAGCTGGAGGATTTCACCACAGAGGGAAAGATAAGGGTGAAAAATAAAGTAATCGAGCTTATCAAACTCTACGGTTCGACCGGTAAAGCCGATTTGTATTGAACCAGCTTTCGACGAATGGAAACGGGAACAAACAGGTCAAGTATATATTTCCTCTGAAACACCGCAAGCACTCAATCACAACTTGACAGACCGGACACCCTGAATTACAATCATAACCAGAAAGCGCCGGAACCTGGTCTGAAAACCCGGCGTTCTTTTCGTTTAATCTCAACTAGCCGGAGACTTTCCTTTGCCCTGGTCAACGAAACAGGCATCTCTCTACAGATACTCTGAGAAAGAACAATCACTGGTCACCGGTGATGCGGTCAAAGACGAAATCAGCATCGCATTTCGGGATTTGCGCGGATTTGCGTTTCGCCCTGACAGCAATGTAATCGGCGGGCTCAGATCAGGCGCAGCTCTCGATTCATATCACGCGCGGTTTGTCGATATCAAAAACGATATGTACAACGTCATCGCTCGGGAGAATCATACAGTACGTAATACCCTTCTTGGTAATGTGCATCTCTCCACACGTCTTGTGAACGCCGTTAGTTTCTATCACCGTGCCCTGGCCGAAATCGACGATAAAAATCTTCGGAACCGGCGTGCTGTCATTATCAAGGAAATGCCCGGTACCCCCACCATTTACCACATCTCGGATGATACGAACGTTTTATCCCATGTGGGCCTCGGTCCTGCATGGATGGAGATTCCCTCCGTGTATCTCGGTCTCACCATCTTCGACGCCCTCTTCTACGAAACAAAGAAGAATGAACACGCAATTTTCGATGCCTTTAAAACGCTTTTGGAAATCGAGGAGCGTGCAGTCGAAACGGGGTATGTGCATATCGAAAAACTGAGAGAAAAGGAGATAGAAGATCTCGATCTCATTACAAAAGAGGTTATACGACTGACGCGTCTCGGCGAGGTGGCGTATGCAATCCCGCAGGTAAAAAAGATTAAAAAGTTTAGCAGCGTGAACAGGCAAAAAATACTTACCCTTCTCGATGCCCGGCTCAAGGATGATGAGCTTAACTTTGATTTTACCAAGAATATCAGAGCGCTCGAATTGCTTGAACGCTATTCACGCCGCTACAAAAAAGGAGACGATGTTGAATCTCTCAGAGAGGTTGTGCGACTCCTCGTCGCTGCCGCAGGGCATGACTTTCATGAAATACGAAACCGCGCGAACATCGCTCTCGAGAGAATTTTTGCTCCAAAAGAGTATGACGCGCCGCTTGCAACAACCTTTTTCACCGTGCGGCTCGGGGAAAAGCATCGTTTCAGATTCACGCTCACTGCAGGAAGAAGCAGATACTTTATACGAATTTATAGAAACAGTGCGCCCGACAGCCTCCCGCTCGAGGATTTTCTCGACTTCAGCGATATCGAGCTCAGGTACAACGGGAAGGAAAAGACCTTTGAAGCGGAATACCCATGCAGTCACCTCGGCCAACTCGACTTTGTGGTGTACAGAAGAAGAAAAAACAGCGATGAACGGATCTTAAATAATGGACTGAGCGGGCGAATCAATGTAATACCCGATATTCGCGGCGAGCTTTTACTCGAAATATTTCCCGACATTCACGGCCATACCCGTTTATACTGGAAAGACCCTTCAGGGAATACAGGACTTGTATACAACGAGAACGGAGAGGTGATACGGCTCGGAAACTTTTCGGATGTTGCAGCGCATCTCAAGGACCTGAAACAGCGGTATCAGATCACCGCTCTTTACATACTCGGCGCACAGAAGCGGGGAAAAAACAGGGAAGACTGGGCGCCGGAGGCTTCCTCCCCGTCTCCATTCGCACCAATGAGCCTTACAGAGATGGAACCCTCCCTGGGCGGCGAGGAAGCTTTCACTGAGCTTGTTCAGAAGGCACATTCCCTCAACATCAAAATCATTGTCGACGTTATACCCCATATAAACAGAAAGAGCGGGGGGCTCGACGACAGTCTGAGCGTGCAGTGCTACGACGATTCCGGAAACCTCGTCGTCAGAGCAGCGACGGACGGCCGTTACGGGAGCTGGAATGACGGGCGGCTTCTCAACTATAGAAAATTCGAGGTGTGGGAATGGTTGGCCGATTCGATCGGCATGCTCATAGAGAAGTTCGATATCGACGGCATACGGTTCGATTCGGCACATGCGGTACCAATCGTTATGAAGAAGAACAACTTTCCCCTCGTGTACAGCCGAAGGCGTAGTCATGAGGAGATGGTCGAGGGCACGATCATCATCAATGACCGGGAGGACGAACACTTCATCACCACCGGATATTACGATTCCGCCTGCAGGGAGAGGATAGCGGTCCCCCTCCACTACTACCTCTCACTCTCTATTGAGAAAAAACTGCGAAAAAGAAACAAACGCTTTTTTATAAACGTAGCTGAATGTTACTGGGGCAGAGAGCGGTTTCTCACCAGAAGCGGCATCATACCGTACAATTCAGCCCTCTTCAAGATTTGCGAAAACATAACGCACGGAAAATCCGATGTCCGTGAAATCTATCACCTGTACGACGGCTACTATCCGGGCGCTCTTATCCCGGGAACCGAGCTTCTCGGAATTCTCGGGAATCACGACGAACGCCGTGCACTCAATACGTTCGGACTCAGGGGACTCCGGCCGGCGGTATGGCTCACCTGCTTCATGAACAACATGGTCATGGATTACGAGGGGAGTGCAGAGGGACAGGGCTGGAAGGTGTATCTGGACAACATATATGTTAACTGGAACCAGTTCGAGTTTGCCTCGAGGCCAGGTCTCGAACAGTTCTACCGGGAGGTTTATTCCTTTCACAGGCACAACAGGGGTACTGGATGGCTTCTCTGGACAAACAATACCATGGTTGCTGCCGCGATGAAGTATACGGACGAAAAGTTCTGGATAGGGGCCTTTAATTTTTCTGAGCACAGCCAGGATATCAGTATTCAGTTCGACCGACCGTCTCTCCCAATCGAAGACGATGCGTGGTACAGGATTGTCGACCCCATCTACTCACCGGTAACCGGACATTACAACTACTTTACCGGAAGAGAGCTCAAGGTTTCACGAATTCATACAACGGTTTCCTATACCGATCGAATCAAATTCCTTATGCTCGAAAAACTTGACGAGCCGAAGAAGTATTACAGCAATTTTTTGAAAGACTCTCTTTCACGGTTTTGCACGATCAATGACATCAGTCGTATACCCTTCAATTTCTTTTTCGAAGAAACCGCAAACCATGCAGTAAGTTTTACTGCGCTTGTTTCTTTCATCAAGAAGCACATCCTTGACCTGTTTCGCGAAAAAAAGAGGGAGGCGGCGCTCCTCGGTTTAAAACGCGCCTTTTTCCACATGCAGACAAACAGAGTGCTGCCGGCAAAAAAGCTCTTCGAGTACATAACCCTCCTCTGCAAGGAGCAATCGGAAGATTTGAGGGCAATCGGTGAGTATCTCAGGTCCAGCAATAAACGGGGAGCAGTCGTGTTTCTCTCTGCTGAAGCAGAACCCTTTTCGAAAAGCGGTGGGCTTGCCAATGTGGCGTTTGAGCTTCCCCGTGAGCTCGTCAGGCTGGGGGAAGAGGTGTACGTTATTACCCCTCTGTACCGATACGGTGATCAAACACTTGTTCAGAAAATGCAGGATGCGGTAAAACGCTACAGAATACTGTACACAGGCACAAACGTACGCTTTTTCATTCAGGACATAGAGTATGAAGTCGGAATACACCGTGGGGATGTGGAAGGGATTCATTTCATTCTGCTTGACCACCATGAATTCTTCGACGGGTTATACTGGGGTTACACAGCAGAGGAAAAGCTCAGGCGAAGAATCGCTTTCGCTCGCGCTAGCACAGAGGCAATCAGGATCCTTGAGCTGAAGCCGCTTTTCACCCTTACGAACGATGCGTACACCGGCTTGATCAACGGGGTGGTTCGGGCAGACCCGTTTTACGCATATAACCTAAACTATAAAAAGACCTCCTTTTTTCATGTCATGCACAATGTCGGATGGCAGTACTTTGATTCTTACTACCGGTATGAGAATGGATTCGACCTTTTCAGGCTGTTCAACTTACCGGAAGACTGCGGACCGGATTTCTACGATCCGGTGCACAGTGACAGGATAAACTGTATGGCAGCCGGTGTGCGGTTCAGCGATCACGTTATCACTGTAAGCCCTTCCTATGCAGAACAGATAAAGATAGCGTCGGACGGCCTGGAGCATATACTCCATGACGTAACTGGCATAAGCAATGCTGTTGCCGCAGATTTCGAACAACGTCTGAAACGGCGGTTTCGAGAACTTCATTTTGTAGAAAGCAGCTACCCGCTGCTTATGGATAGATTGGAAAAATCTCCCTCAACTAAAAAACCCGTTCAGGTCCGATACCCGGAAATTCTCAATGGTCCGCACGCACCCGAAAAAATTCCCAACAGAACAAGGCGTGAAATCCTCATTCGTATGCGAAACAAGCTCTTGCTGCAGGCCGAAAAGGGGTTCGACATAGATCCGGACAGGGTCCTGTTTGCCATGATACACCGTATTACTGAACAGAAAGGATTTCAGCTTCTTCTCGAGGCTTCAGAAGGTATTTTCAAAACGCTTCGTTTCCAGGGTATTATCGGGGGATCGGTCGCATCAGGAGATAGGCGGGCTGAGGAAATATCACGTGGCCTGATTCAGCTTCAGTCATACTATCAAAAAGACGTTTCGGTGAATATAGGGTTTCAGGATATGTGCATTCCCCTCCTGTCCTGCGATGTATTTCTCATGCCCTCTCTATATGAACCGGGAGGCATCGTTCAGCTCGAGGCCCACCTTTGCGGCTGTCCCGTTGTCGCCCGCGCAACAGGCGGTCTCAGAGACACGGTGCGCCCTATTCATAAAAAGGGACGGTCACTTGAGGGTAACGGCTGGCTTTTCTCAGATTTTACCCCTTCTTCATTCTATGATGCCATGGAACGGTGCGCCCTGTTCTTTAAAAAGACCGACGAAAAAACACTCAACAGGGTTCGCCGCGGTACGCGAAAGAATGTATTCTCCTGGGGAATCCCTGCCCGCAGGTATCTCGAAACCCTGTACACGAAAAAAGAAATAATCAGGGAGATTTGAGACGCTGGCCTGATTCCGCAGCTTAGCATAATTGTGGTTTTATTCATTAAGATTCCGGTTATTTGTACCAAGGGCACAGGTACCAAGG
>CAYSRJ010000032.1:26386-40892 GCA_964433545.1 uncultured Spirochaetota bacterium | reverse complement strand
ATTTCACGGGCAAATCGGGAGCTTTTCACGGTTTTTTTCGTATGCTGGTGAATATAAACATCGGACTGCTCGACTACCCGGTGCTCCAGACGGCCGACATCCTCATTTACAAGGGAGAGGTGGTCCCCGTCGGGGAGGACCAGATCCGGCATATAGAGTTCGCGCGCGATGTTTCCCGTAAGTTCAATACCCGCTACGGGGACACCTTCCCAGAGTGCAAGGCACTTCTTACCAGGACGCCGAGGGCCATGGGACTAGACGGCACGAACAAGATGAGCAAGAGCATGGACAATTATATCGCGCTCTTCGAGCCGGAGGAGGAAATCTGGAAGAAAGTCTCGGTCGCCAAGACCGGCCCGGCCCGGAAACGGAGAACGGACCCTGGTACACCGCAAAAATGCAATATCTTTTCACTTCATCAGCTCGTCATCCCCCCCTAAAAAAGCTCGAGGAGATAGTGAAGGGGTGTAAGACCGCAGGAATAGGGTGTCTGGACTGCAAACGGGTGTTCGTCGAATACCTCATGGCGGTGCTCGATCCGATTCAGGACAGAACCGCTTTTACTCCTCACGGAAAAAGGAAATGAAGGCGAGGCTTGCTGAGAACGCCGAACAATGCCGGATCGTCGCGAAGAAGACCATAGTTGAGGTAAAACAAAAGATGGGCCTCACACCGGTCTTCTCGTTCCAAAAAAGAGAGACCACGGGGTATTGCTTCTTTCATCTGAGGAGTCCTCTCGCCGGCTGTAGTGTGCCTCTCATTCAGGGGAACGAAAATACGTCACACCTGAAGCGGCGGCTTCCGTCTCTCCCGGTTTCGTACCGAAGTACCGGTTGAGTTGTTTTCGGAAAGCCGCGGAGAACCGCCGGAACCTCTCAGAAAATATAGGGACATTCTAGTGAATATATAAGCCGTGCGGGGTCCTGTGTCAAAGGGTATTGCAAAACAAACGGACGTGCGAGCGGGGGATGCGGACTAACGGGCACCGCGGGGCCTGCCGAGATACAGTTTGTCACCCCTTTTTCCCACCGTGTAATCCATCCTGTTTCCCGTAGCGTCCTCCACGATGACGCCGGTGATATCGTCCGTTTTATTCACCACGAACCCGATCATCGGGTGAACGGAATCCGCTCGCCCTTCGATATGGATCAGAAGCGAGCCTCTCTCCCCGATCGACACGGAGAAGCCGAGACGTTCACGGGCTCTCCAGAAATCGCCGAACTGTGTGAGGTTTCCCATCCACCCGCCGTTTCGGTCGACCCAGCTCATCAGTGCCTCCTGCGCCTCGAGTTTGTAGGTTCGCTTCCTTGTATCCGAGGGGTGCATCAGAAGCACGACCGGCGCATCGTTTTCTCCGTACGCCTTCACGATCCCGCGCCACGCCGACACCGCATCATCCACGGAGGACGGGGTGAGATACCCCATCGAATCGTCGAGTGTAACGGGGATCTCGAAAACCTCGGATTCCGATGAACCGAGATTTCGCTCCCGCATTGCGCGGAACGGGAATGCGGTGAGCACATCGTTTGCGGAGAAAGTGGAATTATAGAGGTAGCCTGCGTCTTCGAGAACACGTACGAGGATGTCGGGGTAATCGAGGTCTCCCGCTCTGAAGGAGACGGTGTTCTGACCGGGGATGTCCCGGTCCAAAAGCTCTTTACTCACCCGCACCTCACCCTGTACCGTGACCTGCTTATCGGGGTGGTAGCTTGAAAACGTAACCTCCCGGTTCCCCTCCGGCGCACTGGAGAACTTCTTGTAGTGCGCGACGGTATGGGAGCCTATATCATGCCCGCGTGCTTTGAGCTCGCGGATGGCCTCGACATTATCGGGTATGTTGTAATAGTCGATGTCCATCCAATCGGTAAAGTATTTTGTATTTTCGAAGTATGTTCCCGTTACCCCGAACTTTTCTTCGAGCGCCGCGAACTTGAGGGAGTCGATGAACGATGTCTGTGCGTCCACGTCGTGGGAAAGGACGAGCGCGAAAGGCCGTGCATATGGGAGGGTTGAAACCTGCACCGACGGGCTCAGGGCGTTTTCGTATATCGATCGGAATATGAGCATCAGAACGTCGGCCGACGGCTCGAAGCTGTTGACATACTTTCGCTGCGCCTCGTAGTCCTTTCCGATCTGCGGCAGAAGGACCCCCTCCGTGGCGGTAAGGCCTATAACGTAAAACCGTCCTCTTCCGTACGACCCGGTGAGCATGCCGGGGGAGCCGTCGTCGAAACGGGCGAGCACCCGGGGGCGCGCTTCCAAAGAAGCGTCCGCTTCTAATGCATACCCGAAAGACCAGATCACCTCCTCGTAGAAGTGCTTTTCCCCGTTTCCGAGGGATATGGTGCGCTCCTGCGGTCGGTTCAGGTATGCGAGCGCGGGATCCTTTTCGGTAAAAACGAGCCGGTAGCGTTTCCTGGAAGGGGTGACCCTCTTAATTCCAAAAAGCGGGTACAGAAGGCTCCCTATCTCCCCGGCGGCAACTAACGTTCCGCCCTCCTCGACATAGTCGTAGAGGAGGCCCGAGGCACGGCTGTCGAGCACGCTGTTGTGAAGCGGCCCGGCGAGATAGACGACACGATAGGAGAAGATATCTTCTATGTTCTCAACAGTGTCGTACGGGATTCTGAAACAATCGAAGATCCGCTTCATGGCGAAGAGTTCGATTCCCGTCTTTTGGGGGGAGGAGCATTGTTGGGCCTCGAAGAGGCCTGCACGGACGTCGAGAGGGATAAACCGCTCGCTTGCAAACGTGCGTCCACCGGACACCATGATCAGAGCCGCCGTTACAAAGAGCACAAGGCGTTTCATGTCTATTCTCCCCTTGCCTCGAAGCGCTGTTTCGCTAGAAACGCCATTTCCTCAGAAACGCCTCTTCCCCAGAAGCGGTCGCC
Organism: uncultured Spirochaetota bacterium; assembly: GCA_964433545.1. GTDB lineage: Bacteria > Spirochaetota > B62-G9 > B62-G9 > DRHN01 > CAYSRJ01. Next base: position 37,998 of record CAYSRJ010000032.1, on the reverse strand, counting down.
CTTTCCTTCATCGAGCAGGGACTCGACTGCGATGATGAACCAGCCGGTGCTTGCGACGCTCGGATAGGTCGAGAACTGGTACGGGATAGCGGTCGTCGAGTACAAAAATCCCCCGTCGGTCTGCAGTGGGAGGAGGGCCCTCAAGATTCTGTACGCATCCGCACTTTTCCCCGCGCTGCAGTACGCGGCGGATACACCGAACGATCCCTCACCCCAGACGAGTGAAGCCTCCTCCCAGCGGGAGGCGCCGACGATCCCGGCGTAATGTTTGTTCACACCGGCCTCCTCGTACAGCGGGCCCGATTGGTACGGTTTGTATCCCGGGATACCGTTGTAGTTCGAAACGAACTGTGTTCCAGCCGTCTCGATACAGCGTTGGGCCTTCTGTTCGTCGCCCGCGGCGAATAGAAACATACCCCCCCACGACGCGCAGTCGAGCGGGAGGGCCCTGTCGATAGAACCTGATCCGCTGATTCCTCTGTAGAACTGGCCGTCATTCTCGCTCCACAGGGAAAAAAGGCCGTTTCGTGTCCGGTCTGCGGCATCGGTGTATTTCTTGTCACCGGTGAGGGTTCCCAGGTCCCGGAGAAAGAAGTACACGTCTATGTTATGCTCGGTGCTCGCCCAGTCTACCGAAGAAGGGTCGTACTCCTCGACCGGCTCCCCGGACTCTTCGTCCATCCTGATCGTGTAGGTCCCCTCCCCTCCGGTCACGAGCCCGAATCGAGGATCGTCCGCGCTGTTGACCTGAAGACCCATGAGATACCGTGCTATGAGCTCCGCGGTCCGGAGGAATCGTGACGCGAGGGGGTCAGTTTCGACAAACGCGGGGTCCTCGCCTTTCCGGGTCAGAAGATAGAATACAATCGCGTAGCCGGCCCAGGCCGCGGACCCTGTCCGCACCATACTTCCCCCGTGGTCGTCGTCGTTCGGCCAGCTGTTGTGGGTGTTGTAGACGAAAAAAAAGCTGCCGTCGTTTCTCATTGCGCGTCGTATCGCCGAGAGAACGTACTCCGCTTCCCTATACCGCTCCGTCATGGTAAGCGCGACTGCGCCCACGGCGTCGTCGTAGATAAATGAACGGCTGAACACATACGGGTAGGTCGGGTCGGCCTCCGGAATGAGATAGCTCAAAAGGAGTCTCCTTCGAAAAGGGACCGGGTCCGGGACTGTTTCGTTGGGTACCATCCGGCGAACGAGCCAGCGGACCGCTTCCTCCTCCGCTGTTTTCAGGGTAGACGCCGATTTCTCTCCTCCCGGTATCCATGTTCCCTCCGCGGCAAAGCCGCATAAGAGAACGGTCGACGCGACAAAGGCCGCCGTCAAGCAGGCAATGCTTTTCATCGTATTCTCCACCACAGTATGTACAATAAATATAGCGCTATGCACCGAAAAAGCAAACGCTAGGACGTTAAGATTTCAGAAAGGATGGCGAAGATATAAGATAGGGGTTTTTCACCATGACCGGTGAGAAGAAAAGTACTATTCTTATTATCGAGGACACTTCGGAAACGCTCGAGCTTCTCCGAAGACTGATCGAGAAGGAAGGGTATGCCACTATCCTCGCCAACGACGGCGAAAAAGGTGCGCAGTACGCTTTGAAGTACGCACCGGACCTTATCCTGCTCGACCGCCTGCTCCCGAAGCTCCCGGGACTTCAGGTGTGCAGGAAGCTCAAGCAAAAGGAGGCTTCGGCGAGTATCCCGATCATTTTTCTCTCTGTGCTCGACTCCGAAAAGGATATCGTCGACGGCCTGAAGGCCGGGGCGGACGATTACATCACAAAGCCGTTCAGCCCGGACGAGCTTCTCGCCAGGATAGAGAGGGTTTTATGCCGGTGTGGAACAGGAGAAGAAGAAAAGAGGTGACCATCCTATGAGAAACGCTGTTCGAATCATTTTAGTTGCACTGTTTTCTGTTTCCTGCATAACTGGCACGCTGCTTTTCGGGCAGGAGGATATCGACCGCTATATCGAACGCGGTCCCAGGTTCGAGAGGGAGGGAAACCTCGACGAGGCCGTCAAGTCCTACGAGGAGGTAATCTCCCGCGACCCTGAAAATGTGATGATCAGGATCCGGCTGGCGAAGATACTGAGCTGGCAGAACGAGTTCGACCGGGCTCGCGTAATGCTCGAGGAGGTGCTGGAACGGGTGCCGGACAGTGAGGAGGCGCTTTTCAGAAAGGCCCAGATCAAGAGCTGGAAAGGGGAATACGAGGAATCGATAGAGCTGTACCGGCGTTTTCTCGATTTGAAAAAAAACTATCCGAACGGCATGTTCGGGCTCGCACGCGTGCTATTCTGGTCCGGCCGATACGACGAAGCGATACAGTATTTTGAGAAGGCCCTATCGAGCGATGCGGACGAGGTCGAGGTGCGGATCGAACTCGGCAAGGTATATCTTGCCAGTAATGACAGGAAGAAGGCAAAAGAGGAGTTCGAGAAGGTGCTCGCGATGGACCCGAAAAATCGTGAGCTGGAGTATATGGAGCATAACGACCTCTTCATCAAGGCGGTATACGGCGGGGACGTGGAGACGCGGGACCCGGTAAGGAGGGTCTTTGATTTCGCCACGGGCATCTCTGTCTCATTGACCGATCAGATCGAGACCTCTCTCAGCTTTGCCTGGGTTGAGACGCTGTATGGCCGCTCCAGCGAGATTTCATGGTCCTCGTAAATACGATGGTGATACAAGAATTCTTCATACTTCTGGAGGGGGCACTCTTCCGGATTACCATCGGAATAGCGGCGGCCGTACTGCTCTTTTTCATCCTCACAATAGGATTCTCCTGGGTGGGGGCCCTGAAACGAAAAATCCGGACGAGGATATCGAGAAAGATACACGCCTCGCTTATCGGGTATCTCCTGGAGGAGACCGCTCCCGATTGCCTGCGGTGCAAAAGGATGCAGCGCAACGCGGCGATCGACGCGTTTGCCACGGTGCTGTTGGATATCAAAGGGAGAAAAAGAGTACGAATGAAGGAGGCGGCAGTCTCACTCGGCCTTGTCAGGTATATCGAGAAGGGACTCGGCGCCGCGCTTTCATCGAAGCGGATGAGGTCAAGCCATACCCTCGGAATTCTGGGCTCCCGGCACAACGTACAGCGGATTATCCGCGTTCTCTCGGATTCCAACCCGAAGGTGGTATCGGCGGCGATCATTGCACTCGGAGAGTTACGGGACGAACGCGCGGTCTCGAATCTGCTCCGGCTCTACGGGACCTGTCCGCTGTCCCAAGCCTGGCTCATCGCGGCGATTCTCCCCTTTTTCGGGCCCGGTATCTACCCGCATCTGAAGCCGCTTATCCTGGATCCGTCTTACCCTCCTTCCCGAACGATCCTTCTCGTCAAGGTCATCTCAGGGCTCCGGCTTACGGAGAGCCTTGAAGTACTGCAGCGGCTCTATGGGGAGAGCGGCTCTTTAGACGTTCGAATCAATGCACTCATTGCAATCGGAAAGATCAACGATCTGTTTGCGGTGAAGACGGTGATCGATGCGCTCTCGGATACCGAATGGCAGGTCAGGGCGGTCGCGTGCAACCTCATAGGCGATATGGCGATAAAGGGCGCGGTGGACCGGCTGGCTGCGCTCTTGACGGATGAAAGCTGGTTCGTGCGGAAAAACTCCGCCGCCGCGCTTGTGCAGCTCGGAAGTATCGGCATCATGGAACTTATTAATACGCTCAATGGAGACGACCGGTATGCGAAGGACATGGTGGTTCAGACACTCCAGGAACAGGGTGTCTTCGAGCGGATACTTCGTCATCTCGGAGGTGGAGACGAGCGCAGGAAAAAGACTGCGTACAGGGTGGTGAGGTTTCTTTCGAGGAAGGGATACAGAAACTACCTCGAGAACTACAGGGATCTTTTCCCTGTGATCGAAGAGCTCCTGCAGAGGGTTGGATAATGATTGAACAGATACTCTACACGGTGCTGACATTGCTGATGGTCTTTTATTTCAGTGTAAATACAACTTATCTCTTTATCCTCATATTCTCCGTCTTCGGGATACAGCGGGCGAAGAAGTTCCGGTTCACCTTCGATCTTAACCAGGCGTTCCGGTTCAGGCTGCTTCCCCCTGTTTCGATCATTCTTCCCGCCTACAACGAGGAAAAGACGATCGTTGAGAGCGTCCGTTCGATACTCTTCGTCCGGTATCCGCAGTACGAGCTTCTTGTGGTAAACGACGGCTCGAAGGACAATACTCTAAAGATACTTTTCGAGGCATTCAACCTCATCAAGACCGACTACGTGTTCAGGCGATCGATAGATACGGCGAAAGTCCGGGGCATATACATATCGAGAGAGTTCAAGAATATCGTCGTCATCGATAAGGAGAACGGGGGGAAGGCTGACGCGCTCAATGCCGGAATCAACGTGTCCCGCTTCCCGTATTTCTGCGCGGTCGACGCCGATACCATACTCGGCGAGGACGCGCTCGCAAAGCTCATCCTTCCGTTTGTAAACGATCCCGACCGGACGATCGCAGTCGGCGGCATCGTAAGGCCCGCAAACGGTGCACAGATCAGTATGGGAAGACTCCTTGCGGAGCGGCTCACGAAAAACATCCTCGTGATCCTACAGAGCCTCGAGTACGCCCGGGCGTTCTTCCTCGGCAGGCTCGGGCTCGCCTCGATTAACTCCCTGCTCATCATCTCGGGTGCGTTCGGCATCTTCAAGAAGGAGGACGTGCTGCGTGTGAACGGGTACAAGAGAAAGAGCATGGGCGAGGACATGATGCTGGTCGTGAAGCTCCACAAGCTTATGAGAAGGGAGAAGAAGAAATACAGGGTCGCGTTCGTAACCGATACGGTGTGCTGGACCGAGATTCCCTCCACCTTAAGGGTCCTTGCTAGGCAGCGGGTGCGCTGGCAGATGGGGCTCATGGAGAGTATATTCGAGAACGGCGATATGATCATGAACCCTCGCTACGGAGTGATCGGGCTCTTTTCGATGCCGTTCTATATCCTTACGGAGATAGTACCCCCGTTTTTCGAGCTCATAGGGTACACGGTTCTCGCGGTCGGTATCGGAACAGGGGCGTTTTCCCTTTATACGCTTTTGCGGTTCTTCGTTATCGCATGGGGATACAGCCTCCTACATACGATCTACGCCCTTGTGATGGAAAGTTACGGGATCGGGAAGAAAGTGCAGATTCACCATTTCATCCTGAAGCTTTTTGCATCGATACTCGAAAGCCTTTTCTACCGACAGATCAATATCTGGTGTAAGTTGAAAGGCTTTTTTAAGTTCTTTACGCACAAGAGGGAGTGGGGGGCCATGGAGCGCAAGGGGTTCGGCGAAGGAACAGGGTGAGCGTCCTCACTGTCATTCGGGGGAAGGTCAAACAGCGGTATGGGTTTTCCTCGTGACGATACAGGGAATCGTCGATCTCCCGGATTGCCGTGTGACCGTATTCGTTATCGCTGGGTGTTTCTTTCGAGTCCGTATCCCGGATATTCAGCTGGGTTTTTACTTTTTTACGTGTTCGAGCAAACATATTCCTATTATATTATATAATGAAAAGCTTATACCATGCCGTTTAAGTCACTCTTGTGGGCTTCCGTTTACTCTATAAATTTACAGGAAGTGACTCCCGTCTATTATCCCTTAAAATAGTTCCCTGATGTATCATAACTGCACCTACATGTGTTACAAATTCAGACCCCGTTGTAACAGTCCTATAACCTTATTGCCTTTCTATCTTTATCCCAACATTGCTGGCAGAATGGTCCATCTTTTTCTCCATCATCGTCGATCCAATAGAACGGAGCCTCATATGCCATTTTTTATGTCATTTTCAGAGCGTCGGCTTGTTCTCGTATAATCCTGTCCTTCTCTACAATAGCATTCTGTATTTCTGCAATTTGCATTTCAGCATTTGTGAGAGCCTTCGCAATCTCAACCAAGTTCATTTGTAACTCATATTCAGCAACAGCTCTCTTTGATCCCTTAAGTAGTTCCTGTATTCCCTTAACAAGTTCGAAGGCTATCTTGATGCTTGTTGCTACGATACCTATTTCTGCAACCATCTCTCCTCCCTTGTCAGCAGTAATAGTTCATTGCAGTCCTGCTAAATAGATAAATTTTTGTACAACTATCCGAAAACCATCGATATTCTTATCAATTCAGAAAACGTGCTCTTGAAATTCCCACACCGACAGTTTGTATTTACCCTACCGAAGGTGCTGTCAAGTACACCCCGTATCGTTATAGAAGATTTTATACGCTCGCTCAAACGGAACAATTATTTACAAGACGAAGTATAACGAATACTTTAAGGAAAACATAAAACTCTTCAAAGTGACCGGACGGAGTGAAGGAATGCCTGTGGTACAAGCGATTTTATCGCAGAGCTCACCCAGCATGTCCCGCCGAAGCATAAACACCTTATCCGTTATTATGGCTTATTCCAGCAGATCGAAAGGGAAGGCGAATAAAGATGGAAGTCTTGCAAGGTTTACTTACAGACCCGAAACCTCTTCAGACGTACAGCCTGTTGGGTCTCCTGACGAATATCTAGAAACAGTATCAAGCAGAGCCTCAAGGCAGAGTTGGGAACAGCTTATCCAAAAGATGTATGAGATCGATCCGATGTACATGGATGCACGAATGTCGGCGATGCCAGGAGGGCGATAGCCGACCACTGGGATGTCCAAAATACGGCCATGAAATGTCGAAGATGCCAGTTGGTACCGAAGGTGTACTTGGCAGCATACGAGTAATTGCAATAACCACTGACCCTTATGAAGTAAACAATGTACTTGAATGCCTGAAAAGAAACAATACACCACCCTTCGATGAGGGCGCATCGAAAGCCTCCTGATTTCCCTGATTTTCATTTCCTCACACATCAATTCAATGATAAAAGAAATCCCCAGAGGTAAAGTATGCATACCCATATTTTCATAGGTGCCCTGGAAACTTCACATTTTCTCTATTCTTGACGGAATGTTCTATAACGGGCAGCATATTAACAATAAAGCTGTCGCTTTTCGGTGGGAAAAGCATTCGTGAATATTTCAGAGGCAAATCGGGAGCTTTTCACGGTTTTTTTTCGTATGTTGGCGAATATCGAATTATAAAAAACCTATCAATTATTGCAGAACAGAATACCCGGTCCTCAGCCTACACCGACCGCTTAAAATCTTTGAAAATGCGGTCAACCATCTTTTTTATTGCGAGGTTGGGGTTCTCTTTGAAATCCGGCTCGTATTGAGCGATCTCGTCCTCCAGTTTCAGAATTTTCTTTCTCAACTGTACATATATGTTCCTGTTATCAATGGCAATGGCTATATTATTTGCAAATATCTCGAGGATGCGGATCTCTTCGTCAGATACATTCGTCAAGTTTCCGTAGTCATCCGCCAGCAGCAGTCCATACAAATTGTTGTTCTGTGATTTGATCTGAATTAAAAGCGTTTTACAATTCGGCTCATGTGCGGCACCGGTCATCGACGACATGCCGTAATAAATCTCCCTGAATCTTTCGAGCACATTTTCAGGTTTGTTTATATAAAAAGCCTTCCCCCTGGAATATTCATCACGGAAGAGAGGCATAATTGAGGCAAGGGGAAACTGAAGCTCACGGATCTGATTCAGCTTTACCTTATCAGTGCATGCAGCCGCCCGTATGTCCATCGATCGACTTTTTTTATTAACGAGACCTAATGCAACCACATTGAAAGACGAGGAAAAATTTACCGCCCATACAATCTCATTGAAAAGTTCGTCGAGATCCAACTGCAGCCTGAAAATATTACTCGAGACGAGGAGCTGCTTCAAATGCCTCTCGTTCTTCCTCAGGTTTGAGAACATGGTATGGTACTCAACAGCAGATGAAGCACACCGGCTGAATATTTCCAAATTGTAGAATAAATCCCTCGACAATCTGCAGTCATCAGCAGGATGTAAAAAGCTGATATATCCCCCCGTTTCTCCATTACTGTCGAGCAGGCGGCAGAGAAGAACATCCCGCTCATGCCATTCACCGGACGGTCTCCTCTTTTGTGTCCTCCGCTCTATATCCTGCGGATTGAAATAAACAGCAGAATCCTGAGGCGACTGTTCATAATAAATAACCTTCACCCGATAACGGTCGGCAAAAATTCTCTTGACAACCTCGCCGGTCACTTCAGCAACATTGCTGTTTGGAGAAAAATGTGTGCTGCCGGTCACCACGCGGGGGGTATAGGTGTTTTTCTCACTGTTCAGAAGTGAAACAACAGCACTGTTGAACCGGAAGATCTGACAGCCGGTTTCGGCGATTCGCTGAAGGAGCACCTTTAGAGGCGTATTGCTGCAGGAAAGAACTAACTGTGATATCTCCTGAACCATATGCAGCTGGTTAATTGATCCACCGTTATCTTTCATATTCAGGTCATCGCGTACGCTTTTATTTTGCCTTTTTAGAGTTTTTTTTCTGTTTTGTACCTGAGACATACTGTTTTTTTAGATGCTGCACTGGAGCGAGTTTAGTTTATTTAACTACCGGCTTGCTACGCTATAGCATTACCTACCAGAACAGTAGCATTTTCAAAAGAGTTTCGCAAGCAGTTTGAGGACACACATTCCAGCATCCTGTCATATTCTCAATAAACAATTCACGATTCAGGAATATTTCTCATTTTTACCAGTAACGGAGCACTGCAGCTTGACAAAAAGAAAAAAGCTGGTATTTTTCGTACAGCAAATTATGCCACATATAAGAGGAGTATGTTATGTACACGATTACCGTAAAACTGCAGGCTGTGCAGGGAAAAGAGGATGAACTGGGAAAACTGATGCGTGATGCAACACAGAAGGTCATGGAGCTTGAAAAAGACACCGTCACCTACATGGCATTTCGGAATATGAAAAATCCCTCTGAATTTTTCTTTTTTGAACAGTACCCGAGCAAGGAAAACTGGGAGCAGGTTCATATGAATATGCCCCATATCAAGGAGGCGGTGGCAAAACTTCCGGAACTCACCGTGGGTGAGCTCGATATCACCGAGTACGAGGACATTTAGTGCTACAGCGATACTTACTTATTATATGGTATAAAGTGCAGCGTAATGATGTAAAAGTCGTATTCATCGATTATTTATCCCTCGTAAACCTTTCTTAATCGAATTTGAGATGAAAAGTATCGCTGTAGTACCAGTCAAAGCAGCTGCACGATACTGTATTCGATTTGGAATTCCTCAAACCAGGATGATCTCGCAGGATTTCCACGTACAGGTGGATTGGTTTCACATAATTCTTAAAAAACAAACTCGCCGGTTTCCGTCATACACCGTGCCTCGTTTCCCTCCTGCACGGTGATGATCAAGTGCCAGGAGCGCTCCTCGCCCGGCCCGAGCTTACTTCCCATCCCCCACATTTTCGAAAAATTAACCCTGTCCATGCCCCCTGTTGCGGGCTCCGGCGCAATATTGTACTGCCCCTCCCAGCCTCCCTCGTTTACCCATATACCGAGATAGGGGACCTCGTTACGGGGAAAAGCCATGCCTATATTCAATGACCTGTCTTTGTCAAACAGCTCACACCATCCTTCAGGTACCCTGCCGTAGAAGAAGTACTTCTGATACCCCGATTCATTCTTTTCCGGAACACGGCTGAGGTTGAATCTGCTCCCGTCTTCACACACGGTATTCGGGAAATCGTACAGTTTTCCATACGAACCGAACCTGGGGCCCGGCACAGAGTTGACGATTTTATCCATCCCTTTCGGCACGATAAGCTTCATTCCGGGGGAGGCGTTGAAGAGCGGGTGCGCTGCCCAGAGGCAGTCGAAATCGAAGGCTGAGAGGTTTTTCGCCCGGTACTGCATATGCACCTGCTGTCCCTGCAGAAACACCTCCTTTTCGAGGAGGTACGGGAAATGGACGCCGTTAACACGAAGAATGACGCTGTTTTCCCGTATACTGTGCTCCCAGGGGATGCTCCACACCTCGCCGTGATCGGGCATCTCGCTGCCGTCCCACGGCCCGCCCTCGTAGAAGCAGCGTGATATCGTCGGAAACATTTCATCGAAACCCGATATTTCACCGTTTTCATAGGGGTCGGCATACCCTGTCCTTCGGTACCGTTCCCAGGGGCTCTGCCACAAAAGCTCGTATTCGAGTTTCTTGTATACTATTGATGCAGTCTTCGACCCCCACTGCGGCAGCAGGGTGAGGGCCAACTCGTCGTTTTCGATCAGCACCCCGTCGACATCCTTATACCGTGTATTCTCAATCCTGTACATCTTTTCTTCCCCTTAATTGCAGCACCTTCAGGCACCTATCGGATAGGAGCTCTTCTCTTTGAAGGTGTCGAACAGAGCGCGCAGGTTTTCAATCGGAACATTAGCCTGAATATTGTGCACATTGTTGAATACATACCCGCCGCCCTTCCCGAAAATCTCAATGTTCCGCGCCGTCTCCTCGCGGACCTCATCGGGCGTGCCGAACGAGAGTGTGCCCTGCGGGTTTATACCGCCTCCCCAGAACACGAACTTGTCGCCGTAGTTATCTTTCAAAAAAGATGGGTCCATACCGGCAGCTGAGATCTGCACCGGGTTGAGGATGTCGACTCCGGCCTCGTAAAAATCATCGAGAAAATCCACGATAGAACCGCAGGTGTGATAAAACGTTTTCCAGTTTGTGTTCTCGTGTACCCAGTCGTTCATCTTCTTGTGGAGGGGTTTAAACATCTCCCGGTAGGAAGCAGGTGAAATGAACGGCCCGTTCTGCGAGCCGAAATCAGTTCCGCTCATTACAATTATATCTATCCGGTCCCCCACCGCCTCCCGGTACATCTCAAGATTTTTCATCTGCAGCTCATACTGATAGCCGAAGATATCCATGATGTACTGCTTTCTCGTTATTGCTGAAATATACCACTCCTGGGGGTCCCGTATACCTTTGGGATGGAGCACAGCCGGACCGGGGACGATCGCGATATCCCCGAAACCGGCACCCCAGAAGTTTCCCAGAAGCGCGTACTCCGTGTTCTCGAAATACTGTTTTGATGTTTCCTCCAGGTACCGGAGATCATCGTCCGTGTACAGCGCATATGTCTGTTCGACCCACTCCCATGGATCGAGTTTGGCCTCGTCGATCGGTTCCTGCCTGACGATGGTGTCGAAGTAGAACCCGTCTTTCGGCATCTTGCCCGATGGCGGCGCGCTTCTGTCCCCCTTCGGGTACTGTACGATATCCCCGTTTTCGAGAACGTCATACTCGAAGTGGCCGGAGATTTCCACCTCTGTGCCGTCGAACATGGTAAATGGCTTCCAGTTTTCGTTTCTGTAGCCGAATATGGTAGTCGGAAGCTGTATGCCATACGTGTCTACGCCAAGAATCTTCTTTACCTTTTCCTCGACCTCTGCAAGCATCTGAAAAGGATCGTATACCCTGACGCTGCTCCCTTCTAGACCCAGAGCCTTCTTGAACTGCGCATATATGCTCGCCTGGATTCCGGTAACAAGAGTGCTTCCCAGGTCGATCGGCACCCTGTCCCCTTCCTCATGGTTTATTGCACGACGAACTCTTTCCCGTGATGTCATTTCTTTCTCCTTCTGGGTGATCTCAAATAAGCAATTTGTTATACTCGGTCCCGCCAGGGATACATCCCGCCAGGGATACAT
>CAYSRJ010000032.1:11857-26286 GCA_964433545.1 uncultured Spirochaetota bacterium | reverse complement strand
TCCCGCCAGGGATACATCCCGCCAGGGATACATGTCGTTTCTTGTCATCATCTCGATGCCAAATTGCAGCCGTAGCTTCTAAGTAACTTCGAGCAAGTTACTGTTTGATACTCGGCCGCGAAGCGGCTTACACCGCTATTAACCACATAATAACCCGCCCTTCTCTTTCAAGCAAGAAATAAGAACTCCTCAAGCGCACCGATCGATACAATACAATATTCCCACTGCCGGCAGCTTGATTTCGACAAAGTGGAGCAACTGTCGTTTGAATGCGTCGAAGAGCTGGTCAAAACTACGGAATGTGGTATCCACTCCGTAAATCTGCTTTCTATCACACGAGTAAAGTTATATCTCTGGATTATGGTTTTATCTTTCATAAAAAAATACCCTACAGGTATTCTACCGCTGTTTTTCTGAACTCCTCGATTTTGCGGTCGATTTCATCTTCATCGCTCTGAATGGTGATGCCGAAGCCCGAGCCCAGGCCGGCGTCGGAAACACCTATGCTTATATTTATCGCCCGGCTCAAAATCGAGTCGGTCTTCGGAAGCATTCCCTTCGAATACTCGGCGTGGCCACCCTTTTCCGTATAGTAGGGACAGGTGTAGGGGCACCCTGTGCTGTCGACCGTTTTTTTTCCGAGCACATGTTCCATATTGGTATACACGTGCCACCCCGAATCCGCAACAACCCCGCATCCCAACCTGTCGCCAAACTTTCGCGCTGTTTCCCGGTCCGGGAAGAATACCGTGAGCAGGGTGGAAAGCTCTCCATCGGGATCGGGAAGCTCGCGAAACGAAAGCCCCTGTATATCCCGTATTCCCTCCTTGAACCGCTTCTTCAGATCCCTCAGCCGGGCTTTCATTTTCTCAGCCTTGCCGAGCTGGGCAAGCAGCACCGCCGCCGCGAGCTCAGTCATTCTGAAATCAAGACCCATTACCGTCCGCGAACCACGCTCCACCCCCTGTCGGAGCGGCAAATGCCCCTGGTCGTGAATCGCAAATGCTCGTTTGTATCGCTTTTCGTCGTATGTGGCGATCATACCCCCATCGCCTGCTGTTATCATCTTGAAGATGTTGAAGCTGTAGGTGCCTATGTCACCGTAATTCCCTACATATTTCCCCCTGTAGGTGGCACCAAAGGCCTGAGCGCAGTCCTCAATGAGAAGGAGGTTGTGCCTGTCGGCGATCTTTTTAATCTCGTCGATACGGCCCGGATTGCCGAGCATATGAACAAGCATAACCGCTTTTGTCCGTGGAGTAATTCTTTTTTCAACATCGGCCGGATCGAGCGTAAGCGTTTCATCTATCTCGGCTAAAACCGGAACAGCCCTGGCAAAAACAATCGAAGTAATGGATGCGATAAAGGTGTAGCCCGGAACGATTACCTCGTCACCGGGACCGATACCGAGAGCGCCGAGCGCAATCCACAACGCTGACGTTCCCGAATTGACCGCTACCGTGTGCGGTATCCCGAGATATTTTGCCGCTTCCTGTTCAAACTGCCATACCTTTGCGAGGAATTTGGGATCTGACTCATCTCCGTAGCGAAACATATACCCCGCCTCAACCACCTCCAGAAGCGCCTTTTTCTCCTCCTCGCCGATTACGTAAAATCCCGGTCCAGCCATTTCACACCCCCATGTTGAATTTTTCTATGTATTCAGCCGGTTTCAAGAACGGGAACACCCGGTATTGCAGTACTCGATATCGAGCCATGCGCATAACTCTCCAAGCTCGTTCCTGATATGTCCGGTATTGTTCGGGCACATGAAGTCCGAATACCATTGACAAGGCGGGCCGTCCCCGCGCCCGGCGACTTTACCGGTACTGCAGCTCACCGCTCACCAATGTATCGAAATTATCCGGTTTTTAATTTAAAAGTGCAATAGAAAAGACTGCACCGGACAATCGATTTTTCTGCAGCTGTATTCCGATATGCCGGCAAATATCGGATTCTCTGCAATGGGTTTCCGGTATAAAGTATTCATTGTTCGGCATCAGAAATATACGGAGAGTTGCCAATATTTTTTAGTGAAACCTCTGACGTTTAAAAAAGATTTTAAAAATAAATGGCTGCTTTCTACGGGGCCTTAACCACAGTTTCGGTCAAGAAAATGTCAGGCATTATCACGTGTTCGGCCGGGCACCGAGAAAACATCCTTCACCCGGTCGGAGAGTACTACATCGTATAAATCCGCACAATCAAAAAGAGTCTTCCTGTTTATCCCCTTATGTATGGTGTGCGGAGAGGTAACTGAAAGTGAACCGAGGAGCGATGCGAGCTCATGTGCCTCTGACGTACAAAGGCCGACAGCGGTCCCCGCGATCATACCGGCAAGAAACGCGTCGCCTGCTCCGGCAGTGCTGACTGCTTCAACCGGTGCCGCCGGTCTGTGTGAGAGTTTGCGTCCATCCCAGGCCCAGCTTCCCCCTTTACCCGCCGTGACTGTTACCGCAAGGTGGGGGTGCAAACTGACGAGAGAACTGACCGCAGTTTTGATCGTTCCCTCAATTGAACCGCTGCGTTCCGAAATTCCTGCAATCCTGGCAGCCTCATCTATATTTAACGCGAGCAGGTCCACAATCCTTAGAATGTGTGTTTCTACTACCTTTTCCATCTCACCGGAGGTAAACGAAGCTGCTCTAAAGAACGAGTATTTTGTTCCGTATTCAAGAACTCTGATGCGCGCATCGAAAGGCACTTCCGGAACAGCAAGCGCGACCCCGCGGCCCCTGTATTTTTTAAAAAGAGGCTGGGCCTCGTCGATATACCCGGAAGTCACCATTCCTGATGCCGAATCACTGGTCGTCAAGTTTCCGCCGGAGCCGTCCGGGTACACAAAGCAGAACGAGAAGAGTGTGTCCGCATTTTCAATGCGCCGCACCCGGCCCACATCGATGCCCGCTTCCTCCATCTCGCAAACCAGCGCTCTCCCTGTTTCATCGTCCCCGACCATACCAAGGGCAATGGTATTGAAGTCTTTTTTCATCAAGGCCCGTACATAGTGTGAAACTATATGGAGCTTGCAGTAATCACGCCGGTTCAATAGATGACCACCTCTGCTTTCCTCACGGCCGAGGGTGTGGTTTCCATCGAGCGCAAAAAACATCCCCGAACCTATTCCCCCGGTGCCTATCAGGGCACTGTACCGGCTTTCATTATAGTTAAGAGAAAAAGACTCGACAGTGTTCGACATGAATTTCTCCGGGTAACGAGACGAAACAAAGGGAGTGAAGTTTACACGCCAAGGTCCCATTCGGGATGCTCACTGATCGGGTGACGCGCCGTGTCGACGGTTGCGGTTATAAGGGCGTCTTTGTGCTCCTGTAAAAGGGTTATCGGATACTCCGGTGTAAGCGGGCCGAAAAGGGCCACGCGAAGGGCGGTCTGCTTCCAGGCGCCCGTGTCACTGAAAAGACGCACCCTGTCCGCATACAGGCATTCCTTAACGCCGAGTGTCACCGACATCGGCGGTACAAACTGGTACCCAGCGCCGAATGACCGCTGGGCCAGAGCGATGATGGTGTCGATATTGTTTTCCTGCATCCGTATCGTTGAATTTCTCACATCCTCGATCGTAACATGGCTGAAGGGATGCCTTCTCGCCTGATTGTACGCGATATGTCCGTCCTGACCCCATCCGCCGTAGGTGATATCTATCGGCGCTGAATACAGGCGCTGGGCGACCTGTTCGATGTTCACGGGTGTGAGCCAGTTTCTGTTCTCTTCGGGAACGGCAAGCTCAAAATCGATCGGCTCATAAAATACATCTTCCATAACCGCCCTGAAATTATAGGGGTGGTACTTCGGCAGTGGCCGACCCTGCCAGTCGAGACAGTCGTCCATATGAAAAACAACGAGCTTTTTCAGGCTCACCTTTTTGCTGTTTACGAGATCGGCAAAGGGTTTGTACCAGCAGCTCGGGCCGCAGGGGATGATTGCCCTCGTTTCTTTCCCCTTTTTGTTGTTTTCCTGAATGAGGTCCACGAGCTCTTCTGCCATGACAGTGCCCATTGAAACGGAGTCACGCACAAGGCGAAACGGGACCTTTCGCTCAGGATGTTTTTCAAGCTCGTTGTAGGGAATACTGCACCATGCATGCAGGTCTTTCGGTTCGATTGTACTCATACACTCCTCCGAGCCATGTTTGTTTCGTTATCAGCACGGCAACTGCGTGCTACCCCTTGATTCCCCCTGCAGTGAGACCCCGAACAAGGTACTTCTGAAAGATGAGGGCAAGCACAACCGGGAACATCGCGGCAATCACCGCACCGGCAGTCATATCGCCATAGCGTATCTGGTACTTGCCAACCATGTCAGCAAGTGCCACCGGAATCGTCTTGGCCCTGTACGTGCTCGAAAATATCATTGCGAAGAGAAACTCGTTTGTTGAAGATATAAAAACATAAATTGCGGTGGCTGCGAGGCCGGGTGCAGAAAGAGGCCATACCACCCTGAAAAGCGCCGCCATCCTCGTGCATCCGTCGATACGGGCCGCATCCTCAAGATCTTTAGGTATGGTCTTGAAGTAGCCGTAAAGAATCCACACCGAAATCGGGAGCAGCCAGCCGGTATACCCGATGATAAGCGTCGCCTTCGTGTCGATGAGGTTGAGCCAGCGGCTGAATATCACATAAAGGGGAATCAGGTCCGTGAGGGGCGGCACCATCTGTGTTCCTATCAGGGCAAACAGTATGAAAATACCCCACTTGAACCGAAGCCTGGCAAGCGCGTACCCCGTAATACTACCGATAAACACACACACGATCATCGTAGCGAAAGCGACGGTAATGGTATTGAATACCGCCTGGTAAAACTTCATCGTCCCCCGTTCTTCGAAAAGAACACTTCTGAAATTTTCCATGGTCGGAGTTGGGGGAAAAAAATGAGGGGGTGTGTCGAAGAGCTGAATGTTGGTCTGCAGGCTCATATTGATAATCCAGTAGAACGGAAATAGAGTCGCTGCGAGCACGACAACTATAAACACGATGAGAAAGACCTTCGGCTTTTTCTTTGATTGCGGCATACACACTCCTCTACATCTCGATCTCCCGCTTGATAGTTCTAAAATACAGGATGACGAACAGAATAATGAGCACCGTCACAAGATAGGCCAGGGCCGACCCGAAGCCCATCCGGTGGTGCTTGAATGCCTCCTCCCACACATAGAAAGTCGTCAGTTTCGTCCTGTTCGCAGGCCCCCCTCTGGTCATAATGTAGATGATATCGAATATCCGTATCGCCTCGACGGTCCGCAAAATAAGGGTAATGAGAATCGGCCAGCGTAAAAGAGGCAGGGTAACGTTGAAAAATGTACGCACCTTTCCCGCGCCGTCCACCTTGGCGGCATCATACAGCACATCGGGGATCGCCTGCAGCCCCGCCAGGATGAGAAGCACCACCAGGGGTGTCCATTTCCATGCATCGGCTATGATGATTATATTGAGCGCCCATTTCGGATCTGCGAGCCACGCCTTGTACCTCGATATCACGTGCAGAGAGGTGAGGATGTAGTTCACAACCCCTATTTTCGGGTGCACGAGCCAGTTCCATATAATTCCGTTGACAACCGGAGGAATAGCCCATGGAATGAGTATGATAGAACGGGCAAGGCCCCTGCCCCTGAACTTCTCGTTAAAAGCCACGGCAACCGCTATACCGATTACCATCTCCAGACCCACAGAAATCACCGTGAAAACAATGGTTCTCCAGAAGGAAATCAGAAGATCTGGCCTCTTGAAAATTTCCAGATAGTTTTTAAAACCCAGAAAGACAAGCCCCGGTTTTCTGATATCGCTCCTGAAAAAGCTGATAATAAATGAGTAGGTAAGCGGGTATATGAAGAGGAAGGCGACGATTAAAAGCGCCGGAAGTACGAGAATAAATGCGAAGAGCCCCTCATTTTTTTCTATCCGCCCGCTCAGGCTCAGCTTTTGTTCAGCCATGATCATTCCCGTCGTTTTATTAGTCAAAACTCTGCAGCAAAAGGCATGCAATCGGCCGCTTTCACGCAGCTTCACATAAAGTTACTCTCGTATATTCGACTGTCGTGGCGGCATACCCCGTTATTAAATACCTTCTGGTAGAGTCGCCCGCTATTACCGGACAGTAAAAATATGAAAGGGACAGGAGAAAATCCCCTGTCCCCATTAATATAACCGGCAGTTTACCATCCGGAAAGCTTGTTTGCCTTGTTGTTCGCATCGGTAAGAGCCTGGTACGGGTCCTTGCCGTTCACAAGGGCCTCCTGAAGCTCGGTGGAAATTACGTCGGAAACCTCGGTGTACTCAGGAACAGCCGGCCTGTAGTAACAGTTGGCCGCCGCGTTGAAAATAACATCGAGCGCGAGAACCTTCTTCACATCCGGATCATCAAACAGAGCCTTGTACACCGGTGTCATGCCCTGTTCGATCGCCCTGCGCTTCTCGTTTTCCATCGATGTGACGAACTTGATGAACTTTCTCGCCGCTTCTTTGTGAAGAGACGGAGACGGAACCGCCATGAACTCATGCCCTTCGATTGACCCGGTCAATCCCGGTTTTGCGCCAGGCATGATTGCCGCCTTGATCTTTCCTGCGTACGGTGTCTGATCCGGATCCTTGAAGGCAAGCTGCATCATGTCCCAGTTAACGAACATCGCAGCATGACCCTTGCCGAACAGGTCAGCAATCTGCTGCTGATAGTAGGTCGGCGACCCCGGATCCATAATTCCCTCATCCATCATCTTTTTCATGAATTCGAGTGCCTGAACGCACTCGGGCTCATTGAGAAGCCAGTGGACCTTAGAACCCTTCCACTCGTGAATCTGCGCACCTGCTGACTTGGCCCATCTGAAAAATGCAACAGTCACATACTCGCCGGGACCCCAGGAGTCGGTTATCGCGTATGTCGTCGGCGACTGCAGCTTTTTCCCGTATTTTTCCAGCTCGGCCCATGTCTTGGGCGGCTTGTTCGGGTCGAGCCCCGCTTCCTCGAACATCTGGGTGTTGTAAAACATGATAACCCATGAGGCCATGAGCGGAGCCGCGTATACCTTGCCGCCGACTGTGACCGCATCGACCATGCCTTCCATGTATTTTTCCTTCACATCGGGCGGAAACATGTCCGAGAGATCGTCGTACAAACCGCTCGGCACGTACTCCGGGAGCATAAACGACCCGCAGTCCACGATATCGTATGTCGGTTCACGGGCAGTGAGCGCAACAGCCTGCTTGTTGACCATGGTGTCCCATTCCACCTCGATCATGTTCACCTTGATACCTGTCTGTTGTTCAAATTCCGCTGCCCTGTCCCCCATGTGCTGGCCTGCTGCGTCGATTCCCATCAAAACGGTAATCGTTTCACCTTCTTCGACTGCCTCCCCTTTCTCACCCCCTTCCTTGCTGCCTCCAGCAAGGGCAAAAAAAGCGGTAAAAGAAAAGAGGAACATCAAAGAGATGAAGATAACAAATGCTTTCTTCATTGCAACCCTCCTTCAAAAATAATATTTTAGGGAGAGCAACGCTCTCCAAATGAGCGGTTTGATTATACACCGATTTATCGATGATTGCAAAAGCTAATCAGTGCCGCCCTCATGCGGCCTGTTTTCAGCGACACGTAAGCGGCGTACGTCCTCTTGGGATCGAGTATCAAACAGTAACTTGCGAGAAGTTACTTAGAAGAGGCATATCCCGCCAGGGACATACGTCCTTGACAGGATGTATCATTTCGTGACCGAGTATCTGTAAGTAACTTCGCGAGAAGTTACTTAGAAGCGCGGGTTACAGAGCGGCATTATCCGGATAAAAACATCAGGACAGCACCTTGTATCGTTTCCAGGGAAAACAATATACACACGCAGCTATCACCCTGTTCACGAAAGAAATCACTGTTCTAACGGCGCTTTCCTGAACTTTTTCCATGCATTTATGAAGGCATGCGTATTACGCCATGTCTTTGGTGTATCCTCTCGCACATTATCAACGGGCGAAATAATAAACCCCCCACCTCTGCCGAGCTCTGATAGAGCCCGCTCGACCGCTTCTTCAGTCTGT
The DNA here is from genome assembly GCA_964433545.1 of uncultured Spirochaetota bacterium. Lineage (GTDB taxonomy): Bacteria > Spirochaetota > B62-G9 > B62-G9 > DRHN01 > CAYSRJ01. The sequence continues at coordinate 18,250 of CAYSRJ010000032.1, read as the reverse complement.
TTTTCAGTGCCCTGCTCCACGGTTACCGCACCGCTCACACCCCCCCAGATTGCTCTCTTCTTTTCTGAAAACTTCTTCTTCACGACGGCAAGGTCCGTCCCCTTCCCCTCTTCGGGGTCGAGCCCGATGAGCACATCAACTCCTGCATCAAGAATATCATCGAGTATCGGCAGAAATGCGCTCGTTATTATATACCCGTACTTTCTACCGGCCTGGTGAACGAGCTGTGCCTCACGCTTTATTGTCGGCGCAATCATTTCACTGTATGCAGCGGGTGTCCAGAACTCGGTTGTTTCATACCACGCTCTTCGCACGATGAGCTCGGCATCGGTTACATCAAGGTATATCTCTATCTGGCGCATATTCCATTCGTGTATGATATTCAGGTATTCTTTAATGATGTCCGGTTTCGTAATTGAAAGAACCATAACATCCTCATACCCTGAAAGCCAGGCAAGCGCATCGGCTCCCATGACGCCAGGATCGACCTGGATACCGGGCTCCACCGCCCCTTTCCAGCCACCTACGAGCAGAAGCCCATACTGATCTGCACGCTTCTTAGCCGCTTCGGCCTCTGTGCGCAGCAGAGCGATATCTTCATCCCTGAAGGGTCCGAACAGATAGCGCAATTTTTCAAGGTCTTCTTCGGGCTTTACGAGAACCTCCTCAGCTCTCGGCACTATCCAGTCTTTCATGATGGGGAAATCGTCCTCAGTCGGCCAGCCGGACCTCTGCCTCACCCGCGCATTCAGCGGTCCTTTCGGCGTGTCGATCTGCCTGCAGAAGTACACGGCATCCCCGCTCTTTTCGATCCATTCCCGGTATTTTGCCTGCGGATCGAGATTAGCACGCATATGAAGGGTATGGTTGAGATGTCCAACGTGCACGAATGCATCGAGCCCGAGCTCGAGCTGGCGGGTGATAAACTCCTCCTCTTTCTCGCAATTCTCGTAAATGTTATAGAAAAGCATAAAGGAGCACGGTATGTAATCGATATCTGTGTATGACATTGCTGCGCGCATTCTCTCGCGGGATGTCATATGTGAGACGGATTTCATGCGCATGTTGTCCTTGTATCGGAAAGTTTGTAAAGAAACCTTCCTATCCAGTATCCATTTTTTCAATTTTTTGTCAAGAAAAATTTACTTTACACTAAAATACAATAAATTATTGACAAGAAAGTTAACAAACTTTACAATCAACTCAGAAACACTTTCGGGATCGAGAACAATGAAATATCACCAGCTTACCAAGCAGTCTCAGGCCAGTGTTAAAACCAACAATCTACGCCTTATTTTAGGCACGATCATCCGGCACGACCCGCTTTCCCGGGCGGACCTCGTAAGACATACAAATATTTCAAAACCGACTGTCAGCAGCCTTACAGACGAGCTTTTAAAAAGAAGCATTATATCAGAAATGGGAGTCGGCCAATCGAAGGGTGGACGCAAACCGATACTGATCCATTTCAACCGGATGGCAAGATATTTTCTCGCCTTCGAAATGGGAAGGGCGAGCTACAGGATAGCTCTTGCCGATTTAAAGGGAACAATCCTCCAGAAAATAGGGGGTGAATTTCCGGGAGAAGCGACCTTCGGTGAACGGCTCGAGCTCCTGCATACGTGCATTGGAAATATACTCGATTCCGAAGGCACCGTTCCCGAAAAAATTCTGAAGATGATCTGTATCGCGCCCGGGGTCTATGTGGGAGAGGGTAACGAGCTGCGCTGGTATCCCGGCAACGAAAAGAATGTCCCGGAGGACATCACTCGCTACTTTCAGAAACTTTTCAACTGTGATATCAAGATAGAACATTCAACGAAATTGTCCCTGCTCGGTGAAAAGGTGGCCGGAAAGGCAAAGAATCATAAAAATGTACTGTACATCGATTTCGCGTACGGCCTTGGAAGCGCCATTATGATAAACGGTACAGTCTACTCGGGCCCTAACAAATCAGCAGGAGAGATCGGCTACTTCTACTCCAACCCGGATGAGTTTAAAAACGGTTCTATCGTTCCTTACGAGTTCGGCGCACTAGAAAAGAAGATATCCGGCAAGGCCCTGCAGGCGAGAGGCAGGGAAGCGGTCATAAAGCATAGCCATACGAAGATTTCCGAAATTGCAGGGGGTAACATTAGAAATATTACATCGAAAACGGTTTTTCAGGCGGCCATGCAGAAAGATCCGGTAGCATACACGATACTGTCCGACTCATTTACCTATTTCAATATGGCTCTCAGCAATATGATCAATATGATCAATCCAGAGCTTGTTATTTTCGGCGGTGGCTTTTCCAATGCAGGAAGCTTTCTTCTTGAATTCATCGAAAATGAAATCAAGAACAAGGTTCTAATCATGCCTCTCCTTGAGGTTTCCGATCTTCGAAACGATTCCTGCATACTTGGTGCCGTTCAGTTTCTCATAAACAACACCGACTATTTAACGGAACTGTCGCCGGTTGATTTAGCGTACCGGACTATAAAACATCATATGTAGAATGGAGCTCTCAATGGATACCGAACTGACAAAACTGCTTGGCATGCCGAAAGGTACGCGAAAGGAAAAGGGAGTAGAGTATACCGCCTCAGAAATTAATTCTCAGGTCGGCCTCTGGCACGACACCTATGAAAGATTCAAGAAATCCCATGCCGATATTAAAAGCTTTATGAAGGAGTCCATCGAACAGAATAATCCATCAATCATTCTTACCGGCGCAGGGACATCGGAGTTTATCGGGTACTGTGTGGAGGGGCTTTTCAGAAAGCGTCTGAATCTGCCGGTAAATACCTTTTCTACTACAAAGATCGTCGCCAATCCGGAGGAGGTCATGGTCAAAAACCCCAGGCTTTTGATATCCTTTGCACGCTCCGGAAACAGCCCGGAAAGCCTTGGAGCAGTGCATATTGCCGAAGGCAGCTACACAAGTCATTTCATCGTCACCTGTAATCACAAAGGCGCACTTTCACAGATCTCCGGGAAATTGAAAAAGAGTTTTTTGCTCTGTCTTGACCAGGCCGCAAACGACAGGGGGCTCGCGATGACCGCCTCGTTTTCGAACATGGTCATTGCAGCACAGCTTCTGGCAGACTTTCAAAACTTTGATGATGCAGGCATGAGGGTCGACCGGCTCGTCAGCATTGGACAGAAGATGCTTTCCCATGCAGACATATTCCACGAAGCGAGCCGGCTTGATTTTAAAAGAGCAGTGTTTCTCGGTGACGGCAGCCATTTCGGTACGGCAGTCGAATCGCATTTGAAACTTCAGGAGCTTACTTCGGGCCGGGTGATGTGCGCATACGACACCTTTTTAGGACTGCGCCACGGCCCCGAAGCGGTAATCGATGAAGAAACGCTCGTCGTTGCATTCGTGTCCGGCAACCGGTACGTGCAGAAATACGAAGAAGACCTCCTCTGCGAAATACACGAAAAGAAGCTCGGGCGGGCGGTTCTTGTTGTGTGCAGAAAGAAAAACGACATGATTGACCGCGTTTCTGATTTAATCGTCGAATGCGACCCGGAAGGAGACGAACAGCCCGCAGATGACTACATGCCGCCGGTATACGTCATTGCCGGCCAGCTTCTCGGCCTTTTCAAATCGATTGCACTCGGCTTCAAGCCCGATTCACCGAGCGAATCCGGTATTATACACCGTGTGGTAGAGGGAGTTAAAATATATGATTTTGCAACCTGGCGTAAAACGGGCAATTTCAAGATCATCTCAGAGAGATAGATGAAGCAGATCAATGAATACATTCTCCATGAGCTCGAACATGGCACAGCACCGCAACCAGTCGTAACGATCATCGCCGATCTCAACTACGATTATATCTACACCTCTCCCCCGCTCGAGGCGGGGACGGAAGTGCTCGTCTCTGATTTCACGAAGAATATAGCAGGAGCAGGAGGCTACGTTGCCTGCGGGCTCGGAAAACTCGGCGCACGGGTGTATCTTCTGACCCATCTCGGAGACGATGAAGAGGGAAAAAGACTGTACGACGACATCGTCCGCCACGGTGTCGAACGGAAGGGGATCAAACTGCTGCCCGAAAAAAAAAGCCCGTTCACCCTGATATTTACCGGGGAAACGGAAAACAGCCCGCGGCAGGTTGCAACCTTTCCCGGAACGTCGACCGACCTTTCCATACACTCGCTTGACTTCGAAGACTACGTGCAGCAGTCCGGTATCGTTTATTCCTGCAATTACTTCATTCTCAAAAGACTGCGTGAGGAGATCGGGTACGTGTTCAGGTATGCTGAGAAAAACGGTGTTGTGACTTCATACGACGCGAATGCCGGTAACGAATGGACGGACGAGAAGGCACTCGAAACGCTGAAAAACAGTATCTATCCGCATACCGATATCGTGTTCCTGAACGAGAACGAGGCGCACCACCTTGCAAAAACCACGGATGCCGATGAATCGCTCATGAAGATCAGCCCCCGGAGCACGACCGTCGTGATCAAGCTCGGTGAAAAAGGGGTGGTGCTGCGTCACCGGGAGAAGCGCTACCGGCTTAACGCATTTCCGGTTCGTCGCGAAGTACGCGACACGGTAGGCGCAGGCGATTCCTTTCAGGCTGCTTTTATATACTTCTATATGAAGAAGTTTCCTATCGAGCTCTGCGCGCTCCTGGGCGAAGCGAACGCGGGATCGACCGTTCTCTACAGGGGAGGAACAATGGGCCAGTTAAACGAAAAGGGAATAGCCGAGTTTATAAGAAAGTATAAAATATTTGATATGGGTGAGGGGCGTATACATATAGAGCGCTGATGCCGACGATAAGGAGAGTACGATATGAGCTACATGGGGCTTGATGTCGGTCAAACCGGATGCAAGGCGATTGTTTTCAATGATGGGGGTACTCAGATCGCGCATGCCTACCGCGAGTATGCCACACTCATACCGAAAGAGGGGTGGGCGGAGCTCGACTCGTCCGAGGTTTGTGATTCCTGCTTTGCCGTGATCAGGGAGGCGAATGCAGCATGCATTGATGATCCGGTACGCGCCCTGGCGATATCAAGCCAGGGAGAGGCATTTACTCCGATCGGGAAAAACGGCGAGATTCTCAGCAATGCGATGATAACCTTCGATAAGCGCGCCGCAGGCATTACCAAGACGTGGAGCAGTGAGTTTGGTATAGAGCGGCTGTACCGGTTTACCGGGCATACCGCACACCCGATGTTTTCCCTGTTCAAGCTGCTCTGGCTCAGGGACAACCAGCCCGATACATTTCAAAAGAGTGTGAAGTTCCTCTGCTTCGAGGATTTCATCCAGTATTCCCTGGGACTCGAGCCGCATATAGCGTTGTCGCTTGCAGGAAGAACCATGATGTTCAATATAAAGACGCATGACTGGATCGATGAAATCCTCGATAATGTCGGAATCGATCGAACCAGGCTCGCACACCCCGTGCCCTCGGGTACTATTGTTGGCACCCTGGATCCCTCTACAGCGAAAAGCATCGGCTTCGAGGCAGGTGTTGTCATGATAACGGGCGGTCATGACCAGCCCATGGGCGCGCTCGGTGCTGGCGTCACGACAGGCGGCATGGCCATGTACGCGACCGGCACCTCGGAGTGCATCACACCCGCCTTTGACGAGCCGATACTCAGTGAAGAACTTTTTAAATCAAACATCTGCACCTACGACTATACCCTGCAGGGAATGTACACCACCGTCGCATTCAGCCTCACGGGCGGAAACATCCTCAAGTGGTTCAGGGACGAGCTCGGCAGGCCGGAACTCGAAGAAGCCGGAAAAACAGGTCAAAACGCCTATGAAATCATCCTCCGAAAGATGCCCGACAAACCCTCGAGTGTACTTGTCCTGCCCTACTTCACACCCACGGGAACGCCCTACTTCGACTCTGACGCCTCGGGAGCAATACTGGGATTGCACCTTTCGACCCGCCGCGAGGACATGCTCAGGGGGCTTTTGGAGGGAGTCGCCTTCGAGATGCGCCTCAACCTGGATATTCTGAGTAAATCGGGCATCGAAATAGACGAACTTCGCGCCATCGGCGGAGGTGCGAAGAGCGCAAAGTGGACACAGCTCAAGGCGGATGTGCTGAACAAGCCTATCACTACGGTACAGGTAACCGAGGCGGTGGGTTTTGCGTGCGCCATGTTCGCCTGCAGCACAGTCACCGAAGAACCGGTTGAATCGATTGTTAAAAGATGGGTGAAAACAAAAGGCGTCGCAAATCCAAACCCGGAACATGCCGAAATATACGGCAGACGCTTTGAAACCTACAGGCAGCTGTACCCGAAGCTGAAAGATATACGGTCATAGGGAGATGTTATCCGGACACCTGCGTCCGGATAATGCCGAAGGTGCTGCAAGTACCGAAGGTGCTGTAAGTACCGAAGGTGCTGTAAGTACCGAAGGTGCTG
>CAYSRJ010000032.1:9090-11757 GCA_964433545.1 uncultured Spirochaetota bacterium | reverse complement strand
AAGTACCGAAGGTGCTGCAAAGTATCGAAAATACCGTAGGTACTGAAAATGCTGAAAGTACCGCTTACCGGCGGCATACTATTTCAAAATAGAAAATAGGAGGAGGAAACAACATGATTGAACCGAAAGCCGGTTTTATCGTATACGGGGTGCACAAGGACGGTCTCAAGGACCCCATGGGAAACGTGTTCATCGATGACGCGCTCATCGCGAAGTCGAAAGAAACGCTTCAAAAACGGGGTATTCGGCTCGTGGAATATGATACCGTAATCGCGACGAAGGCCGAGGCACGGGAGGCGTTCAAGAAAATGAAGGACCGCGAGGATATCGACCTCGTGATACTCTTCACCGGGACCTGGGTATGGGCCTCTCACCTCATCGCGGCGATTCGTGATTTTTCTTTCTCCGGAAAGGGTGTGCTTATATGGACGCATCCGGGCTCTCAGGGGTGGCGTCCCGTGGGCGGGCTCGTGATGCACGGTGCCCTGTTAGAGGTGGGCATTCCCCACCGATTCGTGTACGGCAGCCTCGATGATGAAAAAGATATCGGGAGGATAACAAGCTACGCGAAAGCCTGCCATTTGAAAAACTTACTCAACATGTCTACCATCGGCGCCTTCGGCTGCCGCGGCATGGGTCAGACCTGCGGCGTTGCAGACCCGTCCCAGTGGATGAAGATGTTCGGAATCGATATTGACAGCCGTGACACGACCGAGCTCATAAAAACCGCAACAGATATCCCACAGGATGAGATATCGGCGCTTGATCCCCGGTTCAAAAAGTTCTTCGGTGCGGCCCCTGAGAAAAACGCGCAGAACGAACGCTCTATCAGACTCTACCTCGCGCTCAAGAAAATCGTCGAGAAGGAAGGCTTTGATTTCTACACCATACAATCGTTTCCCGGGCTCGGCGACGACTACTCCGCAACCTGTTTCGCCCAGTCGATGATGCTCGAGGACGGGCACGGCACATCTACACTCGGAGACTTCAACACGGCGCTGACCACGTTTCTTCTCACGAAACTGAGCAACGAGCGTGTATACTACGGGGACCTCCAGCACATAGACAAGAAAACGAAGGAGATAAAGATAATCGGCGACGGCGCCTGCCCGCCCTCTCTGGCGGGAAAACTCGGGCCTGCCGGCTTTGCCGTTCACGGTATACCCACCGAAGGAGCAGCCGGAGGCCTTTCGGTCCGGCTTATATGCAGGGTCGGTGAAGGAGTGCTCGCGCGGCTTGGACGTGTCGACGGTGAGTTCAGGATGGTCGTCACCACGGCTTCGATTTTCGAACCGTCCGCAGATACGGTGGAACAGCGGCTCAACGAGTGCGGTGTTCCCTTCTGGCCGCACGGATTCGTTACCGCCCACTGCGATATCGATGAGATGATAGAGCAGTGGACAAACGAGTACGCATGTCTCGGTTACGGCCGGGACCTGCTGCCGGCGCTCGTCGATTTCTGCGAGGTTACCGGGATCAGTGCGGTACGGCCCTAGGACTTAAAACCCCGATCACCATACTTGCTGAATATAGTGCTGTACCCGATCGTTAAGGAGGGTTATTTTCATGAAACGGCGTTCGCCAGAGCCTCTCCCCGAGAATGTTCAGCCGGAGATACTGCTGAAACGCGGTGAGCACGTGCCTGAACGAGCGAAATGCCCGGTCATCGATGCGCACAACCACCTGTTTGAGGAAAAGGATCCGGATGAGCTGGTGCCGATCATGGATGAAGTCGGCGTACAGACCTTCATCAACGTCACCGGGAACACACAGTTCCGGTTCGTGGATTCTGGCTACGCCTATCGCATGCGTGACCTGGGCGCCTTCATCGACCGGTACGCGAAAAAATATCCGGGCCGATTCGCCTGCTTCACCATGTCGGATTTTGCGTCCTGCCAGGACGGGGTTCTCATCAAAAACAGTGGTTTTTCCGAAAGAGCAGCCGCTCATCTCGAGCAGGACGTAAAGCGAGGAGCTCTCGGGCTCAAGATTACCAAGGAGCTCGGCCTCAGATACCGGGATGAGCACGGCAGACTCATTCCGGTGGACGATACGAGGCTCGATACGGTATGGGAGTGCGCCGGAGACCTTGGTGTGCCGGTTCTCATCCACACCTCGGACCCTGCAGCCTTTTTTCTGCGTGCAGATGAAAAAAACGAGCATTACGCCACCCTCAGGCGGGCGCCTGACTGGAGCTTCTATGACTGCGGGGTTTCCAAAAAACAGCTTCTCGAACAGCGTGACAGGATGATTGCACGACACCCTCATACCACATTCATCTGTGCTCACGTTGCAAATTACCCGGAAGACCTCGGCTACGTCTCATCGTTTTTGAACACCCACCCGAACGCCTGTATCGACATCTCCGCCCGCATTGACGAATTAGGCCGTCAACCGTATACGGCACGGGAATTCCTGCTGAAATACCGGGAAAGGGTGTTGTTCGGCACGGACATGCCGCTTCGCGCCGACATATACCGTACATACTTCCGGTTTCTCGAAACCCGGGACGAATACTTCGATCATCCCGATTACGTCGGCGTATGGGGAAGAAGCAGGTGGATGATATACGGGCTCGGATTACCCGACGATGTGCTGAAGAAACTGTATTATGACAACGCATGCAGGCTGATTCCCGGCCTTAAGTGATACTCCCGGAATTACGGA
>CAYSRJ010000032.1:0-8990 GCA_964433545.1 uncultured Spirochaetota bacterium | reverse complement strand
ACATCTTGCGATGGATACATCTTGCGATGGATACATCATACTCATTTGCCAATAGAGACCTATGTTGCCGTATATCAATACGTCGTATTTGTTGAGGTTATTCGCACGTTTCACAACCGTATGCTGGTGGAGCGCAAACACCTGATGTATCCAGCCTATGGCTGTATCCAGCCTATGGCTGAACGAATTCAGTTGCGCGAACATAGCCCATGCCTACGTATCGCAATAGCATACTACCTGACGACCGAATTACTTCGTAGGATTATACTGATTCTGTCTTTACCGCAGGGATAAGCGTCCCGCCTTTGATTAAAAACCATGCGATACGAAACAGCAGAAGAACCAGTAAAATTGAGGTGTATACAATAAGCTCGACGGGTATGACCTTCACCTTGAGCAGATAGTGAACAACACCGCCGACACCAACCACGTACACCAGGCGGTGAATTATCTTCCAGCACTTCGCGTCCATTCGGCGCATCACCGACCTGAACGAGGTTATCCCCAGAAGAACAATTATAAGAAACACCCCAAATCCGACGATGACGGAGGGGTTTTTTAAAGCCTCATGTACAATCAAACCCACCTTGAAAAAATAATCGATCCCGATATAGATCATGAAGTGCACACAGACATAGAAAAGAGCAAAAAGCCCTAACGGACGCCTCAGCCATTCCACCTTTTTCCAGCCAGTCAATCGGCTCACCGGTGTAACGGCGAGCATGGCAAGAAGTATACGCATGGTCCAGTCACCCGAAGAGAGCATCAGCGCCTGTACGGGATTCGCACCGAGATTGAATGTTGCCGCACGTACCACAAGGATGAGAAACGGCACGAGGCAGAGTGTCGAAATAACTATTTTTTTTAGAATCCGGATATTCATTCCACGAGTGTTCATCAAGCATTCCACCGAACAATTTCAGTATAGTCATACTATGCCATACCACTCGTTCGGTCAAGGTATACGCATCCCACGATGGATTACTCACATATAAATTATCCTGGAGATGAAGCTCTCCCCTCAATTCTGCGTCTATCTCTGAACGAATGATTATTTCAATACCGAGTATCCTGGAGGCCCGGATATGGAGCCGTTCCCCGGTGGAGCAACAGGTGCGAATCCATCAACTCAAAAATATTTCTTAAGATCCATGCCACTGTACATATCGGCGACGTACTCGCCGTAGCCGTTGAACATCACTGACGGCTTTCGGCCGTATTTTCCAATTATTTGCTCGGTTTTCTGGCTCCATCTCGGGTGGTCGACATTGGGATTGACGTTGGCATAAAACCCGTACTCGTTCGATGCGGCAAGAGACCATGTCGTGGCCGGCTGTTCCGAAACAAAGCTGATCCGTACGATAGACTTGATGCTCTTGAACCCGTACTTCCATGGAACAACGAGCCTGATCGGCGCCCCGTTCTGGTTCGGAAGTATCTCTCCGTACATACCAACAGCAAGTATAGTCAGGGGATGCATCGCCTCGTCCATTCGCAGTCCCTCGACGTATGGCCAGTTGAGTGTGGAGGTTTTTTGCCCGGGCATCTGTTCTGGATCGTAGAGGGTGGTGAACGCGACCCATTTCGCCTTCGATGTCGGCTCAACCTCCCGTATCACATCAGCAAGAGGAATGCCGACCCACGGGATGATCATCGACCATGCCTCAACGCACCGCAGGCGGTAGATGCGCTCCTCGAGCTGATGACGATGTATGAGCACATCCACATCATACCTGCCGGGTTTTCTCACCTGGCCATCGATGGTGACTTCCCAGGGGCGCGCTTTGAAGTTCTTTGCATTACGGGCGGGATCGGTCTTGCTCAGACCGAATTCATAAAAGTTGTTGTAGGAGGCAGCATCTTTGAATTTGTTCGGCGATTCGTCGGTGCTGTACGGGCTTTTCTTGATGTTTTTCAGCTTGATCGACTTCTCACGGGCGAAGGTTGTTGATAAAAACGGGGGAGAAAGAAGCGCCAGGGCGGCAAGAACCGATGTCTTTCCGAGACCTTTGATGAATTTCCGTCTTGTCATGTAGAGCTCTCTATCGGTTATATCATACCAGTGTATATCAGATTCAAAGTCGTTCTTTTTTATCAACATACTTTCCCTCCTTACGGTGCCTTTGCTCCCACTTTCCTCTTCACCGAAAAAATGCTCTGGATTATAAGATATAAAAATACGATACGCTCCAGCTGCTTTGCAGTCAAGATATTGTTAAAGAACTGTGCTTCGTATATAATACAGAAATACACTGAGAAGTATTAAAGATGGATAACCACGCATGAAGACAAAGAAGAATAACGATTTGCAAATCGCAACAAGTAAAATCGACATAACCCCCGATTACCAGGTCTCCCTGCTCGGCTACTTCAATGACAGACGGTCGAAAGGTGTGCTTGACCGGCTCTACTGCAGGCTCATTGCGCTCGAAATGGACAAAGAGAGGCTCCTCTTCGTGCAGATAGACACCTGCCTTATAACAGCCGCTGATGCGGAAAAACTGAAACAGGAAATATCCTGTTCGTCTTTTTTCAATAAAGACAGCATCCTGGTGACGACCTCTCATACCCACACAGCTCCTGCCCTCACTGATTTTTTCGGCGCCAAAAAGGAGCAGAGATATTGTGATGAGCTTTTTGAAAAAATCATAAGCGGGGTACGGGAACTCCCTGCTTTTACTCCCTGCACCCTGCATTGCGGGAAAATTCGTACCAGAGGGCTCTCGTTCAACCGCAGGTGGGTACTCGACGACGGGACCGTGATGACAAACCCGCCGAAGCTGTACACCAGGAGGGTGCGGCCTGAGGGAATTGTCGACCCCGAGGTTACAGTCATTTCTCTTTACACCGGTTTATCGAAACCGTCTGCAATTATCGTCACTGTATCGAATCATACGGATACAGTCGGTGGGCGGTTCATATCTGCAGACTGGCCGGGACTGGCAGAACGATACGTTCAACAAATCCTTGGAGACGATATAATCCTTCTCCCGCTTATAGCGCCTGCCGGAAATATCAACCATTTTAATTTCGATGCTCCCGGCAGCCAGACCGGCTACGATGAAACGAAACGATTGGGATATGCATACGGCAGCGCCGTAATCAACGCTTTGGAAAACTCTGTACGGATGGAAATCGACAGGGTTGAATCCATTAATAAATGGATACACATCCCTTCCCGTCATGTGCCGGATGAGGCGCTGAGAAGCGCCCGAGAGTTGCTTAAAAGTGGCGTACTTCGCTGCCGAGTATCAAAGAAAACTTGCTCGAAGTTACTTAGAAGCCCGGACATTGCGGCACAATCTACAGGAGAAAAAACAAAAGAGCCGGCTGGAAACAAATCGTACTCTAACCCCGAACAGCCCGCAGACCTCACAGCCGAGGACCTCGTGGCTGAAAACCCTGCCCTGCAAAGGCTTTTTGCTGAAGAGCTCGTGCAGTATACAGGCTTCAGACCGGCACAGTACGATGTGCCCCTGCAGGTTGTTGCACTCGGCAGTATACGCATCTGCGCAATCCCCGGCGAACCATTTGCGGAGATGGGAGCTGCACTTAAGGGGGTAATCGCGGTGCACACGGTTATCCCGGTTTCACTTGCAAACGGCTACTTCGGCTACATCCCGCTCGTTGAATGTTTTAAAAGAGGCGGGTATGAGATACGGACAACGAGGTACAACTGCCTGTCCGAGGGTGCGTTTAATATGATTCTGGACGAACTGCGGAACATGATGAACGAATGTTGAAGTGAGAGTGCCGGTTACAAATGCTTCACCGGCTGCAAAAGAGTATAAAGCGTCGATTCTATATCGACACGAGCTGTATTATATCCTTTGCCACATCCTCGACGGTTCGGTAGCTCATATCGATGAGCGGCCATTTTTTTCCGTCGTCTGCGAGCACCCTGCAGAACTCGATCTCATCGCTGATGCTTTTTGCATCGGTGTATCCGGCGATTTCCGGATCACCGAGCTTCTGTATTCGGTCGATACGCCTCTTCTGCAAAAGGCCCGGTTCGATGACAAGGCAGAATACCTTGAACGGCACATGGTCAAGCAGGCCGGGAAGGCTGTGACCCTGTATAACGGGGATATTCGCGACTTTCCAGCCCATGTAGCCGAGGTACACCGCAAGCGGTGTTTTTCCGACACGTGAAGGGCCCACAATAACGATATCAGCCCTGTTCGCGCTTTCAACATTCATCCCATCGTCATGCTTGATCGTAAAGTCAACCGCTTCGACCATTCTGAAATAATCCCTGTTCATTTTGTAACTGAGACCCGGCACTTCTACCGGGACCTGCTCTAAAAACTTTTGAAGTATTGAAATGAGGGGGCCGAAGAGGTCGACGGCAAGAATGTGGTTTTCGACGGCGAGTCTGTTCAGAAGGCGCCTGTTGGACTTTGAAACAATGGTGTATACGAGCATGCCTGATTTCTGTTTCACACTTTCCATCAGGTCGAATATCTGCTCTTTTGTCGTAACATTGTCCACAATCCGATAATCGACATCAAGGCCTGTAAACTGATAGAATGCGGCTTTTATCACCTGCAATGCAGTGCGTCCGGTCCCGTCCGATACGATCCATACTATTTTTTTCTGCTTTTCCACTGCAACAACCCCGGGGGCCCAATCTTTATGCACCTGCAGGAAATCTTACATATCATTTCTGAAACACTTCAAGCAAACCCGGCCTTTACGCTTTTACTGTTGGGATTTCAACCTTCCTCTCAATACCTGTTTCAAGGTCTTTTTCAACGATCATCCCCTCCCTGACCTCCTCCTCCCCGAAAATGAGCGCCTTTTTCGCATTGAGTTTCGACGCTCTCGCCATCTGCTTCTTCACCGGCATGCAGCTGTAGGCATATTCCACACGACTGCCCTGCTGTCGGAGTATTCGCGCTGTTTTCAGAAGGAGCCCGAGCTGGGCATCGGTAACCCGCACGAGAAAAAAATCAATATTCTTCGAATACTCTTTGAAAAGTCCCTTGCTCTGCAGGATCTCGCCCAGCACCACATCCCCCATACCGAATCCGCAGGCGGGGATTTGGTCACCCGAAAACTCGCGGAGCAGATTGTTGTATCTGCCACCACCGCATATCGCACGCATCTTTTCGCTTCTGTCGAATATTTCGAACACGATTCCAGTGTAGTAATCAAGCCCTCGGACAATAGTTGCATCGAACTCACAATACGGAGAAAGATCAGACGCATCAAGCAGTTCGAAGAGCCTGACCAGGGCATCCCTGCCGCTGTTCTCCTCGGTGAAACCGGCAAGGTCAACGACGCTACCAGTATCGAGGTAGCGGCGCACCGCATTGAGCTGTTCTGAGGTAAGAGAAAGCTCCTGCAGGGCTTCTTCCGTAATACGTTGTTCCACCTTCGAAGAGTTATCAATTATCTTGTACAGTGCCTTCTCACTGTTTGTATCAATACCGGCATGGCTGAAAAAATCTGAAACGAAATCCCGGCTGTTGATTTTGACGACAAAATCCTCGGACGTCAACCCGAGGTTTACGAGCGAATCGACCGCGACGGCTATTATTTCCGCATCCGCAGTCTCGCTCTTTTCTCCGATAATATCAACATTGAGCTGAAAAAATTCACGCAGCCGCCCCTTCTGCGGTTTTTCGTATCGGAGGCAGCGCGGAATAGAAAACCATTTAATCGGCTTGGCGGCCTGGTTTTGGACCTTCGCCACCATCCTCGCCAGTGTGGGTGTGAGCTCGGGTCTCAGCGCGAGCAGGCGCCCTCCCTTATCTGTAAAACTGTAGAGCTGCTCAACGATCTCGTTACCCGATTTGATTCTGTACAGCTCGAGCGTTTCCAAAACAGGCGCATCGAACTCTTCAAAACCGTAGGAAACCGCTGTTTTTCGCCATACATCGAATATATTCCGCATCCTGGCATACTGCTCCGGATAAAAATCACGTGTTCCCCGCACAGACAGATCTACCTTTCTCCCGCTCACTCTTTCCGCTCCTTTGCCTTAAAAAGTGTCAGCCACTCATCCACGGACAGGTCATCGGCCGCTTTCTTGACCGATTGCACTTCTCGCTCGACTCTATTCGTCCCCGGCACCTCTCGGTGCCTTTTCACTCCCCCTACGAGGTTTAAAAACTGCTCCACGCCCATTACCTGAGCTCCGAGGTTTCGTACAGAACCGGTTATGTGGCGCCGATCATCCGACACCACCGTAACCTCCTGTTTGTTTCCCATCCTCTCGACCGTATGCACGATCTTTTCATCAGCGGTTACACCGGGCGCAGTGTAAATACACCGAACACCCTTTTCATTCGCCATGCGGGATAAAGCCGATCCGCTGCCATCCCATACAACGGTCATTCTTACCCTCCGTTTCATTCGATATGCTGCAAGGAGCGTTAAAAACTTTTCTCGAGAAGCGCCAATTTCCTCTTTCCTGTGGGCATAGCTTTTATGGAGAATTACATTATACCCGTCGATAATATAGTGAGGCAAACCGCTTAACTGATATATGGTCATCACCCTGTACCAGATTCAGATATACCTTATATGCGCTGTGCAACAGAGTCTTGCAAATACGACGTCCATGGTTATAATATAGGCAGACAGACTTTCAATAGTAAATTTTTTAAACAGGGATATTCATAATTGGGCAACAATTCGGGGAAAACAAACGTGTTGGACTCCGCAGAAGACATCAAGACTTTTCTTGAAAATCTCAGCTCTCCCCTTGATCGAACTTCGAAGGAGGTGTCAATAATACTTGCTGCCGGGCATGGCAAGAGGATCAAGTCGGAAAAATCGAAGATGCTTCATGAGATCTGGGGAAAGCCTTCCGTCTGGAGAGTCAGCGAAGCCGCGCAAAAGGGCCTTTCGTCTTCAAACCAGATTATCGTTGTCGGAAAAAAAGCAATCGATGTATCGAGAGCGCTCGGGAAAAAGAAAAACAGGGCATTTGTGCTGCAGTCTGAGCAAAAAGGCACCGGAGACGCGGTGCGGACGGCCCTTTCGTATAAGGGACTCAGCAGCTTCGACGGTGTGGTGTATGTGTTTCCAGGAGACATGGGCCTTCTTTCAGAATCGACGGTGGCGGATCTTAAAAAGGATTTTAAGAACTGCGGCTGTGATATGATCGTTATGACAGGTTTTTTCAAGGGTGACATCTCCGAGAACTACTACGGAAGGATCGTCAAATCCAAACAGAACGGCGATCAGATAATCGAGATCAAGGAACACCGTGATATTCTCGCAATGGACCCCGGAAGCAGTTATTCAGTGCGCTACCGCGGGAAGAAAGAGACCTATACCCGCGAGGAACTGCTTGCTATCAGGGAATTCAACGTCGGTGTATACGCATTTACCGCAGGCAATCTGAACCGACTGATCAACACAATACAACCCGACAATGTTCAGGGAGAGGTATATATTACCGACCTCATCAAAATCTATAACGATAACGGCCTCAAGGTATGTTCTTCAAAAGTCGAAAACAGCGATCTCGTTGTATCTTTCAACGTGAAGAGCGTGCTTAAAAAGATGGATGCCACTTTCAGAGCCATGGTATATGGAAAGCTGAAAGATATTATTACCATCGATGATCCGGAGGATTTTTTCATCGCAGGGGAGGTCGTCGACAAAATCCTTGAAATGGATAAACGTCACCCCACACTTGACATGCGCATCGGAAAAGGCGCATACATCGATGAAGGAGTTGTAATAAACAGGGGCCTGACCGTGCAACGAAACGTTATACTGCGCGGCACTGTGATGATCGGGAGGAATATAAACATCGGCGAGAATGTGAGCATTTCCAATTTTCCCGGTCAGGTCGTCGAGATCGGGAATGACAGCGTTATTCTCAGGGGCTGCGTGATCAAGGGGAGCGTGAAAATCGGTTCCAATGTGCATATAGAAACCGGAGTCAGGATCACCGGCAGCAGTGAAGAACCGGTTGTTATCGGCAACAACGTATTGATAAAAGGCATCACCTACATTTTCGGAACAATAATCGAAAACGACATACTCATCGAACATTCTATTCTGAAGAGCAAATACGTCGAAAAGGTTATCAGAAAAAACGGTGAAGTACAGCCTGTGAAATATATACTTCCGTACCCGGAAGGGCTTGATTCCATAACTGACAGCAGACGGGGATGATGTGGATAGAAGGTTCCCTGAAAAAAAAGGCCTCCCTGGAAAAAAATTCGCTGAAGTCTCACCGAAAAACGGCGATTTAGGCGTCGATCTTCAGAGCTTCACCCACTCAGTATCGCATTACATGAAAGCACCCATTACCGCCATCCTCGGATTCTCATCTCTGTTACAGGAGGAGCTCGTACGTATAGAGCATACAATTAAAAAAGTGCACATACGCTCCGAAATCAGCCATTATTCAGACAGGATTACCGAAAATGCACGCCTCCTGGAAAAAATGATCAATGATCTGGTTTTTACTTTGCGACTAAAAAAGGGTAAGACTGAACTGATTAAGATTGAGGAGGTATGCAGGGATGTGATCAACTCGCTCGGCAACCTTTTTCATAAAAAAAACATCTCTGTGGAAGTGGAAAAGGATATGCCGCCCGCGCTTGCAGGCAGGGAGCATCTGCATTACATTCTCTCAGAGTTGCTCGGCAATGCGGCACAGTTCTCTCGAGAAAAATCAACGATTTTCATCGGCTTTAATAACGGAGAATATTTTGTCCGGGACGAGGGAATCGGTATCAGCAGCGAAATCCTCGACAGAGTCTTCACCATATTTTTTACAACACGCGGTAAGAAATCGATGTGCACCGGAACCGGCCTGTACATCGTTAAAAGGATTGTCGAACTCTATGACGGCATAATCAGAATCGAAAGCATGCCCAACAGGGGCACAACGGTCTTTTTCAGTTTTTTCGCCTAATGCTACAGCGAAACTTTACCATTTTATATCAATCTCATAATAATAAAGGCAATAAATAAGCCCATAAACATGGTAAAACGCACTTAAAATGTCTTTTTAAGTA
>CAYSRJ010000031.1:12649-41887 GCA_964433545.1 uncultured Spirochaetota bacterium | reverse complement strand
AAATGGACACTGAACAGCGCGAAGGATAGACTGATTCAATCGAATTTGAGACTGGTTGTAAGCATTGCAAAAAAATATACAAATAGAGGTCTGCATTTTTTTGATCTCGTGCAGGAAGGAAACATCGGTTTAATCAAGGCGGTCGAGAAATTTGAATACAAGAAGGGCTACAAATTCAGCACGTATGCAACATGGTGGATCAGACAGGCAATTACACGCTCCATATCGGATCAGGCGCGTACTATTCGAATCCCTGTTCATATGATTGAACAGATCAATAAGGTAATCAAAGAATCGCGACAGCTCATGCAGATGTACGGACGAGAACCAACAACCGAGGAGATCGCCCAGCGGCTCGGGTGGAGCCCGGCTCGTGTTAAGGGGATTCGGAGTGTCGCCCGCGATCCTATTTCACTGGAAACACCGATCGGTGATGACGAGGAAACCCTGCTTGGAGATTTTATCGAGGACCGCGACTCAGACAATCCTGCTACGAAAACGTCCTATACACTTCTTCAGGAATTGATCAGTGAGGTTCTGGATACACTCCCGGAGAAAGAGCAGAAAGTTTTGAGGATGAGATTCGGGCTCGACGATGGTTACTCCCACACCCTTGAGGAGGTAGGGTATGTATTTAAAGTAACCAGAGAACGGATACGTCAGATAGAGGCAAAAGCACTGCGCCGCCTGAAACATCCCACAAGAAGCAAAAAATTGAGAGATTATCTTGAAAATTGACTGAATATTTTGCTGTTTACTTAAAAAACTTCACCGATAATATGAGAGTGCGGAGGACAGTTTATGTATGTACTTTTCGTGAAGGAAAATAAAAAACACACAGTTGAAGGCATTACTGAAAACCTTGATGAGGTAAAAGCAATAATCAATAAGAACAATCTCAGAGACAAGGTCGATAACGGTAAAGCCTATCTGGTCAAAGGCGACATCATGCTTATCAGGCCGGAAACGACACCCGAACTACTCGATGTCAGGGAGCTCACGTCAAAAAAAGACAGCTATTATTGATGTTATGAAAGAGTGCGTTCATTTCCAGAATATGATCGAAGTTATGATTAACTATAAAACAAAACAGCATGTGTTTTTACTCCGATTGTCCGTTTAAACATTCCGTATACCCACTGATAGCGTTATTAAATTAATTAGTATTTATTCATTGCCTCTCAAACTAAAATGTTATAGATTAAACTGGAAAAGTCCTCAAAAGCATGTAGTATCATCATACAATTTTAGTAAAGTTTTTCTTGACAGTTTTTTGAAATTGGTATAAAGTTGTATTATATATAATTTTGTAATCGATTTATAGGTCTCATGGTTTTATTGTTATTTTAAATACAAAATACTGGGCCTCTCTACAGGAATGGGCGAAACGTAACAGTCAAAGCCGGAAGAATACAAATAACTGCAGTCAGCGCCCTCATCTAAAGCTCACCCGTTTTAGAAGGGTACCACATGAAAATCGCTGTCACCGGTAAAGGTGGAGTGGGTAAAACAACTTTTGTGGCTCTGGTTGGAAGTGTACTGCGAAAGAGAGATCACACTGTACTCTTCATTGATGCTGATCCCGATATGAACCTTGCTACGGTTTTAGGAATTCCGCAGGATATAAAGATTACACCTATAGTAGAACTAAAAGAGCTTATCGCCGAAAGAACCGGCGTTACGGTTAATACACCCGCCCCGTTCTTCAAAATGAACCCCAAAGTTGATGACATTCCAGACAAGTACTGTGTTGATTACAACGGGTACAAACTCATGGTAATGGGAACGATCAAAAAGGGAGGAGGAGGCTGTGCCTGCCCGGAAAATGCATTTCTCAAGAGCCTTCTTGCCTATCTTGTGGTTGCGAGGGACGAATGGGTTCTTCTCGACATGGAAGCGGGTATCGAACACCTGGGACGGGGGACAGCGATAGGTGTAGACGCCATGATCATCGTAGTTGAGCCGAACCGTACAAGCATTGAAACGGCATTCAGGATCAAACGACTCAGTGAAGATATACGCATAAAAAAAATAAAAGTCGTCGGCAATAAGGTCCAGTCGGAAGAGGATATTGAATTTCTCGAAACGGAACTTCCTGGTTTTGATATTATCGGCTATCTCGATTACTCGGATGATATACGGCAGATAAGCCTTCGAAAAAAAACAGCATCCGAAATCGACGATAAGACCAGACAGCACATTGAGGAAATTGTACAGAAGATGGTATGAGACTGTTTCCGGTAAACCTGGTATTTTTGTTACAGTATATTCACAGTTCACCTACTATAATGGAGGAAGAGCATGGCTAGAGAGCTGAAGTATGCAGATAAAGCATCTCAGGAGATGGCGAAGAGGGCGAACGATTCGCACATTGAAACCATATGGGACCGTTACGACAAGATGCAGCCGCAATGTGGATTCGGGACCTTGGGCATCTGCTGTCGAATCTGCAGCATGGGTCCGTGTCGAATTGACCCATTCGGCGACGGACCGAAAGTTGGTGTGTGCGGGGCAAATGCAGATACAATAGCTGCCCGGAACCTCGCACGAATGATCGCGGGCGGTGCAGCGGCGCATTCAGATCACGGCCGGGATATTGCACATACACTGCTTATGGCTGCAGAAAATCCTGAGAGCGATTACGAGATAAAAGACCCCCGGAAGCTGAAGGCGATTGCCCGGGTGTACAATATCAAAATAGAGGGCAGAGATATAAGAGAAATCGCCGCGGATGTAGCACGTGCGGCATTGCAGGAGTTCGGCCAGCAGGAGGGCACGGTCAGAATGGCTGAGACTGCGCCTCCGGATCGGGTCAAACTATGGAAGAAGCTTGGCATATTGCCTCGCTCGGTTGACCGTGAAATTGTCGAAATTATGCACAGGACGCATATCGGAGTTGACACAGAATATAAAAATATCATGAAGCAGAGTTTACGTGCCTCCATCGGTGACGGCTGGGGAGGTTCAATGATTGCAACCGAGATTTCAGATGTTCTCTTCGGGACTCCCGATCCCATTCGTTCTACTGCCAATCTCGGTGTTATAGACGAGGATTACGTAAACCTCGTGGTGCACGGCCACGAACCGACTCTCTCCGATATTGTTGCAACCGTTTCAATGAAAAAGGAGCTCATCGACAAGGCAAAAAAGGCCGGCGCAAAGGGCATTAACCTCGGCGGCATATGCTGCACCGCAAACGAAATATTGATGCGGCACGGCATCAACGTTGCGGGGAGCGTAATGCAACAGGAACTGGCGGTGCTGACCGGTGCGGTGGAGCTAATGCTCGTTGATGTGCAGTGCCTGTATCCGGGTCTGAACGAGGTAACGAGGCATTTTCACACAAAACTCGTGACGACCTCTCCAAAGGCAAAGATGCCGGGGGTTGAACATATCGAATTTCAAGAGGACAAGGCCGTTGAAATCGCCACGAAGATCATAGAAACCGCAATCGAAAACTTTAAAAATCGAAAAAAAGAAAGCATATATATTCCGAATCACAAGGAACGGCTGGTTGCGGGATTTACCGCTGAATCGGTGTTCAATTTCCTGGGCGGCAAGTACAGGGCTACCTACCGGCCCCTCAATAATGCCGTTATTGAAGGAAGAATACGCGGCGCTGCCGGTGTTGTAGGGTGCTCGAATCCGAACACGGAGTACGAGTACGGCCATATCGAGATGGTGAAGGAACTTCTGAAAAACGATGTGATCGTCGTATCAACGGGATGCAACGCGATCACCTGTGCAAAGCACGGTTTTCTCCAGCCTGAAAGCGCCTTCGAGTATGCGGGCAAAGGCCTTCAGGAGGTGTGCCAGGCAGTTGGGATTCCTCCGGTTCTGCACCTCGGCTCCTGTGTTGACAACAGCAGAATACTCAGGGTTTTGACGAATGTCGTCGCGGAAGGCGGGCTCGGAAACGATATATCCGATCTTCCTGTTGCGGGTGCCGCCCCGGAATGGATGAGTGAAAAGGCGGTTTCAATCGGTATGTACTTCGTGGCCTCGGGTGTGTACACAGTCATCGATAAGCCGCTTCCGATCATGGGCAGCAAGAACCTGCACAGGTACCTGACCGAGGAAATCGAAGAAGAAACCGGCGGTAAATGGGCGTTTGAGGAAGACCCGATAAAAGCCGCTCACATGATGATAAACCATATTGATAAGAAGAGGGCGGCTTTGAAGCTGAAACCGATGATCTATGAACAGGCGCTCGAGCCTGCAGTGTAGTATAATACAGTGAAAAGGGATTACAGATGGCCAAAATAATTGAAGTTCATATTGAAAAATGCATGGGGTGTCATTCATGCGAATTTGCCTGCGCGGTGGCCCATTCTTCATCCAGGGATATGGATAAAATTGTTCAGTCGGGCGAAAAGCCCGGAAACAGGATAAGTGTAGAATCTTTCGGCAGAAAAGCCGTACCGGTAAACTGCAGGCATTGTGAAGAAGCAGCGTGCATACTCGCGTGCCCAACCGGCGCGGTACACCGCGACGGGCCCGGGGAGCCGGTAATCGTCGATACCGATCGCTGTATTGGCTGCAGGATGTGCGTGCAGGCATGCCCGTTCGGGGTTATGACCATGACTCCGGACGGCAAGAGCGCGCTCAAATGCGACCTGTGTATCGAACGGCTTGAAGTAG
This sequence comes from uncultured Spirochaetota bacterium, assembly GCA_964433545.1. Lineage (GTDB taxonomy): Bacteria > Spirochaetota > B62-G9 > B62-G9 > DRHN01 > CAYSRJ01. The sequence goes on along the minus strand of CAYSRJ010000031.1, from coordinate 37,246 downwards.
GAAAGGAACCGGCATGTGTTACTGCATGCATAACCGGTGCGCTGGAATTCATCGATGAAGAGGATGCAAACCGTCAGAAGCGGATGAAAGTTGCCGAGCAGATGGTGGCTGCTCAGGAAACAGTTGACGAGACAGGCTAAAATATCACGGTGATTCAATGATAACTGTAACCGTATGTGTGGGGAGTTCATGTCACATCAAAGGAGCTCGTGATGTGATAAACAGGTTCAATAAGCTCCTGAAAGAACAGGGGCTCGAGGACGCGGTCATGCTCAAAGGTTCTTTCTGTATGGAACGGTGCGGCGAGGGAATCAACTGGCAGATAGACGATGAACCGCTTACCAGTAACAGCGTCGAGGAGGCTGTAGAGACGTTTCTTGAGAGAATTAGAAGACCTGCTAAAAACGGGTAAATCAAGTGGCGTCCAGGCAATACTTTGTGTAGAGAATATAATCAATGGATCAAAAAGAGAATACCGAAACCAGTGCGCATATCAGCGCCATTCTCGAACAGACGCCAAACGGTGTGCTCCTTGTAGACAAGGATACCCGTATACAGTACGTAAACCCTGCGTTCAGAGAGATGTTTCACTGCAGTGATGAGGTGCTGCTCGGCCAGCCTGCTGCGCAGTTCGTTCATTGCGACTGCTTCGAACGTGCAATTGCTGCAGGTGGCAGACTGATGGTCAAGGAAAACGTGCCCGAACATAACGTGCACTACAGGGTTGGGCTTTTTCCCATTGCTGGGGAAGATCTATTTTGCGGAATATTCATTGATATTTCTGAAGAAGAGGAGGCAAAAAAACACTACCGGGAACTTCGGGCACAGACTCTGGAACGGGCTCAGGAAGTCATTACAAGGCAGATGAAAACTGCCCAGGAAATTGCGCGGCTCCTCGGAGAAACAACGGCAGAAACGAAAGTTCTGCTTGTGAAGCTTATGTCGCTGTTCGAAAAAGGCAGTTAGGTAATGAAGCTTTACTATGAGTGGGGAACACGGCAGGTAAACAAACGCAGTGAGGAACTCTGCGGTGACAACATCGCGGTTTCTCGTCAGAAAGATTCGGTAATGCTTGCGCTTTCCGACGGCCTGGGAAGCGGTGTCAAGGCAAATATACTCGCAACGCTTACAACGCAGATTGCGATTCATTTACTGCAGAATAGCCTGCCTCTCGGTGAAGTCGTTGAAACCCTGACCAAAACACTGCCCGTTGACAGGGTCAGAAAGCTCGCGTATAGCACCTTTGCAATTGCGCAGTTTTTTAGTCATGGGACCGCCAGAATTGTCGAATTCGATTCGCCGCCTGCAATTTTCCTTAGAAACAGAAGCCTTCATCCTGTTATTTATAGTGAAAAATCTATAGAGGGGAAAAAAATTCAGGAGTCGGTACTCAATCTCGAATATGGTGATTGGGTCGTTTTCGTTTCCGACGGCGTGCTGAACGCTGGTATTGGCGGTGTATATCCGCTCGGATGGGGGTGGGAAAAAACGGCAAGTTTTCTCGAAAAACACACCCACCCGGATCTTTCTGCAGATGACCTCGCAGACAAAGTGGCGGAAACGGTTTGTGAGCTCTACGCAGGGCCTCCCGGCGACGACGTCAGTATTGTTGTTATCAAGGTTCGCAGAAAACTGGTTGCCAATATATTTACAGGACCCCCGGCCGACAACGCAAGTGATGAAAAAGTGGTGAACCGATTTTTGCAGTATGGGGGACAGCATGTCGTATGTGGAGGTACCACTGCAAAAATCATTTCTCATTATATGGGTATGCCGCTCGAAGTCGATCTGGATACGATGACCGAGGATGTTCCGCCTGTTGCACGCATTCAGGGTATCGATCTCGTTTCGGAGGGCATTCTCACGTTGACGAGAACAAGTGTGCTCCTGCGTTCACGGGTGGATAAAAAGAAGATCCAGTATCAGACCGACGGTGTTTCGAACCTCATTCGAATTATGCTGACGGTTGATCATGTGCATTTTATTGTCGGACAGGCGGTAAATCCGGCGCATCAAAACCCGGAGCTGCCCCATCAGCTCGGTATTCGTATAAAAGTTGTGGAGGAGATAGCGCAAGAGCTCAGGAAATACGGAAAGGAAGTGACCATGGAGGAGGTATGAAAGAGGGAATTATAAAAGAAATCGTAAATCGTTACGATAATGACGACGGGATGCTCATTCCCATGCTGCAGGATATTCAGGCTGAGTACGGTTACCTGCCGCCGGAGCCGCTACGCGTGCTTTCCAAAACGCTTGATATACCTCTCATGAGGATATACAGTGTCTCTACCTTTTACGCATCATTCCGCCATGCACCAAAAGGACAGCACGATATTACCCTGTGCATGGGCACTGTGTGCTACCTCAAGGGGTCGGGAAAAATTCTTGAGACGATCTGTGAAGAGTATAATATACAAGCAGGAGAAACGACAAAGGACCGACTGTTTACTCTTCAGGGGGTAAACTGTGTTGGCGCCTGCGCTCTTGCGCCGGTAATGATTGTGGACGGGAAATATCACGACCATATGAATCCCGATTCTGCATTAAAAATAATCAAAGCACTGCCTCAAAAAGAGAATGGGAAAGTAACGGGGATGAAATCCGGGAAAAAATCCAGTAACAAACCTGCCGGTAAACACGGGAAAGAGAGCTCGGTAAAATAATAATGGATTACGCATCTCAACCAAGGAGGCTCGATAGTGCCAGTTGCAGTTGACAGGTTAATCAAGAATCCATCGGATCTGGAAAACTACAGGAAGAAACTCAAGGGCGAAGTGAATCCTGCAGTAAAGCGCGTACGTGTATGTATCGGAACAGCATGTGCGGCAAAAGGTTCCCGCCGGCTCTACGAACTTTTCCGTGCAGCTGCCGATGAATCGGGGGCTGATGTTGAAATAGAGGCAAAATCGGTAGGATGTCACGGACTTTGCGAACGAGGACCGATTGTCGTCGTCGAACCAGGTGATATCCTGTATCAAAGTGTTGAAGAACCTGATGTCGCGGAAATATTCCGGGAAACCGTGCTCGGCGGCAAGGTGGTCGATAGGCTTTTGTATGAGGATCCGTCCAGCGGTAAAAAGGCGAAGTCCGAAAAGCAGATCCCCTTCTATCAGGTTCAAAAACGCATAGTGCTAGCCGAGAATGGACGTATCGATCCGACGAGCATCGATGACTACATACGATCAGGGGGATATACTGCCCTTGAAAAGACGCTTTCTACAATGACACCGGAAGATGTCATTATTGAGGTTGAAAAGTCCGGCCTCAGAGGAAGAGGAGGCGGTGGTTTTCCCACAGCCCGCAAATGGCGGTCATGCCGCGAGGCTGAAGGTAATCAGAAGTACGTGATCTGTAATGGAGACGAGGGAGATCCGGGCGCCTTTATGGACCGGTCAATAATGGAGGGAAACCCCCATTCAGTACTCGAGGGACTTATTATCGGCTCATATGCAATAGGCGCAACGCAGGGGTACATCTATGTGAGAAACGAGTACCCTCTTGCTGTGGAGCATTTGAAAAACGCAATAGGGCAGGCGCAGGAGTATGGTTTTCTCGGTGAAAATATACTCGACAGCGGGCATTCGTTTGATATCAGGATAAACAGGGGCGGCGGGGCATTTGTGTGCGGAGAGTCAACGGCATTGATTGCCTCCCTGGAGGGACGCACAGGCGAGCCGCGGGCCAAGTATGTTCATACCGTTGAACACGGTCTTCGCGATCTTCCGACAAACCTCAATAATGTAGAAACCTGGGCGAATATACCGGCCATAATAAACAACGGCGGTGAGTGGCTTGCTCAAATCGGCACTGAAAAATCAAAGGGGACCAAGGTATTCAGCCTTGTTGGAAAGATTGTAAACACCGGGTTGGTGGAAGTTCCCATGGGAATTACACTGAGGGACATCGTCTACAACATTGGTGGGGGGGTCCAGAACGGGAAGGCATTCAAAGCTGTGCAGACAGGAGGACCGTCTGGCGGCTGCATTCCGGCAAAGTTTCTTGATGCAGGGGTCGATTTTGACGAGCTTACCAAGCTGGGATCCATGATGGGGTCAGGCGGTATGATCATTATGGATGAAGATACCTGTGTGGTAAACTTCGCAAAATACTACATCAATTTTCTCAGACAGGAATCCTGCGGAAAATGTACCCCCTGCAGGGAGGGGATCCCGCAGGTTCTTCATATTCTGGAAAGAATCACACACGGTGAGGGTGAGGAAGGCGATATTGAAAAACTTGAAACATTGGCGCAGCTACTTGCAGACGGATCGCTCTGCGCGCTCGGGAGCACAGCGGCGAATCCCGTCATTTCCACAATACGGTACTTTCGTGATGAGTATGAAACACATATTAGGGACCAGCGATGCCCGGCAAAAGAATGCCGCGGGCTGTTCGCCTTTGAAATTATTCCCGACCAGTGCAAGGGGTGTGGTATATGCATTAAAAAATGTCCGGTAGATGCAATTACCGGCGAAAGAAGACTGCCGCATCTTATCAATCAGGATATATGTACGAAATGCGGCACCTGTTATGACAAGTGTCCGTTCGATGCAATTGCGAAGGTATGAAGGAGGTTTTTTCGTGCCCAGAGTAACTATAGATGGAATCGAGGTGAACGTTCCTCGAGAATCAACGATACTGGAAGCCGCGCATAAAGCGGGTATCTGGATACCAGCGCTCTGTTACAATCCGGCGGTAACGAATACGGCGAACTGCAGGCTCTGCCTTGTCGAGCTCCAGAGGGGCGAGCGGGGCAAACTGGTAACCTCCTGCAACTACCCTGTGCGAAATGATATTACCGTGAGTGTATCGGGTGAACGGGCCCAGCGGGCACGAAAGGGAGTCATGGAACTGCTTCTTGCACGGGCGCCTGAGAGTGGAGAACTGAAAGAGCTTGCGTTACGCATGGGGGTTGAGGGAACACCGTATCCGACCGTTACCGAGGCCCAGCGGAACTGCATTTTGTGCGGACTGTGCATACGGGTGTGTGAAGAGGTAATCGGCTGTTCGGCTATCGGATTCGCAGGACGGGGTGTGGACCGTTCGGTCACCACTCCATTCATGCTCGCATCAGAGGACTGTATCGCCTGCGGAGCCTGTGCTATGGTGTGCCCGGTTGGGACCATACAGATTCGTATACATGAAGATACCGGTGAAGCGGAAATATCTCCCTTCAAGTCAAGGGCAAAGCTGCTCATTTGTGAGGAGTGCGGAAAGCAGCTGGTAACCGAGCCGGTTGCGTTCAAGGTTGACGGCAGGGTTCATATCGACTGGGACGAGTTTAAACAGCGGGCCCGGCTGTGTCCTGAATGCAGAAGAAAAAGAACGGCCCAATCGCTTGCGCTGGTCGAATCGAAGAAGAGTTGAAAGACCGTGCAGCCTGTAAAAAAACAAAATCCGGCCACCGACTGGCCGATTTGATACAATTGTAAGGAAGTGTATTCATATTTTGCCCTGCGGCAGAATACTTAACAGATCATTCATGAAGGAGTAATTCTATGTCTAAGATTATTGCAACAGCTGCGATTAGAGGGGCACACAGCATCTACAAGCAGGCTGAAGAGTCCCTTGCAAAAGCCATCGAGACGAAGGGTAAAGATGCTCCAGCAGCATATCCGAACACAGCGTACTATCTGCCGATAATGCTGCTCTTTTTAGGGCAGAAGGTTGAAAAAATCGGTGACCTTGAGGAATCACTCCAGGAAGCAAAAAAACTACTGCCCGATATTCCCTCCGAGGAAATCTGGCTGCCGTATCTAGGCGATACCCTCAATGCAGGGGTTGCGACTCTGATTGAGGAAGAGATCATCGAAATGCTCAAGTATGTGATAGGGCCGGACCCGACTGAAGGAATCTGGCTTGGGTATACCGATGATGCTATACTTCGCCTTCAGGGAATCAAGCTCGTCGACGGGCGGATGCCGGGTTTTGTCGCTATAGCAGGCCATACACCGACTAACGAAGAGGCAGTAACACTTGCTCGAAGCCTGCAGGAGAGAAATATCCTGGTATTCATGGCAGGGAATTCAGACGGGAAAGCAATAGCCGAGCAGCTTGACGAAGAGGGAATCGAAATGAACTGGGACACTTTCCTGGTCCCGTACGGCAAGGAAATCACCGCTGCTGTTCATGCACTCAATTTTGCGGCCCGTTCCGCAATGACATTCGGCGGCGTCGAGCCCGGAGACTTCGAAGCAGCTCGTCAGATTCTGCTTTACAATAAAGACAGAGTGCATGCATTCGTTATGGCGCTCAGTGCCGATTCGGACGTTCCGAAAGACCAGCTTATAAGCGACGAAAAGTATGCGACCGCAGCCGGGGCAATCAACTTCGGGTTCCCCGTTATCGCCGATGTTCCCATTCCGGAGATCAGACCCACCGGTATCTGCACCTACGAACATGTTATCTCAGGAATTAAGCTCAGTGAAATCGTCAGCAGGGCTATCGAATTGCGGGGACTCACAATCAAAGTCGAGGAAATTCCGATTCCGGTTCCTTTCGGCGCCGGTTTTGAAGGCGAACGCGTGCGTAAAGAAGACATGTATGTCCAGTTCGGCAGCAAGTACACCGACGCCTTTGAGCTTCTCAAGATGAAGCCATTGGATGAGGTCGAGGATGGCAAGATCGAGGTAATCGGACCGGAGATCGAGGATATGAAGGAGGGCGCCGCCTATCCTCTCGGTATTTATGTAGAAGTTGCAGGCAGGGAGTTTCAGGAAGATTTCGAGAGTGTCCTCGAAAGAAGGATTCATGAGTTTATATCCTGCGCCAACGGCATCTTTCACATGGGCCAGAGAGCAATAGTGTGGGTAAGGATCAGCAAGGATGCTCATAAAAAAGGCTTCAAGATAAAGCATTTCGGTGAAATCCTGCTTGCGAAGATGCATGAGGAGTTTACACGTATCGTAGACAGGGTGCAGGTAAAGCTCATCACCGATGAAAAAGAGGCGGCAAAGCTGCAGGAAATTGCAAAAAAGGTGTACATCGAGCGCGACGACAAGATCGGCGGTATGACCGATGAAGATGTCGAGGATTACTACTCATGTACGCTCTGCCAGAGCTACGCCCCGAACCATGTCTGTATCGTGACCCCACAGCGTCTCGGGCTCTGCGGCGCATACACCTGGCTCGACTGCAAGGCATCGTATCAGATCAATGAACATGGTCCGAACGAACCGGTTTCGAAGGGGGAGGTTATCGACCCGGTAAAAGGGCAGTGGAAGAACATCAACGACTATATCGAGGTGAAATCAAACGGAAATCTCAAGCGGTTCAATGCATACTCTATTCTTGAGGAACCGATGACCTCATGCGGATGCTTCGAATGTATTGCTGCGATTGTTCCTGAAGCAAACGGCATTATGATCGTCGACAGGGATTTTACGGGCATGACGCCGGTGGGAATGACATTTTCAACACTTGCCGGCCAGATAGGCGGTGGTATCCAGACACCGGGATTTGTCGGAATCGGAAAGGTCTATATCTCGAGCCCGAAGTTCATCTCGGCTGAGGGCGGCCAGAGAAGAATAGTGTGGATGTCGAAACAGCTCAAGGAAGAGATTAGCGATCGATTCAAAGCCCAGCTTAAAAAGATGGGCTTGGAAGATCTTTTCGATAAAATAGCCACTGAAGAGGATGCGGAAGACCCCGAAAAACTTGTTGAATATTTAACGAAAGCAGGGCATCCTGCATTAGAGATGGAATCACTCTTCTAATCACACGAAGAAAAATACAGTGAACGAAATAACGAAGGAGGCATAATATGGCCCTAACCGGTATGCAAATTTACAAGCTCCTGCCGAAGACGAACTGCAAAGACTGCGGGTTCCCGACATGTATGGCTTTTGCAATGCAGGTCGCCGCAAAACAGAAGGCATTGACGGACTGCCCTCATTTATCCAAGGAAGCTCTGGAAGAAGCATCTGAGGCGTCTTCGCCGCCGATGCGTCTTGTAAAAATAGGTCAGGACGGAAAGCAGTTTGAGATAGGACAGGAAACAGTTATGTTCAGGCATGAGGAAAAGTTCCACCGTGGGACAGGAATCGCGATACGGATACCGGCCTCACTTTCCAATGAAGAGGCAATGAAGAAACTGGAACTGGTGAATAAATCGGTGTTCGACAGGGTAGGCGATACTCTGAAGGTAGAACTGGCTGCGCTCGAGCTCGATGGAACAGAAAATGCTGTTGAGAGGGTGAAGGCTGTTGCCCAAAAGAGCAACGTGCCTCTTATCCTCATAAGCACAGACGCAGCAACAATGAAAGCGGCGTGTGAGGCAGTGAAGGATGTTCGCCCACTCGTATACAGGGCCGATGCCTCGAATATCGAACAGTTTGCCGAAATAGCTGCATCTTCGAAGCTTCCCCTTGCTGTAACCGGCAGTTCTCTTGAAGAGCTTGCCGATCTGACATCGAAGGCGAAAGAAAAAGGGGTGGAGGACATCGTTCTCTCCTTCGGCACTGAAAAACTTGATGAAACACTGACAAATCTCACGATTACGAGAAGGGCTGCCCTGAGAAAAAATTTCAAGCCCTTCGGATTTCCGTCAATGGTTGATATCAAGTCTGATTCGGCGAACAACGAAACCGTGCTCGCGAGTATGTTTGCCGCAAAGTATGCAGGTATTGTTATAATCGATAACATAGAATCATGGGAACTGCTGCCTATCATGACTATAGTGCAGAACGTGTACACAGATCCGCAGGTTCCCAACACCGTTGAGGCCAAACTCTATGAAATCGGCAGTCCCGGTGAGAATTCACCGGTGTTGTTTACCACCAATTTCTCTCTCACCTACTTCACCGTTGAATCCGAGGTTGAGCGAAGCAAGGTTCCTACCTACATCTGTGTAGTCGACACAGAAGGGCTCGGAGTGCTCAACGCATATGCAGGTGATAAGATATCTGCAGAAAAAGTGGTAAAGACACTGCAGGAGCAGAAGGTCGCTGAAAAAGTAAAGCACAGAAAACTCATTATTCCCGGACTTCTGCCGGTTTTCAGGGCGGAAATCGAAGACACATCCGAGTGGAAAGAAGTTATTATTGGGCCTGAGAACGCGAGAGAAATTCCCGGATTTCTTGCGAGCTGGAAGTAACAATGCCGACATGTACCGTTACATTTTATCCGCAAAGCAAAAGTGTGCAGGTGGAAAAAGGTACCACCCTGCTGGACGCAGTATCCAGGGCTCGTATTACAATCAGCAACCTGTGCGGTGGTGACGGAATTTGCGGTAGATGCAAGATGGTTATCAAAGAGGGCGAGGTAAGCGGAGAGGTAACAGGCAAGCTGACCCGTGAAGAGATCAAGAAGGGATATGTACTCGCCTGCATGACTATGGTTGAGAGCGACCTTGTTGTACACATCCCGGAGGAAACCCTTGCAAGAGAAAAGGTCAAGGCAGACAAGGACGCTCAACGTTTCAGCGGTCTTGAAGAAAAAGTACTTAAAAGGGATTATGAACCCTCCCCCCTCACCATCAAGGTGTATGTGGAGCTCGATAAACCGACTCTTGCGAACAACACTGCAGATCACGAACGGCTCTGTGAGGCGATTTGCAGGAAGCTCAAGCTCTTCTGCTCAATGCAGATGGGCCTCAAGATTATGAAGGTCCTTCCCGAAATACTTCGAAAAAACGAGTACCGGGTTACTGCAACACTCGGTATCCGGCGTGATATTGCTGAGCTCATGAACGTCGAGGGAGGGAACACTGAAGATAGAAACTACATGGTTATTGTCGATATGGGGACAACCACGATTGTCGCCCATCTGGTAGATGCAAATACCCTCGAGACAATCGACGCGAAGGCCTGTTTCAATTCGCAGGGGATATACGGCCGTGAAGTGACGAGGAGAATGATCTCTGCGGAAAAAAAGGGCAGCGAGAAGCTGCAGAAGCTTCTGGTCGGTGATATCAACGGGTTGATTGAATCCCTATCCTCCGAGAACGACGTGAATCTGAAGGATATCACTGCGGTTGTATGTGCGGGAAACTCGGTAATGGGGCATTTTCTGCTCGGCCTTCCAACGTATAATATTCGCAGATACCCCTACGTCGCAACATCGGTAAATCCACCGCCGCTCAGGGCTGCGGAGGTTGGCATCGAGATCAACCATCGTGGACTTTTGTATTCGCTTCCGGGTATAAGTGCATGGGTGGGGAGCGATGTGACTGCAGGCATACTTGCCACGGAACTGCACAGAAAAGAGAGTATATCCCTGCTCGTCGACATCGGGACAAACGGGGAAATAGTCATCGGCAACCGGGAGTGGATGGTGGCTGCGTCCGCTTCTGCGGGACCCGCACTCGAGGGAGCCGGCGTGGCCTGCGGTATGAGGGCAGAAGGCGGGGCTGTCGAACTTGTGCATATTGAAAATCAGGACATACGCTGTCGCACGATTGGAGATTTCCCTGCAAAGGGTTTTTGCGGGTCTGGAATTATCGATATGGTCAGTGTTCTTCTCGAGATGAATTACATCAACCGATCAGGTGTCTTCATTGAGAATTCGACAAAAAGAGTACGTGAAATTAAGGGAGTAAAAAGCTTTGTTCTTATCGAAGGAGGTACAGCGCACAACGGGAACCCTGTTTATATCTCCGAATCAGACATAGAAAACGTAATAACGGCAAAAGCGGCGATTTTTGCTGCGATGAATATACTGTTGAAGCGGCTCGATCTCAACTTTTCCGATGTCGACAGGCTTTTTATTGCGGGTGCATTCGGCAATTATCTGAATGTTGAACACGCAATATCTATTGGACTCATTCCGAATGTACCCCGGGAAAAGATCGAGTTTGTCGGAAACACATCCATAAAGGGCTCTAAAATCGTCGCATTCTACCAGGAGGCGTATCAAGAGGTGCTCGAGATACGGCGGTCGACGACCTACTACGATCTAATGGGTGCGGACGACTATGTCGAGGAGTTTCAGAAAGCCCTTTTTCTCCCCCATACCGATATTGAAGAATTCCTGACACTGAAGGCATAACCATGACAAAAAGTATCGCTGTTGCAGGAAAGGGGGGAACCGGAAAAACGACAGTTTCAGCACTGCTGATAGGGCTGCTCTGCGAAAAAGGGATGGGCCCTGTCCTCGCGATAGATGCCGACCCCGATTCCAATCTGGGTACACTCCTGGGTATCGATGTTCATAAAACTATCGGAAAATTACGGGAAGAAATTCTCGAGGATATCAAGAATTTTCCTCCGGGTATGGACAAGGCGAATTACATTGAAGCGGGGTTTCAGCAGATTATCGAGGAAGCGGACGGGTTCGACCTTCTGAGCATGGGGAGAGGAGAGGGCTCAGGCTGTTACTGCTACCTCAACACGCTGATACGAAAATTTTCAGAAGACCTTTTTCCGTCATACCGATGGATAGTGATGGACAACGAGGCGGGCCTCGAGCACATCAGCAGGAGAACTACCTCCAATATCGATGCCCTGATCGTTGTAGTTACGGGAAACCCCGTATCTCTGAATACGGCAAAAAGTATTCAGCAAATCACCGAAGAATTGAAAAGCGGTATAAAAAAGAGGTATGTTGTTACAAATATGGTCAAGGAGAGTTATAAAAAGGAGATACAAAAGAGGATTTCAGAGCTCGACATGGAATATCTCATAGATATTCCGGAAGACCCTCTTATCGAAGAAGCGATCTTTAATGGAAAACCGATCACATCACTCAACGGGTCACCGGCAAAGAAGAGTGTGAAAAAAATACTTGATATAATAGGAGGCGATGATGGAAATACCTGATGTAAAGGAAAAATGGACCGGCGCAATAAACGAAGTTACAATAGGGGCCTTGAAAGAAGAGGGAGGAACCAGGGCCAAAACCATAACCGTCGGCGGCAATAAAACTCTTCCGTTTTTAACGTTTGAAGGGGAGCTGCCGCATAAACCGGTGATTGCAGGGTTTGTTGCCGATACAATTCCCGACTGGCCGGATGTAGTCAAGGATGCAATCGGAAAGGAGATCAATTCTCCGGTGGAATGGGCGCAGAAGAATATCGAAGAATTCGGTGTTGATCTCATCAATCTGAAGATGCTCGGTGCCGACCCCAATGTCAACGATGCCTCTCCCGCAGACTGCGCAAAGGTAGTGGAGGATGTTTTGAAAGCGGTTGATGTGCCCATTATCCTCTGGGGAAGCGGAGACGACGAAAAGGACAATGCTGTGCTTCCTGAGTGTTCACAGGCTGCAAAGGGGGAAAATTGCCTGATCGGTTCCGCAAAAGAGACAAACTATATGACAATCGTTGCCATCTGCAAGGCTGACAAGCATAAAATAATCGCTGAAGCGCCTGTCGATATCAATATCGGTAAACAGGTGAACATACTTTTGCAGGATGCGGGATACGTTTTGAAAGATGTTGTTATGTATCAAACGACCGGCGCACTTGGGTACGGGTTTGATTATGTGTATACGATTCTCGAGCGATGCCGTATTGCGGGGCTGAAGGGCGACAAACTGATGGCAATGCCGCAGATATGCGATGTAGCCGGTGAGACCTACAGGGTCAAAGAGGCGGTCGCTGACGAGGATATTCTCCCCGGATGGGGGTCACTTGCAAAGAGGGGAACCATGTGGGAGGCTGTATGCGCAGGCGGCTATCTACAGGCAGGTGCTGATATACTTATAATGGCACACCCTGAAGCGATAAAAACAATTCAAACAATGATAAACGGATTAATGTGAAAGGAGGTATGTTATGATTTTAATTGGAGAAAGGGTGAATGCAGGTTTCAAAGATGTAAAAAATGCAATTGTTAATAAAGATGGAGATGTTATAAAAAAGTGGGCACGTATTCAGGCTGATGCAAAGGCTACATACATCGATGTCAACCTGGGAACCGCATCAAATAAACCTGAAGACCTCTGCTGGATGATCGAAATGGTGCAGGAGGAGGTGGATACACCAATTTCAATCGACAACAACAAATCACTCATGTTAAAAGAGGCTTTGCCGGCCTGCAAAAAACCTCCTCTTGTCAACTCAACGACCGCAACAGAAGAAAAGATGAACGAGCTCTTTCCTCTCGTAGCCGAGCACAATGCTTCTATTATCGGCCTTGTCATGGATGAATCAGGCAGCCCGGCAAACGCGGATAAAAGAGTTGAAAACGCGGCAAAGCTTTTTGAAAAAGCGGTTGAATTCGGCCTGTCACCCGAGCAGCTTTTTATAGACCCGATTATTATGCCCCTGAAGTTCATGCAGGAGCAGTCTCTTGAAATATTGAAAGCCACCTCTCAGTTCAAGCTTTTCTCCGACCCGCCTTGCCACATTGTATGCGGGCTTTCAAATGTCTCGAATGGGGCCAAGTACAAACGACTAATAAATAGAACCTTTCTTACAATGCTTATCACCAGTGGTTTGGACGCCGCGATTCTAGACGTAACCGACAAGGAGATGATAGACACCATTCTGACGGCAGAGCTTATCATGAACAAAACGATTTACGCCGATTCTTATCTCGAGGCGTTCAGGATGTAGCATCAGGTTTGCGTTTGGGCCTGAGAAATAATCAACCTGGTCGGCAAAACAGGATTCGGACATATGGAAATTGTGATTCTCAAGAGTGGTCCTGATACGGGCATCAGGCAGGGAGATGATTACTCCGTTACAATGAATACATCGTACAGCAGGCGGCTTATCGGCCACTTGACTGATGCGGGCGACTACTGCCATGCGTGTGCTGAAAATTGCATTTCCTGCAGGAAAAAATACAGCCTCGATCTATCACACCTCATAGCAGGGGTATACAGCTTTTCCTCGGTGCTTCCTGTAATGCTCGACGACCCTGAGGAGCTTGTACCCCAGGATGTCATCCAGCATGACATTTTGATTGGGGTTTGTGTGCATGAGGAGATTCTTATCTCGTTCATCCGAAAACACCCGATAGCCCGTGGGATTATAATTCCTATCGAAGAGAGTAACTGGGTAAGTCCGTATGCAAAAAAGATAATCGAAGGGTTATGCACCGAAATGGGGATCGAGGTCGCATTCCCCAAACCGTTCTGTTCTTTTAATCCCCGTGATGGGTTTTTGCGGGAATTCCAGAAAGAGACGAGGATTGGAAAACCCGATATTTGTTTCAGTGTGGAAAACGGCAAAATAACAGGAGCGAAGGTGCTATGCAGTGCGCCCTGTGGGGCTACCTATTATGTGGCCCGCCATCTCACCGGACGGACGGTTGATAAAGAACTCGTGTATGCAATCGATTCCTTGTTGAGCAGTTACCCATGCACAGCAGGAAGGGAAGTTGACAGGGAGTTTAATGATTCCATCACCCATAAAGCAGTTCAGATACAACGAGATATCCTTAGAGGACTAGAAAACGCTGCGCCATGCAGATGAATATTCCTGATAAAAGATTCAGGCCCTGAGCTTTTTCTCGAGCTCGGCTATCTCATCCTCCAACTCCTCGATCTTCATCTGATGGATTACAGAACCCGGTGAAGAGTTGATTTCAATACAGTTCGCCTTGGATCGTGAATTCACAAGCTCTTCAAGCTCGCTTTTTTTTCTTTTAAGCTCCTCATTCAACTCTTTGGTTGTCTTCATTGTACATTCTCCTTTACAGTACTGAAAAACTCTCCGAAGTGCCCAGCAAATCATCAAAATATTCAGGCGATATCCGAACACTATTATTGTAAATCAGTTTTTCAAACTTGGCAATGAAAGAAAATGGATGAGAAAGTGACGTAAACAGGTTGCCGCTGTTGAATGCCTTTGTTAGATATAAAGAGGAATGAGAAATAGGGGGAATGGGTAAGACTTCCCTCCGAAGGGTGCTCCGGCAAAAAGCTCCGCAGGCCCACCAGAGGGAATACCCATGACAATACCCTGCGCACTCCGGATGTTATTGCCACTACTTTTGGTCGCCGCTCTCTTTTTCGAGGTTGGAGATCGCTTTATTCACATCCTCGAGGCTTTTATTGAGCATATCAGCCTGAACCTGCAGGGCTTTTACCTGATCCTCAACGGAAACAGGCGCCGCACCATAGTAGGGGTTCACAGGAGGGTATGTATAACCGGGAACAGAAGCTCCGTAACCGGGAACAGGAGCCCCGTAATCCCCCCGTGCCCAGTAGGGGAGCCCGGTCGCGTAGTACATGTGTCTGTAGCCACGACCTCTCCCCCAGGCGCCTCCTCCTCCGTAGCCGCCTCGACCAAAAGCAGGGTTTAAATATCCGGGCACAGAATACCCGGCGCAGTATCCGGCTGCGCGTCCGGTCATTGGTCCCATTCCGGCGGGACCGCTTCCATCACCACGTGGCATAACCACACCTCCTATCAATATATTTGATACTCTTCATGTATATCAATACAAATACCATGCCAAAATTAAAATATCTGTACCAATAAGCCGTTGTATAATTGTATTCCGCCCGGTACATTCAAATCTGATATTAAAAATATCGGTGTAAACATTGCACCCCATGGACAAAGTTGTCATACGACAATTAACGTCTTAATCATAAGACGCAATTAACAGGCATGTAAAGAATTAACGCACAATATCGGGGCATCAGTTCAGGGAACAGATCTTTAAGATTATTTTGTTTTATTTAACTCCGAGCATTAATTTAATTAAATGGGGCGATGACTCCGGATATATACTCATTATTTGTTTACATATTGAAGAGTGATGCCGCTGGTTTATGCATTACTTTCTTTCGTTGCATTACTTATATTTTCAAATAGTTTTTGTTGCAAAATGAAACGTGTTTGATTTTTAAGAAATGTTTCTTTCATTACAATGACTTGTAAAATACGGTCGCGTTTAAAAACAATAGACAAATACATAGGAACGTATTATCTTGGTAATGAAACCCATTATCAATTTTATGAGGAGAAAGCTATGCCCAGAGGAGATGGAACCGGTCCGGCAGGAGGCGGTGCAGGCACCGGAAGAGGAACGGGTGGCAGATCAGCCCGCGGCGGCGGTGCGGGCCTGGGGCCCGGGGGTGGATGTGTGTGTCCGGCATGCGGTAAAGAGGTGACACACAGGCCCGGTACACCGTGCACCAGCATGCGATGCCCTGATTGCGGAACCCCAATGCTCAGAAAATAGCATCATGCATAAAAAAATGGGTCATGAACAAGAAAAAGATCATTGTTTTTTAAAAAATCTAGTATAAAAGGAAAAGATATCGCTTTGCTAGACCATAATTTTAATGGATAAAATCATATATGAGACGAACAATCGCCATATCGAGTGGCAAAGGTGGGACGGGAAAAACATTTGTTGCTAGCAATATCGCTGCAATTCTGGCACAGGAGGGCCTGCAGATCGATACCTGCGCTGAAGTCCTGAAAAAAGGACGGCTAACCTATCTTGACTGCGACGTGGAGGAGCCCAACGGCCACCTCTTTCTGAAACCGGCCATATCCGGGAAAGAAGATGTTCTACTCATTTCACCGGCGGGAATCGACGACTCCCTGTGCACAAAATGCGGAAGATGCGCAGAGGTATGCAATTACAATGCAATTACAAAAATCAACCATACGATGCTTTTTTTCAACAATCTCTGTCATGCATGTGATGCATGCAAAATCGTCTGCCCGGTGAACGCGATTATTGAAAAGGAAAAGAAGATCGGCACCCTTGTGCACGGTGAAAGCGGCCTCATCGACGTACATTACGCCCTTCTGAAGACGGCGGAGGGTGGAATGTCTCCCCGCCTGATCAGGAGAGTCAAAGAATATACTGCGGAAGGAATCAATATACTCGATTCTCCTCCCGGCACGGCATGCCCGGTTGTGGAAACGTTGAAAGATGCAGATCTTTGCGTTCTTGTAACAGACCCCACCCCTTTTGGGATCAATGACCTGCGTCTTGCGGTCGATATGTGCAGAGACCTTGACCGGGAACCGCTTGTTCTCGTCAACCGTGCCGAATACCGGAACGACGAATTGAAGAGCTACTGCAGGCAGGAAGGGCTTGAAATCATGGGTGAAATTCCGGATGACCGCAGGATAGCGGAAACGTACTCAACCGGAGCGCTTGTTGTGGACCGTATTCCGGACTACAGGGACCTTTTTGCCAGGCTTGCCCGGGACATGTGCAGCGCAGCAGGCATAACGAGAACTGCCAGGAAAAAACCCGCAAAGACCGTACCGTCTGCCGGTATTGATCACACATCGGTGGATGCAGAAACCCCGGGAGGGGAAAGGCCGGCGGAGATTGTGGTCATAAGCGGCAAAGGAGGAACCGGAAAAACATCGATTGTTGCCGGTTTTACCGCACTCTCCGATAAAATCATCATTTCGGACTGTGATGTCGACGCTGCAGACCTGCATCTCATTCTCCAGCCTGAAGTGAAGGAATCGGGCCTTTTCAGCGGATCCTATCTCGCTTCGATCGAGCAGGACAGATGTACCGGATGCGGCCGATGCTACGATGCATGCCGCTTCGATGCCATTGATACAGTTGAGGATAACGGCAAATTGAAGTATATTATAAATTCGACGTCATGCGAAGGCTGTGGGGTATGCGGTCTTGTATGCAGGGATAATGCCGTACACCTGACGGAAGCGGTTAATGGAGAATGGTTCGTTTCGGATACCCGGTTCGGACCAATGAGCCATGCAAAGCTTGGAATCGCGGAGGAGAATTCAGGAAAACTCGTTACCCTTGTGCGGAATAAAAAAGACAGGTTCGCCGGAGAAAGACAGATTTCTCTTTCAATTATCGACGGGTCCCCGGGAACGGGCTGTCCGGTCATCTCTTCGATTACCGGCGCTGATTATGCCGTTGTGGTGACCGAACCGACTGTATCCGGTGTACATGACCTGGAGCGTATACTGGAGGTAACAGGCTTTTTCCGGGTGCAAACAGGAATAATCGTCAATAAATACGATCTCAATGAAGAAATGACCGACAGGATCGTGGAAATCGCCCTCGAAAGGGGATGTGAGCTGCTCGGTCGTGTTCCTTATGATACTGCTTTTATCGATGCGCAGATTCAAGGCCTCTCGATTGTTGAATACAGCAACGGCCCGGTAATGGATTCTCTGAAAGAAATCTGGGAAACTGTGACATCACGGGTGCTACAGGCCCGGCCTGTACCTGCAAAAAAGAGAGAACAATGACAATCGGTGAAAAATACAGTAAAATACGGGAGGATGTCCCGGAACACGTCACCATAGTTGCCGCTGCCAAGACAAGAACGGCTGATGAAGTTGCCCAGGTAATTGATGCAGGAGTAACGGATATTGGTGAAAACTACGTTCAGGAAGCGGAGAATCTGCACAACGAGCTCGGCGACGGGGCAAGGAGCATACGGTGGCACATGATCGGGCGTCTGCAGACCAACAAGATTAACAAGGCGCTAGAACTTTTCAATGTTATTCAGACGATTGATTCCCTTAAAAAAGCGGATGCGGTCAATAGAAGGGCAGCTGTGCGCGGGAAGATTGTTCCCGTATATATTGAGGTAAATATCGGAAGCGAGCTGACAAAAAGCGGACTCAGTCCGGATTATGTACTGATCGAGGGTCTGATAAATGAAATGACCGGGATGGAATTTCTGAGGGTAGAGGGGCTCATGACAATGGGTCCCGTCACAGGGGATCCTGAAGGCATACGTCCGTACTTCCGAAAAGCACGGGAGATTTTCAACAGGCTCTGCACGATTCACCTTCCGCACATCGATATGAAAACACTGTCAATGGGGATGTCTCACTCATATAAAGTGGCGATAGAGGAGGGAAGCACCATGGTCAGATTAGGCACCGTGCTTTTTGGACAAAGAATTTATCGATAGACAAACCCCATATTATTTATCGCTTCCAGACACCATGATTATCACTGTAGCTCTCAGATGACGTATGATAAAAATCTTTGTTGACAATGGATTGCTCGACTATATTTATTAAGCTGGATTCTTCTTTCTGGAAGCATTCTTGGGTTTCGGTCGGTAATCCGGTTATGATTCCCGGCTTAGGCCGGAAAATTCGGATTTTTGAAAAACAGGCACATTTACATCCCTCAGACATAGACGTTTTTATTAGGGGGCTCTTATTATCGTAAAAAATAGTTTGAGATTTTTTACCCGCAGCAGCAGGATGAGCAGGATGTTTCTTTCCTGCCGCGAAGAGCAGACCATATCATAGCGGCGGCGCATCCAACCCCGCTGTCTACACGGATGGCTCTTTGCGGACAGTTGAGCTGACAGGCCCCGCACTCCATGCAGGCTTCAAGGTTTATAATCTCGGCAATGCCGTTGACTGTAAAAACTCCATGCGGACAAACGGTACTGCACCTTGCGCACCCGTTGCATAACTTCGGATCGTATTCCAGGGTATTTACCCGATAAGAATCAAACATCGCAGTCCTCCCGTTGTTTCAAAATATCCTGAGCAAAACGGCCAGAACCAGACCAATCATAAAAGTCACGGCCATTACAGGTACATACCGAAAGATTTCACGCCGCACACCGCTTCTTGAAGTGAAAGTGGTTGAACCGGTGAAGTTCAGCGACAGGTAGGCGGTAATTGATGATACCAGTAAAAGGGTACTCAAGACTTGAGCCGAAACCCGCCACCATGTGATTTGGGGAATAGAGAGTACGTCTCTGAATATGAGAGGCAGAGCCGCCACGGCACCGAGAATAAACCCCTTGGTGCTGAAATCTCTGGTTGGAATCCAGGGAAGCAGGAGGGGAAACAGAACGATTCCCGCTACGACAGCAGCGACGGCGGGGTTGAAGATTTGATTCACCACGCCGGTAAGCTTCAGTACGGTTACAACCACCAGCAGGGGAACCAGAATATGGGCCGCCTCCACAGGGATCAAAACCGCCCGATCAGCCACGCCGAAGCGCACGCGGCGCATCTCAGGCGTAATCCGGCCCTGGAGGAGGTACTCCTGCAGGTCTTGAGCCCGTACCGGACCGTACTTCACCCTGAAGCCGGAGCGTTCCCTTACCTCATGAGCGGATACCCCGGGTGCTCCCAGCTGCGGCAGGATCAGGGTGCGGTGGTCTACCACATTCAGCAGGCCGGTCCCTTTGACACGCTGCACGAGCTCATCTGTGCCGAAAGTGCCTTTACCGGCAGCGCACCAGACGTTGATCCCTTTAGTGTCCAGAACCAGGATGTACGCATCCGCTCCTACCAGGGAGAAGCGCAGGGCATCGAAACTGAGGGTGTAGTTGGCGCTGACAAGCACCGGCGAATCGTGGTCCGGGTGTCCGATACTGTACAGGCCCGGCTCGACCCGGTGATTACCGCGTCTCACCCCCAACCTGGCCAGGATATGGTCCCAGCGGTTCGCCCAGGTAATGAGGCCAGAAGTCGGTTTAACGGTTTTTTGTACCGCAACGGTCGTGGCGGATAACACGAAATTCTCCTTCCCTTTTTCACTGATTTTTTAAGACGAGCATATTCTCTTTTACCCGGATGCAGCGGGTAGATTCAATTCTGTATTTTAAGTGCTGTACAAACATGAACCGGCTTCGATACTATTCAATGCTGTTCTGAATAACGAGGAATAATGCTTGTATTACTGATAAATAACAGTTGTCTGAATGAATATCAAGCTTTTTTTATTAATTGGGGCCTCCAGAAAACAAGGCTTTTTTTTATATCCCCACCCCCCTTATTATTTACAATTTGCTACTGCAGGTCGATTGTAATTTTCGAACGAAAACAACCAGGCCGTCTCGTATCATTTACCAATAGCACGCCTGACCGCTTCTCCGGCAAGGAGCTTTAGCGAATCGACAATCGGAACATCAATATCGCCACCATCAAGAATCAGGCTTATTTCCGTGCATGCTGATACAATGATATCAGCCCCTGTCCGGATCAGTCTACGCGATACCGCGGTAAGTTCATGGCTGAGCTCTGTCCTTTCAGAGTCGAGCTTTTCTGAAGCCTGCACAGGAACCTTTACAGAGTATATACAGCGTTCTACAACAGCCTGTTCGTCTACATCCGGCACAATACTGTGCACTGAAAGACCAGAAAGTCTTTTTTGGAGTATGAAGGTTTTGACAAATGCATCAGTAGCAAGAATACCCGCAGCATTTATTCCGGGGAAGTATGATTTTCTATAACATCTATAATCGATATAAAAGGTACGGTAGTGTTTTTTTGAAGCTCCTCGATAAAAAAATGCACCGTAACACAGGGCATCACGATAAAGTCGGCACCTGCACGCACGAGCGCTCGGGCGGTGTCAACCAACAGGGGAACAGGGTTTTCCCCTGTACCCTGTATTGCGAGCGGTCTAGAGGGAATTTTGGGGTTGCTGTACGTAATAACGCACAGGTGGTCCTGATCTTTCCGGACCTGTTTCAGGGCAGAGGTCTGTGCTAAAATTTCCCTGTACAGCTGAAGGGTAGGCTCAGGACCCATGCCGCCAAGCACACCGATTATTTTTTCACTCATGAGAGAGGCCTTGAGAAACCGGATATACATTTGTTGCTGTTACGCCTTATTCTTCAAGAGTAGTATCCCGGTATCGATCTCCAAAATATTTCAGGCTGCAGCTGAAGCCTCTGCTTTGTGCAATCAATTTTCACCATGAATCGCTACATACTCACCGTGATAGGAAGCCCCATCTCCCTCAAATCGCTTCGCATTCTGTTTATATGGTCGACATACTCCTTGTTTATGAGCCTTCCGGTTTCGATGTCGTAGCACTCCTGATAGGTGAGTCCTTTCGGTGGGTCCTTGAGCTGGTCTTCATACTTCTCGAGAAGCGCGAGCACAATCGGATTCGCCTCTTTTCTCGTCAATTTCGAAGCTGCTTCAGCCACCTCCACATTGAGAACATTATCGAGCGGAACAATGCTGTCAGGAGCTACTGCAATCGACGGATGACCGGAGAGCATATTACCTCCTGAGGTAACGACGCAGGTGTGATATGCCGCCATTTCATGGTAGTAGCAGTCCGTTCCCGCTCCTCCGCCGAGATAGGGGAGGTTCAGAGTCGGATACGGGGCGTTTCTCTGTATTGCCTGGTTTGCAAGGCTTATTATCCACAGGAGCGGGCGTGTCGAGGAGACCCGGAGTTTCGTGTGCAGGGGTGCGTTATAATTGTAGGTTCCGCGAAAAACGAGTATACCGAGGAGGTTGTACACGACCGTTACGATTACATTGCCTTCCGCTCCTCCGTTGTATCCGCCGAACAGAGGCGTTGATGTGGAACCGATATTTGCCCCGATATTCGTATAGAATGCAACTTTATCGAGCGCCTCAAAATCGACAACCAGCTCTGCGAGTGAATCGACCAGATATCCGTCAGATGGCCGAAGCCCGAAGTTGGGGTGAGAAGCGGCAAACATCGATATCGGCCCCGTTGCGGTTGAAATACCGTTTAAAATGGGAAGACCCGGCCGGCCGGCCCTTCTGCACGCATCCCGGGCCATGGTCACGGTTTTCAATGCAGCGAGCACCTCATGGGGCGATCTGACACGGGCATCCTTTCCTCTGATATTTATCGATGTCGGTATGGAGAGGGAGTTTGCCTTGCGAATGCTCGCAAGACCCTCAACCTGTGCCATAAAAACAGCCTCGGATGTGGTATAGATGCCCCCTCCGCAGTGGTACCAGGGCTCTGTGTGCTCATCCGGCTTTCTCGACCGCATAACAGCACGGTCAGGCCCTTCTCCGAACGTTGATTCAGACGGGGCTTTTGCAGCAGCCTGAAGAATCTCGTCCTTTGTAAACTCCATCACCCTCGATGTATCGGGACAGTAAGCACCAACCCGCGCAAAAAAATCAACGGCAGCATCAAAAATGGTGTCTGCGAGGGCATCATCAGACGGAAGCGGAGTTTCGGGGATGTATTTTATTTTATATTGCTGAATAACCTTTTTCAATTCGGGTACGAACCGTTTGAGGTAGTAGTCCTGGTCGGACATGAGCGGGCCTTCAACGGCCCTGTCTATGACTTCCGTGAAGCTAAGCATTGGAGCCTCCTTCTTTTATCAACTTGATTTGCGGTTTAAAAATAATATACAACGGAACACGGTTTTGCAGAATTCCTCACGAATTTCGGATCGCCTGTACGTGCGCTTCCTCTTGTACTAGTTGCCGCGCGCTGCAATCATCTCGGTCAATTTTCTCACTGCCATCTGTGCATTCTCAGCGTACAGATCGGCACCGATCGACTCTGCCCATTCAGCAGTTACCGCGCCGCCGCCAACCATAACGACATAGTTGTCCCGAACCCCGTTTTGTGTAAGCGCATCGATAACATCTTTCTGCCCGGACAGGGTAGATGTCAACAGGGCCGAAAGACCGATCGCATCGGCATTTACCTTTTTGGCCGTCTCCACGAAAGTAAAGAGATCGACATCCTCACCGAGATCGTGCACTTCATACCCAGCATTCCTGAGAAGAAGGGTAACGATGTCTTTCCCGATTTTATGAATATCTCCCTTTACCGTTCCGAGTACCACAACGCCTTTCACCGTTCTCTCCTGCCCCTTTTCCATTATTGCAGGTTCCAGGATCTTCATAGCTGCCTGAAAGGTATTTGCCGCCATCATCAATTCAGGAAGAAATATCTCGTCATTTTCATATTTTTCGCCGATGATTTCAAGCCCCGCGACAAGCCCGTTGTCAACGGCTTGCAACGGATCCAGATTGTTTGTAACTGTCTCCTGCGCCGTAGAAACCGCCTGGTCTTCATCGTAGTTCAGTATTGCCGCTTTTAATTTTCCAGCAGCCTCTTCCCCGGTCATCTTTGCCTCCTTAAAAAAATGTATCGATTGAATGGTACAACAAATATTGTATAATCAACAAAAATTTGTCAATATTTTTTACGAAAAATTGTGACGGATTACCAAGAATTAATAATTGACAGTTGCTTTTCAGAGGTTACAATACAAAGCGAACCCGATTCAACCAATAGAAAGGGGGTACACGTCTTTTCCCCGGTAGACATAGGCAGGTGAACTTTCAATCTTAAAAGTATTAACCGATAAATGCCTGATGGTGCCCTTGGTACCTGTGCCCTTGGTACAAAAAATGGGGTGTACCGATGTTCGTCTATTGAAGTCCGATAAGCCCCATTCAGCCGGCTGCAGGACGGATGAACCAGCTTTCTCCGGCATGGAATGCCGGTATTCCAATAGAGAAAACCATACATCGATAATCACCATTGTGCGGAGGAAATCCAGGTGGAAGTTGATTTGAGTGAGCTGAGAACCCTGGTTGACAATCTTGTGTCGACCGTGCAGATTCTGCAGGAAGCGATGGATAGAAACTACATGTCCCATCACCTCAGGACTCTGCTTGAAGAGCATTACGACATTGGAGAGCTTATCGACGTTAAAAAGCTTGACCGTGGGTATGTCAATGTGAGCTATGAAATAGAGACTAAAAAAGGCGGAAGGCTTCAAAAGTACTTCCTCAGACGCTACAAGAGGGGCATCAGGGAGGATGAAATCAAATTCGAGCACTCGATCGTTACCCACCTTACCAAAAAGGGTTTTTCTCTGTCAGCTGCGGTCATAAAAACGCGGCACAATACAACATACATCAAACAGTTCGAAAACGGAGGCGAAGTTCCCATCAGTGAGGTTTCCTCAGACGAGGTTCCCGCCAGGGACGTTCCCGCCAGGGACGTTCCC
>CAYSRJ010000031.1:6677-12549 GCA_964433545.1 uncultured Spirochaetota bacterium | reverse complement strand
GTTCCCTCGGAGGATTCACACGAGGAGGTGTACTTTGCCGTTTTCGAGTTTCTGCCGGGAGAGGACAAGTACACCTGGGACAATCCGGCCTGCTCGGCGAGAGAGCTTGAAGACAGCGCACGGGTACTCGCCCAATACCATGCAGCAGTATCGGGGCTGAAATATGAGGGAAAAAGGTTTGAACCGAAGATAATCGACCTGCTTCCCACAATAGCCGGAAATATGATGAAGTACGCAAAAAGAACAGGTCAGACCAAATTCGATGCCTATTTCCTGAAACATCTGGACTCGATTCTATCAATTATCGATACTACGGTACTGCAGATCGAAAGGGACACGTACAATGATATGCCGCATCTTGCGATTCACTGCGATTATCATCCGGGCAATCTGAAATTCCTGGATGAAAAGGTTGTGGGCCTCTTCGACTTCGACTGGTCGAAAATCGATGTGCGGGCTTTCGACGTCGCCCTCGCAGTTACCTACTCCTGTTCATCGTGGGAAGGGAAGGAGGACGGTGACCTCCTGTTCGAAAAACTTCAGATTTTCCTTGAATCCTATCAGGAAGAAGCAAAAAAGTACGAAAATCCCGGTTCCATTGCCGGCCTCGAAGCTGAATACCTTCCATGTATGATACAGGCGAGCAACCTCTATGTATTGAACTGGGATGTCGATGATTACTATATTAAGAAACCCAATCCCTTCGAATACCTGATTTACCTGCAGCACAACATGCGCCTCATGAGATGGCTCGAAGAAAACCGTGACAATCTCACACACATGGTGCAAAAAATTCTTAACGGTTAGCCGCCTGATTCCTGCGAATTTTTTTTATATTTTCTGTTCAGCAGCAAGATTTCCAAGGATTGCTACAGCCTCTTCAGCTTTTTCCGACCAAATGGCGGCGTTAAGATGAATTAAGTTTCGATACTTATCCGTAACTGAAAAAAGTGTGCCAGGTATAAAAGAAATGTTGTGATGGTCCCTCGCCGCAAGAAACAGCTTGATTGAATCTACAAATTGGAGAATCAATTTTACCACTAAGAAAAAGGGTAAAATAATCAAACTAAAATGGATTATAAAAATGTTATGAATTTTTTAACCATTGAGAAAACTTATCAGAATGCATGTTATTCATTGCCCTGTTAAACCGTTTTATTCCATACTCCCAATGATCAAAATCAATCTTAGAAAAATGGTTTTGTATCATAGCATATAAAGTCCATAATATATCAGCCATGGACTTATATATGCTCATCCTTGCAAACTTGCTCTCATCAAACGCGCCGAAATAAGTCTCTATGATAAGCGTATCCTCGTCTTCTCCGAATCCTTGCTCAACTGAGAAATCACCAATTTCAAAACAGGGATCATTCATACCGGAAAATTCCCAGTCTATTATCCTCATTCTATCGCCCTGATCGATAAAGTTTTCTGCAAGAAGATCATTATGACAGGGGGCAAGCTCCGGCATATTCTTTAAAAATTTTTCTCTTACTTTATCTACGATCTTTTCAGCATCTGTAAAATTATTTGGCATTTTCATTGAATGATTTTTTGTGAGCTGCAAATATGTATCAAAATAATCGAACATGATAAATGTCGATGTAAATTTTCCCTCAGTGTTAATTTTCTTGATCGCTTCCAGTGCCTTTATAATGAGATTTTTATTCTTGAAGGACTCTGCAGACATCACTTTACCATCAATAAAATCTGAAATTACGATATAATCAGGTCTGAAATATTTAAAGATATGTGCGCCAACTCCAGAGTTCGAAGCTGAAAGCATATTGTGAAGCTCAACTTCCCTGTCAATGAAAAGTTCTGTTCCCTCTCCCGGTATTCTTACAATGTAGCTCTTCTCGTTAACCGTTACTTTATAATTTTTATTAGTGATCCCTTCAGTGAGCTCTACAATATCTGCTTCCATTCCTTTCCATTCATCAACCAAAGGAATTACATCTTTAATGATTTTCATGATTCATTTCTCCTGAACATTGTAGTTTGAATAATCAAACCCTGTAATAACAGTTTTTTTAAATTTTGTCAATAAATGAGTCTGCTTAAAAAGTTCTATTTGTCAGGGTTGTTTAAAAATTGTAAATTCTGCTCCAGATTAAATGTATTACTTAAAATTCGGATGGCTGTAACGTGATATAGTGTGTATAGTAAGCTGGGGGATTAAATGGAGCCTATTACCAATGAAATAATTTCGAGGATCGATGAGTGGAAGGGCAAAGAGATACGCTGGGAGCCGCTCGGCGGGGGTATTACGAATCACAACTACACGGTGTATGTGGATGACGAGAAGTACGTCATGCGTATACCGGGCGCAGGAACCGATATTTTCATCGATCGCGACAACGAGCTCGAGTGCTCTATAGAGGCTGGCAAGACCGGTGTGACACCCCGGGTTCTTCATCATCTGAAGCCCGAGAACATTTCTGTGGTACAGTTTATTCAGGGTAAGACCCTGACAACGGATGAAATAACCGGAAATAATTCGCTCATTACAAGAATCGTCTCTGCGATACGGGTCATACATGAAAAAGCGGCCTTTAAAAAAAGATTCGACCCCTTCCAGACAGTCAGAGACTACATGGACTATGTCAAAAAGTACGATGCGCCGCTCCCGTCCGATTTTGACCGCATGCTCGGAATCTCAGAGGAAATAGAGTCTGCAATGAAAAAAAATCCACTACAGGACGTTGCATGCCACAACGACTACCTTTCCGAGAACTTTTTAGACGACGGAAAGGAGATCTGGATAATAGACTGGGAGTACGGCGGCAGGGGAGACCCGTATTTTGATCTCGGTGATTTTGCCGTAGAGCATCCGTTTTTGCAAGAGCAGGAAGAGCTGATCATAACGGAGTACTGCGGGGAACTGAAAAATAACAGGCTGTATAGAATGCTTCTCTACAAGATCGTTTCAGATCTCTGGTGGAGTGTATGGGCGATGATTCAATCTCGTATCTCCACGCTTGAGTTCGATTTCTATGCTTATGGAAATGGAAGGTTCGAGAGGCTCAGAATAAACGCCGGGAATCCCGATTACAGAAAATGGCTGGGTGGGGTATAAGCCTTTCAGCGATCGAATATGTGCATAAAAAGTTCTGATCGTGCCGCATAGCGACGTTTAATATACGTACCGGACGAAGAACAATACTGTAGACCTGACTGTATCAATTTTTTATCATTATTTTTTATCATTAATGAAGAATTAATATCCTTGACGTTTGCTGTATAGACAGCTATAATGCTACCATCTTTTTGTCTGCATGCTCATTTTAACTTTTTAAGGAGGCTTTATTATGGATAAGGAGGCGTTGAAAAAGATGTTCGATGCGGTGATAGAAGGAGATACAGATGCACTTGTTACCGTGATAAACAATGTCATCAATGATGCTGATCCCCTGCAGCTGATTCAGGAGGGGATGATGCCCGGGCTTCGTAAGATCGGTGATATGTTCAGTACGGGAGAGATATTTCTGCCGGAAATGCTCATGGCTGCAGAGGCGTTTCAGGAAGGCATGAAGGTTATCGAACCGAAACTTCTCGCATCAGGCCAGAAAATGGAAAGCCCCGGTACCGTTGTATTCGGCACTGTAATGACGGATATACATGAAATCGGCAAGAACATTGTTATTACCCTTATGAAAACCCACGGATTCAATGTCATCGACCTCGGTGCGAATGTGTCACCGACAGCCTTTGTCGACGAAGCGGAAAAGGCAAATGCCGATGTCATAGCCATGTCGTCTCTGATGACAACCACCATGACCTATCAGAAAGACGTCATCGACTATCTCCGCGAAAAGGGTCTTCGCGATAAATACATCGTACTCGTCGGCGGCGGCCCGGTGGATGCAGAGTGGGCCGAGCAGATCGGCGCTGACGGACAGAGCGATTCTGCAGTCGGGGCTATTGAAATTACGAAGAAACTAATCTCCAGCAAGAAGGGAGGGAGCAGGTAATGGTTAATTTTATAGATGTTACAGACAGGGCGGCGACAGGCCCGATGATGCTGCAGAAGGATTACGATACCAAGGTCTTTATCCCGGCACTGCGGCGGGCAATCAAAAAATACGATATCAAATACGACCGGAAAGAGATGGTCAACACGGATGACGGGCTTGCGGACAGGATATTCGAGGCTGCAGTCGATTTTTACTCGGAGGTCGGCACCTACATTACGGACACCGAACGTGTTATTCAGTTTACCAAACCCGAAATCCTCGAAGCGGTCGATGATGCGCCGAAAGAGGCCTACTTCGGCGAGGGTCCTGACCGCTGCGTAATGAAGGGCAGGCTCCCCGATTCCGACGAGCTTCCCTACTGCCATGTCGGATCCGGCACAAACACCACCGAGGAAAACGCCCTCAGACTCGTCGAATCGTATGCGCGGATTTCAAAGGCAAAGACAATCAGTATCCCGATTATAAACACTCTCGGACATATTCGAACAGCAGCAGGCGCTCCGACCGAAGTATTCGCCTCCATTCGTGCGATGCAGTACGGCAGAGAGGGAAGCAGACGCGCGGGCAGGCCCGGGATTGGCATTATCGACCACGTTTCTTCCGCATCCACCGGTGTTTCGACTATCGCATCATCTGCTCCGCAGTTTGGTGCCAGACCCTCGGACGGCTGGCTTGTTTCTCCATTTGCCGAGCTGAAAACAGACTATTCGTCCCTCAACCAGACCGCGTATCTTACCGCCTGGGGCGCGAATATCGGCCAGGAGGCTGGTCCGATTTTAGGCGGCTATGCTGGCGGCGCAGAGGGGCTTTCCATCGTCAACACTGCCTACAGCCTGCACGGTATTCTCGTTATCAGAGCGACATACCACCTTATCTACCCGATACACATGAACTTTGTCTGCTCTTCACAGCCTGATGTCCTGTGGGCGACTTCAGCGAGCACCCAGGCAATTGCGCGGAATATGCGTGTTCCGTACTACACACTGCTGTATGCAGCAGCCGGTGCAGCAACAGAGATGTACTTCGATGAAGCGCTTGCCTGCCTTTTGATGCTCATCGCCTCAGGTTCCGGCATCGAGGATGTGCATCCAGGGAAGGCCAAGATCACCGACGGCTGTACTCCTGTTGATATGGAGTTTACCTGCCAGGTCGGCCATGCGTGCAAGGGTCTGACCAGAAAGGAAGCGGATACGCTTTTGAAAAAAACCGTGCCGAAGTATGTCGACAAGCTGGCGGATCCGCCGCTTGGTGAAAAGGTCGAGACCTGCTACGACCTCGATTATTTCAAGCCGAAACCCCATTTCGAGAAGCTGTACACACAGGTCGTGAAGAGAATAAAGGATGATTACGGAATAAACCTCTATCCGTATATGAAGTAAGGGATAAACACGATCAGGATTCCAGCTATTTGGTACTGCGTTCAGCGTTTATGACATGGTTACAGTGTTCATACGTAATTTGTGCTAAGAAACGGATTTCCATTTGTGCTGAGGCTTGTGCGGATTGGGTGTATTCAGTTACCGGAGCCCGTTTCCTGCCGTACCTTTACGCGGATAACCTGCTCGTGGGGTTTTCGTTTGCCGTCGACCGCGCCTATGGTCAGCACAAAACAGGAGGAGGGCAGCCTGAGCGGGATGATGCTGCGCCGGGTGATATTTTCAAGAGCTTCGGTATCTTCAAGCGAGGTCAGCCAGTTGTATATATGGATTCTGGCATAGCGTATGCCGAACATACTGAGCATATAAATAGAACTTTCGGTCACACCGGTTATGCTGAAAACTGCATCTCCGCTCGTTTCATAGTCATATGCGTAACAGTGCAGGATTTTCGACATATACTGTTCATGAACAAATGTCTCATGATTCCGGCCCGTGTCGTTAATAGGGGACGCC
>CAYSRJ010000031.1:0-6577 GCA_964433545.1 uncultured Spirochaetota bacterium | reverse complement strand
GGGGACGCCTGCCGATTTTCATCTGAGAAACTTCCCTGTTTATTATCGAGCAACATCAGTTCCTGTCCGTCGAATACCGCGGTAACGCCGGTGTGAAGAAGCATTTCATTCAGTGAAACATTCTCCAAGAAATCTTCATTATTCTTTACCCTGTAGATACTCCTGGTTGCATACGGTATTTTCAACTCTCGTCCAAACCGTTCCTCAAAGAAGGATTTGATACTCCTGTGCACCTCGGATTTCGCATCTGCTACAACCTCCTCCTTAATCTTCAGTTGCAGATCATTCATAATCGAACGGCCCCTGCGTCTTGAAATGTTGTTGAGAATTTTTGCCCGTATTTCCTTTCCCGAGCCATGCAGGGCATGCGCCAGCATATCATCATCTATTCTGTTGAGAATCATCTGTAGTTCTCTGTCCGGCATGATAGGAAGCATATCAAAAAGAAACAGTTTATCCGTAATATAGTGCGCAAACGGAGTGTCATCCCTGAAAAGATTCGTGACAACGGTAAGCTCGTCGCTAAGCGATGCCAGGCGGAGTATATTGAGGAGATGGATAAGACCCTGCTTGAAGTGTTTTGGGTGATCGATTGTCCGTATGAATGCAGATATTCGTTCAAGCCCGATTCCTTCGATATCAAGATACTCTTTGAAAGGGATGTAATTTTTGTGAATGAACTCATCGATGATCTCCCCTGTAACGGGATATATACGGGCACCGCAGGCGGTACAGTAAAATGAAAACCGTAAGGCTGATTTTGACTGTTCAATAAGCACGTCTGGAGTGCACATGCTTTTTTTTCTATAGACGAGTATTTCTGTTTTTAAAAAACGGCCCTCGTCAAGAAGCAAACAAATAGTGTACACACCCGGCATACTGAGCGAAAACCGGCAGGACCGTTCTTTATTAACCGTGAGAGGAGGGAGGACTTTTTCGAATACTTCCTCTTTGTTTTCATTTAGTAATTGAAGAATTACGCTCTTATAATTCTTGTCACCAGTTTTCAATCGGAGCTCTATTTGATCATTCACCGCGCTGAAAAATGGGTACCGGAGCTCAATCGGCATGATATTGTCATAAGAAACTGCAGGGATGAACCTGTCTTTGTGCCGGTAATCGATCCATTTTCTCTGCAGAAGAGCAGGGTACAAATATACTTTCTCCTTCCAACCCCCTGTGGATTCGTTTTTTGAATGCGGAAGTGGTTTCTTCCCCCCTATAGATGTTTCATGATCTTTAAAATAAATTTTTACAGGAGCGATATCATCTGCCGAAAGAAGAAAAATAAAATAGTTTCCTATGTACAGAGATGGATAAATATACATTGCGACTTACCGATACTTATACTATAAAATACGATCTGCAGGAATACCTGTATCCATCATGAAAAATATTTCATTATTATGTAAAATTTTAATAATTTCTGTCATTACATGTATTATACTAATACCATATAGATTAATCGCTGAAAAAAGTGAATTTTACCTGCAGGTCCTTGCTTACGGAACAAACCAGGATATAGTATCGGCGTTCAACGGAATAACCGATGATCTCGGCCCTGACGTAGACAATAAGGTGCTTGTACTGTTCAAGGATAAACACTCCATACAGGTGTACACAGTGCTGGTCGGCTATATCGGGGCCGCTGGTCTGGCTCAGGCGTACGATGTTCTGCAGGGAGAGCTCGAACGTGCTCCTGCTGACGATAACTACCGGGAAGAGGTTATACGTGCACTTGGAAGTGTAAAGAATCCTGCTTCCCTTACTTTTTTAAAGCAGTACTACTTTAATAAAAAGGCATCAAAGAGAATAAAAAAAGCCATTGTAACTGCGTGGGGAGACATTGGCAGCAAAGAAATCAGCAGTACGCTGATCGATATTCTGAAGGATGTCCGGGAAGACAGTGAAATCAGGGCTCAGGCGGCACTCTCCCTGGGAAAGATAAAAAGTACAGCGGCCTACGAGACATTGAAGGAAATCGCTGAAAACAGGTATGAAGACAAAATCCTCAGGATGTACGCTGTATATAGCCTCGGTCAGACAGGCGGAGAACAGTCTCTTGAGACGCTTGGTAACTTGATGGATGATGATGTCCATGAAGTTGCAGAATACGCCGTAAAAAGTATTGCAGATATGAAAATACAACAGGGTGGGGATTATTTGATCAGTGCCCTCAGGTCCGATTATGACTCGGTTCGTTTCTATGCAATACAGGGCCTGGCGGACCTGAAGTACCAAAAGGCGGTAGATATACTGGAGTTTAAAGTGAAGTACGATAAAAATGAGCGGGTGCGAAACGAGGCGAAAAAAGCCCTTGACGCTATTGCACCTTCAAAAAGTGTTCCGTCTGCAAAGGATGAATAAGTAATGCAAAAAATATATGAGGTCATGGACATTGCCGACAGTGCATACATTATGCATCAGGGCCGTCTCTCCTTTGAGCTGAGCCCTGATGACCGATACAGTGTCGAAGGCAAGGGAATTATATTTGGTGCGGAAGAACCGCTTATTGCAAATAAAACTGACAGGGATGAATACTTTCGCTTTCAATCCGCCTATGTCACCGATGACGCGACGGTTGAAAAAATACCACTGAAAAACCTGTTCAAGGTATTTGCAGTATATAACATTGGGTATAGCGTCACAAAAAACATCGCGCGCTATCTACAGCTGACTAACAGGATGTACATTAACAAAGAAAAGAAAATTTCCGGTTTTGAAATGGCATCGAAGGAATATGCAAGAATCTATGTCGAAATTATCGAAAACCTGAAGCAGGTCCATGCTCGATTGCTAATAGGGTGGCTGAAACAGCTTGTCGAAAAATATACAAACAGCCTTGTGTATACAAAAGGACGTGCATTCCTCAGGGATACGGCAAAATCAAATATTAAATTTAATACTGAAAAACTCAGCGAATATACCTTCAATCTTCGAGCAGGCTCCATCCTGTGCGAGGAGGGTGATACCGGACACGAGATGTATATTCTGAACAGGGGTAATCTCGTCGTGTATATAGGCGGCAAAAAGGTCGCTGATATCAATGAAGCAGGAACAGTAATCGGAGAGATGGCGTTGCTGCTCGGTGAAAAAAGAACGGCAACGATTAAGACTGTCACGGATTGCAATATTACGATTGTGAAGCCTGAGGATCTGGAAAAGGTTGCAAAAACCACAGATGATTTCCTCTTGAACATAGCAGTCAATCTTGGAAGGCGGCTGGAACATAACTGTACACTTATACGAGAAACGAATGAACTGCTTCTTGAGAGTAAAAAAACCGAAACCCCTCTTCCTCCAAAAGAGAGAATCAACTATAAAGAGCTCCTTGCACTCGTCCGGGAGCTTGAACATTACGACATCAAGTATAAAAATGAATGGATGTCGGAAATACTAAACAAGACAAAGAAAGAGATAAACCAGGTGCGGGAATTGTATAAATAAACACCCGGTATAAACTCAGTGTGGCCTGTATGATAATAAAGATAGCTTGGATGATAAAAAACAGATATCGAGCGGGGGCTCTTCTCTTTTTCATTCTCGTTTTCTCAGTCACTTCTCTTTCTTTTGCTGATAGACCGAATGAACCTTCATGGGTATATAACGGTAGGGGCGACCGGTTTCTCAATGAAGGACAGGTTGGAGCGGCGATCACCCAGTACAAAAAAGCGATTATAGCAAAGATGCATGAGGCCGGTACACAAGAA
The DNA here is from genome assembly GCA_964433545.1 of uncultured Spirochaetota bacterium. Classification (GTDB taxonomy): domain Bacteria; phylum Spirochaetota; class B62-G9; order B62-G9; family DRHN01; genus CAYSRJ01. Next base: position 2,867 of record CAYSRJ010000031.1, on the reverse strand, counting down.
GCCGGCACTTACCCGGAGGTTCACTACAAGCTCGCTAAAATATATATGGGAGAAGGACTGAATGAGATTGCGTTGCAGCATATCAACAGCGCGGAGAATGAGCGGGAATTCCTGCAAATCCCCGATTTTATATACGATATCTTCTACCTCAAAGCATCCATTCTCTTCAATATGAAACACTACACCGATACAATGGCAGTGTATGAGCGAATAATTCAGGATGATGTAAACTGGGATTACTATTCAAAAGAAAAACTCACCGCAATCCCGGATACACTGATTTCGGAAATCATGGATAATCCCGAATTGAGAGGTAAGTACGGGAAGGCATACTACTGGATAGGAGAAATAAAGTACCAAAACAATAATTATATCACCGCCGAGCCCTTCCTTAAAATGGCGTTTTTGTACGGCTACGATGAAGATGCAAAGAAATACCTTGTTGCCTGCTATCAAAAATTGGGTATGGATGGTCAAATAAAAAAACTTGAGTCGATCAGGTGAAGGGACGTATGTATTTCCGATCATGTTTATTTAGAAGCGGTGACTTCACGACAGAGTACCAAACAGTAACTTGCTCAAAGTTACTTAGAAACGGCGTATGCACCTTCGCAGCTCTGGTTATGCTCGCATGGATCGCAGGATGCGGAATATATGAAACAACAGGAGCGCTCAACCCTCCGTTCGGCCAGCAGATAACAGAGAGAACGCTGCAGTTCACAGGCGATAACTCTGAGGATTATTTTGCAGGGTATGTGCTGTGGTACAAGGAAGATGTGAGTGAAGAGTACACGGTTTGCGTGTACCAGGGACAAGCGGATATTCCGACCATACCAAAAAATGAAACCTCGACGGTGAATACCTATACTATCGATATCGGTGATCTTCAGCCGATAGATGAAAATGCCAGTTTTATTGTGTTAAAGGATGAAGGACGGTTCTTCTACTTTGCAGTTTCGTCGTATGGCGTGGATGGTGAGGAGAGCGAAAAGGTAGAGTTTGGAAAATGGCCCGTTCAGTAGAAACGATGCGGAGGATTGCGACGTATGGATGCATGGCTCGTCAGACTTATAGGGTACGGATTACTAGTCGGTATCGGGTTTTTAAGCGCTGTTTTTATTTATTTTATTTTAAAGAAGACAGTGCTTGGCAAGTTCTGGATCGCCTTTATCATCGGAATTATCGGTGCTGTGCTGGGAGGATTTTTATTGGATGATATTTTTAAGAAATTAACCGATGTATATAATATCAATATTCTTGCGTCACTTTTTTTCAGCTGTGTACTCATCTGGTTTTACAACCTAGTCACACCCGGTGGCAAACGAAAATAAAATGGAGTCACAAATATGAGGAAGGGGTAGATGAGGAAATTCTCCCTTATATTTTTTTCGATTGTACTTATTGTAGGCGGCATTTACGGTACATACTACGTTTTTAACCTCAGGCACGCCGATGAAAAGCTGGGTGCCGCGGTTGTTGATATAAATGACGAACACTACGATCAGGCAGTTGAAACCCTGAAAACAGTAATTGCTGAGTACCGGATACGAACTGTTCAGGCTCCGGCCCTCTATCTCCTCGCCAATACCTATGAACGTGCCGGAAAATATATCCAGGCTCGTGATATATATACAATTCTTCTCTCGAGTAGAATAATAGGCAATTTGAACAACTGGCGGATGAAATCGCTGATTGCGGTTTCCACAATGTATAGGAATGGCCTGATCCCGCTTGGAGATACCAGAGATCGGGTTCTCGATAATTATATCGGGTTGATTGAAAAAAAGATAGAGGACAGGAAGAAACAGGCGGGCTCATACCTGTCGGTTCTGAAAAACGGAGCCAATCGGTTGCGCTATTCTCTTCTTTCACAGAGCTCCGACCTGCACACGCTTGAATTGAATGATGCAACCGTTTCTGCCGAGCTCGAAACAGAACTGGGATTCCTGTATCTCAGCAGAGAAAAGTATGACAGGGCCGAGAAGATATTCAACCGACTGGACACGAAGAAATCCAAACTTGGAATTGCTCTGCTCTACTTTGAAACCGGCCGTTACAAAAAGGGGGAGGTGCTTTTACAGGAGCTTCTCGTTTATGATCCAACCGGCAGGCTGTTTTCATACTATGTGCAGGAGTTGTTCAGAACAGCTGAGAATTTATATAAAAACAGGTCATACGACGAAGCAATCGACCTGTATAAAAAAATTGTCGGTTTGACAAAAAACAATCAGTATGAAGAGATTTCATTATATCGCCTTGTCTACTACTACTATAAAAATGAAAAATACAGAGAATCGTTGAACTATGCAAACAGGGCATTGCAAAACGGTGTTTCTGAAAAAGATGAAGATGTACAGCTCATAAAAGGATATATATATTACGACAAACGGCAGTATGTCAAGGCACTGCGGGTATTCAATGATTTTCTCATAAAATTTCCGAAAAGCACTCGGATTAAAACAGTTAGAGAGTGGAAAGCAATGTGCGAACGAAGCATACGGTACCTTAACTGAGTGGACGCTTTCTGTAGTATCAGCAGGTATATAAATACTGAATTTCCTACCCGATTCCCATTTTTATTACATTCCAGAATATTCCCCAACAAACCACTGGAGTAGTTATGTTTTTTCCATTGAAAAGCCTTGTATAAAAATGAAACAATAAACCGAAAAATTGTGTTTATACATTCCAATGAATTGTCCTTCTGACAGAGATCCATCGGATCGTTTGATTTGCGGGTTTGTATTGTGGCAGTGTATACAGTGCAGCTGTAAAGATATCTTGATTTTATTTTTACTATGTACTACCTTAATCAACAGAAAAAAGTGGTGTAAGTCCCCTTGGGAAAGTCCCCTTGGGAAAGTCCC
>CAYSRJ010000030.1:0-43385 GCA_964433545.1 uncultured Spirochaetota bacterium | reverse complement strand
CTTCTTTTATATGTATTATTCTGTACTTGCCGTACTGCTTTGCATAGAGATCATCATACCATTCCTCAAAATTTGAAAAGTGGTCTTTGAGTATCTTTTGTATAACATTTTGCTCTCTTGGGACATATACAGGTAAAAGATTTAAAGGGTGTAAGATATGACATATTAAGGTTTGCCATCGGTCGTATGCTTTATTATTATAAACCACATCTTCGTGCGGAGGCTCTGCCCGAAAAGGTGTACTAAGCTTTGAACAGAAATGAGGTCTGGTTATGATTGAGAAGGTCGTTTTCGGCAGTTCTGGATTGAAGGTTACGAGAGTGGCGTTCGGTGGTATTCCCATCATGAGGCTTTCGATGGAAGAGAGCGTGAGGGTGGTAAAGGACGTGATCGAGATGGGGGTGAACTTTATCGATACCGCCAACGCGTATGGTGACAGTGAAGAGAAGATAGGAATGGCTATCCGGGAATTCCCAAGAGAAAGGCTCGTCATCGCATCCAAATCGATGGCCCGGGACAGTGAGACGTTCCTGCAGCACCTCGAAACGGGACTGAAGAAGCTTGGAACCGATTACATCGACATCTACCATATGCACGCCCTGAGCAGTGATGAAGACCTGGACAAGGTGTTAGGACCCGGCGGAGCAATGGAGGGCCTCGACCGTGCGATAAGAGACGGGAAGGTACGGTACAAGGCTTTCAGCTCTCATAACCTTACTGTTGCGAAAAAGGTGGTCCGCTCGGGCGAGTTTCAGGTCATCCAGTATCCGTTTAACTTCATTGATGATGATGCTCAGGATGAGTTGATCCCGCTTGCAGAAAAGATGAACATGGGGTTTATCGCCATGAAGCCGCTCGGCGGGGGTCTGCTGGACGACGCGGAAATCTGCTTCAGGTACCTCATGCAGTTTGACAGTATTGTTTCGGATCCAGGAATAGAGAAGACGGGCGAGATGAAACAAATAATTGATATCATAAACGATCCCGGCCCGCTTTCAGAGGACGAAGAGGCCCGGATCGAAGAGATACGAAGAGCGTTGGGTAAAAACTGGTGCCACCGCTGTGACTACTGCAGGCCATGTTCGGAAGGTATCCCTATCAGCATGGTTCTCATTGCGAAAAGTATTGTAAAGAGGATGCCGTATCATTCCGCCTGCGACTTCCTTGAGGAACCGATGGAGAAGGCCCGTGGCTGTACTGAGTGCCGCTCCTGCGTCCAGAAGTGCCCCTACGACCTCGACATACCGGCGCTTTTACAAAAAAATCTTTCGGCGTGGGAAAAGTATAAGGAAATAAAAGAGGCGAGGGTTTTCGATTAGTATGCAGTTATTACCACAAGATATTTTTTCATGACATAATAAAATACCGTCAAGTTTATCTTATATGTGTACGTAATGCGAATAATGGCCCGCGCGACCGTGACAACTATTTCATATAGACAAATGGTATCTGTCTATATGAGAGATGATAGGGTGTGATCCTTGGGAAAACGATATTATAACAGGGATATATATACAGCTGAGAAAGAAAATACTGAAACTGGAGGACGAGGTCGCTCAATACGAGCCGGATTTCAAAGAGAACCCTAACCTCGCCATTAAAAAGATTGTTGACCGCATTTTCAAAGATTTTAAGCGGTCGGTGTAGGCTGCGGACCGGGTATTCTGTTCTGCAATTGATAGTGAGCAGCTCTCCACAGCGATGTTTGTATTAATATCAAGCTGAACGGCATCCGGCTGAATGGAGCTCTTCCGGTCATTTGCTGCCAGAAACGGTTATCCGCAAGCCCCATTATAAACCTATTGAGATTCTTGAGAAGGATAATAGGACAGTCAAGTAACCGTTTGATAGACTCCATGAGCTCACGGCATAAAAAACGATAAACCCTGACTACATGAGATCCTCGAGTATTTCGGCGACCGTTTCGTCGCTGTGGTCGACCGGGTTGTAACGTCTGCTTCCGCCTTTTGAATACTCGACAATCGCCGGTATATCTTCCCGCCTGACACCGTACTCACCGAGCTTTGTCGATAGACCGAGCCTGTTTATGAACTCAGCGAAAGCTGCGGCTGCATCTTTCGGGCCGGTATTCAGAAGCCGGGCAACCTCATCGTACTTTTGTTTTCGCGCATCGTAGTTGTGCTCGATAACTTTGGCCATGGTAAGGGCGCAGGCTCTTCCGTGGGGTATGCCGTAGCGAATGCCAAGAGGATGGGCAAGGCCGTGCGCCAGGCCGAGCCCAGCGTTAGCCAGTGTAATCCCTCCGTACAGCGAGGTGAGAGACAACGCCTCTCGTGCTTCGAGGTTGTCAGGTTTTTCGACCGCTTTGAGGAGATAGCGTGCGGAAAGCTCGATCCCCCTGTGAGCAAGGGTGTCTGTTATCGGGCCGGCGTTTTTCGATACAAAGGCCTCGAGGTTTTGTATGAGGGCGTCCAGCCCGGTATCCACGGTCACATCAGCAGGCATATTTACCGTAAGCTCAGGGTCGACTAGTGCGATATTCGGAATCATGAGCTCGCTTCGTATGCTCTTTTTGAATGTCCTGTCCCTGCTCGAAATGACTGCGTTTTTCGTGATCTCCGCGCCAGTGCCTGATGTTGTCGGTACCGCTATATAAGGAATTGAAGGCTTTGTAAAGGCCCTGCCCTCCCAGTAATCCTTCACCTCACCGCCGTTTGTTGCGATAATCGATGCTGCTTTCGCCGCATCTATAACGCTTCCTCCTCCGATGCCGACGATGACATCCGGTTTGGATTTCATGGCGAGCCCGACTGCCCCTGTAACCTGCAGCTCGTCGGGATCATGGGAGATGCCTCCATTTTCAGTAAAACCGAAGCTGTGTTTTTTAAATATGTCTGCAACTCTTTCGTAGATGCCGCTTTCAACGAGCGACCTGCCACCGTAGACAAGCAGTACTTTATTTCCATAATCTTTGATGAGATCACCCAGCTCACCAATTGTACCTGTTCCGAATAGTATCCTCTCGGGGATTCTCAAAACCGACTTCAACCCGTATATGCTCATACATGCCTCCAGCGGATCAGGATTTCTTAACAATAATAAAATTACATAAAACGTACAATAATAAAACCGCAAATGACTTTACGGGACTATCCAATCTGTGTAAGCTATACGAGAGACGGAAAAACAGTAGTAGCCGGGAGAATACGGCTGTTACCGATATTTCAGGAGGTTGAGATATGCCGGGTGTCGATGCAGTCAGGGAAATAGTACTGAAGCAGAAGCGCGGGATTTCAAGGGGCATGTATTCGATATGCAGCTCGCACCCCTTTGTTATACAGGCATCAATCAGGCAGGCTGTGGAGGATGAAAGTGCGCTGCTTATTGAGGCGACCTCAAATCAGGTCAACCAGTACGGCGGGTATACGGGTATGACACCGGAAGGATTCAGGGACATTGTTTTCTCAATGGCGAAAAAGGAGGGGTTGCCCGTCGAACGCATCATACTCGGCGGGGATCATCTTGGCCCGACTCCATTTAAGAATGCGAATTGTGACGAAGCTATGGACAAGTCGGGGGAGCTGGTACAGGCCTTTGTGCGCGCAGGATTTTCCAAAATACACCTCGATACGAGTATTCCTCTCGGGGATGATCCGGGGACGTCTTCAGGTTTTATTAGACCGGATGTTGTCGCCAGGCGCTGCGCAGATTTGTGCAGAGCCTGTGAGGATGCGTGCAGTGAAATGGGTAATAATTGCGAAGCCCCGGTGTACGTGATCGGTACTGAGGTACCGGTTCCCGGTGGAAGCGATGAGGTGGAAGGTGAGGTGCATGTAACGGATGCTGCTGATTTCGAGAGCACGGTATCAGTAACGAAAGACGCCTTTTACCGGCTTGGCCTCGAGGAGGCGTGGGAGAGAGTAATCGCCGTTGTCGTTCAGCCGGGAGTCGAGTTCGGAGATCACAGCATTCTGGAGTACAGCAGGGAGAGGGCGTCGGCTCTGTCAAAAAGGCTTCGAAAGTATAACAATATCGTATTTGAAGCGCACTCAACCGACTATCAGACCCCCCGGGCGATGAAGCGGATGGTGGAGGACGGGTTTGCCATTCTGAAGATCGGCCCAGGCCTTACCTATGCCTTCAGAGAGGCGGTGTACCTGTTAAGCCTTATAGAAAAGGAGCTTTCTTCAATTACTGGCTCGTTTCAGCCGTCTTCTATCATGGAAAGGGCGGATGAAGTCATGAGGAAAAATCCCGGATACTGGGAGAATTACTACACTGGGGACGAAACCGGGAAGGCGTTCAGCAGGAAGTTCAGCCTCTTTGACCGCATACGCTACTACTGGAACAACCCCGGGGTGCACGGCGCGTTTGAAAAATTGATCAGGAACCTCGGTGCCGTAGAAATCCCGCTTACCCTCCTGAGTCAGTTTTTTCCTGCGCAATACATGAAGGTTCGAACCGGGCAGCTTGCTTTTAGTCCGGAGGCTCTAATAATAGACCGGGTGCAGGAGGTTGTCGCCTGGTATGCCTATGCAGCCGGCTGTCTGAAGCAGCGGCAGCTATAAGAACATGAGGAGAGGATATGGCGTACTACCATCCTTTTTGGGATGAGAGGTCTTTTTACATGCGACATTTACCGCTGCTTTATCTTCTGAATATGTCCTTTCGCAGTATCTGGTATTCGTTGAAGGCGATTCGCAGGCTCAAAAAGAGGTTGAGCACGGTGGTGAGCGTGATGGCGGTGAAAATAGAAATCATGATTGCGATCTGATACTTGATGGCGACAATCGGCGCCGCCCCACCCAGTATCTGGCCGGTCATCATACCGGGAAGCGAGACAAGACCCAGGGTGGCGATGGTGGAAAGTTGAGGTGCAAGCGCCGGTTTTACCGCCTCTCTTATATAGGGCAGGGCTGCCTCTCTGAGTGAGGCGCCCATGAGCAGGTAGGTAAGAAACTCTTTTTCGTTCTTTTTGATCGACGAAAAGAAGCGCTCGAGGGCAATAACATTGGCGCGCATGCAGTTTCCCACTACCATGCCGGTCACGGGAATGAGGTATCTCGCATCGTAGAAAGGCTCGGGCCGGATTGCAAGGAACACGAATACGGCGACCACGAACAGGGCGCTTACAGCAATACCGAGAAATACACTAAAGAAAAGTCTAAGAGTCTTCAGACCGGCGTTTCTGTTCACCGTGATATTGGCTATAGTAATCATAAAAAGTATCCAGCCGAAATTCACCCATATATTATTGAATCGGAACAGGTATTCGAGGTAGAGCCCCATGACGAACATCTGGACCGTCATCCTGATGACGCCGATGATAATGGCCTTCATGTTGCCGAGCTTGAGAAAACCGGCGATCAGTATGGGTATGACGATCATTGCATAGAAGATGAGCATGTATGAGTAGCTGATGTCTATTGTTCCCATTCTTCAGGCACCTCTTTCTGGTTCTGTAAAAGTGTCTTCAGGGCTGTCCGATATCTTTACGGCCTTCCCATCTTCGACTTTGATGAATTTCGCGCAGATATCGAACCACTGGGTGTCATGTGACACGGATACAAGCGTGCACTGCTCTTCGCGGAAAAATTCAAGAACAGCAGACTTGCTCTCTGTATCAAGGGCGGAGGTGATTTCATCAGCCAGAAAAACACTTTTTCCCTGCAGAATCCCCCGCGCAATCGCAACTCGCTGCTTCTCACCACCGGAAACGACGGATGCCTCCCTGCCGAGAATCTCCGGTTTCAGGTGGAGCCTTTCAAGAGTGGTTACGATTGTCGATTCATCGGGCGTTTTTCCTCTATTCATCCTGTAGGTAAAGGGAAGCAGGAGGGCATCTCTGATTTTTTCGGCTCCCAGCACCGGCTCCTGTCCGATAAAGGCGACCGACCGACGAATATTCAGAATGTTGTCACGGCTGAGGCGCTCTCCTCTGAAATATACGTCTCCTTCGGCCGGTATGTGCGCGCCGACAATGGTGGTGAGTATGGTGGATTTGCCCGAGCCCGACTTTCCGTAAATAACGGCCTTTTCATGCTCAGAAACAGCGAAACTGACATTTTGTATGATGGGTTTATCTCCGTAGGACACCGTGACGTTGTCGAACTTCAGCATATACTCCTCATTTTCGAATCAGGCTTGTCATAATGTAATAAAAATTACACCTGCATCAACATTTATTCGCTGCCGCGTACCGGGTATAATGTTGACGGCTGGTGTTTACGCAGTAACCATTATACGAATGGAAAGCCTCCGAATAATATGCATTTGGGATGTCTTTATCGCTACAGGAGATTTGACGCGAGGTCTGCGAGTTGAGAACGTTCTCCTTTTTCAAGTGTTACGTGCGCGTATATATCCTGCCCCTTCATCTTGTCTATCAAATAGGTGAGGCCGTTGCTCCGTGAGTCGAGGTAGGGGGTGTCTATCTGGTACGGGTCACCGGTAAAAACAACCTTGGTTCCCTCGCCGGCACGGGTGATGATTGTTTTAACTTCGTGGGGGGTCAGGTTCTGCGCCTCATCGATGATGAAGAAGATCTTTGAAAGATTCCTCCCTCTAATGTAGGCGAGAGGAGTAATAACGAGTTTCTCCTTGTCTAACATATCGTTTATTCTGCTGTAATCTGAAGATGCATCCTCGAACTGGTTTTTGATAACCGACAGGTTGTCGTGAAGCGGCTGCATATAGGGTTCGAGCTTGCTCTTTACGTCACCGGGCAGATATCCCAGGTCTCTGTTTCCGAGCGGAACAACCGGTCGTGCCAGGTAGATCTGTTTATAAAATTTCCGCACCTCAAGTGCCGCGGCTAAGGCCATGAGTGTTTTACCCGTTCCGGCTTTGCCAGCCAAAGTAACAAGAGAAATGCTTTCGTTCATCAGGGCATCCAGGGCGAATGTCTGCTCCGCATTGCGGGGCGTGATACCGTATCCCCTTCTTTTCAGAACATGCCTGTACTGACGTGTATCGGTGCTGTAGGTGGCAAGTGCGCTTTTTCTTTCATTTCTCACGATGAAATATTCATTGGGATAGGGCTCGAAGTCCAGCGCAAGCCTGGTGTAGTCGATATGCTCATGTTCGTACAGTTCATCGATGAGCGGCTCCTCCACGTCCTCTATCAACCTCTTTCCCTTGTACAACTCGTCGATATTCTGTATCTTTCCCGTTTCATAGTCCTGCGCATTGGTGCCGATGCTTTTTGCTTTCATTCTCAAGTTTATATCTTTGGAAACGAGAAAAACTCTTTCCCTGCCGTATTTCTTTGTGAGATTGTAGGCAACCGACAGTATTCTGTGGTCAGGTTTGTCTTCCCAGAGGATTTCACTTAAAACAGGGTCTTTTTTTATACTCGTTGCCACGATGAGAAAGCCGCCCGTGCCGAGCGGTATTCCCTCGCTGAGCAGCCCGTCACCGCCGATGGAGTCGAGCTCCCTGGTAAACTCACGGGCGTTGAAATTGATGATCTCGTTCCCTCTCTTGAATTTATCGATCTCTTCCAGAACGGTGATTGGAATAACGACGTTGTGTTCTTCAAAAGAGTAGATACAGCGATAATCGTGGAGGATTACATTTGTATCGAGAACGAATATTTTGCTGTTGTTGCTATCGAATACGGTCATGTGTGTAAGGCCTGCTGTTGAAAACGGGCAAGTAAACTTTCAAACTTTCAAGGATCAAACGTACGATAAAAAAAGCTTGGCAGCTACCGGGAATCGAACCCGGAAGAGATACAGCCAATTGGGCCGGTCAATCTCCCAACTTGCCGGTCATACCAGACCTTAAACTGGTAGGTGCGAGGAACTGGCCAGATTTCACACGCTCCCGGCTTTCAGCTGCCATGAGGTTTTGGTCGCGCCGTGAACGAGAATCCTCCACCTGTGTCACGTGCATGAAAAAGATGCATGCCGTTTCAGGTGTCTTACTTTTTATTATCGGGCTGATTTTAAAATCGAATAATAATACAGTATGTTAGATAAAACGTCTATTAATTTTTAAAGTTTTTATTGATGAATTTTGAAAAAGTAACCGAAATACTTCATCATAATACGGGCACACTATTTTAGCACACTGCTGGATGTCCGGGGTATTTTTTTTAATTGCCATGTCAAAAGCAACATGTCGGGATTTGCAGGGTTTGTGACTGATATTGGCTAAACCGGCCGGATGCTGGTATATGCAATGCCTTTTCTCGGTTCAGCCATGCAGCCGGCAACAGTATCCCGCCAGGTTTTGTAGTGCCCGGTATCCTTGTGGGCAGCCGCCGATTCCTTTGAATCATACGCCTCGTACAGAAGAAATTTTGACGGGTCTTCGATGCTATGAAGAATGTCAAATCGCCTGTTCCCCGATTCTTTTACGGAGCCTTCATGATTCTTGATCGAGGCATCGATGAAGTCCTGAATACGGTCTTCTTTGACAAGAACCATGACAGTTGTGACGTACATATCGGCCTCCTATGCCCTCTCTTTTATTTTGCTCTGTGTTACAGTATTGATAAAAATAATTCCTCCCAGTATGAATGCCCCACCTACCCAGAACAGCCAGGAGAACGACTCTTTGAGAATGATCATTGAGAGTATAACCGCAAACACCGGTGTAAGATAGATGTATATTGCCACCTGGGATGCCCGGACTCGTTTTAAGCAGGCAAACCACAGGGGATAGGCAACCCCTATCATGGTCAGCCCGAGAAATATCATCAGGAGGAAAGCGTCGCTCCCTGCAGAAACGATTTCATCGTAGCCGACTGTAAAAGCCGTTAGAATATTGAGAAGAACGGCACCAGATAGAAGTGCAAGTGACGCAACTGTAAGCGGGTCATTTCGCATGAGTACTTTTTTACCGAATACTGAATAGAAGGAAAACGACAGGGCGGCAAGTATCGAGAATCCGCAGCCTAAAACGTTGATTGTCTTTGAAAGAATGAACCCTCTGTTGAACGTAACGAAAATGACACCGGTAAATGCCACTGCAATGCCGAAGACGGTGACTATTCTAATTTTTTCAGAAAGGAATAGGCCTGCAAGTAGAGTGATGAAAACAACATTGGTTGAAACAAGCACGGCATTCATCGATGCAGGAATTCTGGCAAGTGCGCTGAATGTGAGTATCTGGTAAAAAAAGAAACCGAAAACACCGAGGCCGAGCGATATAAAAAAATCCCTCCTATCAATTTTAATATAATCTTTGATTTTGCCTGTAATAACCATGAAAACAAATATACCCAAAAAACCCGATGCAAGCGTCACAGCGCCGAGCTGGAATGGATGGACTTTTCTTACGAGTATCCTGCCCGCCGGATGTCCGAAGGCCCAGAACAGGGAAGCGATTACCATCAGGAAATGTTCGATGCGAAGCTTATTTTGCATACACCCTCGATGAGTGATGGATAAGCGTTTACCTATCATACGACGAAGTGTGTTATTTTTCAAATGAAAATTCTGGTTTTATCCATTAGAATTCTGATTCATCCGAACTGTGGTCCATCTGCCACTGTTCCCAGAAGTGCTTGCCAACCGTGAGGCATTTATTTTCCCAGATGATGCCTCTCTCGTTTTTCAGCCGCAAGAGTAGCCGGGACAGGGTTTCCGGATTTGTGTCGATAGCTGCGGCGATATCCTTTTTGGAGAGGGCAATAGAGTATTCCGGTTTTCTGCCGTACTGATCTATTAAAAATAGAAAAAAGCGCTCTTCCACATCATGTGCGGTCAGGTAGAAAATGCGGTCGGCAAGATGGCGCTGTTTTTTCATGAGCATATTGATGAAGTCGTTTCGAAACTTCTCGTTTACGAGAAGGCAGTGCACCTGATGTTTCGGCAGAAGGATCACCATACTGTCGGCGAGTGCGACGGCGCTTGCCGGGTAATGAGTCTCTTCGAACAAAATCACCTCGGCAAACAACTCCCCTCTGTTGATCACTTTTATTACGACCTCCCGGCCTTTGGGGGAGCTCTTGAATACCTGCATGGTCCCATAAACGAGAAGATAGATTGAGTGGCCTTTCTGCCCTTCGTTGAAAAGAATCTGCCGCTTCGGAATTTTTTTCGGAATGCAGATATGTGAGAGTGCCCGAAGGCTTTCTTCAGAAAGCCCTTTGAAGTAATCTGATTGTTTCAGGATCCGTTCGACATTCATTTTTGAAATCGATTAAAAAGATAATTTTCTTGACGCTGATCAACGTATTTATAAAAGAGTAGAATTATATCTTAAGTATAATCATTGATACAACACCAGTGTATCACTAATGTGTTTATAGCAGTATGTTATACAAAGTGAAGCCGAAGCGAAGCGAGGTATAACAAATCCAGGTTCTTGGGCATTATCGGGACGCAAAGCCTCCGGCTAATATTAGTAAAAATGGATTGGGTCAATGAATTTATAAACGCAGAGGAGAATAAAATGAGTGATTCAGAAAAACAGCAATCCAACCACCTGCCTGCGGAAGTGCTTGTTCTTCAGGGAATGGTCGACTATCAGAAGGGAACGGTCGTAAGTAAAACAGTGATTAATAAGAAAATAGGTACCGCCACACTGTTTGCATTTGATGCGGGGGAGGGTCTGAGCGAGCACACTGCGCCCTTTGACGCGCTCGTGTACGTATTCGACGGTGAGGCGGAGATTATCATTGCAGGCACATCGTTTCAGGTGAAAAAGGGTGAAATGATCATCATGCCCGCCGACAAACCTCATGAGCTGAAGGCGGTCAAGCGATTTAAGATGATGCTTGTAATGATCCGCTCCTGATTGAAAGAACGCTTTATTATTTTGGTGTTGTCTATAGCAATCCATCTTGTGATTTTTAAGCAACAGATGTGTGCAGCATGTTTGATAGTATCAAACCGACGCACGGGCTTTCCGTATTTGTAGAGTGCGGTGTGAAACATCCTGAATGATAAGGGAAATAGGGCCGGTTCTCGCAGCCTTACAGCGGTTCGATTTTCTGTACGATCGGCCATAGGGTAACATCCTGTACATTAAGGTGGGAGGGCAGCGCGCATATGGTTGCGATGAGGCCTCCCAGTTCAGCGGGTTTGATTGTTTTTGCCTTTGTTTTAGCGTCAAAATCATCGAGATGTGCCGAAGCAAGAAAGTTTGTTGCGCCCCAGGAGGGGATGACCGTTGTCACACGAATGCCGAACTCTCTGAGCTCCGTGTACAGGCAGTTCGAAAATTGAACGAGCCCTGCCTTTGCTGCGGAGTACACCGACCATCCAGGCCAGGCCTGTCGTGCGCAAACGCTTGAAACATTTATTATTGTGCCTGATTTCTGCTTTTTCATGAAAGGGACTACTCTCCTGCAGCCAAGAATAACCCCTGTAAGGTTAACGGCAATCGACATTTCAATTTCCTCATCAGACTGTTCATCAAGCGGCGCGATTTTAATGCCGGCCCCCGCATTATTCACGAGGATATCTATACGGCCATGCTCATCAAGCACAGACGCAGTAAGCCGGTCCCAATCCTCGGCGTTCGAGACATCTGCGCGAACATATTTCACACCAAGCATTCTGGATACTTCAGCAAGCGAATCCTCATTTCTTCCGGTAATCCATACATCGGCGCCTTTCTCCCGGAGCGCTTTTGCAATACCTGCACCGTAACCGCCCGACCCACCGGTGACAATAGCGGTCTGTGATTCGAAGGGATTTGGCATAACAGCCTCCTTTTAGATAACTTCTCGCGAAGTTACTTTAAGATATTCGGTTCCCCGGGGATACATCCTGTCAAGGATTTTCCCCAGAGGAACACGCCACATTTAAATATACAGAGTTTTTCCTTAAGGCGGCACAAATCCTGAGGTTTATGCTGAATTTTTATTTTGATTTGAAGAGCTGTCCGCCATGAAGTAAATCCTAAAACCGCACCTTCATGTTGCAGAAGAGCGCATCATTATTTTTAAGGTTTGCAAACAGGGAGTTCCCTTTCCCGTGGATGATGTAGCTTCCGATATCGAACTCCAGGTTGTCGACCGGATGAAACTCGACCTCCGGGATATAAGCAAAACCGTAGCTGTCCGATATACTGCTCCATTCATGCACACTGAACACGACGGTGCAGGGCATGACCTTGAGTTTGTCGCTGAAAAAGCTCTTTTCAGTTCTTGTTATAATATAGTCATTCAGCTGGTTTTTGCCTGTCTCATGATCGAATCCATGGATGAACTGAAAATTAGTGTACACGCCGGAGCCGAATGTGTAGTCAGCGCCGATCACATAACGGAAATAGGGTGATGAGGACTGTTCGCTGACAGGATTTTGCCCCAGGTATGCGTCGGTTGTGTAATCATCCGGTATGAAGTAGCCAGCCTCTCCCCAGATGCCGATGTCTGAAATACTTCCTGAACAGTCGAGCCCGGCCACCTGTACCCGCGGGAAGAACGATTCAGAAGATTCCACCCAGCCCAGCAGGTTGAGGGTGATTTTTTTAATAGCGGGAATAGAGTACCGGCCGTAGTAGTAACTTGCCGAAAAATCGTAGTTGAACATCTGCCAGTTGAGCCGTAGTCCCAACTGAGATGATTCGCCGAGTGCATCGGGAAGCTCGAGGGTATTCTGCCCGAGGCGTATACCTGCCATTTCTTCAAAGTTCTCCGGCAGCAGTGCAGGACTGAACACCGGAGAGTATATTGTTATAATGTTGAAAACTCCCAGGTAGAGGTTGACAGAAAAAGCATCGATACCGAGCCGTTCTCCGAAATTAAAGAGGTTTGACAGGTCGAGCGGACATGGATTCGTCGTCGGATTAATTCGGTCACCGGTTCCCCAGACAACGATCTGTTTCCCGATTCTCACATCCATGTCAGGAATGAGAAACTCGTAGACATCGACATAGGCTTCTTTCAACTGCAGCGAATAGGGAGAGACCTGCTCGATATCCTGAAGCCCGGATGTTTCGGACATATTGACCAGGCCCGACACCGCCAACTCCGGACTTGCCAGAAGATGGTATTTGTCGGTTGCGTACCCGAATGTAATGGATAGAGTGTTCAGGTTTCTTTGCAGATCTCCGCCATTAAACTGAAACTCGTTTTCGATCTCAATGCTCCCGCCTACTGTAACTCCAGCGTACAGGGTCGATCCTGACGGGGCTGATCCTGTAACGAATACTGCGAGCGCTATGATGTAAAAAAACGCCCGCACCCAAACTCTTGATATTATTTTCATGGTGACCTCCTATCGTGTTCTCATCAGGTATCTTTTTGTAAAGGTATCATCTGTGAGACCCACATCGAACTCTATCTTTTTCATGATACTTGTCGTTGAGTGGTTCTTCCGTATGTCTGTTGCGGTAATTTTTTTGCCACCCAATAGCCTTTAACTTTGACAATATCCGTTCTCTCGATTGTTTTGATCAGGGTGCCGGACGCATCGTAGTACTTGATTAAAATGGGGTAGAAATTGTCTTTTCGGTATAGAACGATGAGGTATGCGTAGTCTTTTCCCTTTGTATCGCCGGGTGTAAGTTTCAGCTCGTATGTACTGTCATCCTCTCCAATTTTTTCAACACTGTGCGCCTTTGCGAGCTCGAACTCACTGAGGTCCTCATAGGTCATGTCAGTGCCTGCAAAGTTCTGGTTTTTCACATGGGATGCGATCTGCCGTATCTTGTGATAGGCCGGCAGGTACAGGTACATGACATCGTCTGGTAGCGCAAGGAATCCGATGCCCCGCAGATCGGCAGGAGAGAGAAACCGGATGAGCCGCTTCTGGTTGCCCATCTGATAGATCTCAGAAGTCCTCCTGTTTTCATTTCCATTCTTGTCCCGCAGTATCATCGTGGTGAGGATGTGGGCATCTTTCGGTTCGTTTACAACCTCATCGCCCTTCTGTGCGATTTCCAGGCCGATAAGGGCAAACAGATTGCCCGCCGTTACAGCCGAAATGAGCAGTACCGTTAGAGAGAAAAATTTTTTCATGTGATTCTCCTTATTCCTTATAAAACCCATTTTTTCTTTTAGAGTTGCCGTCGAACCTGACGAATTTTCGAAGCAGCAGTATGAGGGATGGCAGGTATATGAGCGCGGCGAAAGCACTTAAAATCATGAGAACCCCGATCATCCATCCCTCCCTCTTAGTGGGAACGAACTGTCCCGCAACGAGCACAAAAAATCCGAGTGCGACCATAAGTGCATTGATTACTATTGCAATTCCCGTCGACCCTAGCGTCTTTTCGAGGCTGGATTTGACATCGCTCTGTTTCTCGAACTCCGATTTGAAACGGGATGAAAAATGTATGGAGTAATCGATGCCCACGCCTATCAAAATGCTCCCGACGAGCATCGTAGCATAGTCGAGGGGAATTTTGGTGTATCCCATGATTGCGAAGTTGATGAGAATCACAAGCACTATGGGGGAGAGCACGACGAGCCCGGTTTTCATTGATTTAAACTGAAGCGAAAGAAGCAGCCACACAACGACTATCGCAATGATGATGCTCTGCACCTGGCTTTTGATAAGGCTGTTGTTGAGACGCTCGGAAATCATGAACATTCCGGTAAGTTCTACGTTCATGCGCATATCTTTCACCGGATTCGGTGGCATAGCCTTACCCTCGGAAAAAGAAGCAGGGATTTCAAAGCTATTCCGGTTGAGAACCCAGAGGTCGTCTTCGATCTTTTTTCTGAGAATTTGGTCGTGCCCGTACCGGGTGAAGAGTGTTTTCATATCGTCTGCAATTGCTCTGGTCCTTGATTCGTCTTGCGCCTTTTTTATTTTTGCGTATACGAACTCATCGGTGTTCGGGATAGATTGAGGGTCTTCGACCCAGTACCGCGTGGGGATCACTTTTTTCATGAGCGCATTGATATCGTTTTTCTCCACACGGCTTTTTTCGGCGTATGTGATAAGGCTTTGTACGGTTTTTTCTATGTCCCTGGCATTATCGATATAGATTTCCGATTCCTCTTCAAAGAAGGTTAAAAGCTCCTCTTCCAGGGCCTTTTTATCGGTTTTTTGAAGAAGGGTTTCTGCCGGCTGCTTCGGATTTAGAATGATTTTTTCGGTAATTGTCTTTCTGATATCGGATATATCAGGAGCAGTTTCTGGATAGAATTTTTTAATATCGTAGTATAAAGCTCTTGCTGTAAAATCAGCAAGCCAGGCACGGGCCAATTCAGTGCGGGACAGATCGGAATCATCGATCGAATAGGGTGTAAACTTTTGATTTACATAGGTGTCGATATACACCCTGAGGGCTCGCAGTACCTTTTTTCGAATCCTGCTGTCTTCAGTTCCGAAAGTGGCCTGAACCACGGCCTCGGAATAGTCATTTCAAACGAGCTGATTCATAGTCTCATCGCCTTCGAGGAGGAAGAGGAGATTTGCCACCTGGACCCCGGTTTCAGGGATGGTTTTGTGGCCGGTCATTATTTCGTTCATACGCACAATCAAATCTGCAAGGGATTGGGTGTTGCTCATATAGGGGAGCTGCTCGAGGAATTTTTCAAGCATGTACATTTTCTGGAGCACGTCGGGATTTTTTATATCCCCGTCTATTACGAGCTGTATTGATGAAGAACCGCCGAAATCCTCTTTTATGACTGCATCCGCCTTCTTTATCTCGGATTTTTCCGGAAAGTAGCTTATCATGTCTGTTTCCACGTGTATGCGGGGAATGATTGCCGCAGATAAAACGGCAACAAAGAGGCTCAAAAGGAGAATAAGCCTGTATCTATTCAATACGAACAGCGCTATGCCATTCATTCCCGTTTTGAAGATGTGTTTTTTACCGGAGGCTGTGCCTCCTCCCTTAACTCTGAGATAGGAGAGCAGGGCGGGAAGAAAGGTGAGGGAGAGGCCCATTGCAATGACAACGCCGAATGCTGTAAAGATGCCGAACTGGCTGATTGCAGTGAGATAGGCGCCGGTAAACGATAGAAAGCCAGCCACCGTGGTAAGAGCGGTGAGTAGGATGGGTATACTGATGTGAGTTATAGATTTCTGGATATTTTTCGATCTGGAACGATCATCCGATGTATCCTCGTAGTAACGAGCTAAAAAATGTATGCCGTATGCTGTCCCCAGTCCAAGCAGTATTACCGGAATAATATTCGATATCATGGAAAGGGGTGTGCCGGAATAGCCCATCAGGCCCATTGTCCAAATCGTTGCGATAACGACGATAAGCAGGGGAAGGGCGACTCCACGGATCGTTCTGAAGCTGAAAAAAAGCACTGCAATAATAACGAGAACGATCAGGGGTATGAGAGTCTTCAGGTCATCAGTTATGAACTTTCCAACCTCGAGCATCTCCACGGGATACCCGCTGTAAAAAACTTTGTAATCGCCCCTGATTTGTTCGGTAATACCCCCTATCTTTTGTGTTGCCAGTGATTTGTTGCTTTCGGGTTTGAGCCTGCAGATGATGATGGTGGTTGTGCCGTCTTCCGAGATGATTTTGCCGCGGTAGATGTCCCTGGAAAAAATGTAGGTTCTGAGGGCACTCAGCTCACCTGCACCGGTTGGAATATTGTCCGGATCGATCAGCTTTCCGACCTCAAGCCCCATTGTAGTTTCTTTTATGTCGATGATATTCACGAGGCTCGTAATGCTGGATACATCGTCTACCTTTTTATACTCTTCAGAGAGCCTTTTCAAAAGATTCAAAGCTTCGGTGGAGATGATGTTTTTTGCGCGAATGGCCACAAATACCATGTGGTTTCCACCGTACTCCTCCCCGATCCTGTTGAAAAGCACCATGACAGGGTCGTCGGGTTTCAAATACGAGGTAATGTCGCTGTTTATCTTGAGCCTGGTCATCCCGTATGCAAAAAAAACGGTTACTGCTGCGACCGTCACGATAATAAAGAGTCGAAACCGCAATACAGCTTCGGAAAACCGTTTCATTCCACAACCTCTGGCTGCCTACTGAAGTGAATGAATCATAAAAGAGAGCATCTGTCCGATAAGCTGGCTCGGTTCATACTTTCTCTGCTGGTTGAAAATCTTTCCCATCACCGACAGCCTCTGCAAGAGGCTCGTGACGATGTTGGCATAGAGGATTGCCGTTTTCTCGACGTTTATACCGCTTCGCATCGACCCGTCCTTGACCCCTTCCTTCAGGACGGTTACGAATATCTCGATGATTTCTTCAACTATTGCAGCGCATTTCGCACCGACAGAATCAGGCTTGGGCACTGATGAGAAGTTGTAATCGAGATTTCCGGTGAAATCGAAAAAATCGGTATGTTCGTCATAAAAATCCGGTATTATACGGGCGATACGCTTGATTTTTTCGATTCCCGTTCCCTTATACTGTGCCGCCTTCTCTATCATTCTTTTGATGAGCTCTATGTTCTCGTAAATGATGGTAAAGGCGAGCTCCTCCTTGTTTTTGAAGTAGAGGTACAGGGTTCCCTTGCTGAGCTCGGCCTCATTAGCGATATCATCCATGGTGGTTATATTGTAGCCCTTCGTGAAAAAAAGCCTCTTTGCCGCATCGATAATATCCGCACGCCTCTGTTCTTTTTCACGGTTTCTTCTTTCGGCTATTCCCATTACAGTTACCCCTGGTAATTTAATGAATGATAATAATAAAATGACTATTGGTCATTTTATTATTGTTTAGAATTGATTGGTAAAAGACAAGCTGTTTTTTACACACCAAATTTCAAGTTTTCGGAAGGTGCTTCAGCTTTGCCTGAATCATTGTGCTGTGGGGTATATGAAGTATTGTAGCGAGTTTATGAACGATGTAGTCTTCGTACTTGTCGAGCCTGCCGTCGGCAAATATTACCTGCCAGATGTAGTCTATGATGCGAGATTTTTCGGTATCGTCAAATGTATCGTTGATAATCCTGGTGAAATGCCAGAGATCCACGGTCCCCTTTCTTTTCTGGTCAGAGGCCTCGATAAGTTCGGCAACCTTCTCTTCATCGAGCTGGAATTCCTCCCTCAGTATGTCGATGATGCGGTCACGCTCCTGGGTGCTGAAATCATCGTCTGCATGGGCAACCTCGAGGAGAATCACTGCTGTCGCGATCTGTATACGGGAAGAGTCCTCTGGTTTTTCTGCTGAATTTTGCTGAATTTTCGAAAGAAGGTTTTTAAACACCACTGTAAATCCCTCGATACAGGTTTCTTTGTACAGATATGGTACTTCCTGCTGATGCGGCTGTCAAATGAAAAGAGCATGATTGATCCCGGCGCAATGTGGCAAGCGGTAAATTATCGGTACTCATTCGACTATTCATGTGCTACATTACTAATCAGAACATCCGTGCTGTAGCAAAACGACAAACGGATTATCATTTTCAATAACCGGAGGTTTTTATGGGAAAGGATGATTCAGAGGCCCGTAAGGATGCTAAACAGAAAGATATTAAACAGAAGGAAACGAAACAGAAGGATACGAAAATAGAGGATACACAGCTTTCTGAACAGGCGCGTAGAGTTGCAAAAAACAAGATATCGTTTGTCCGTCACCTCATAACCTATGTGGCGGTTATTCTTGTGCTCGCCCTTATCAATAATGTCACCCATGCCGGGCGCCAGTGGTGGTTGTGGGTGGCGCTTTTCTGGGGTATCGGGGTGTTTTTCAACTTTCTCAACGCCTTTATTTTCAAGGGCGGCGGCCTGAAAAAGCTAGAGGAGGAGATGACGCAAAAAGAACTCGAGAGATTGAAGAACGGCGGAAAATGAACCCGCAGATAAAATAGGACACATCCAGGCGGCCGCAGGTCGACTGAACCCCTCCAAACCTGAAAGTACCTGTATATTCAACAGTTGCTCTATAAAATCATAATTTTCCTCATTTTATTTATTTGACAAATGGGAAATTCCTCAAATGCTATCCACATTCTTAAGGCGAAGGAAACAGGGCAACTGCATATGGTCTATTCAACACCGGTATCGGGCTCGCACTCTTTCCCGCTTCTTTGATAATGGGTACTTTGTGGGATATGTATGGAAGCACATGGGCGTTTATCGTATCAGCAGGGCTGAGCCTGCTCGGTTTTCTGATATTTATCATGAGCCTTATTTTTCAAAGAGAGCGGCGAAGTGTTTGTATGATATGTCGTTCGGCACGCTGTATCCGGTATTTCACAAGTTGCGTAAAAAAGTGTACCTGCAGTTAGAAGAAGTAAACGTAAATGGTAAAATAAGAAAGTATTATTCAATAACAGAGGAAGGGAACAGAATACTTGAGGAATCGAAGGTAAAGATAAAGGAATTATTTAATGAATTATTCGAGAAATAGACGCCGATTCTTTTTAAATGATGGGTATCATTAATGATAAATTGATAGAGACGTGTAATGATTTACAGGCGAAACCTTTGAACTTCTAACCAATCAATAATCGGGAGGCGGCCCACAAACGCTTTTTGGATACTATTTTAGCCGTTAAAAAGGAGGATAGGGAAGCAGGTTTCAATTTTTCAATAAAAAAGCTAAGATAACTGCTGACGAAATTTCTTTGCTAGTCTATTATGTACTATACTAAAATATTCGGCCAATAGGAATAACTTATTCTAAATCTCAGGAGATTATCATGAAGCTTGCGTTAATAGAACCTAAACCACAATTCAATTCCTATTTCTTTTTTAGAAAGTTCCCTCTTTTGGGAAACCTGATTTTAGGGACGATATTAAAGAATGCAGGTCATGAAGTGAAAGTCTTCAAAGAAAATTTTTTACCGGTATATAATGAAAAAAATGATGAACTTCATCCTTCTATAAAAGAAGCCGATGTCGTGGGGTTTACGACCATTACTCATACTGCCAGGAGGGCGTACCAGATAGCTGATGCTATTAAAAGGCAGTTTCCAACAAAGAAAGTTATTTTCGGAGGCAGCCATCCTTCAGCATTACCGGAAGAAGCGCTTGAACATGCTGATCAGGTTGTCGTTGGAGAAGGAGAATATGTAGCATTGGATGTATTTGAAGCCGAAAATAATGATAAAATTGTTTACGGGCCTTCTGTAAATATTAATGATGTCCCGCCCATCGATCTGACTCTTCTTCAAGGATATCGTTTTAGAAACGGTAAAATAAATATGAGTAACGCACCGATTATGGCTTCCAGAGGGTGCCCGTATGACTGCAATTTCTGCTCTGTGACGAGGGTGTTCGGGAGAAAGTATAAGGTAAAAGATGCAGAATATATAATGGAAGAGGTAATGCTGAGATACAGAGAGGGTTTCAGGCATGCCTTCTTTTACGATGACAATTTTGCAGCAATACCCGGGAAAACTAAAATATTTTTAGAAAAATTGGCAAAAGCAGGTCTTGATTTCAACTGGTCAAGTCAATTTCGAATAGAGGTCGCAAAAGATAAAGAAATGCTGGAACTTCTTAAAAGAGCAGGTTGTACAACCCTGTATGTCGGTGTCGAATCGATAAACCCCGACGCACTTCAGGAGTACAACAAGAAGGAAACGGTCCATGATATAAAAAATGGAATTACAACACTGTTGGATACCGGGTTTTATGTTCATTCAATGTTCATTCTCGGTGCTGATAGTGATAATGTGAAAACAACTGAAGAAACAATTAAATTCAGCAAAGCATCAAATAGCAGTACGGCACAATACTCAATACTGTTTCCAATTCCGGGAACGCGATTATATGATAAAATGAAAGAGGAAAATAGAATATTCATAGATGATTGGAATTATTATGATGGATCGCACTCGGTCATTATTCCAAGGCATTTAACTCCCATTGAGCTCCAGAAGAAATTCTTTCATGGATATAAGTATTTTTACAGAAAAAATATCCTGTATTTTCTCTTATCACAAGTTGGATTTTTTTTATGGAAAATACATAATCACAAGTATCTAAGATATATTCGATATTTCTCTCGAAGACTCAATAAAGATTATGTTGTAAAAAAGAAAGTAGCGACATTGAAAGATATAAACGTGAAAATGTTTCCATATAATACACTGTCAAAAGCACCTCGAAAAAAATAGGCACGTGAACGTATCAATCGAAAATTGTCCAACATATTATTAAACAAGAATACTTATTCTGGGTTCCTATTTTGTTCAGGTAGAAAAGAAATCCCATAGTATTCCATTTGGATTGAAAAATATGCGCCTAAAAAAAATGTGGAGGCTACATTTAAAACGTGGAACAAGAAATATAAAAAAGGTTTTTTCTCTTATATTATCCTGTTACTGCTGAAAGATTGTGCATTATACGGGATAGAAATAAATAATAAGCTATTAGAAATTACAGATAGTAAAGTTACATTTCAGGAAAGCGGAACGTACCGTACTGCAGTAAATAACCTTCTGAGTAAGCATTTTCCAAACCTGTGCTGATTTTGAATCATGGTGAACTATAAAGTGCTATACGACTATCCTGAATAATCTGCCCGCGTAAATGAAACAGCCTCTTATAATAAAAAAAATTTACATGATTTACCCTTTGTATTATAGTGAACATGTTGATATTTCGACATTGATCAAGTACATTCCAGTGAGGCCGACCTCGATTGCATTCAAATAAAAAACACCTCTTTACCGAGCTGTACGATAAGGTGATATCTGTAGAATCCGGCTGCTCGGGATGCGGCGCCTGTATCCTGATATGCCCAGAGGGCCGCCTTATTTTTAAAGACCATCTGCCGGAACAGGTATCGGGGGATAAGAATGTATGCCCTGAAAATGAAAATGGAAAATGCGGGCTTTGCACCATGGTATGTCCACGGTTGAATCAGGAATATACTTCCGGTAACCCCGGGGGATTGCCGATAGGGAAATACACCGATATCCTGGCGGCTCGAACGACGGATCAGGCGTTTAAGGAAATAGCCCAGGATGGCGGGATTGTCAGCAGCATTCTCAAATGGGGTCTGGTGTCGGAGCAGTGGTCGAGTGTGATTGGATACACCCGTGATGAGACCTGGCACGTACAACCGCTCGTGGTCACTGATGGTCATGATGTGCAAAAAGCCTGCGGGTCTAAATATACCTTTACTTCGATTATTGACGGGCTTAAAAGGCTTCATGAGTCAGGGCTTTCTTCAAAGCCTTTTACTGTTGTTGGTTTGCCGTGTCACATTGTTGCTTTGCGAAAGCTCAGGAAATTGAACTCAAAGTATGTAAAAGGATTGGAGCTCTGCATTGGCCTTTTTTGTTCGAAGGCCTTTACCTATGAAGGGCTTATAGAAAATAAGCTTATTAATGAAATGAAAATACCGATCACGTCTGTACAAAAAATGGATATCCGAAAAGGCCTTTTCACCGTTGAGATGGATTCGGGAAAAACCTATCAGATTCCCGTTAAAGAGTTACAGAATTACAGCCACAGCGGTTGCTCTTCCTGTTATGATTTTTCCGCAGAGCGTGCCGATATTTCTGTGGGTGGACTTGGCATTGGCGATTGGACGATAGCGGTGATACGAACTGCAGCTGGAGAACAGGTACTGGATGCAGTTCGGTCCTCCGGTTTGATAGAGATAACCAGCGCTGAAAAGTTTCCGAAAGCACTTGGCCTGCTTGAGAAGCTTTCTTTGTGGAAGCATAAACAAGCGGTCACTATTAAATAGTAACGGGGTCTTGTTATAGCTGAAAAAAACAACAGAGCTGCGAGGCCTGCCCTTGAACTTTTTGGCATACCGGGTATCCCTGAAATAAAAAGAGGTGATGATTTAGCCGGGATTATTCTGGAAACGGCAAAGCAAGGCCGCATCAGCATTGAAGATGGTGATATCCTTGTTATAACACAAAAAATCGTTTCCAAGGCCGAGGGTTGTGTCTACAGTAAAGACAAGATAGATACCACTCCTTTTGCGGAAACATTGGCCGAATACACCGGGCATGACCCGGAATATATGGAGCTGGTGCTTCGCAGCAGCAAAAGGGTAGTCAGAATGGCGGATGGCCTGGTGATATCCCAAACGCACCACGGATTCGTAATGGCGAATTCCGGCATCGATTCATCAAACTCGGGAGGAAAAGACAGGATTGTAACCCTGCCTGAGAAACCGGACAGAAGCGCACAGCAGATCAAAAAGTCGATAGAGGCATCAACCGGGAAAAAGATTGCCGTCATCATTTCCGACACCTTTGGACGCCCCTGGAGAAACGGCCAGGTAAACATGGCTATAGGAATTGCGGGAATGCTCCCGATCGTCGACTATCGCGGAAAAAAGGACAACGATGGAAGAATGATGAAGGCGACGCAGATTGCTGCTGTCGATGAACTGTGTTCTGCTGCAGAACTCGTTTCGGGGAAAACGAAGAGACTCCCGGTTGTGATTATCAGAAATTACCCGTTCAAACCCGCATCGGGAACAACTAAAGACCTTATCATGGACGAAGCACATGATCTTTTTAAATAGGTCATTTGTTGTAACGTGCCAGTGTCCTGCTGATACTTGTGAACTTCCCCGGCCGCAAGAGAAAAAGTTTTCTAAGTGCCTTTGAAAAAGTTACTGTTTGATACCCAGTCCTGCGATCGGCCGCGAAGCGATATACGTCGCTTTAAAGGAGATAATAGCCGGTGTCTGAGACGAAAATAACAGTTTTGGCAGGAGGTGTGGGCGCTGCGCGCTTTCTTTCCGGGCTTGTGCATGTGCAGAACCCAGAGACGATTATTGCTATTGTCAATACTGCAGATGACCTGACATGGTGCGGGTTGTATATATCTCCTGATATTGACACCGTCACGTATACCCTGGCCGGTATGGTACATCCGAAAAGGGGGTGGGGTGTCGAGAATGACTCGTTTCATTGTTTGAAAATGCTCGGCAGGCTCGGGCATTCTACATGGTTCAACCTCGGAGACCGTGACCTGGGCATACATATCCACCGCACTTTCAGGTTGAAACAGGGGTGGACACTGGATCAAGTAACAGATGAGATTAGAACCGCTCTGAATGTGAGGACCATAATTCTTCCCATGACAAACCATCGCGTTTCAACAAAGATAAACACCGGTGTCGAAGTGCTTCCGTTTCAGGAATATTTCGTAAAGAGAAATGCGAAGGACGGTGTGAAAGAAATACTTTTTGACGGAATCGAGGATGCTTCTCCCGCCCCGCAGGTAATCGAAGCAATAGAAACTGCCGAATACGTAATCATCGCCCCCAGCAACCCTTTCGTAAGTATCGGCCCTATCCTTTCAGTACCGGGTGTCAGAAGCACCTTGTTTCATACCAATGCACGGGTGGCGGCAATCAGCCCTATTGTCGGTGGCGCTGCCGTCAAGGGGCCCGCTGCTCGCATGATGGGCGATTTGCACCATGAAGTCTCCGCTCTTGGGATTTCACGCATCTATCGGGAACTGCTCGATGTAATGATTATCGATGAGCAGGATGCACACCTGAAAAACGAAATAGAGAAACTGGGAATACGGGTTGTGGTTTGCGACACCATTATGAGTTCTTTACAAAAGAAATTAGATCTGTCTAACACCGTACTCAAGGGTTTGGAGTTTTAATTATGCTTGCAGCGGTTGTGGAATCTTCTGTACTGTTTTTTCAAGTACACGATTATTAAAAGCTCTCCCCCAAGATGTGCTACGGTAACATCCGTACGTTTGAAGCTATGGCAAGTGCAGGCACACCTTCCCCGCTGGACGAACCGGGTGCTTTTTCTCCTCCGATTATTATCGGGCTTGTTCTCCCAGTGGATCCCAAGGCAAGCTCCAGCGCTTTTTTCATATATACACCGTTCATATCGGTTTTCGAGTGTTTATATAAGGGAGATAAAGGCGGTTCTAAAAAGCAATTTCGAACAAGTTACTGTTTGATACCCAGTCCTGCCAAGGATCGGCCGCGAAGCGACATGCATCGCTTTTTAATACTCGGTTTCGCCAGGGGTATACGCTGCTTTTAAACTATTTGAACCTCTTTCTTATTTTTTCGAATTGATTTACCAGCGAAACAACCGGGAAAGCAATAAAGGATCTCTTGACTGTGCCTATGTGGACAAGGTCTGCATGTGCCGACAGGGTGTAGGTTATTGTGGATGCTACCAACAGCCTCCTCGCGTTTTGTGAATACTGTTTTGCCCATTTGTAGACAGGTCCGATTGATGGAACACACACCGGTAGTTGATATTTTTCTTTCAATGATGGAATCGTCGATAACGCTATTGGAATACTTCCGAAATCAAGAACTGTAGGGAGCAAAATTGAGTTTTCAATATGTATACCCGACTTGTCCGCACGGTTTAAGAGCTCTTCCGCCTTCAATAAATAGCCTTCCGAATATGGATTATTCGGGTTGAAGATTTGTATTACAGGCCGAACACCTAAATCGGCAACCGCTTTAAACTCCTCCTCGTCACTCATATAATTCAGAGTCGAGTAGTATATCCTGTCTCCAAGGCTTTCTTTCAATGCTATTTTACAGGCCTCGCATCTCATCTCCTTCGTAAAACTGCTTATCCAAAAAGATATGTCTTTGTTTCTTCCGGCCACACCAATGATTTTTGATGCCAGCGTTGAGGAAGGAATCTCGAGATCCAGTATGAATGGCACGCTGTATCTTTTCGATAATGTGCGCGCCTTATCGATTCTTTCAGCAGCCGTATCCTCGTCTATTTTTCCTCCGGCAGAGTCAAGTATGTCATCGCCTTCATAAAACATGCTTCCCACAATAACCGGCTGATCAAATGGTTCCATGTTTACCATGCCTTCAGTTTTTTGAATTTTCCATAATTTAGAATTCACACATACACAGGATGCCTGCAGTAAAAAGCCTCATATATTCCCTGAACACCTGCGTTTTAGAATCCCGCTTCGATATAAATATCAATTCGTTTAAAATCATAGTATCCGTAACAGGTCGCTCTGTCAATAAAAACGGATTTGCTGCAGCAGTTCTTGGGTAAAATATGTACTCACCCTTTCTTCAGGTTGCAAGGCATTGACGATTGATGGGTATTAAGATATTTTTCAATAACCAGTATTATTCGGACGATTCGGGTGAAAAAGCCGAAGTAATGTATGATTCTTCGTCCATGTGGTTTTTCATTTCCTTGAACTATCTCTATTTCCCATCGGGCAACAGGTCATGCCGTTCCTAAAACGTGCTCTCCTCTTCATTCTGCTGATTCTCATCCTTCCCTTCCTGACGCAGTGCTACCTTTTAAAACAGGGAAGTTATATTCTCAGGTATAATTCACAGGCCGAAAAAATACAGAGGCTTGAGAGGGAAGAGAACGTCACGGAAAAAGAACAGGCCCTGTTCGCACTTGTTGATGAAATACGGAAGTATGCAGTACAGGAAATCGGGCTCAAAAATAACAACAATTACACGAAATACGTACAGGTTGAAAAAAAATACCTGGTGGATGTGGTTTCCGCAAGCAAGAAGGACCGATTCGAGCCCTATTTGTGGAAGTTTCCAATCTTCGGTTCTTTTCCCTACAAGGGTTTTTTCGAATGCGAGGATGCCCAAAAGGAGGCACGGAAACTTCGGGAGATGGATTATGACGTGCTGGTCAGGAAAGCGGATGCCTTCAGCACACTCGGTTTCTTCAGTGACCCTATCTACTCCTATATGACGGATTATTCGGAGTATACTCTTGCCTCACTCATCATTCACGAGCAGACGCACGCGACAATATATCTTAAAAACAGGGCGCAGTTCAACGAGGAGCTCGCGACTTTCATAGGCCGCGAAGGCGCGCTGAGCTTTATCCGGGACCGCTATGGTGAGGATTCCGATTACTATAAAAAGGTCATAGCCTACCGGAAAGACGTCGAAACCTTCTATGAAATCATGCACGAGCTGTATTCAAGGCTCGAGACACTGTACAATAGCGGTAAAAGCAGGGACGAAATCCTGCGGCGCAAAGAACAAATACTGCGGGATTTTCAGAACACTATTCAGGAGCAGTACGGAGACTTTTTTGCAACCGATGCATTCAAAGGTATAACGAAAGTGCAGATAAACAACGCATATATTCTGTCGGTACACCGGTATACGGGAGATCTCTCCCAGTTCTATGCGCTCTACGATGCGCTCGGACATGATCTTGCCAGGATGGTCGAGGTAGTACTTCCTGTGAAAAAATACAAAGGTGATCCCGAGGATTTCATAAAAAAACGCATTTCAGCAGCTTACTCAGGTGGAATGTCCTGAAACACCTTTTCGAAACCGGCATAGCCGAACTCGGTAAGCGGGTGGTTTATCATGTTCTCGAAGATCGGCCACCTCACTGCAACGGCATGCGCCCCGGCAAGAACGCTTTCTGTTACCTGCCGCACGTTTTTTATACTTGCGGCAATGATGCATGAGGATATCTCATACATGTCGAAGATGCGCCTGATCTGTCGTATTACCTCAATCCCGTTGTATCCAGCCGATTCCGCCCTGCCCACAAAGGGGCTGATGAACGGGGAGCCGGCAAGTCCCGCTGCCAGGCCCTGGGTTGCGCTGTACATCAGGGTGCAGTTTGTTTTGACCCCCTGGGGGACAAGCTCCCTGATTGCCTTGATTCCTTCGATATTGCAGGTGATTTTTACCGCCAGATTTTCGCTGATCCTGTGCAGCGACAGCGCATGTTTGACTATTTCATCTTTGTTTTTCCCGATTGCCTGTACCGCAATCGGCCCGTCAAAGAAACGCCGAATTTCTTCTACAACCTCGCGGTAGGATTTCCCGGATGCGGCGATTTTTTCCGGGTTGGTTGCTATACCGTCAACTATGCCGGTTGAAACCGCTTTACGGATTTCATCGACATCAGCAGTGTCGAGGAATACGATCGGATGTTTCATATTAGTCCTCCAGAAAAATATACTGATAGTATATACAACACTGTTGCAATTAAGCAATAATAAGTTAGTATACTTAATTATATGGTATATGCACATACCGCTGTACAATCATGCGAGCTGCGGCAAGGTGTTTAATTTCCAGGGCCCGGAGTAATTTATATCTTTATATAGGAGTATGCTATGAATGTTGATCTGAAGGGATGTGTTGCGATTGTTACCGGTGCGAGCAGGGGAATAGGACGGAGTATAAGCCTCGCACTGGCTGAAGCAGGCGCGCATGTTGTGCTTGCCGCCCGTCATATCGATGATCTGAAAAAAGTGGAAGGCGAGATTGCTGGCAGAGGTGGGAAAGCGACGCCCGTTACAGCGGATATCGGCATAGAAAAAGATATCGAGTCCCTGTTCAGCAGAGTGAAAAAAGACCTGGGGAGGCTTGATATCCTGGTAAACAACGCTGCATTCGGCATCTGGGGAGAGCTCGTCGACTTTTCAATGAAAGACTTCGACAGAATGATGAACGTAAATGCTCGAGGATTTTACATATGTTGCCAGCAGGCCATGAAAATCATGATTCCCGCCGGACGGGGGTATATCATCAATATATCAAGTGTTGTCGGATTCAAGGGGTATCCCAATCAGTCAGCATACACGGCGAGCAAGCATGCGGTTATGGGCATTACAAAATCTCTTGCCGTTGAAGCGCAGAAGTACGGTATTTGCGTTTCGGCGATTCAGCCGGGTGCAGTGGATACAGACCTTGCCCTGAAAGCCCGTCCCGACCTGGACCGCACCATACTCCTCCGGCCGGATGATATTGCCCACACTGTTTTATACCTGCTTTCACTTTCCGGCAGAGCATGGGTTGACCAGATCTACATACGACGGAGGACGAGCACACCGTTTTGAGTTGGTGAGCTGCATTTTAATAATTTACACCGTTGTTTTTCCAGTCCGTCGGATTTGTATAATACCGCAGGTAAGAGGTGCCACGGGCACTAATAGCCTTTTCTCCATGACACGTATATGAAGTTTGCACCAGAGGAATTATTCGATTGTCACGCAGTCATGTGGACACCCTTGGACAGGGACAGGGATCTGAATTTAAATTCACAGCTGAAGTTCAAGCCCCTCGTAAGAGGGTATGATTTCTATGTCGCTGTTCGGGTAGAGTTTGTTTTTATAGGATTTGCCGATGTCCACCATCTGATGAATTCTTTCGTCAGAATAGGTCGGATCATAGTGGAACAACACGACTTTCTTGATATTTCCATGATGTGCGATATCGATGCCTATCTGTGTCGAACTGTGCCCCCAGTCGATTTTATTCAGTGCCTCTTCGAGGGTGTACATGGTATCGAAGGTGAGGACGTCAGCATCCTTAAAAAAATCGATTGCTTTGTAGAGCTGGTCATAATTCTTGTCATTGAATTCAACATCGGTACTGTAGACAAATGTTTTTCCCCCTGCCTCGATGCGGTATGCAAATGAATGTCCTGGATGGTTTTGCTGTAATACCTTCACCGTGAAATCACCAAAATCTTTCTCACTATCGGAGGGTATGGTTGTAAATACCTTTTCCGCCTGCATATAATCCATGTCGATCGGGAAGTAGCGCGGATCATACTGTCCCCGGAGCCTTTCTTCGAGATCTTCAAACCCGTAGAAAAACTCAAATGAATTCCCCTTGATGAAGAGCGGTATGAAGAACGGGAGGCCCTGAATGTGATCCCAGTGGGTGTGACTGAAGAAAAAAAGAGCATGTCCGCTTCCTTTTGCGAAATCTCCCTTCATGAGATCAATACCTAGCTCTCGTAATCCAGACCCTCCGTCCAGAATGATACTGTGTTTACCTATCTGTACGAGCACACACGGGGTGTTTCCACCGTAGGTTGATTTTATATGAAATGGGAGTTTATTGAAAATTTCCTTCAGGGTTAAGCCTTTGTTGTTGCTGTTTTTGATAATACGTGCGACTGTCTGCTTTACCCTTTTTTCAAAGATATGCGGTGGTATGGGCGTGGGAAGAGAGCCGCGCACACCGTAATATTTTATCCGCATGATCGGCACAGTGGCATTTTCGCTGCTTCTTGAGACTTTTGTCATTGTCCTCTCCGGCATCTTAATCCCTATGGTTGCATCTTCCTCAAGGCATAACGGGGTGAACCTGAAAAAACCCGATGATACAGCGTGTATTGAAAAACACACATAAAAAGCGGACCGATATCGCAAAAGCTGTACCCATTCATATTTCCAATACAAAAACAGTAACCGTACATAAACAGTACTCGTACATAAAAAGTACCCGATAACGGTGAAAATAGCAACATGGGTTTTGCAAATACACGCATACCGGGATAGTGAAATAATTGTAAAGAAAATTTGAAATGGCATCAATTACCAACAATAATATAAATATATAAGTACATCTGTACCGGGAGCACTCGTATCGGGAGCAATCTATGCACTGTGGTGTCAGAATTTTGGTACGTGCACCGGCGGAATTATCAGGAGGCAAAACACCCAACATATTGTTCATGTCAGTTCCGAGGACGGAGGATAGTCGATAGCAAAGTTATCTTCGATGAGGGAGAAAGACCATGAATACGATGCATGAAAAAAGTGTTGCTCTTGATGACATTGTTTTATTGACGGACGGTTCTGATATATCCTCAATAAAGAGGATTGTCGCAGGAATTCTTTCGATGATCAACAATCCGCGGTCTACAGCAAAAGAGCTGAAAGAGCTCATTGAAGTCGATCCTCCACTCACAGCAAAGTTGTTGAAAACAGCAAACTCAGCGTACTACTCGTCCGGCAGAAGGATCGGCGATATTGAGGAAGCGGTTATATGGGTCGGTTTTGACGAGCTCAAAGAGCTTGCTCTCAGACAGAAAGTATGTGAAATTTTTTTACGCGGAGAATCTATCGGTGCCTATTTCAGAGAGGCTCTCTGGAAACACTCCGTTTCAACTGCGATTTTAGCAAAGATGATCTACCGGAGGGAGTTCTGTGAAAAGGGAGATTCGATGTACGCTGCAGCGCTTATTCATGATATCGGCATTATCGTCGAAGATCAGTTTCTGCATGATGAGTTCAGGGAAATACTGCGCAGGGTCGAGCGTGACAGATTGAATCTTATCGAAGCAGAGGAAGACATGCTCGGCTACAACCATGCCCAAATAGGGGAAGCTCTCTGTACGCACTGGGATTTTCCCCCTGATTTCGTGCGAAGTATCGGCAACCACCAGGGGCCTTTTTCAGAGCAATGTACCTATTCGAGGATGGAACTCACACTCTATGTTGCGAATCACCTGTGTCATGTAAACAGAATTGGATACAACGATACAATAAAAATCGATACACAGCTCTATAGGAAATGCCTGAACACCCTCGGCCTTGATGAAATCGTTATCGGTATTATTATGGATGATCTGTATGAGGAGATCTCGCTGCTCGAAAAGCAGGGGATGCTGTTAGATGGAGGCTGCCCGGAGAAAAACAGGATTGGACGTTAATGAAAGGAAGCCGGCGGCAGTATCCAGCTGCAAAGCGTCCGGATTACAACACCGGGCGCAGAGAGCTTAAGCTGCACAGTATGTAAAACAGGGGAAGCTGCATAATGGTACAATCTGATACCGCAGATGGGCTGAAAAAAAAGATTGCTCTGCTGGAGATCAAGCTGCGGCATATCACGAACGAGCTTCGTTTAACGAAGGAGGAGTACGAGCGGACTGCAAAAAATTATTTTGATATATACACGAACCTGGAAAAAAAGGTAGATGAGCGTACCCTTCGGCTGATAAAACTGCAGAAGATTCTCAAAGAGAAAAACAGCGAGCTCCAGCTGATGCTCGATTCTTCCCCGGTAATGATTTTCTACGAAGATGCACAGCGTCAATACATCAGGGTAAATAAAAAATTCTCGAACACGATTCGCGTTCCTATCAAACGGATAATAGGCAGGTCTTACAATGAATTGTTTCCAGACGATCCCGGCTCCGTGTTTACATCAGACAGCGAGGTGCTCGAATCGGGTGAGCCGATTGTCGGTCGATCCGGCGTTGTTCACATGGATACAGGTGAACGATATATAACGCTCGACATGGTGCCATACCACGATGGAAACGGCACCGTAGCTGGTGTGCTCGGATTTGCCGTCGATGTGACTGAGCAGAAAAGAATAGAAAAAGAAAAGAGAGAACTGCAGCAGAGGATAGCTCGCGCGGAGAAAATGGAGGCAATCGGTCTTCTTGCAGGCGGAGTCGCCCATGACGGAAACAATATGCTGACCGGAATCAGCGGGTATCTGCAGCTTCTGGAAATGAATCTGCCGGAAGATGACCCGAATCGACAGTACATAAAGGGTTCTCTTGCTGCCTCCGAGCAGATGGGCCATTTGATCGATGACCTGCTTACGCTAACGCGAAATGTCGTGACGAGCAAGGAGCCGGCAAATCTCAACGATATTATCACCGATTACCTCGGGTCTCCTGTTTTTAAAGGCCTGAAAGAATATCATCCCGAAGTCACGGTAACCTCGAGTCTGTCGGGTGACCTGCTCAATATTAACGGTGTGCCCACGAATTTGACCAAATTGCTTATGAATCTAGTCACGAATGCTGCTGAAGCAATGCCCGATGACGGCGAGATACACATCGAGACGAGAAACCAGTATGTCGAAAAGCCCGTCAACGGGTATGATCTCAAAATAGAGGAGGGCGACTTCGTCGTCCTTTCTGTTGCCGATGACGGCATGGGAATAAATGATTTGGATCTGAACAGGATATTCGAGCCCTTTTACACAAAAAAGATAACGGGAAAAAGCGGGACCGGATTGGGTATGGCGGTTTTGTACGGTATTGTGAAGGATCATGAGGGGCTGATCGATGTTCAGAGCACGATCGGAAAAGGCACCAGGTTTGAAATATACTTTCCGATCACGAAAGAGGAAATATCCAGAAAGAAAGAAATCGTTCCCATTGAGGAGTACATAGGCAACGGAGAGAAAATACTCGTTGTCGATGATATCGAAGCACAGCGGGAGATTCTCTCTGAGATACTGACCAGGCTCGGGTATTCCATCACCTGCGCTGCGAACGGAGAGGAAGCGGTCGAATACATGAAAAACCACTCTGCAGATCTCATTATTCTCGATATGATTATGAATCCGGGTATAGATGGCCTTGAAACCTACAGAAAGATTATTGAAATGCATCCCGGTCAGAAGGCGGTAATTGCAAGCGGGTATTCAAAAACAGAGCGTGTTACCGAGGCCCAGAACCTCGGCGCCGGCGAGTATATAAAAAAGCCCTACACCTTCGAGAAGATCGGCCTTGCCGTGAGGGCGGCACTGAAAAAATGAAGAAACTCTGTAGAGGCAGAATTTGGGGAAAGAGAGGATCTTTATGCAATCCTGCGTCCTAACCCGTCAACTAATTACTTGCCCTGAAAATTGCACCGCCTGCTGTCAAGTCTTCCATTCCGATATAAATAAGCCCCAGAAAGGGGTGCATCGAGGAAACATCTGAATAACTTGAAGAACCGAACCCGTCACTGCCGAACTGCTCCCATGTGATGCCGTCAGGTGTGCGCCAGACTTCAGCTCCGGTTGCTGTATTTCTCGTTCCCGCGTACAGGTAGTTGCCGTTATTCTGAAGCGATGTTATTCGGTCATTACTCGACTCGTTGATGCCTCCAAACTCAATCCCGTCTCCAAAATCTAAAACCCTTGACCATGTAAGGCCGTCCTGGCTTCTCCAAACCTGGGCGCCGTAACTATTTTCAGTGCCGACATATATGTAGCCTTTAAAAACGGCCATTGAAGTAACGGAAGTATTGGAACTGTTGGGATAATGATTGTCGATCGAAGGATCGTCTGTATCATATCCGTCCATACCTAGTATTCCGGATAAGTCTGCATCTAAAACCTGTTCAAAATCGCCGGATCCTTGCGGGAAATCGGCATTGACCCCCTTGCTTCTGAAAACCATCATTCCGGTTCCTGAACCGACACCGACGTACATTCTGCCGCCGAAGGCAGTCATTTCGGTAGGGGTACCTGTACCCCATGACCCGCTTACGGAGGTATATGAATCATCACCCGACCTGTAATCCAGATTTGAGCCCTCGATTACATACAGGTGCGATGCTGAAATACCGTAATTCAGGAGACGTGTTGTTGTATTATTCCAATCGGTTGTATATGTATCCTGTGTCCAGTCATGAACAGGTAGAGTGGTGCCCGGAGTGTAAAACACATTTGACTTTTCGCTTGGCGTGTCGGAGGTGCTCGCCCAGAGCCTGCTTCCCGACCCATCATTGTATACGGCAAACGATGTCGTTTGACGCTGTTTATGGTATGCAGTCGGAGGAGCAAATCCTGAGTAATTCGCCTGTGTAAAATATACTCCTGTTGAATCAGACGCGTATACCTCTGTGACGAATGTTCCTGAACCCGAGTTCTTCGTTGCAATGTACAGGCGGTTATTAAACGAAGCCATTGCCGTTATTGCCAGGTTGTTTACGTTGCCTATACCGTTAATCGAGTTACCTACGGGGCCGTTGTCCACGGTTACTGCTGCCATTCCGGAGAAGTCAATAGACGCATATGAAGCTGCATTTCCGAATTGGTCCAAGACGCCGTTTACAGTCAGGGTATAGGTGAGTGCCCCCTGATGCTCGGTGTACAGAAGTACCGTATTTTTATTGGTGTTATTCCATACCGCGGAGGTAATACCAAGGGCCGGGGATATGGTATAGTTCGCTGTTGATTCCGCGCTGAGTTCATCAACAGCTTCGCTGAAAATAATCTGCACCAGCCCGTCGGATATTGCTTCAGCAGATATAAGTTCCGGAGGATCAGAATCCGCAGCAGGGGAAGTGTTGTCCGTACTGAGGGGCAGTACGATCCTGGTCCCTCCATATCCGGTGTTTTTGTCAATTGTGATATCTGCAATACCTGTCGCCGTAATGCCGTAGTAGGGAGAAGATGCAAGGGCTGTAAGCGGTGTAGCAGAGTCAAGTGTCAGAATAACCTCGCTCGGGAATGTGTCATTTCTCGCAGAGCTTACAATAGTACGGTTATTTGTATATTTTGCAGGAGTGGTACTAAAACCTGATGTAAATGGTGGGCTTGACACAACACTATCGATGGTCCCGGAACCGGGTGTCCTGCGAGCTAAATAAATTGTAGAACCGGAAAAATGAGCCCACACAGGTGAATCTGTATCTACATTCAAAACCATCGCGATATTTTCTGTTGAAGTTGCTTTATTAGCCGCATCGAATGTATTTGTAGAGGGATCATTGCCTGATCCGGCAGTTAAGATGTATGTTGGACCGCCATCATACGTAAGCGTAAGCGTATCACCAGAGGATGTGCCGCTGGTTAAAGAAAACGACGCAATCTCCCTCTCAATGCAGAAGTTCGACGCATCTATCGCCGTCACAAAATCAACCGGTTCATCGAATAGCAGCTTTATATGGGTTGAATCAGGCGCAAATACACCGGCAAGCTGCGGCGGAGTTGAATCGCTTCCTCTTAGAACAACCGAAGTGGAAGCAGAGCCGATAATATTGGCTGGTACTGCGGTATCGGCGACATTTTCAACTTTCAGCTCGTAAATCCCGCTTGTCAACGTGCTCGATGTAAAATCGAGATCTACCTGTGCATAATTGCCGTCCGAGCGTACAGCAGCGTCGGCATTGACAGTTGTCGACTCGTACGTGTTGTTAACCGGAAGCGGTTCAAGTGAGAGGGTAACGTTGGCGAGGGTGCCTGTAATGGTCATATCTCCGTTTGATCCGAATGTTCGGGATACGAGCTCGACCTGGCTGCCGTTTACATACGCTCTTACAGGGGATTGCGGATCGGCATTGATGGCGCTCGTAATTGAATAGGCAATGAGCTCGTTTGTCGATGCAGTTCGATTGAACTCATTAAGGCTCAGGTTTTCGGTGTCTTTAGCGGTTATGGTTATTAGATCGAGGCCCGTTATGCTGTTGGGAACGCTGATGGTAAGCGTATCATCTAAATTGGGATTGCCGCCTAACTGGAGCAGTGCAAATGAAGAGTCTCCGTTGTATGGAAAAGTGACCGCTGATATTGTTATACCGGGATAAATAGCATAACTTGCCGTTTCCCCTGCTGTACTATCCACATCTTCTGAGAACTCCACGAGAACCTGATCGACCTTCACTCCCATAGTATTTTCAAGCCTCGGTTCCTCTACCGCACCCTGAAAATTTCCACTGTATGTGGAGGCTATCTGGTTTCCATTCAGGTCTTTTATAATAGCCGAAATTTCAATATTGTATTGAATGTGGAGTTGAATGTCCGTAGTAAGCCGTACCACTTTCGGATTGGTGTTGAAGGATGCACCGGATATGGTAAGGCCGGTGATAGTAAAGTTATTTATATCGATACCCGTTGCCGGATCGATATCTTCTGAGAATTCAACCCGCACTTTGTCCACCGCTGTTGAGTAAACTGATACAACTGTCGGAGGTACTGTATCCTGAACTGATCTTTATTCGCCTCCATTCCCACTGCCCTCCGCCTGATCTATCAATGTTTTAAAAGAGGCTCCATTGCAGCCAACAATTAAAAACATCGATACGGTTATAAGAAAGATCAGTGATATGATAAGATAGTGACCATTGGATTTTTTTCTCATTTCTTTTCTCCACTGGTATAAAAGTGGTAGGATGCCCCGAGTGTGACATTCATGAAGTTTCCGTTTACCTGTTCAAAGGCAATTAAATAGCCGGCATTAAATAAAAATTCAATATAGGGGATCGATTTAAGTGTATAACCCGCCCCGGCACCTATCAAAATCGAATAGTCAAAGGACGACGTATCGGTAACAGCACCTGATTTATCCTTGAGAGAAACGATAGTGCCGCCGCTCCCCAAACGGACAAATGGCCGTATCCCCTTCTGCAGCGGATAGGAAATATCTGCATACGCCAGAATCGGCAGCATGTTTATTTTGGCGGAAGAGTCGGTAATTGAAGAGCTGAACCTGGTATATCCTATCAGCAGGCCGCCGCGTAGTTTGAATCCCTTGCCTTCAAGGAATGAAAACGGTATCCGCATATCGGCAAAAATATTCCCACCGAATCCGCTTTTCATAACCGAACCGACATCACCGATTGGAAATAAGAATCCAGGAGAAAGCCCGCAGCTCAGCTGATAATTCCTTGTGAAGGTTTTTATAGAAGACAGCAGATTGCTGTATTTTCGAATTGCGGTATAGCTTTCATAGTTATTTTTATTCGTTATCAGAGCTTTATTCATGGAATCGGATAACTGGATTTTTTCAAGGCCTGCGTAGTGTTCCTTTGTTTGCCTGTTATCGGCTCCAGTAAGTGCAGTTACAGATAGGAAGCTGGTAAAAAGAAGTAGTGAAGTTATTATTAATGCTAATTTAATTTTCATTGTAACCGCGATCCCCCATCGATCGTGTTTTACACATCGCTGGATTTAATTTTCACTGGGGAAACCCCGCTAATTAATATTGGTTTTTCTATATTTAATTATACAGCAAAATCATTGCTTTTCAGGAAATGCCAGCTCAAACCATAAATTCAAAATATAGGACACTGGCAATATTTTAGATAAGTTTATCTTTCTGAAATAAGCTATCTCACAGTGAACAATATTTTTATTGACACTGTTTTATAATGATGTATTGTAAAAGGGCAGTTTTTGTATTTTTCGGAGCAAAACATGCTGAGACGGTATGTATGGATTCTTCTCATTGTCCTGTTCCTGCTCTACTCCTGCTGCGGTTCGTCAAAGGAGGAGAAGCTTGTTGCCATCGGCGACAGCAGCACAATGGGTATAATGGATCTTGGACTGAAAGAGGATTTTCAGGTTCATACGTACCCGTATTTTATCGCCTGCCAGCTCGGAATCGAGGAGGACTTCCAGCAGCCGCTTGTAAGAGATCCGGGCATCGGCGTGTATCCCTATAAAACACCCATTACACTCGAAAATGGGACGCTCGTTGCCAATTACTGGGATGGAAACCCGACAACAGATGAGATGGTGACAGAGATGCTGCCGCTTCTCAAGAATGTAATGCTCGACAGGCCATATGATAATCTCGCGGTAAACGGAGCGCGCCTGTACGATATCAGGCACACGACAGGCTCAGTCGATTCTGTTTCAAAAAGCAATTACTTCTTCGATATTGTTCTCAGAAACGTTGTTTTGCCTTTTTACCCCAACTTTGGCGGAACTACAGTGCTCGACCAGGCTGTTGAGCTCGATCCGGATATCATACTGCTCTGGATCGGCAACAACGACGTGCTCGGCGCTGTGCTCCTAGGCGGTGATCAAAGCCAGATAACAACACATGATGATTTTAAAAATGAGATGCAGGCCCTGCTTTCCGATCTCACTTCACAGACCGGCGCCGACATCGTGATGGCGAATATTCCCGGGTATCTTCCTCTCGGGTATGCCCTTGATACGGTGTTTAAGAACACAGGTTCTGTCGTCGAACCTGTTGTGTTCGATATGGCCACTCTTCAGCCCGTCAATTTCGGCACTGTGTCTGCTCCCGAGTACATACCGCTTCTCATCGGGGAAAGCGATGTGAGCCATATACTTCTTACGGGGGCGATCGAGTATCAAGAGAACGGGATGGGGATACCGACAGAAACCCAGCTGGAGGGGGAGACTTATTCAAAGTTGCCGGCCGAGGCTGGTGCCATATTTGCAAAGATGGCCAGTCTGGGGCTTCCTGTCAACGGGAGCTCTGTAGGCGAGCCCCTGACAGAAGAGTACACACTCACCTCGTCTGAAGAACAGGCCGTCGACGATGCAATTGCCGATTATAATTCAATAATTTCAGAGCTTGCAGCGCAGTTCGGCATTCCCGTTGTCGACATGCACGCACTCTACGACCCGGACAGTCCCGGCGCATTCGGCGGATACTCCGGTGAGTACGTACTGCACAACCAGGGGAGCA
The DNA here is from genome assembly GCA_964433545.1 of uncultured Spirochaetota bacterium. Taxonomy (GTDB): domain Bacteria; phylum Spirochaetota; class B62-G9; order B62-G9; family DRHN01; genus CAYSRJ01. The sequence continues at coordinate 4,762 of CAYSRJ010000030.1, read as the reverse complement.
CGGTTTTCAGCCTTGACGGCGTCCATCCCAGCAACCTGGGCCACGCGGTTATTGCAAACGCCTTTATTGATGCGCTGAATCAAGGCTACGGTTTCAACCTGGTGAAAATCGACCCTGAAACCTATAAGGGGCAGTACATCGGTTTGAGTGATGTGAAAAGCTGCCTGCATGCATTGATGCGGCTTGGCCGGTGATTCTGCATTCCAGCAACTGTATCCAGTTCTTCCGAATTTTATCGATCCATGTCAAGGGACTACCTGTTTTTTAGACGCTTCGCGGCTGAATAATGCCACCGGTGAACGGTATTATCATATATCCTAAAACTTTACCTTCGTTCTTTTTTCAAGTAGAATAGTACATTGTATCTCGTTGCGCTGTCCGGTAAAAGCGTCATTCACCGTCGGATTTTTGTGGAATTCAACGTAATGAATAGAAGAAAGGAGCCCGTTTTTTACATGCTGAAGCGAGTTGTTGTGACGGGTCTCGGGCCGGTTTCGTCCATCGGTGTTGGGAAAAAGTCATTTTGGGAGAACACGTTGCACGGAAAGGGGTATTTCAGGAATGTTGATTTTCCCGATGTTGATATAGAGCAGTACAGGAGCAGGGTATGCTCGCCTGTTGACAACTTCGCTCCCGATCAGTACCTCGAGCTGACAAAAGGATTGAGGCGGGCGGGGAGAGCGACGAAGTATTCGATTGTCGGAACACACATCGCCCTTATTGATGCCGGGTTAAGTGTTGTTCCCGTCGTACAGGGGGGAACGTCGAAGCCGAAATATTATCGTGTCAAAGAACTTGATCCGGATCGAACGGGCATTATTCTCGGCCAGGCAATTCCCAATACCGATGTGGAGTACCCGGAGCATGTAAAATTCATTCACGATAGTGGGCCGAAGAGGGTGAATCCCTTTACCCTGCCGCAGACAAATTCGAATAGAGGCGCAGCAGCGGCTGCCGAATGGTTCTTTCTGAAGGGGACGGGGCTTACGGTCAATACCGCCTGCGCCTCCGCGACCCATGCCATCGGTATTGCTGCACTGCATATACAGCAGGGTATCGAGGATGCCATGGTAACCGGGGGTGCAGAAGCCGCTCTGGACTCCTATGTGTTTTCCGGATTCGATATAATCCGTGCACTGAGCAGGAGAAACGACGATCCGATGAGAGCTTCCAGGCCCTTCGACCGCGACAGGGACGGCTTTGTGCTCGGCGAGGGAGCCGGGATACTGGTGCTTGAAGAGCTCGAACACGCAAGAAAACGGAACGCACGGATATACGGTGAAATTATTGGGTATGGGTACTCCCAGGATGCTTTTCACATAGTATCACCTGATCCGAACGGGTTGGCAGCAACTCAGGCTGTGGAAAAGGGGCTGTCTATGGCGAAACTGCGCGCCGAAGAGGTGGAGTATATCAACGCGCACGGGACGTCTACTGTTATCAACGATCCAACGGAATCATTCATTATCAAACGGGTATTCGGGGAGTACGCGTACAAAATACCGATCAGCTCCTCCAAGTCTTATTTCGGGCATGCGCTCGGAGCAGCAGGGGGGCTTGAATCAATCGTTACTCTTCTCGCAATGGAAAACGGCGCAGTCCCTCCCACCATAAACCTGGATAACCCTGACGTGGAGTTTGTCGACCCAGCAGCACCCGACCTGGACAAACGATGCGACCTCGACTATGTCCCGCATGAAATGCGGAAGCAGGATGTTCGAATTGCGGTGAAACAGTCCTTCGGCTTTGGCGGGCAAAACGGCGTGCTCGTATTCAAGAAGTTCGAGGGCTGAATTGGACTGTCCAGGGCTCATGAATCGAGTCCTGAAGCGTACATCAGGCTGTATTGAAAATGTGTTTTGTTATTCCCACTTGATCGTGATAGTATGCGGATGCTTCACACCGGTTGATGCCACTTACCAGCGGCATGACCCGGTGCATATGTGGAAGGATTACCTCTTTCTTAAAAGCACAAGCAGGCTGTCCTGGCTGTCGTCGACCGTACCCGTTATCGCTTCAGCCACACCGGTCAGGGTTATGACATCGCCCGCTGACAATCCTTTCAGCAAAAAGACGAGTGAGCCGGAAGATTCAGAGTGGAGGGAGCCGTTTCGTATATAGTGGATTTTCGTTTCAGCGCCCGGCACTGTGGAACCATTGACATTAACGGTTATCTTCGGGTTGGCCCTCTGGAGAATGGAAGTAAAAGAATCGTTGTAGATCTGGAGGTAGTCGCCATTGTTATTTACCGTGATCTGGTCGGGGGTGACCGTTGCTGAATGGGTGAAATCGCTCGAATAGGTAATAACATCGTTTTCACACAGGATAGCAAGCGATGTTGTGGGGTTCCAATTATCGCTCGGACCAGCAAGTCTCGTCGATCGTGAAAAAAAGGTGCTGATGGACGAATCGATCTTTTCGACAAGGAGTGATGCATAATGTCCTGTTCCCACTGGACAATATCGTGTTTAATCAGCTCAAGAAAGACTTCTTCTTTTGTGTTAAAATATTAATAGAGATTTGATCGTGTAAACTTTGCCTTTTCGGCGATACGCGCAAACGTGATGCCTTCAAAACTGTTCGTTTCGTAGACTCGTGTAGTGGCATCGACAATTTCGGCAATTCTCTGCGCTTTCTGTTCTGAGCTTCACGCACGCTTCTATGTTATTTTTCACTCCAGTTTCGGATTGTGTCGTATGTAGAAGCTACCAAAAAATAAATCAATACGCAAGATGTTGTTTCACTGCCTTCTTCACGTGGCAACTTTTAACAGAAAAAAAATCCTACTTTTTATTGAAAATCTGTTGTTATCTGTGACGATGAGCAGATTATAACCCAGTCAGCATTGAACCCCCAAACTGCCCAGTATTTAGTACCTTTCGGAGTATAACCGCCCGGTGCTCCGGTAAAACGTTGTAGTTCAAAGCTGTAGGTATATAATGAATCTTTGTTAACCTGACTACGTGAAAATCCCGTGTGATCCGAAGCACTCCCACCCTCCATATCCTGCATATTCAGGATGCTCTTTTTTGAAGTGCCTATCGGAGAATTAAAAATCCCCAGTACGATATACTGCGCACTCCGCACCATCAAAAAATTGAACTGACCGTCAGTATAGTCGGCATTGGTAAGATCCGTATCCGCGAAAATTGGCGGTGGCGGTTCCTCGGAATTTTCAAGAAACTTGCATCCAGACATAAAATAAATAAAAACTATACTGACGAGCAGAAGCAATATAACATTCGTTCTGTAGCGTTTCATGATTATTACCCCGTTAAAAGTGGTGTGGGTCCCTGACGGGATATGCCATTTCGCATTCTATGTATTGAAAATCAACGTACTTGAAATTACTTCAAAGCCGCGTATATTCCTGTGGGGCCGAGTATTGGAAACAACCTTATCGAAGGTACTTAAAACGTAAATTTGAAGCCTCCGCCCACAGCGAAATAATGGAGTCGTATATTCTCTGATTGTTTTTCCATTTCGCTCCCTATGCCCTGGCTTACGTAGGTTGGTCTATTCACAGGTGATGTCTGTAAGTAAAAACGTGCCTCAAAAAATATATTGAAAAAAGAAAAGGGAAAAAAAGTAAGTCCGGCCTTGCCTCCAATGGAGAAACTGTTCTGACTGGTAATGAGCTCCTCACTGTTGGAATACACCTCGTTTATCCTGTAATCCCTCAGGTTCACGAACCCCACGAGAACTCCGATGCGAGGTGCTATGTAGTGCCACTGCGGGAAGGGAATAATATTAAAACAAACATGGTACATGAACAGGTCATATAACCGTTCCATAGTAAAATGCGTACCAAGCGGAGATATGAGATCCATGTCGTGTCGCTGATTCAAGGCGAAAGCGAATTCCAGACCAGGTTGGAAGATGCCTATGGTATAGGTATAGAGGAATGGATTGATGAGCATATCAGGATGCACTTCGTTGTGCAGTGGAACGAGGTAATAAAAACCGACACCTAATTCGATGTGGTGAATGAGTTTCTCTTCATATTTGTTCGTCCTCGTTACAGATTCGTTGAACAGTACAGTTTCTGCCTCGTAGCTTTTGATGTACTTTGCAGAATCAGAGAAAAGCGAATGGAATGACATCGCAGGTACGTACGTGTTTTCCCCACTTTTAGTCTGCTGCAATGTTTTTTCGTAAAAACACATGCTCAGTTCATGGTCTCCAGATGTTTCGGCGTGCTTTATATCAGGTAGGATTCGTGAGCTCGATTCCGATATCGAGGATGAAAGATATTTTAAACCCTGATCATCAAAGTTGATGACTTCTGCAGCTGTGTCTATTGCAAGCAGGCAAGAGGCTGCGCATAAAATGATCATCGGAATGGTAAATCGTTTCATGTCAGTCCTCGGCAAAAAACATTATTCGCTGATGTTATACCTTGCTAAGCTGGTATAATTCATACACATTGTTTATCAGCGTAACTGTTAGTCCTTTACACTCAGGATGAAACTCAGTCTCCTCGAATATTTTGCATTGATTAAGATATCGTAAGCGTATAAAACATTTTTTTCGTGAAGTAAATCCAAGTCGGCCGATACGCCTATCTATTTGTTACAGAATGGAGAGGCTGCGGGGTCAGCCTGAAAGAAGTGGAAAAGGTATACTTTTGAATGGAAATAATATCTGTCCAGCCTGGGCCAATTTCCCCCTCAGGAAGCGACAGTCGGAAAAAATAATCCCCTCCCCCCATACTTCTACTGAATAGTGTTCAACTTTTAATTCTACAATATATTCAAATATT
>CAYSRJ010000029.1:0-43796 GCA_964433545.1 uncultured Spirochaetota bacterium | reverse complement strand
TGTCCCTGGCGGGATATGCCCCTGGCGGGATATGCCCCTGGCGGGATATGCCCCTTTAAATAAACAACCCCAAAAAAACCATAATTCAACCTGTATCCGTACGCTTTCTCCGCACCACAATCCTGCTCCCCTCCACCTTTACAACGTACACTTCAGTCCCTCTTTCGATCATCTCGCCGGTGGTAACCACACTGTACTTTCTGTCTCCGAATACGGCCATTCCCGACGGTCTGAGCGTTGTGACCGCCGTTCCTTCTTCGCCCATGAGCCCGGTATACAGCTCTCCGGTGTACGACGAGAACCCCGCCTCCCTCTTCTGTGAAGTCCATAAAATCAGCCTCTTGCCAACAAAGGTTTTCGGAAAAACCTTCAGGCCGATAATAATCATCGCAGGCGCTCCTATCAAGGCGCCGACAAGAAAGAAGGAGCCGATGAGTGTGCCGAAATTTCGATATCCGAAAACGGTCCCCACAATCATGCATATAATGCCGGCTGCGCCAATCATCCCTGCTGCCGGAACAAACAGCTCCAGAAAAAGTGCGACAAATCCTACAATAAAGAGCAGTACTGGAATCCACAGGTCCACTTCAGCACTTCCTTACGCGTATTCGATTTCCGCTTACCTCAACGACCTCAACCGGTGTTCCGGATTCCACGAACTCACCGTCGGTCTCAACGTATAGAATCTCCTCCCCGAACTCAGCCTTGCCTGAGGGGCGAAGTTTGGTCACCGCCACACCGCGTTTTCCGATGAGCGCGCTCTCCTCCTTTGTCTGCACGGTAAACCCCTCTTCCGCCTTCTGGGATGCGTCGAGTGTGAGCCTGCTGAACAGGCGAAGCCGAGGCAGCGAATAGGCAAGCACGCCGAATATAACAAACGACGATACCGTGCTCAGGCCGACAACGAGCAGGTTTCTGCGAAGCACTCCCTTTTGCCACTCGAAAGATGGCAATACGAAACCCTGCATTGACAAAACCAGTGAAGCGACAATGAGAATAATACCCGTTACACCTGCAACACCGAAACCGGGAATAATAAAGATCTCGAGAACCAGCAGAACAAGCCCCAGAACAAACAGTATCAGTTCGACAGAGCCGACAGTGCCGAGCAGGGCATATCCCGCAAACACCATGGCAAAACAGATAATCGCTATTGTACCTGGAACACCAAACCCGGGGCTCGTAATTTCGATGAAAAGGGCGACGAGGCCTGCGATAATGAGTAGGCTCGTAAACGCCGAGCTTGTAATAAACTCCACCGCCCTGTCCGCGGGTGTCGGTGTGAGGTCCGTTATCCGGGGGTTTATTATTCCGAGGTCATTAAAAATCGCAGACTTATCACGAACGGTACCGGAAGAAACGCCGTATCGCTCCATCTCGCCTGCGGTTAGTGTGAGGAGCTTGCCGGCAGGAGAGATGATCTTTCCCTCCTCTATTATTTTTCCGCTTTTCTTTGCCTCCCGCTGCGCATCTTTGAGCTCTTCATCAGTCATAACGGTGAGCGTGCCGTTGACATACACCTCTTTGAGCACAATATCGGCATCGACCATGGCCCGTGCGATGTCGGCGGGATACCCGTTTTTCTCGGCCAGTGACGCAACCTGCCCCCTCAGGGCACTTACCACCTTTTCCGATGCAGCCTTCGTCCCTTCCGGGCCCATGATCACCGGCGCAGCAGCCCCGAGAGACGTCCCAGGCGACATGTAAATACGGCTGGAAGAAAAGGAAATAAGGGCACCGGCGGACCAGCTTACACCGGTGCCCTCCGGGCCTGATGTCACATACGCAACTGTTACTGCCGGCTCCGCAGATCCAATGAGCGTTGCGATCTGCAAAGCAGAATCCACCCTCCCGCCGAAAGTGTTAATATCAAAGAGTATCACATCCGCATTCTTTGTTTTTGCCTGTTCTATACTCCTCCGGATAAAAACAACGAGCGAGCGGTTAATCTCGCCTTTTATCGGAATAATAAAGATATTCTTCCCATCTTCCGGAGCGGAAAAGGCCAGGTGCGCCATCAAAAGAGATACCAGAATGATTAACAGGGGGATATGTGATTTTATTATTTTTACAATATTCGTCATTGACTTTTCTCAAGTGTCTTCCGGAAGAAATTCGAAACAGAAAACTTTTCAATCGTTATTACTTCTTTAACACAACATTAATAGTACTGTTCAATAAAGTCAACAATCAATAGAGTTACCAATTTCCGAATCAGCAGTTGAAAAATGGCCGCTCCTTATTATCCTGACACATGGAATAAACCCCATGGACAACATCTGAATAATCTGATAATAATAGTTTGGTTAAGAAGCGGTATCATCCTGTACCGGGGAGGGTGTAATGAAAAAATATATTTATGCCGTAATTTTACTTATTATCATTATCTTCACATTTGTTCCTGCAGCCCTTGCTGAGACGCAAGACAGCTCCGGAGAAATTTCCTATATCGAAGGTACCTGCCTTATACAGCAGACACCTGACAAAGAGTTCAGTAAAGCCCGGATCGGACAGGCGGTTTTTTCTTCAGGCAGCATAAAAACACTGCCTGAATCAAAAGCAGAAATCACCTTGCCGGACGGAAGCACGATTCTTGTTACAGAGGATTCTGAAATTACCGTACAACGGTCGAGCCTCGAACAGCACACCTATACCTCAATCGGTCTTTTGTTCGGCAGCATCAGGCTGTTTGTAAAAAAGCTACTTCCCGAGCGTCAGGAATTCCAGGTCAATACGGTAGCGGTCACTGCCGGTATCCGGGGAACGGAATTTACTGCAACCGTACGGGAGGATGCCGATGTTCTTCTGCAGGTTGATAAAGGAGTAATTGAAACTGAGGCGGGAACTTCGAAATTCACCATCACCTCCGGAAAAACGAGCTCCTTTTCCCTTTCGGGTGAACGAAAAGATTTCAAGGCTCCGGTCGATACAGTGCGCTGGAGACAGGCGGCTGTGGCCCGCATAAAGCAGAACCCCGAAGCTGTGCTCAAGCTGATGTTCGAAAGAGAGAAGATGATCATTGAGCGGCTTAAAAAGGATCAGACAAAGCTCGAGGAGTACAGGCGAAACTGGTACCGATTTCTCATGTGGGCGGACTACCTGGAAAAACACGGAAAATATGATGAGCTTTCCGGCCTCATCAAAAAGGAAAAAGTCTATACTCTGAAAGTGCTCGTCTATCTAATTGGAGTCAGAAGACGTCTTGCGATTATCCGCTCCGTGCTCGTGCTTACCGCTCATATCGAAAAATCACTCGAGCCTGAAAGAGCGAAAAAATTGCCTGTTCTTAAACGAATACGCGACGAATACATAAAAATCAACTTTATTATCCGGCGAATAGACGAGACCGAACAAAAATTGAAAAAGGTGCTGTTTGTACTGAACAGGAAGCAAAGACAGGTAGGTGCCAGGTAAAAACCCTGCGGTGCTGCCTAAACCTATCTTCGCCGCAGACGTATGAGGCCGAGGAACACCGCGGCAGTAAAAACTATGATACCGTATCCCGCTATTCCCACATCGGTTATCACAAAGATGCGAGTTGTCTGGTTCAGAGCGGGAAGGTTTATGAGAAACAGCAGCGGAAACCCTAAAAAGAGGGAAAAGCCGCTGCCGAGCACGAGATCGCTTGCAGCCGGTGTGCTGTAATCGGGGTCGATGACCCTGAGCAGGGCGAGGCCTGTACTCACGGTTCCGGTGAGCAGCCCGAATATGGAGATAATCCTCTCAAACAGGTAATCATCAAAGCTCTTTCGTGCCAGCGCAAAGACGAGCAGCATAATGATCGACCCGCCCGCAATACAAATAATCAGGATGGGAACTACATACCGTGCAACGACAACTATTTCAATCGCCATAATTGCAGATGTAACGAGGAAATCCACACTCGAAGCCGAGATAGCGGTAAGGGTGCGGTCGTCCAGCACATGGTGAACCTTGAACCGGTCGAGCAGCCTGCCGATAAGAAGCGCGAGCAGTGTTGCAAAAAAGGCGTGGTACGCCCAGAGTATTTTCCCAAACTGCACCGAAAACTCACCACCTGCCATATGAAGGAGAAATACAAGAAGCTTGATGAGGGCATAGTCTAAAAAATAGACACTCCCAACAACCGCGATATGAAAAGCGCCGGATGAAATGACATCCGGATGAGTCGTGCTCTGCGTTCCGGGCATTCCCGAGGAGCCTCTGCCGAAAAAACCTCGATTTCTCAGCGTATCGGTATCCACATTCCTGACAAGGCCCCTCCTGACTCCCCAGTTCAAAAGAGGGATGCCCACAAAACAGGCCCATAAAAACCCAATAGCGCCAAAAGTCAGCCCGACCGTGCCTCCGTCCGTAAATCCCAGCGCCTCCCACTGTTTTCCGAGTGCGTATGCCTGTCCCGATGACTGCCCGAACCCCATTTCAAAAAGCATCCCGAACGTGGGAAAGATATTCGGCATGACTGTATAGAGGAGAATAAGTGTTATAGTATAGCCGACAAATCCCTCGACCGCATACCCCAATGTAAGGTGGAATGCCGTTGCAAGTGAGTTCTTCTGTATATACCTCTCTCTCTTCTTCAATGCAATAGAGATGAAGGTTATGGCTAGCAGGTGATATACGATATTTCCAAGCACCTCACGTGACGGTGCAATAGCAGGCACGAGAAGTTCCACCAGATACATGAGCGCAAGCCCGATAAAACCGGCAGTGATGGCGTTCGGCACGAGAAATCTCTGCAGGAGTCTGCAGTTCGCCCTGAGCACGGTCGCTGCAAGCAGTGAAACGCTGACCAGAGCAAAATCGATAACGAGCGCCCACTGCATCATTTTGCAAGTCTCCGAATATCATGCAGATTCTGCACATCCATCTTCCTCAAACCGGATTCGATCTCCCGCACGATCCGAACAACAGCCCTGTTGACCGGAGTTGGGATGCCTGTCTTTTCCCCCGCCTTGACCAGCGCACCGTTAATAAAATCGATCTCCGTTTTCTTCCCTCTTTCGATTGAATGATGAATGTTCGACTTCAGATTTTTGTAGCGTATGCCTATCATTTTAAGAAGGAGGTAACGGATAAAAAGAGGAAGCCCGCTGTTGCCGAATTTTTCAGGATTGATACCCCCGGAAAGCTTCTCAATGCTGATTCCGAGTGCATCGGAGACAGCAGCGCCCTCATCAGCAATACGATAGAAGAGCTTCCTCGCGGAAGGTGTCTTCATTAGCTTGCCGGTAACGAGCCCTGAAGCGCCTCCGAGCCCTGTTACACCGCATACAATAATAAGTTTTGCCCAGAGCATTCCCTCTGTATTACCGGTGATGGCGACGTCAATATGTGGTTCAAGGCATTTTTTGATTACACCGAGGTCACGTGCATGGACGCCATTAAGCGGCCCGAACATGATGCCTCCCTTCGAGTTCACCTGATACCTTCCATACTTGAGCATTACCGAGTTGTAGCCGACAGCACCTGCCGCGATTCGAAGCTTCGGGTACTCCTTCGCAATGTCCAGAATTTCAAGCCCGTTCCCAACGGTCGCGATAGTACCGTTTTTACCCACAGATTCCTGCGCTTCAGTGAAAACCGACCGCAGGTCGCCGCTCTTGACCGCGATGAATATGATGTCAAACCCTTCGCCTGCCTCTTCAGGTGAAGCGTACGCTCTGACCGGCACATTGAAATCACCCATCGCTCCATGCACGACAAGCCCTCTTTCACCGATAATCTGGGCTGATTCTTTCCTTCCCGTGATGCAGACAGGGTCAAGACCGTTTCGTACCAGAGCAGCTGCAATAACGCCTCCGTTCCCGCCGCAACCGATTACCGCTGTTTTCATGGTAGATAAGCATATCAACAATTCTCATATTGTCAAGGAGTTAAAAAAGTCTACTATTTTTCCTTGACACAGGGTAAATGCAGCAGTTACCTTAATAAGCATCTTGTTTTGAGGGTGGCACAATGGATATTTTCGATAAATGTTATAAGGACGGTGGGTACCTCGGGATGTTCAGAATGATGAAGGACAAGTACTGGACGAGGCCGGTTCTCTCTGAGATACCGGGGACCGAGATGACATTCAACGGGAAGAAAATGATCATGTGGTCAATAAACAACTATCTCGGACTCGCTGGAAATCCTGATATTAAAAAGGTATCTTCCCAGGCAACTGACACGTACAGTGCATCAGCTCCTATGGGGTCGAGAATGCTTACGGGAAATACGGTTAAACACGAAGCCCTGGAAAAGCGCCTTGCCGATTTCGAGGAAAAAGAGGCGGCCATACTTTTTAATTACGGCTATCTCGGCGTGCTTGGAACGCTTTCAGCACTGGTGCATAGAAGCGATACCATTGTAATCGATAAACTTTCACATGCCTGTATGATTGACGGCACATTCCTTGCGGGCGGGAAGTACAGATTCTACAAACACAACGACATGAACGACCTCGAAAAACAGCTCAAAGCGGCGCATAAACATGGACGCGGCGGTGTGCTCCTGGTTTCCGAAGGTGTGTTCGGAATGCGCGGTGATTTAGCAAAACTCGATGACATCTGTAATCTTAAAGAAAAATACGATGCGCGGCTCTTCGTGGACGATGCACATGGCTGCGGCGTCATGGGCCCGACCGGTAGAGGTACTGCGGAACATTTTGGTGTGACCGAACGCGTCGATCTCTATTTCAGTACCTTCGCAAAGGCATTCGCAGCGATCGGCGGTTTTACCTCAGGCAAAGAGGATGTAATTCGGTACATCCGTTACAACGCTCGAACACAGATCTTCGCAAAAAGCCTTCCAATGATATACGTCGAGACAATCAATGCTACTCTCGATATTATAGAAGAGAATTCAAAACCCAGAGAGAGACTCTGGACGGTTGCAAAAAAGCTGCAGAAGGGGCTTCGGGAAATCGGATTCAGCCTGGGCGACACCCAGTCGCCGATAACACCCGTGTATGTGCCTGCAGAACCTGAGGTGGCAAAAAAAATCGTATACTTCATGCGAGACGAGCAGAAGGTTTTTGTATCCGGAGTTATGTATCCGGTTGTGCCGAAGGGTGTCATTCTGCTCCGTCTGATCCCGACTGCAGCTCACACGGACGAACAAATCCACAAAACGCTCGAGGCTTTCAAGAATATGCGGGACGCCTTCAAACTGCAGCTTGACCAGGCCAGGGTATAATCTTTCAACTGCATACGCAGGTTGACACTCACCTTTTCGTTCCCGTTTTTTCACGGGCAGACTGCAGAAGCGATTCCAGCACAGCAGTATTTTCCATCGCATCTTCTACAGGGTACAGGAGCCTGTCCCGCCCGGAAACAACATCGGCAAAGTGATCGAACTCCTTCACGTATTCGTCTTCAGGAGCAAAAGTAATTGTTCTTTCTCCTTCGCCCTTTATTACCGTGATATGGGTTTGCTTGCCGAAGGACACAAAAGCACGCGGTACTTCGATGAGCCCCCTGTCTCCGACAACCCTGTATTCAAACCTGTCCTGCTCCACCATGCTCGTGTGAAAGGTCGACATGATACCCGGGCTGAACTGCATAATTCCTGAAAACGACAGGTCCACGCCGCCCTCTGTGAAATCCGCAACACCCGATGCGTTAAAAGGCTCCCCGCCTGAAAGCATTCGTGACACGTTTACACAGTAGCACCCCACATCAAAGAGGCTCCCACCGCCAAGCGCTCTGTTTAATAGATAGCTCCCCTCATCTTCAAGCACGTAACTGAAACTCGATTCAATCGATCGTAATCGGCCGATTTCTCCCCCTTTTACCATCTCAAAAACAGTCCTATTCCGCGTATGATAGCGGTACATGAAGCCTTCCATGAGTACGAGACTGCGTACATTTGCTGTTTGGATCATGCGCCTAACCTCATCTACAGTCAATGCAAGCGGCTTCTCACAGAGAACGTGTTTTCCCATCTCGAGGGACGCAATAGCCCAATCGGAATGCAGACTGTTCGGAAGGGGAATATACACAGCGTCTATACTCTTATCAGAAAGCAACAGGGAATATGAACCGAAGCTCTTTTCAATACCTAATTTTCCCGCCCATACCTGCGCATTTTTTTCAGTACGTGAGGCTATCGCTTCGACACTCACCGTCCGTGACTTTTTGAGACACGGAATCACTCTCGAAACTGCAATATCAGCACAACCAAGCACACCAAGTCGGATTTTATGCACAGGACACCCCCTTTACGGTTCTTCCTTCTACGTTACTTCGAACAAGTTAATGTTTGGATACTCGGCCGCGAAGTGACTACGCCGCTTTTTTCTTTTTATTTGCCCGTCTATTTGTTACCTTACTCATTGTATTATTAAATGAAAATTTTTGATAGAGGGATTTGCAATGACGGATTTTAAGATTGCAGTTATCGGGGGTGGTAATATCGGTAGTGCAATTGTTAAGAGATTCAGTGAACGTATTTCAAAACCGGAAAATATACTTCTAATCGAAGTCGATCATCATAAGCGAAAAGAGATCGAAAACACATGCGGGGTTCATACAACAGACAAAATAGGCAGCCAGCTCAAAGGGTACGATGTTATCCTCACCGCAGTAAAACCGGGGACGGTACGGGAGGTTCTACAAATGCTCGCACGTCATATAAATGAGGACTGTCTCCTTATCTCGGTTGCTGCCGGAATCACCATCAATTTTATTGAAAATCATATAGGCTCAAGTATTTCTGTTGTGCGGACAATGCCAAACATCGCAGCCGGCACAGGTGAAGCTGCTGTTGCAATGTCCTACAATCAACATGTATCCGGACTTCAAAAGAGAAGGGCTCACACGGTGATGGAAAGCGTCGGCAGGGTCATCGAAGTGAAGGAAAACCAGCTCGACGCGGTTACAGGTCTCTCGGGAAGCGGACCTGCCTTTGTATTCTTGATGATCGAAGCCCTTGCAGACGGCGGCGTGCTTATGGGTCTTTCCCGGGAGCAGTCGATTTTTCTTTCCGTACAGACGGTGTTCGGCGCGGCAAAACTGCTTCAGAAATCGGGTGAGCACCCTGCAGTTCTCAGAGAAAAAGTTACAACACCAGGAGGTACTACAGCAGAAGGACTCCTCACTCTGGAGCAGGGCGGATTCAGGCTTTCCGTTATCAATGCTGTTAAAAATGCGACTGAAAAAGCAAGGCGGATTGGTGAAACTCTCAACTCCCATTAGCCAGGCATATTGGTTTCCCTAATACGATAACTATTTCGTAAAACGGCTGATCAGTTTCCTCAAATCTCTTTCGCCCTCAAGAATAGCCGTATACATCTCCCGTATGAGGTTAGCAGCAGGGTCCTCTATTTTACATATGCTCTGAAGCACGTGCCCGATGCCGAGCGGCATCTCCCTTTCATGAAAACGTTCGTCGCTCTCAAATAACCGGCCCTTCTCATCCTTCGCCTTAAAGAAAAGTGCAGATGCAGTGCCGAGGGCTATGTGCATCGGTTCTATGCCGTGTTTATCACAGAGCCTGATCGACCCGATGAGACGGTCGTCCGGTCCGAGCTTCCGGTATAAATCCCTACCGAGCCTGTATATGGTGTCACCGAGTGCCCTATTCTGAAAACGCATCAGAAGATCCTCGATATGCTCACCTACTGTACGTTCTGTAAAATCATCCGGATACTCCTCAATGAGCGCTTTCCCCGACTCCCACATTGCATTTCTTGTTACATTCCGAATTTCGTCATCTTCAGCCGCTTCCCACACATAGGAATAACGTTTGAACACAGAGGCCGTATACCCGCATACCGCATGCCCCATATTGTGAATAAACAGTTTCCTGTCCACGTACGCATGTATGTTCTTCTTCGGATCAAGTCCGGGTACTTTGGGTACCTGCCCCTTGAAAGCGTTCTTATCCAGGATCAGGGTGTTATAAGCCTCTGCAAAGACGAGCAAAGGATCGTGGACCCTATCTTTTTCACTCATTATGGGGACCATCTTCCCGATAGAGGTTTCCACAAGCCCAACCGTCCGATCGAACGGAAATCCAGCCGGGAGTGCTCCTATGAGCGACTTCTGAAAAAATGAAGCCGCATCGCGCATGTTCTCACATAGAATTATATCAAGAGGCCTTCCCGGAAAGCGGTTTTTTCTGCGTATGAGTCCTACCGCCAGCGGTTTTATTATGCTGTTGAGTGCCTTCTGACCTACAGCAGTAGCTACGATGTCGGCAGTGCAAACCTCTTCGGCTACCAAATCAATTTGAGAGCCCTCCACACCACGCACATTCCTCACCGAAATTTTCTGTTCTCGCCTGTCTTTTACCTGCACTGTATAGTATCTCTTCTGATTAAGCGCTCTGATTATTTTTTCATCGATATCGATGAAAACAACTTCCCAGCCGGCCCGGGAAAAGAGCTGGCCGATAAATGAGCGTCCGATATTCCCCGCCCCGAACTGTACTATCTTCTTCATGGCAGTAGAACCTTTCCTCATGCCGGGACTTTTCTTCGCCCCTTCCCGATGCCTCTGCTTGGAACCTTTATCCTGGTCCTGTATGAATTCCGATTACAACTGAATAAATTAAAACACACCGGTGCAGAGCACATCCCCTGCACCGGCATATAGTAAATAAGGAGGTCTTTCACACGTATACTCTTACAGCCGTGACTCCGATATTCATCCGCTATGAAAGCATTTTTCTGATATTCGAGGCGATTCGCTCCGGGCCCGGGAGATTTTCCTTCTCGAGAGGTGCTGCCATCGGAGGCGGTATTTCATAGGCTGAAATAAGTTTGATCGGACCCTTCAGGCTGTCGAAGGCCTCTTCCTGAACGGTACGAATAATATGCTCGCCGAAGCTCCCCTTTCCCGGCGCCTGCACAACCACAGCAGCATGTCCGGTTTTCTTCACCGAACGTATCAGGAGGTCCGTATCGAGCGGGACAAGAGTTCTCGGATCCACGATCTCGACACTGATGCCGTCCTCCTCTTCAAGCTGCCGGGCAGCCTGCATACACGCCTTGAGCTGATGGGAGTAGGAGATTATGGTAACATCGTTTCCCTCTTTCCGCACAACACCCTGGCCCAGTGGAATAGTATATTCCTCCTCGGGCACAACATCTTTTTCAGTATACAGGTGCTGATGCTCTATGAAGAACACGGGGTTATCCTCCCGAATCGAGGTTTTCAGCAGCCCCTTTACGTCGTATGCTGAAAAGGGAGCAACCACCTTCAACCCGGGAAACATGGTGGGAAACGCTTCCAGGCTCTGACTGTGCTGACCGGCGTAACCCTTACCGCCGCCTATCGTGGTGCGTATTACGAGCGGGATTTTTGCCTTCCCGCCGAACATATACTTTGTTTTTGCGATCTGATTACCAAGCTGATCTCCGGTCATCAGAATAAAGTCAATGTACATTATTTCCGCCACCGGCCTGAGCCCCGTCATTGCAGCGCCTAATGATGTTCCCACGATCGCAGCTTCCGATATGGGTGTATTGAACACACGCCTTCTTCCAAAAATGTCGAATAGCCCGACCGTTGCCTGAAAAGCCCCACCGTACTCAGCCACCTCTTCGCCGTAAAGCACGACCCGGTTGTCACGCTCCATCTCTTCCATCAGGGCCTCGATAACCGCATGTCTGTACAGAACCCTGCCCTGCGAATCTCTTCTGAACTTTTTGGGCTGCCTGTTGAAATGAACAGTTTTATACCGGTCACCGATATCGTCACTTGTTGTGCTGGAAAACAATCCCTCCATGATGGTTTTCGGATCAGGGTCCGTTGCATGAGCCGCCCTGTTCGTCACCTCATCCATGAGACCGTATACGCCTTCTCGCATACCGCTGATTTCCTGTTCAGTCATCACACTGTTTGCAATGAGTTCCCTGGAAAACAGATCGATTGGGTCAAGTTTCAGCCAGGCATCTTCCTCCTCCTTCGTCCTGTAGGTGACTCTCTTGTCACTGAGCGAGTGTCCCTTGTACCGGTATGTCTTGAACTCAACCAGGGCAGGTCCGTCCCCGCTCCTCACTGTTTCAACCGCCTTTCTAACAGCCGACCGTACTGCGAGCACATGCATGCCGCTTTCGACACATGCGTGCATATTTTTCGCATTGAGCCCGGTGCCGCGCTGCGCAAGATGTTTTATCGCTGTCACCTCTCCCACCTGCTGGCCCGACATACCATACTGGTTGTTTTCAAATACATATATCACCGGAAATCCTTTTCCGAACTGCGGCATCGATGCAAAGTTCATCGATTCGAGACAGATCCCGTTATTTACAGCACCGTCACCAACCATGCATACCGTAACCCTGCCGTTCTCAAGCAACAGTGAGCTGAGCCCGGCTCCTGTTGCAATTGCCATACTTCCGCCGACAATTGCATTCGCGCCCAGGTGGCCTGCATGAAAATCGGCAATGTGCATACTTCCGCCTCTTCCCCTGCAGTATCCCTCCTCCTTGCCGAGCAGCTCAGCCATCGTCTTGAATATGTGGTGCTCGACCGCTTTATTTCGCAATTCTTCATCTGATTCTCCGCTTTCCTGCATTCCCAAAAAAAAGAGGAGCCGTTCTCTGTTCATCGAATAGATACTGTACAACCCCTTGCCGATGGAATGACCGTGGCCCCGGTGCGTTGAGGTGATATAATCGTTCGGTTTGAGCACAGACATCGTCCCGGCAGCCACGCCTTCCTGTCCTATAGAGAGATGTGTTGCGCCGATAAACGTGAATCCCTCATATGGTACAACCTTTCCGCTCTTCAGCTTGATAATCATCTCCTCAAATGCCCTGATAAATAACATTGTTTTAAACAATCGGACCGCTTCCTTCGACGTAATATCCTTGTTCAAATGGTCCGCAAGTGATCCCGAGTCCTGAAACAGCGGTATATCCGGAAAACTAATGTTACCTTTTTGAAAATCAGGGAGTATATCGATCTCTCTCATGAATAATCCTTTCCGACGTTTGTAATTTCTTTTTTTATACCGTTCTTAACATCCTGTAATAAAAGTTATGTTACATAATATGATGTTTTGTTACATTTGTCAATAAAATAGTGTAATTATCCTTGACATTTTGTTATTTTTTAGTAAGCTTACCATGCAGAATGTTATTCTGACATTTCACGTCCGAATAATGCCGCTCACCGTCGGTAATACAGCAGGGTATAGTATGATCGCTGAACAGAGAAGACAGGAAATTCTCAGGTTTATTGAAGAAAATGGATCGATTAAGATATCCAACCTGGGTAAGAAGTTCAACGTTACAGATATGACGGTTCGAAGGGATATCGATTCTTTGTCAGAGCGAGGTCTTATAAAACGGGTGCATGGAGGGGCGGTCTCGGGTAATGATAACCTGGACCTCGCCACGACCTTCCTGAAGAGGAACAGGGAGTTCACGCTTGAAAAGGACAGAATCGGATTAAAAGCGCAGGATTATGTTGAAAACAACCAGACAATTATCATCGACGGCGGGACGACGAATGAAACATTCGCGAGGAACCTGAACCCCGGGCTGCATCTTAAAATAATAACCCATGCGCTTAACATCGCCTGGCAGCTTTCAATACATGAAAATTACGACCTTTTCGTTCCCGGTGGAATTCTGAACCGCCTGACCATGACATTCTCCGGCCGCGAGGTGGAAAGAATATATGAAGAACTGAACGCGGATGTCCTTTTTGCGTCGGCATCCGGCATATCCCTCCAAAAAGGGCTCACCGACCCGACCTGGCTGGACACGTCGATAAAAAAGACGATGATCGGGGCAAGCCGTCAGGTAATTCTGCTTATCGATTCTCACAAATTCGAGCTTGTATCTTCACGCACATTCGCTTCCGTAAACGACATTAATATAATCATTACCGATCATAATCTGGATCCAGAAGTACATGAGAAGTATATCGATGCTGGAATAAACCTGGTTCTCGCATAATGCTGCTCACTGTCGGTAGTATACTTTCCAGCCATGTATAGCCCTGAACTCTTCACGAGACAGGTGCTTATATATTCGATACTCAAGAGATGTAATCGTGTTTTCTTCATCTCTGACAGGTGCCATTTTGTATACAGGGACTTCAAACGACTGGATTACAAAACCGTCCCGATCGATCAGGCTTATATGAATTTTTGAGTTTCTGTTCCGCCGGGCCTTTTTCAGCATACTCGAAAGCGGTTTTACCTTTAAATGAAGGAACACACGGCCATCTCTCCATTTAATACCGGCTTCTGCCGCAGCTCCATCATCGCGGTAGACATTCTGGGACGGCAGGGCGGGACCTCGTAATTCCGAGCCATTCTCAACACGTTTGAACGTACCGTCGCTGTACAAAATGACCACATCACCAAGCCAGCGGTCGATCAAGAGAACAGAATCGTTAAAAACAGCTGTCTTGTATCGGAACATAAAGCCTGAAAGCCCAAGGCCCAGTATAAGAAGAACAATGACCGCCAGAATCAGCAGCCTTCCCCTGGATGGACCGGACTTCGAGCCGCCTTCACTCTCATCAATATCCATACTCATAATTCTCCTCTCTCAACATTGAATCATAGCGCCGTTTCGATGCGCAATAATCCTTTGGGCATTATGTCAAATATATCGGCATTTCCAGCAAAATCCTGAGCGTCGGCCATTCTATCAATTTGAAACGATAAACACGCACTTTTTTTAGTTTACTTTTAGGGCTCTCTTTATTACCTTAATTATGCGTAAAATCTTATAAATCTAGTGTTTAAATACAATTTAGACAGGGGTGCAATCAGATGGAAACAAGGAGTGCACCGAGAATAGTTGTTTTTTCGACACCAAGCTGCGGGTGGTGCAGAAAAGTAAAGTCCTATTTACGAGAGAAGGGATTCAAGTTCAGGGATGTGGATATTTCAAGAGATCAGAAGGCTGCAATGGATGTTCAACGACGGACCGGATCAACTTCTGTCCCCGTTGTTCTTATAAATAATAGACCAATCATCGGATTCAACAAAGCCGAGATCGATAAGCTGCTGAGAAGTTACAACTGATATGAGCCAGAAATCATGAATAGCATATAATTTATATAAATAGATAGGAGGCACTGCATGAAATTAAAGGTCATCGATGATAAGGTTCTGGTACAGCCAGACGGGACTGAAGATGAAAAGACTCCCGGAGGAATTATTATTCCCGATACGGCCAAGGAGAAGCCACAGAAGGGTACTGTCGTTGCGATTGGAACAGATGAAGAGCTGAAGGACCTCATAAAAGAAGGTGACAAAATCGTCTTCGGAAAGTATACTGGAGATGAAATTGAATTCGATGGAAAAAAATACCTTGTCGTTCAGAGAAGTGACATCCTCGCAATTATTGCGTGATGCAACAACAGGGGCGGCTTTTAGAAGCTGCCCCTGCAGTTAGGAGCCCTTGTGGTTGATGAACAAACAGTTGCCGAATTCTTCAAGGCCATTGCTCATCCGACGCGTATAAACATCCTGAAAACGATTCAAAACAACAACTTCTGTGTAAACGACATCAGCGGGTTCCTGCAGCTCAACCAGCCGAATACCTCTCAGCACCTCTCGATTTTGAAGGAAAAGAAGATACTGCAGAAAACGAAGAATGGAAACGAAGTTTGCTATAAAATACGTGACACAGCAGTCATGGACCTGTTAAAACAGGCTGAGAATATAATCTTTCGTCTCAATAAAGAGTCCTGAAAAAGTCTTCGAGAAGCCGCTGTGACCACTTACCATCAACGAGCAACTTTATCTGATGTTATGTAAGGTTTCCCCACTGAACACCGGAATTATTTCGTTTTGAGGGTGAAAACGCCGTCCCAATCGGCACCGGGCGGATTTTTCTTGAAGTGCATACATCTCTTCAGGTACATGCTGCTTACTTCATCTTCATTTAAAACTAGCGCCTGCTTGAATTCGCTGATCGCCTTTTCCCAATTCTGGCTCTTATAGACCTTCAAACCTTCATTGAAATGCAAGAGAAATTCCTCTGAATACACAATAACCTCTTTTTCACCCACGAGCTCATATATGGCCACCGGTTTAGTCTTGCCCTTGACACGAACAGAATCAAGCTCCCGAGTTACAAGCCGATCGCCTAATTCATTCTTTGTAAACTCACTGACAATGATATGATGCGCTGTCTTGTACACCTTGTTTATTCCCTCGAGACGCGCTCCGAGGTTGACGTTGTCTCCTATTACGGTATAATCGAATATCTGTTTCGAGCCGAGGTTTCCCACAATCATATCACCGGTGTTGACGCCGATACCGATATCAAAGCCGTCCCTTCCCTCTTTCTCCCATTTCTCCTTCAACCGGTCGAGCGAGCGTATCATCTCCAGTGCGGTAAAACATGCCTTTTCCGCATGATCATCGATATGCGCCGGCGCGCCGAACACGGCCATAATTTCATCACCTACGAATTTATCGAGCATCCCTCCGTATTTCAGGATAATATCGACCATCTCTGTAAGGTATTCACCGAGAATAGCCACAACCTCTTCAGGGGTATATTTTTCCGAATAGGTGGTAAACGACCTGATATCAGAAAAGAGCACCGACAGATGTTTTCTTTCCCCGCCGAAGGTAAGCCCGTCCGCATCCTTCAGTACAGAATCCACGACATTTTCCGCAAGGTAGTGTTTGAACACCGAACGGATATGAAGTTTCTCCTTAGACTCGGAGAAGTACTGGTACGCATTACAGCCTATAAAGGCGAGGCCGATACCGGAAATAGGTGTTATAAAGTTCATGATAACATTGAAACCGGTAAACAGAAGAATGTTCGCGCCAAAGTACACTGCACCGATCATGATTGATGCTGCAATCCCTATAAGGGGTTTTGACCTCTTAATGAGAAACGCAATTGTCAGCGTAAAGATGAAGGTAATGGCATACGCGATAATATCATTAACCCGAGAGTAGTAGCTCTGATCCAGAACAGTCTGAATAAAATTGGCATGAATCTCGACACCCGGCATAAGCGTCTCATTGCCAAGGACATAGAACGGTGTCGAGAAGAGGTCGTGAAGCTCGGATACCGTTGCACCGACAAGAACGATCTTGTCCTTGAACACATTCCGGTCCATAAGGAGCTTCAATCCCTCGTCATCGACAACCTGCTCATATGAGATGGTCTTGAAGGAATAGGCCGGGCCGTAGTAGTTGATGAATGTCGACGGCAGGTTGTCATATTTCTTTATGAAATAGGTTCCACCGAGCATAAAATCACCCTTCGGTGTTTCTGTAAACCAGTTTTTGTAATCCCCCTTCAATCCGAGATAGTTGATAAGCGTGCTCAGCCCAAGCGAGAAGAAACGCTTGTTGTTGTAATCTCTGAACAGGATGTAGCGCCGCACGAAGCCGTCGGTATCGAACTTGGTATCGGCAATACCAAATGGAGCGACCTCTCTGAGCTTTTTGATCGGAGGGAGAAGGCTTATCATCGAGTAGCCTTCGCGTTCCTCGACGATCATCTTACCCGCAAGTACAACATCGTCCTTCCGGGAGAGAACCTCGGCGAAAATATCGTCCTGTTCCGGGTTGATGGTACTCTCCTCGGTAAATCCCACATCAAAGAGAATCGTCTTTGCCCCGGCTTTTCTCAGGTTCTCAACAAGTTTCGCATGGTAGGTTCTCGGCCACGGATACTTGTAGGGTATTGATGCAAACGACTGGTCATCGATCGCCACAATAACAACTTTTGAACCTTCGAGCCCCGTATCGTTGACGCCCCGGACGGAGAATCTGAAATCTTCCATTCTATGTTCTATATTCTCGAAGAAGAGCAGATTCGAGAGAAAAACCATGACCAGGGCCGATAGAAAGCCGATGACCAGAATGATTACGAGTCTTTTGTTCTCCTTGGACATTTAAAACTCCTTTGTTGCAAAAACAGATACAAACAGGTCACTGGTGTCCGGAGTCGTGATGTAGTTCAGGCTGCCGTCAACCGATATCTTATACGGAGCATCGTACTTTGTACCGACCGTGAAATCCAACCGGCTCGGACCCGTTTCATAGATGATATCGGTGTACGGGTAGAGGGATTGGTCCTTGAGAAATTTATATCCGACTCCGCCCTCGAGGTACAGCGAAGTATCGATGTCGCCGAAGTCCAATCCGGTAACGACCGTTGTGTCGAGCGGTAAATCGTTGAAATAGCTGTCCGCACCGACACGGGTCGAATAGGTGTTGCTGTCGTTTGCAGTCGTAAGGTTGTCGGAAAAAAGTCCGATCGTGCCGTTAAAGTACAGATCGGAGTTCGTAACCCAGACATCCATATTGTACGTTGTTCCCCCGTTTATAGTGGTGCTTGCCGAATCGATGCCTCCGGTGGTTGGATCATCACCCCCGTTGGAAGCGGTTGCGATATCGACACCGCCGTTTATACTGAGAAAGTCGCTCGGATATACGTACGCACTTGCGGAGTACCCGGCGTTCGTTGTCGTTGATTCGTATGTATCCTGCAGGTTGTTCTTATAGTTCAGAAACGCAGCGTTGAGAAACAGCTTTCTGTTGAGAAGCCAGAGACTGTCCCAGATGCGAAATCCCGCTCTGTCGTTGATAACGGAGGTATTGCCGAGTGAGTAATAGCTCGGCCCCACATAGCTGTATTCGGCATTGAAGGTATTGTCATAGAAGGGCCCCACCCTGATGCCGGCTTTGGCGGCAAGAGAGGTAAAACCAGGCAGAATCGGAACGATGTGCTCATTGATAATGAAGAGCCATTCGAAGTTCTTGGGGTCAAGCGGCAGGTCAACATCAGAGTCCGGCGCGAGCCCTGCGCCGGAGGTTATATCCTCATTGAGGAGGCTTTCATTCGCCTCACCGGTGAAATGAATTTTCCCCTGGAGCAGAGACAGCTTTACATCCGTTCCCACAACCAGGTTGTCCTTTGGAGTCGGGCTGTCGGTAGCGGTTGCAATTTCCGCACTGAGGGAGTCCTTGTCATCTCTCACCTTGAGGACCGCAAGCCCCCACTGGAATTTCCGCTCATTTCCAAGTTTCAGTTTTCCGCCGATTACATTCTGTTTGTACGTCGCCGGGTCGTTTACATCGCGGAGACTCCGCCCGTACACGAACTCGAGGCCGAAAAACCCAATCTGCGGAAGGGCATGCAGTCCGAATACCTCCTGCCCATCGATCGAGTAGTCGGTAAAATTCGGCGTTGTATCACCGAGCACGAGGCCTCCCCATGGAGAAAAAAGGTCAAGCCTTGCCGACGAAACGGGCTGTTTGTCGGAGGACTGCTCGTTCGTCGCTTCAACCGAGAGCGTGTAATCGATGGTCTCCGTCAGACCACCGAACATGTCGAGCTCGACTCTCCCGATGGTACTCTGCTCCGCCTCCTTGTCGTACTCGCCTCCCATGCCGACCGTCCCGTTGTAGGTGAACTTCCTCTCCTTTTTCGGTTCCTGAGCAATATTGAAGTAGCTTTCGATTTCAGAAAGATTTCCCTCCCGGTCCTTGACGGAAAAGGAAAAAACATGTCTGCCCGTACTTGTTGCATCAGTAAATGTATAGGTAACGAGGAATACCGATTTATTCGCTTTTCTCGTTACATCCACATTGTCCATCATTAGTTCCATCGAGTTGATATCGACATCAGCGTCAGCATCGTAGATTGACAGGGCAATGACGGCACCTGCGCCGTAGGTGATATCCTCTCCTTTCTTGGGGCTCAGTATTTCTATGCTCGGCGCAGTTCCCGCAACGAGCAGACTCCCTGTGAGTAACACACTGATGAATACGGTAACGAATAATAAACCTTTTCTAACGTTATGCATTGCATTCCTCCTCGCTTTGCGTTTGCCCGGTAGTACCGGCCCGGTAACACCGGATAGAGTAATTACATGCTGAAAAGACGACTTTTTTTGTCAGCCCACAGATAAATATGCGGGAACATGAAACCGGATCCTGACAGCGCCACTCTCTCTGTCAGGTTCCATCTGACTTAATATTTCTTCGTTGCTTTCCTCTTTTTTTCCCTGATCAACTGGCAAGCAGACCGGCATCCTTTCGTCACTTTAAAAGTGGTTTTTTCACTTTTTCCTTACACCCGCAAATACAGGCTGCACTATTTCTCAATGTTCGAAATCAATATGAAGTTCTTTCTGCTGCTTCGAGCCCTCGCTCTGCTGGTTGAGGTATATGATTATCTCATGTTTGCCGGGCTCGACAGGTATCTGATCGTCCTGTATCACTCCCTTTTCAATGCCCCCGCTCGTTGCCTTTGCGTATTCGCCGGCTGCAACATCAACCGTGTACCCTCCGGCAACAGCCATTTCCACGATATCCTCGAGAACCCAGAGAAGCGTTTCTGCGTCACCCTCTTCAAGAACAAACTTGGTTCCTTTTACCGATGCAACCGATGTGGGTGTGCTCACCTGAAAATCCGTGCCGCGTTTCTTCGTGACCTTCGCCCATATCTTTCCGGTTTCAAGACGCAACCTTTTACTCAGTTTATTTTTCTTCCTGGATGCATTCAGTGTCAGCTGGGCGTTCTCTCCAAGCTTCACCCTGCTCCCGTCATCCTGGAAAATGACACTCGCAAAGCTTTCGGCCTCCGTCTTGATGGTATCCCCTCCCTCGAGGAGCATACCGAGCTTCGCAGCAACGTCTGTACCGGGGTTGGCCTTAATTATCTTTACATTCCCTCCGACCTCTCCGAGAAAGGCTATTGTATCCTGCGCAAATAGGGCTGCAGGTAAAAACAGTATCACTATAACGACAGCACACAGAAAGGCGATCTTTTTTTCTTTCAGAGTCATTTATTTCCTCCAGATTATAGATAGTATTTTAGGGCTCGTGCATCATCGGCGGAGGAGACGAGCATGCTCGCCAACCCACAACCGTTGTTGCAATCAGCGGGCCCTTTCAGCCGTCGGCTGAACAGCGAAATTACCGCATCCCGCATTCGAAATCACTTGAGATAGATGTTATTGACATCAAGTTTTTTCTGCTCGATCAGATGAAGAATGGTCATAACCTCTTCTCTCGAGATAAATCCGTCATCAAGAACAATCCTGGTAATATCGTAATTTCTCAAATTCCGTGCCCATTTCTTACCGAAAAGTTCGGTTAAAACTCTGGTCAGCTCTTTTATAATCTCCTGTTTATCCGGCTCGGTCAGTACGAGCCCTATGCCGGCGGTCCCTTCCTGTGAGTACACGAACTCATTCAGCGTTCCTTTGACGAGCTCATCACCGTGCGAAGTGCTGATATATCCCCAGAGCTGCCAGTAGTAGGTCTCTCCCTCTTCCAGCAGTCCGGCAATATCCGATCCATCCACGCCCTGGGCCCTCCCGAGCTTTGTTTTCGGAACGATGGAGCCTGCAATGAGCTCTTTATTTCCGTTCGGGTCTTCAAAGAGATGAAGCTCGATATTCTTGAAATTGGAGATCCACCGGAAATCAAGCCCCGATTTAGAAACAGCGATGTTCAGCGGATACAGCGGCTGCTGGTACGGCGGATTGATGGTGATATAAATTGTTTTCGTCGCTACAGGCGTTGAATTGCCGCTCTGATAGAGTGTCAGGGTGATTGAGAAGGTACTCTGCGGCAGTGATCCCGTAGCCAAAACCTTGTCCTCCAATCCCTTTGACCCTGCGCCGCCGGAGATTGTAAATGACCCCCCAAGGTTTGATGCGTCAGTCATATCGATATTGGAGAATTTATTTTTGGAATAACCCGTGTTATAGGGCAACGCATTCGTGTTTCCGGAGATGAGCGTTTGCCCTGTATTTTCATCCTTAACAATAATACTCACGTAGTATTCATCGGTCACCGTTTTATCGATATTGAAGGTCACCTCGAATACCTTGTTCTTCGCAGACCCACTCAGGCCCATGTCGGCAACAAAGAATCTGTTGTACTGCGCGTTTGCAAATACTGTTACCGTCATACCCGGGGCTGCAAATACCGAAACAGCGGCGGCGAGCAGTATCACTGAAACCGTAATCGTTATGAATAGTATCTTCGATAATTTCATAAAATACCTCCTCTGTATGCATACTTACACTAAGTGTATCCCACTTTCGAAAAATATCAAAAAAAACATTTGCCTATCCGCGAACTCTATTACTGTGTTAAAGACTATAGCATATCCAGCAAAAAAGATAAGAAAAAAATGAAAAAAAATTTCTTACCATACAAATACATCAAATACCAGTTGCAAACAATCCAATGTCAGTGCAATCACGGCATCAAACCGCGGAAGCACCGCATTTTTAGAACAGCTGACGCCAGGAAGTAAAAACGCCGATTAACACGGCATTACTGCAGGTCGCTGCCCCTGAGATACGCGCGTATTTCCTCTTCAGTCGGATTCGCCGGATCGGGTTTCAAACCGGGGATGAACCTGGTCGCCTCGTACAGCGCATATGCTGCATGGTCATGAATACCCACTACGTGATGGATATAGGGACCGTAGATGAACTTCTCTTCCCACAAAGGCCAATCAGGAACCTCGATCCACAGAAACGTACCGAGTGTAAATGGCCCTGCCGTACCCTTTGCATGACCAATGAACAGCGAGTACTCGCCACCCATGCCGTCGAATCGTGCGACCGTTATATTGCCGCCCCTGATCTCCCAGTTTCCCGTGCCCGGGCTTCGTGATGGAAGGATAAAATGCTGACCGACAAAGGCCTTTTCTTTATCCCTGGCCAGCTCCAGGGGAAAGGGGCCACAGTGCCAGAGTAGCTCGCTGTTTTCATTTTCCGGATGCCGGATGGTCAGATCACAGAAGAAGGTCGGATCAGTGCCCTGACTCGCATTCTGCAGCAGAATCGAAGTCAGCGCTCCGTGTATATCCGTTTCACAGGCAACCGGGATACCCATAGAAGTAAGCTCCGAGTCGACGAAGCAGGGTACGATACCGAGCGCAAGCTGCAGTGCATCCCAGCACTGGATAGCAATTGCAGAGAGGTTTGCATCTGCAACCCAGTCGAGGAGTGTAAGTTTGAGACCCGCGATCTTTCTGATTGCGTCCTCATCCATATCCTTGAAGCTCGTCCGTTTTTTAAAATCTTCAACCTCGTCTCCGATTCTCTTATCCGATTTCACCTTGTCGAGCACCCTCTTTTCTATATCGACCAGGGTGATAGGCACCGCTTCAATACCCCAGCGTTCGAGAAGCTCTCCCTCGTTCACCATGACGGTGAAAAAATCTTCCGGCCGTGTCGATATCTGGCCGATCCTCGCCTTCAGAAATCCGTTTGCCGCTCTTGCAGCCGCGAGAAAGGTTTTGAAACCCCGCTCGAATACAGGTGCATCCACCCTGGAATTGACGATGTACGAAAAGGGAACACCGTAGCGTCTCAGAATTTTACTCGTTGCGAACAACCCGCACTGGGTGTCTCTCAGTCTCGAACCGTCTTTCAGCGGCGCTTCATCACGCGGACCCCAGAGCAGAAGCGGTTTGCCGACCGCTTTTGCACATTTTGCAACGGCATCTTCGGTTCCAAAGTTTACGTGAGGAGCGAAAACCGCATCGACATTTGCATCTCTGAAAATTTTTGCCGCCTTTTCGGCTTCGAGTCGGTTGAACAAAAGACCCTCCTTGTTGAGAGAATCCAGGTTAACGAATTCAACGCCCCATGACTTCAGTTTTTTCTCTATCAGTCCTTTATATTTCAAAGAATCCTCTACTGAAAAGACATTTCTTCTAGTCGGAGCGAGCCCGAGTTTCACTTTCTTTTTTTCCATTTTTGGCCTCCATATTGCCTGGTTTCATTATTTGACATCCATATTAGAGTGTATTTGAATTTTCGTCAACGGGTTTTAATTATCGGTACGAAATATTCCGAATATAGTATGTAAGGTTCATTAATTGTCGAAAACAGAAACTCAATTCAATTCCGTTGGCTCCGTTCGGATGTAGTGGTTTGGTTTCGTGCTATACGGTCTTTCTATGATATACTATTTTGGTATATTAAATTGCAATACAGCCTTTTCCAGGGATCAGTCATGAATGAAACAATATTTATAGCCGAGGACAGTCTCGAGACCCTCGAGCTCTTGAGACTCGAAAAACAGGGGTACATGGCGATTCTTGCAGGCGATGGCGAAAAAGGCCTCTCCTATGCGAGGCGATTCTCCCCTGACCTCATTATTCTAGACCGGCCTCTCCCAAAGATGAATGGACTGCAGGTCTGTGAGACACTCAAGTCGGATACGGGCACAGAGGACATACCCATTATCTTTCTGAGCGTTCTGGATTCCGAGAAAGATATAGTAGAAGAACTTAAAAGCGGTGCCGATGATTATATAAGAAAACCGTTCAGTCCGGATGAGCTCATCGCGCGTATCGAGACAGTTTTACACAGATATAAACAAAAGACCGGTATATAATCGCGGCAATTGCAGAGTTAAAATAAATCGAGAGGTGAATACCGTGAGGAAAAGGAGCGTTTGCCTATCTGTAGCGTTACTCTGCATGACTTTTCTTGCCGGACATCACTTGTTCGCAGACACCCAGACCGAGAGGCTCATAGACAGGGGTATCATGTTCGAACGCGAGGACAGACTCGAGGAGGCTATCGAAGAATACAGAAAGGCTCTCACAAGAGACCCGAAAAACCTTACAATCAAAATACGGCTTGCCAAGGTTTTGAGCTGGGAAAACGAGTTTACAGAGGCGCTTCGCCTGCTGAATGAAGTACTCGAAGAAAAACCCTACCATCCGGAGGCCCTGTTCAGAAAGGCGCAGATACTGAGCTGGCAGGGAAACTACAAGGAATCGATCGCAACCTATCAGCTGTACCTTATTAAAGAGGGGGACGACCCCGATGCACTGCTTGGCATTGCACGGGTCAGTTTCTGGGCAGGAGAGAATGAAAAGGCGATCGAATACTTCGACAGGGCGCTTGCAGCAGGTGCACAGGAAGCGGAGGTTCGGATCGAGCTCGGCAAGGTGTACCTCGCAATGGATAAAAAGGAAAATGCCCACGAAGAGTTTAAACGGGTACTCGAAATCAACCCGGACAACAGCGAAGCAAAGCGGTTTTTAAAAGGGATCAAGATTCTTACAACATGGGAGATTGCGCCTCTCAATTTTCGATGGGATATTTACCCCGATTCGAGTATGAGCACAACCGTGTTCTCGGACATTACCTATCATTTCAAACGCTGGTGGGACTTCATTCTCGAGTACCAGAACCGGGACATAACCGGAGACCACGATTACACCCTCACGACCACAGCGGTATACCGCGGGATAAAAAATTTATATCTCAGCAGTGGGTTCGGTATCACACCGGATGCCCTCTTTTCACCGGATTACTCCGCACTGCTCGGCGTGCATTACTCAATTCCCCGTATAGTGACTGCCGGCATGGATTTCACCGCTGATTTTTATTCGAACGAAACACTTTTAACCTTTTCACCGGAGATTACCCGTGAGTTTTCCGATATAAGCTATATAACACTGGGGTACAACCGGTATATCTACACGTCCGGGTATTCAACCGGAAAGCTGGAGCTCACCCTCAATCTCGAATATTTCAATAAAAACGACTTCTTCATCACCGTCGCCTATGGTGGAGATGTGGAGGTGCGGGATAAATCGCGGCGGGTTTTCGATTTCTCTACCGGTATACATTATGCGATAACTGACGCCCTCGAAGTCCAATTGAGCTACGGGAGGATCGAAACCGAGTATGGAAAAACAAATGAAATATCCTATCGCACCGCGCTTAAATGGTAAACTCTTTACTCCAGACAGTCATTTTCAGGTCAACCGTCACCCTTATCATTCTCGTTTTTGTATATTTCTTTATATCAATAGTGTTTTTCCTGTTCAAGGGCCTTGTTCATAAAATCAGATCCAGAATGAAGTGGAGACATTTGAATAGTCTGTACGATGTTCTTTTCAATGGGCTGCCGCTGGATGCTCTTTTTGCAGGTACTGTACACCGATTCAGCCTGATTGAAGCTTTCACCGAAATACTGTCGCAGATAAATCTTTATTTTAAGATCAAGGGATTTTTTAAATTTTTCACGTTACAGTGTGAGTTGGTGCATATGGAAAGAAGGGGCTATTAATCCTGAAAGGACTAGTCCTGACGGGATTATTAAACTTCTCATTCATCTGCTCTATCTAGTATTATGAGTTCAGGAAATCAAATGAATAGAAACGATTTCTGGCAGTTTGTAAGAAAAAGCATTATCGGCCAGGAGGCATCAGTTGAAACCCCGTTCGGAAACCGCCTGATTACCTATGCAGACTATACTGCGTCGGGCAGAGGCGTGTGCTTCATAGAAAATTACCTTTTTGAAATGCTGAAACTCTATGGAAACACGCATACCGAGGATGACATAACCGGAATGATTACCACACAGCGGCTTAATAAAGCAGAAAAAACTATCAAGCGTCTCGTAAATGCGGACAAACACTACAAGCTGGTTCAGGAAGGGTACGGCTCCACCGGCGCCATTCATCGGCTGCAGAAAATACTGGGTGTTTATATTCCTCCCCGTTTAAGAGAAAATATGAAAAATGCTGTTTCAAACTACTTTACCGGACAGAAACTATATGGACAATTCACCGACTATATCATGTGTATGCGGCCGGTGGTGTTTGTAGGTCCCTACGAGCATCATTCTAATGAGCTCACCTGGCGCGAGGGATTCTGCGAGGTTGTTGAGATCGACCTGGACAGACATGGCGTTATCGATCTGCAAGACCTGGAAAAAAAACTCTCCCTATCCGAATATGCAAAACGGGTTAAGATCGGCTCCTTTTCCGCATGCTCCAATGTAACCGGCATTACCTCTCCGGTGTACGAGATTGCGCGTATACTTCACAATCACGACGCCTATGCCTTTTTCGATTTCTCCGCCTCAGCACCATATGTGGACATTAATATCAGAAAGGACGAACATACATACTTCGACGCTGTCTTTTTTTCTCCGCACAAATTTTTAGGGGGTCCCGGCAGTTCAGGGATACTGATATTTCATGAAAAACTGTATAGAAGAGACATCCCGCCAACATGCAGCGGCGGTGGAACAGTCGACTATGTTGGATTTGACGGTCAGTTGTACATCGATGATATAGAGCTTCGGGAAAAACCGGGCACACCGGGGATACTTCAGCTCATGAAGGCCGCGCTTGCCATGGAGTTAAAGGAGAGGCTCGATGTTGAGGAAATCGAGAAGAGGGAGCGGCTGTACACAAAAAATGCCCTCAGCCGCATGTCAGAAATCGAAAACATCGAGATACTGGGAAACCCCGATGCATCAAAGCGGATCGGTATCATTTCATTCAACATATGTGACAAAAACCGGTACTTTCACCCAAAGTTCATCGTCAAACTTTTAAACGACCTTTTCGGTATTCAGACCAGAGCCGGATGTTCATGTGCCGGTCCCTACGGGCACAGACTGCTCCATATCGACAGGGCCAAATCCGAAAAATACAGAAAGCTTATTGAGGAAGGATTCTCCGGGCTCAAGCCCGGTTGGGCCCGCGTTAGTTTGCACTACATGATGACCGAACAGGAAGCTGACTTCATCCTCGATGCAATTTTTTTCGTGGCAAAATACGCCAGATACTTTCTACCGCTCTACTACTTCGACATACATACCGGTAGCTGGAAGTATCGCGGGTTTGATGAACAGACAGGCGATTTCGATATACTTTCTGCCAAAGGATTTTTTCGGCAGCTGGAAGAACCGACACCTGATCGTATAAAAATCTACGGAGAATATCTAAATTTTGCGCTTGAAAAAGCCCATTCTCTACAGAAGTCTTTCAACGAGAAAAAACTCAAAGAAACAGAGAACGATCTGATAATATTTATCTATTATGCCGCCGATTCAGGTACTTGACGGGTCCATGCGGCTGCAAGCGGGCTGAATAAATACAGTCAAGAGGGCATTACCCCCGCTTGTATGTCCCGGAACGCAGGTAATGCGACAGTGGAACTATGACATTGCAAGGAGTTTTTCATGAATGCCGGATCTTTACTCGTTATAGGGACCGCCCTAATATTCGGCGTTATCGGTGCGCGCATTTTCAAAGCAGTAAAAATACCACAGGTCGTCGGATACATCATAATAGGAATCGTTCTCGGAACATCAGGCGTGAATATCATAACCAAAGAGATGGTCCGCGCTTTTGTGCCGTTGAACTACCTGGCACTCGGGATAATCGGTTTTCTGGTCGGAGGCGAGCTGAAAAAGTCGGTATTCAAGAAATTCGGTAAGAGCATGATCATAATACTCGTGCTGGAAGGGATGTCTGCATTTCTTCTGGTGACGATTCTTACCGGTTTTTTTACAAAAAACTGGGGCCTCGCAATCGTGCTCGGCGCGCTCGCATCCGCAACTGCTCCAGCTGCAACCGTGGACGTGCTATGGGAGTATAAGGCAGCAGGTGCACTGACAACAATGGTATTCGCCATTGTCGCCCTTGATGACGGCCTCGCCCTTCTTTTATACGGCTTCGCAAATGCTATAGCGCGGATTCTGATTGCCCACAAAGAGTTCTCTATCATGAGCGCAGTCTTCAAGCCTCTCTATGAGATCGGTGGGTCGGCTGCCCTCGGTATTACGATTGCCTATATCTATCGGGTTCTTCTGGATCTTACAAGAAAGCATAAACATGAAAAAGACTTGATGCTCAGTTTCACCTTCGGTTCCATCATACTGATTATTGCAGTCTCTCTGCAATTCAAACTCGACCTGATCCTGGCGGAGATGTTTTTCGGTATTGCCTTTGTCAACATAGCGCCCCACTACTCCCAACGGGTGTTCGATTTATTGAAGGGGTTTTCTCCACCGATCTACATACTTTTCTTTGTCCTGGCAGGTGCCCGGCTGGAAGTGGCCTCGGTTACATTGACAACCGTTATCATTGCTGTTCTGTATATTACCGGAAGGACCTCGGGAAAGATAGCAGGGGCTGCGCTGGGAGCCTTCATATCGGGGTCATCGAAAAATGTGTCCCGATATCTCGGATTGTGCCTCTTTTCACAGGCGGGTGTTACCATCGGGCTTGCAATTTCATCGTACCAGACGTTTCCTCAGATTG
Organism: uncultured Spirochaetota bacterium; assembly: GCA_964433545.1. Lineage (GTDB taxonomy): Bacteria > Spirochaetota > B62-G9 > B62-G9 > DRHN01 > CAYSRJ01. Next base: position 14,824 of record CAYSRJ010000029.1, on the reverse strand, counting down.
GACTCTCTGTTATCAACGTTGTTACACTCACCACATTTCTCGTGCAGATTATCGGCCCTCCCTTTGTAAAGTTCGCCATTACAAAGGCGGATGAAACAGGAAAAAATATCACAGAAGACGAGATGCTGGAAAAATACAGGGTCGAGGAGGTAATGGATAAAAACCCGCCTGTTATACAAATCAGCAGCAGTTTAAACACGATAATCGAAAAAATTGCATCGGGCGGGAACGACGATATCCCTGTTGTTGATGAAGCAGGAGAGCTCGCAGGTGTGGTAAGCCTCTCGAAGATCAAGCCTCTTTTAAATATCGGTGCTCCCGGCAATGTCATACTAGCCGAAGACATCATGTCCCCGGTGATATACACGATTACCGGTTCAAAAACCCTCCATGAAGCGTACTCCATTTTTAAGAATTACAATGTTGCCTATCTGCCTGTTGTTTCTTCCGAAAATTCAAAGAAGCTTGACGGTTTTTTAACCATGGATCAGGTGAATGAAATTATCCGGAAAGAAACATTTAAACTGCGGGAAGTTCAGGGTTCGTCCTCCTGAAATCCCCGTACCGCGGCAGTTGAAACAGAGGCTCGAATGCAGAGATAGTCCATGGTAATACCGATTCCACTATGGAGTATGAACACCGTCCATATCGACCCGGCCATCAGCGCCATATAAGAAAAAAGTATTCCCGCCGCCAGAGAGCCGAGAACGACAGGCCTGGGATCACGAAAATGAGTTAATGTCGTAAAACCGGCGCTGACAAAAACTGCAGTCCAATCTCCTGTGTAGGCACGGAGACCGAAGAGCAGAAAGCCCCTGTAGAGATTCTCATACCCGAAAAAATAAAGCACATAACTTGCCGAACTCAGTGCAAAATGAAACCCTGAATCCCGTGCGCTTTTTACTTCGGGGTATTTTTTCATCAACTTCTTTTTTTTAGAGAAAAAGAGAAGCACAACAAAGGCTGCAGCAAGCACGGGAAGAATAAAAAACGGTGACAGTCTGCCGGTCGGACGTGAGAGCCCATAATTTGTGAGGCTATCATGGTAAATTCCTCTGATTATTAAAAACGGAAACCCGATAAAAATAACGAAAGCGCTTACTCGCTTGTAGTACACACTGAGATCCTCACCTTCTGTCTCCGTAATCCTTAAAAACCTCTTGACTCCCAGCCCCAGGCGCCGTGTGTAATAATTTTTTCCACCGTACACCGTATGAACGATATAAAGCACGAATGTGAACAGGATGATCGAAAACACACTAAAAAAACTATCTGATACTATCGGCTTCATCAGCTTACCCACGCCTTTTCAACAAGTTTTTCATTCCTGAGCAGGGAAAGGAGTTCCTCCCCAGGGTCGACAAGCAGGAATGAAGACGCCCTGATTGCCCGTTTCTTATACTCGAGCTCCCGGGTATGAATATAGACACTGCATTTCCCCTTGTTCTGTATCAAGAGGTCCCGCAGCCGCAAGAGCTTATCCTCACTAACCGGGTCATTCAAGAGAAGATGAAGGCCCGAGGCCGCTTCCTTCGCAAGCTCCTCAGGCATGCAGATGGTATCGGCAAGAACTTTCTCACCATCGAGTCTTCCGCTTACCACAACCACCCCTTTTTCTTCGAGATAGTCGCTGTACTTCTCGTATACACTGGGAAAAACCACCACCTCGACACTCCCTGTCAGATCTTCGAGAGTAACAAATGCCATTTTATGCCGATCCTTGGTGGTGATAACCTTTACTGAAGACGGGATGCCGAACAAACTCACCCGTGATTCAGGAGAGGCCGATTTTAAGCCTGCTGCGGATAACGCATGCACCCGGGCAATCATTTCATTATATTTTAAGATGGGATGGGCCTTGAAGAAGAAACCAAGCACCTCCCGCTCATTTTCGGAAACCTCAGCCTCTTTCCACTCTTCATGCTTCGCGGTCTGGTAGTATGTCTGGACGCCCTTGTCGCCGCTTATCTCTTCGAAAAGAGACGACTGCCCTTTCAATCTGTCCCCCTGCACTGATGCTCCGTATTCGAGGGAATTCTCAATATTCTCAAAAAGTGTGTGCCTGTTCTCGCCGAAACCATCCATTGCGCCGCTTTTGATGAGACTTTCTATAACACGGCGGTTAACCAGCCGAAGGTCTACCCTTGAGGTGAAGTCGAAGAGATTCGAATATTTTCCATTGTTTTCACGCTCCTGCACGATGATCCGGGCAGCATTTTCCCCAACATTTTTTATAGCGGCAAGAGCGTAATGAATAGAGTTATTATGAACCTCAAAAAGAACACTGCTATTATTCACATTGGGAGGCTTCAGGTCAATGCCCATTTCCCTGGCTTCACAGATATACTGGCATATCTTATCAGTGTCGTGAAGCTCACCTGATAACAGAGATGCGATGTAGAATACCGGAAAGTGCACCTTGAGATATGCAGTCTGAAAAGCGAGCAGGGCATAGGCGGTCGAGTGGGACTTGTTGAATCCGTATCTGCCGAATGTCTTGATCATCTCGAATATATCTTCCGCTGTTTTTTCCTGTACATTGTTCTTGACCGCTCCTTCAATAAATATCGAACGTGCCTCCTCAAGGATTTCAATCTTCTTTTTGCCCATAGCCTTTCTGAGATTGTCTGCCTCGGCCATTGTAAATCCACTGATTACCTGTGCGATCTCCATCACCTGTTCCTGATATACAATCACTCCGTATGTTTCTTCAAGAGCTTCCCGCAGGCGCGGGTCGGCGTAGATAATCGGGTTTCTACCCTGCTTTCTCTCGATAAATTCATCGACCATACCGGAATCAAGAGGACCCGGACGGTATAGCGCGAGTACAGCGATGATATCGTCAAATCGGTTCGGCAGCAGACGCTTCAAGAGACTCTGCATTCCGTTTGATTCGAGCTGAAAAATCCCCATGCTTCGTCCCTCGCCGAGAAGGGTATACACGTCAGGATCTTCAAGATCCAGGTTTTCCATATCGGGAACAGGAAGACCGGCAGCTTCGATATCCCGCAGGCATCGTTGAATTATGGTAAGGTTTTTGAGACCGAGAAAATCCATCTTTATGAGCCCGACATCCTCCAGATCCCTCATCTGATACTGTGTTGACACAACTCCGCTTTTTGCGTCCCTGTACAGAGGCACCAGGTTCGATAACGGCTCCGGAGAAATGACCACACCGGCGGCATGGGTTGACGGATGACGAACGAGCCTTTCAAGGCGTTTCGATATGTTAAAGAGCCTCTCCACCCGTGTGTCGTTTGCAATTCGGTTCCGCAGTTCACCGGAGGAGTCTATCGCCTCCTCGATGGTAATATCCTGCCGGGACGGTATCAGCTTTGCAAGAGCATCTGCCTCATCAATAGGAATATCTGTGGCCCGGGCCACATCTCTCACCACTGCCCTCGCCTTCATTGCCCCGAATGTTATGATCTGCGCGACCCGGTCCTGCCGGTACTTCTCACGCACATACTGAATAACCTCATCCCGTCTATCCCCGTCGAAATCGATATCTATATCGGGCATAGAAATCCGCGACTGATTTAAAAAGCGCTCGAATATCAGACCGTACTTCAAGGGGTCGACATCCGTTATACCAAGCGCGAAAGCAACTATAGACCCCGCGGCACTACCGCGCCCCGGGCCGACGGCAATCCCCCGATTTTTTGCAAATCGGATAAAATCCCAAACAATGAGAAAGTATGTGCTGAAGCCCATAGAGCGGATAACCTCGAGCTCGTTCTGTACCCTGTTTTGAATCTCTTTCGTATTTTTCGGATACAGCTTTTCGATACCCTCAACGGCAAGTTTTTTCAAATAAGAATCTGCCGTGTATCCTTCCGGAATCGGAAAGTGCGGAAGTTTGTATTTCCCGAGGTCGAGCTTGAGATTGCACTTTTCCGTTATTTCGATAGTGTTCCTGATTGCCTGTGGGCACTTTTCGAATAGTGCCGTCATCTCCTGGGGCGATCGAAAGTAAAATTGGTCGGATTTAAACTTCAGGCGTTTCGTTTCCTGTACGGTTTTACCCGTCTGTATGCAGAGGAGAACATCGTGGTACTGTGCATCAGATTTTTCGAGGTAGTGTACGTCATTTGTCGCGACCACCTGTATGTCCATCCCGGCACCCAGGTTCAGGAGCCCCCTGTTCACCGCAGCCTGCTCTTCCAGACCATTGTCCATAAGCTCGAAGTAGTAGTTGTCTTTGCCGAATATATCTCTGTATACACCGGCCCTCTTTTGCGCTTCTTCGTCTTTTCCCTGTCGAAGAAGTACGGGTATCTCACCGCCGAGACAGGAGCTTAAACATATCAATCCCTTTGATTTTGTTGAAAGGAGATCGATGTCAATTCTTGGCTTGTAGTAGAACCCTTCGAGGTACGCAGCAGATGAGAGGTTGAGAAGGTTCCTGTACCCCTCCTCATCCCCGGCAAGCAGAATAAGATGGTAGGGTTTATCCCTCGTTCCTCTTTTATGCATCGAGTCGGGAGCGATATAGAACTCTTCCCCGATTATTGGCTTCAAGCCCCGATGCATTGCCTTCTTGTAGAATTCCAGCGCGCCGAACATGTTTCCATGATCGGTCAGCGCGAGGGCCGGCATATGATAGTACAGCGCTCTTTCAATTAAATCATCGATCTTCGTCGAACCGTCGAGAATTGAGTATTCAGAATGGGTATGAAGATGGACAAAAGGTGCATGCTCAATCATAACTGTACCTCAAGACCCTCCCGCGCCATAAAAACCTCAATGCTGTGGCTTTTTATTCTGGCCGCACGCTCCTGAGCGGCTTTTTCGATACGGGCAAGCTCCCGGTCGCCCCGCATCGGATCGTGGTGAAAGAGCGCAACCCTTTTCACTCCCGCTTTAATGGTGTTCAACAGAACATGCTCTATCGGCGAGTGGCCCCATCCGATCTTCGAATCTCTGTACTCTTTATCCGTGTACTGCGCATCATGAACGACGAGATCGGATCCCCTGATAAAATCCAGGACTCTCCTGTTGTTCAAATTGGCCGCCTTTTCACCCTCGATCTTCGCATCAAGATCAAAATCCTCATCCCCGGGGTCTCCGTCAAAGAGGTTCCTGAAAGGTTCGGTATCATAGGCAGTTGTAAAAACTGCATCGTCCGCTTCAATCCTGTAACCGAGGTCGATAATGGGATGGTTGAGTATTTTAGTTGTAATTTTGACTCCACCTTCGAGGTTGTAGGTCCCCTCCTTCAGCAGCTCATATGTAATATCTGCGGCAAGTTCATCAGCACGCAGGGGAAAATAGTTGTAGGACATCTGAAGTGCGAATATCTTTTCCAGGCCTTCTTCACCTATGTTAACGGGTCCGTGCACCCTGATTTTATTGCCGGGAATGAATACAGGAGTAAAAAACGGAAACCCCATAATATGATCCCAGTGGGTATGACTTACAAAGAGGTCGATGTCAAGAGGGCCGTTTTTCATATCATTGGCGACGAGATAGTTGCCGAGACCTCTTATTCCACTACCGGCCCCTATAACAATCACTTTTCCGCTCTCCAGCCTGACCTCGATACACGTCGTATTGCCTCCATATTTAACCGTGTCCGGGCCCGGTGTGGGAATCGAGCCACGCACACCCCAGAACTTGATCTTCATTTCTATTACTCCTGATGGTTTGCTATAACGATGTAAACTATGCGGTTCACGGAAGCCGATACCCTGAGAGTTTTCCGTGCTAGGATACCTGCAAAAAAACCGAAGCCTTTTCAATCTCTGCCGAGATCGTATCGAAAAGGTCGTCTAGATAATTTTCGGTAATACCGATCATATCAAGGATGTTGGCATCAATATCTCCGGAGAACCTGTTTCCGGCAAATCCGATTTCGTTCAGATTGCAGTACAGGTTTGCTATATATACCGCAGCCACTACCTTGTATGTATCCCCGGTGACCTGGTTGGGGTCGTGATGGTACAGAATTGCATCAGAAGTTTCATCGGACAGATGCCATTTCTCAGCAATCATCTTGCCTACATCCGTGTGCGTTGTGCCGAGATTCTCCAATTCTGTCTGAAGCAGTGTAACCTTCTTTATATCCGCACTCCGTATGGCCGTCACATAGGTTTCGCTGAAGATATCATTGAGCGGTATCTTCCCTATATCATGCAGCAGTCCACTGATAAAGAATTCCTCCCTCAGATTCGAAACAATCCCGATTTTCTCTGCTATAAGTTTCGAAGCCACACCGACGCCGATTGAATGCCGCCAGAAGCCATCCACATTCAGTGACTTGAACTGTGATTTCTGCTTCATCTTGCCCAGCACTGCAGTCGAGAGCGCAAGGTTCTTGATAGTATTGATTCCAAGCATGATGATTGCGGTTACCAGTGATGTAACTTTATTCGAGAGACCGTAGTACGCGGAATTGACGAGTTTTAGAACCCTGCCCATCAACACGGGATCCAGGTTAATCACCTTGTTGAGGTCTTTTGCGGTAACCTGCGGATTCCTCGTTACTTCCAGGATCTTGGCGACCGTTATTGAGAGGGAGGGCATGGAATCTATGTATCGGTTGAGCCGGACAAGAGTTTTATGTTCCATAAGGGCTAAATTATAAAGGAATATCATGAAATGACAAGTAAAAGTTATCCTGATGCGTGGATGGCATTACTGTATGTCGAGCACATAGCGGTACAGGCATGCGTAGAGGGACTGGCATCTCAGACAATCATCCGCAGACGGATTGAATGAGTCCGGTGCGCACATCTCGCGGAAATGAAAATTATACGCCTCTCTGAGCTTGTCTAAAAATCGTTCTTCAGACTGGGTAAGATGTGTTCCGTCATCCAGTTTCCGTTTGATCAGCCTTGCCTGTGCAATAACATTTGCCTTGTCACGATCTGTCACAAGGTGAAGCCGCTTTGTAATACCCGGCCCGCTTCGTTTACTTGTGACCCGGTTACCCCGAAGTTTTTTCCCCGGATGGGAGACTCTTATTCTCCATACATAGTATATATACCCGAACAACAGACCGGCAAGATGCGTAAAATGACCGATACCCTGCATCGTCCCTGTTAAAATCATCACGAGCTCAATGCCGCCGAAAATGAATGCCGCGTATTTAGCCCGTACCGGTATGAAGAAGAAAAGGAGAAGCATAGCATCCGGAAATTCGAGCCCGAAAGCAAGCACAACTCCAAAGATTGCGCCTGAAGCCCCAATTGTGGGGATAAAGGGGTTTCGAAAGAGGTTCCATACAAATGTAATGATGCCCGCACCCACACCGGAGAACAGATAGAAGAAGAGGAACTCCTGGTTTCCCCACCTGTCCTCGAGCGGCTTACCGAACAGGTACAACGCATACATATTGAAAAAAAGGTGGAAAAACCCTCCATGCAGGAACATATAGGTAAATATCTGCCACACCCATCCCAATTTCACGATCAATGCGGGGAAAAGTGAAAAAAGGGTGATGAAGAGGCCATAACGTCTGAAAATACCGGCGAGTGTTTCACCTGATTTTCCTGTCAGGTTGAGCAGTCTCGCCGGAACAGAGACATTGAGTACCTGAGTAAACAGGAACACCACCACATTTACAATAACAAGTGTAAGCACCATGCTTTTGATATTCATCGAGAATCTGACTGACCGCATTATTCTCATGCACCTCTGTGTATAAGATGTGTATAACTTCCTGCAGATTAAAACGTGCCCGGCTGAACCCGCTTTTAACGTAAAACAGCAATCGACAGCATAAATAAAGTGTCTTAACCTTACGCCAAATTGCATATAAAGATTTATTTTAGCGTAATAATGTCAATAATAATAATAAGAAAAGCCTATCTTTTTTAATAATAAACAGTTAAGGTGTTATAGAAATTATTGTAAGCTTCTTTTTATATGAAAAAAATCGCCGCTGTAGCACAGCTGATCCGATCCATACACAATAAACTCAAAAACACAATGTGGAAAACCTGTTTATTCAATTCGGATAAAATCGAAATCCTCGAGCTGTTTCAATTCCAGGAGTCCGAGAATATTTTTTGAAGCAGGGTCAGGGTAATCATGAAGATACACAACCCGTTTGATACCTGCATTCACAATGCTCTTGGCACACCATGAACAGGGGAGATGCGTCGTGTATACCGCTGCCCCCTCTATCGAAATGCCGTATCGCGCCGCAAAGTTAATCGCATTCTGCTCGGCATGGGCTCCCCGACAGAGTTCCGATCGCTCGCCGGACGGAACCCCCTCTCTCGCACATCCAATATCGAGGCAATGCGGCATGCCCTGTGGTGCTCCGTTGTATCCTGCAGATACTATCTGTTTACCCTTAACAATTACGCACCCCACTCTGCGCCTCAGGCAGGTCGTTCGCGTCGACACCATCGCCGCAATATTCATGAAATAGGATTCTATATCCGGTCTCTGGTGGGGTGGAGCCTTCTGATTGGACAGCTGTTTCACAGAGTATAATCCTGCGGATGTGGGAATCAACCTGACGCGGGTTTTTTTACTGCATGGGAAACTGTTATATATCCCCTGTTTGCCCCGGGGACTGCTCCCTTCACCAGAATGATATTTTTTTCCGGTCTTATATCGGCAATCAGGAGATTCTGCACGGTTATTCTGCTTCCCCCGTATCTTCCCGGCATTTTTTTCCCCTTGAACACCCGGGCTGGATACGCAGAAGCGCCTATTGAACCTCCATGGCGGAAAAATTCATGAGTTCCATGGCTGCTCTTTGCACCGGCCATACCGTATTTTTTAATAACACCGGCGAAACCCCTTCCTTTGGAATTTCCCGAAATATCCACATACTCACCGGCTTTAAAAATATCACCAGGGACGATTTCCTGTCCGATTTCGAACGCATCAAGCTCCGCCCTGCTGATCCGGGTCTCTTTGAGCAACTTCCTGGGGGAGACTGAAGCCTTCTTGTACAAACCGAGCTTGCCCCTGGAAACTCTCGATTCCTTTACATCGCCATACCCGAGTACAAGGGCATTATACCCGTCTTTTTCATCCATTTTCTTATTGATGACAGTACATGGACCAACCCTGACAACAGTGACAGGGATAACCTCTCCATTCTCACTGAACGTCTGCGTCATACCGATTTTATTTCCCATCATCTTGATTCTCATAGTCTACTCCTAACAAGATACCGTGTTTCATCGGTATGGACTTGTTTAAAACAACCTGCTATCCGGCAGCTGGCATAATCAATATAACAACAATAGATGTGTTGAGCAAGAAATTACGTGGAGCTACTGGACAATAAACCGGTAGTTGTCACTGAGTTTGTCGTCAATAGCCATAGAGCCGCGGATTACATCCGGATGGAGAATATAATTGATATTGTACTGAATTTTTCCTCTTTCGGTTCCTGTGATATCGGCACGCTCCCCTGCTTTGTACAGGACGAGAAGGCTTTCCTTTTGATACTCCTCGTCACCGGTATTCTCGGCAAGCTTTTCATAGGCAACACCGAGATTATTAAGAACCGCCGCGGATTCAAGCAGGATACGTTTGTGATAGGCACGCCACGGCTTTATCTCTCCCAGTTTTTGCACAAGATCGTCATATACCTCAGAAAGGAGCATAAACTCTCCCAGGGCCGCATTGTACTTACCGAGATGGAGCATGGCGCTTCCCATTGCATACCCGATATTCGGGTTGTCGGGAAATATTTCTGCAAGCCGGGACCAGCGTTTCAGAGCCTTGGAAAAGGAACGTTCATAGTAATAGAGGAGACCCAGATTGTAGTCGAGATCGTAATTCCTGAACCCTCCTGTTTCAGCCGTTTCGTAATACTGTTTTGCAAGGCTGTAATTCCTTTCTTTGTAAAAATAGACCTGTGCGAGATTGTAATACACCTTCATATTCCGCCTGTTCTGGTCTATCGATTTTTTAAAATAGCGTATACTCTCAGCCGCTCTGCCGGGAGTGTCCATATCCGCATAGATTTCACCAAGATCATTATAGGCATTCGAAAGCAGCATACGGTCCCTCTTATCCCAGGGATACGGCAGCAGTCTTTTATTCTCATATTTGATGGCTGATTGCAGGAATTCCTCCTGCATCTGTGGGTTCTTGATTGCCTTGTAGTAATTCGCAAATGTTACATAGGCTTTCGGATATGCAGGGTCCTTGTTAAGCACCTGCAGAAGAATATCCCGAACTTTCCCAAACTGTTCATGGGCGATAAAGTAGGACGCGAGGGCCGTATATACCTCTGGATCAACATCCTGAGGGAACCTGTTCGTAATATATTTGTACAGCCATGCGATATCCTCACCTTTACCCTGATAGATGTCGATAGAAAGCATTTTGAACAGGGGGTCGCTCGCTTTCGGTTTATTATTATAAGCCGTGCTGAAGAGGCCGTATGCTTCATCGAGCTTATCCGCTTCTTCGGATTTTCCCCATTCGATGAGGTTCGTTCCCTTCAGACGAATATACTCGTAGGTGCCGGGAGATTTCTCGAGTACTTCATCATACAGGATGTCCGCATCAGCGTACTCGCCAAGAACAGTATGCAGCCGGGCCATGTGCAGACGAATATTGAGATTTCTTACACCTTCATCGAGTTTTATTCCTGATACGAATTTCCTGCGTGCCGCATCGTAATTGCCGGATATCATGTATTCCCAACCGAATTTATCGTACTGCTTGACGCTCAGATATATTTGCTCCCCCCGGGTAAAACTCCGCTCCGCGAGCTCGTACTGTGCATTTTCAATATACCGTATGCCTTCCTTGTAGTACCTGCCGGCCCGCATCGGTTTATACATAAAGAGCATGAAGAGTACACCCAGTATTGCCATAATAATGACAAACAGGCCCGAAACTCTAACGAGAGGCCCCAAACTCCGGTAGACGTTCTCCAGAGGTCCGGGTTTCCTCTCAACAGTGATAATACCCGGAACCAACCTCTTCGCGGCCAGTTTTTGCCCTGTCGTCTGTTCGACAAACCCGATAATTTCCTGTTCGGGAGCATCCGTCAGGAGAAGCCTCAGCATTTCATTGACGATTGCTACCGGCAGGTTGCCCGCGAGAATACTGTCTCGTACGAAAGAAGCAAGTTGCGGATTCAGCTGTTTTAGTTTGGCTTTGATAACAACGATGTCCTCATCGGTAAGCTCTACGGGTGCTTCTTCCGGGAGTTCTTCGGAAGGGCGCCCCGAAGGGGTCTCTTCAAATGGAGGTTCCTCTATACCAGGCCCTCCGGAAGACGGTTTTTCAGGGGGAATCTCCCCGGTTATTTCTTCCGATGGAAGTTCCTCTGACAGCAGTTCATCTAAAGGAAACTCTTCAGACAGGGGGGGTGTTTCCCCGCCTTCCAGTTCCGGCATTTCAACGGATTCCTCTGTAATACCGGCCTCTCCCTCGACCGGAACCAGTTCTCCCCCAACAGCCTCAGCCGGTGCACTTTCCTCAGGTTCAAATTCAGGAAGCTCGAATCCCGGAAATTCGAACTCTTCTTCTTCAACAGGCCCAGCCGCTTCCTGAGGTTCCTCTCCGGTTATCTCCTCGTGCTCTTCTGCACCGGGAATTTCGACCGCACTCTCACCCGTTGATTCAGCGTTTCGTTCACCCGCTTCTTCTTCGACAGGAGTAACATGAGGTCCCGGGACTTCACCGCCTGTTTCTTCATGGAGGGTTTCCAGAGATTCGAGATCCGGCATCTCCATTTCCTCGAACCCGCCTGCTGGTGTCTCCTCAGAAACAACCGGCTCTTCTGGCGTCTCCGGCACTGCCGGTTCCTGAACCTCCGGAGAAAGCTCCCGGGCTGTTTCATCCCCTTCAACCCCGACAACTTCTCCAGCAGACACAAGGCCTTCGGGAGGCCTCTCTTCAAAAGCGATATCTTCGAGATCAAAATCCTCGGGAAGGTCCAGACCTGCTTCCTCCTCAAGAGCTCCGGGTCCGGTTTGCACACCGGATAATTCGGCGGATTCAGGTTCAGGCATCTCCTCAGCCGGCAATTCGCCGTAGGTTTCTGCTTCGATTTCGGATATTTCAGCCTCAGGCATCTCCGGAAGCCCGACTTCGGTTTCTTCCGCTTCACCGGATATTTCAGCTTCTTCCGGTATATATTCTATTCCCGATGTTAGTGAAGGCTCTGGTTCCACCACACTGGGGGCTTCTTCACCCGCAATAAGTCCCTCGAGCTCTTTCTCCTCCTCTATACCAATCTGAATATCCTTGAGAAGCGAGGCAAAATCATCCTCTTCTTCTTGATCCTCTAAAGTGGCTTCTTCCCCGCCGGGGCCGGGCTCAACACCCTCTTCCCGGGCCTCTGGGCCGCCTTTTAACTCTTCCGTAGCATACTCCTGATCCATGCGGAGCAGGTCCTCTGCGGTTACTTCACCAATTTCAAGCTCCCGCTCACCGAGGTCGTCGAGCATCTTTTCAATTTTGTCTAAATCTTTTATATCAGGCACCTGATACACCCCTGAGTTATCCCTACTATCATTATAGTATTTTTTTTAAAATAGTTTAGTATCTATTTGCAGGCCTCCATGGTAAAACCTGTAAATAGACATCACAGTTCGTACAAGAATTTGACGTCCTGATTTGACTGCAGTATTTTATGCTATTCCAAACTCTACAATCAGGAAAGAACAATGGAAATCAAAATATCCGACAGGGTAAATGCAATCGGAAGCTACGCATTCGCAGATGTAGACCATATCGTCGAGGAGCTGAAAAAAGAGGGTATAAAACCGATCGACTTCGGCGTCGGCGACCCGACACTTCCCACACCTCAAATCATTCGAAACGCATGCAGAGAGGGTATCGAAAAGAGAAAATCATCAGGATACCCGAGTTATATTGGCACTCCGGAGTACAGGGAAACAGTTTCATGGTGGAGTAAAAAAAGATTCGGCATCGGATTGGATCCTGAAACAGAAATCATGTCTACTATCGGTTCCAAAGAGGCGATCTTCAACTTTCCTGAGGCCTTTATCAATCCTGGAGAGTATACCCTCGCACTAAACCCGGGGTACCCGGCCTGGTCCAGAGGAACGCATTTTGCCGAAGGAAAGACATATTTTCTCAACCTGCTTCCTGAAAACGACTTTTTCCCGGATCTCAAAAGTGTGCCTGAAGAGGTTGTAAAAAAAGCTAAACTTCTCTGGATCAACTATCCAAACAACCCTACCACCGCACATCCCACGCGGGAATTTTATGAAGAAGTGCTTGAATTCGGAGAAAAGCACAGCGTCATCGTCGTATCCGACGAATCCTATACGGAAAATTACTACGATGAGGCACCGCTCTCTATTCTCCAGCTTAGAAAGGAGGGGGTGGTGGTGTTTCAGTCACTCTCCAAAAGGAGCAATATGACCTGCTACCGAATAGGCTGGGCCGCGGGTGACAGACGCATTATTAACGCCTATAAGAAGGTAAAACCGAACATCGATTCCGGTACTGCAACCTTCATCCAGGATGCCGCAATCGCCGCCCTGAAAGATGAAGTGCATGTCACCGAGCTTCGGGAAGATTACAGAAAAAAGCGCGACGTTTTAACACAGGCTCTCACCAAGATCGGTCTGTCGAAATGCGAACCGAAGGGAACTATATATATATGGCAGAGAGTGCCCGAGGGCTATTCTTCACTCGATTTCTCGAAAAAACTGCTTGAAAAAGAAACGGCTGTCGTGACAACGCCGGGGAGCTGGTTATCCATAGAGACAAACGGGGTCAATCCAGGGGAGGGGTTTGTGCGCTTTGCGCTCGTGCCGTCAATGGAAAAGGTCGTGGAAGCTGCTGAGAGAATCGGGGCTCTACGCCTATAAGCTGGAGTCGGGAAGTGACGCCACTTCTTAGTAAATTCAAACAAGTTACGTTTTAATACCCAGGCCCGCTAGGGATACTTCCTGTCAAGGAAAGTCCCGCTAGGGATACATCCTGTCAAGGATCGGCCGTGAAGCAACATTCCGCAGGGGGATTCACGTCGCTTTTATGATTTTATCCCCGGAATAAATCTCGCTGGGAGAATACGGCAACAGATGCATATCGATCATACAGACTGCTATATTGCCATCACATTCGCCTACCCGCTGCGCACGCTCAGTTCGGCAGTTTTCGGAGGTGGCTACGGGAAAACAGATGCCGTCGTCAATATAAAAACAGATGCGCGCACCCTTATGAGAAAAAACCCGGATCAGCTGATTTCGGATTTTCTAAAAAGAAAATTTCCCGGCAGGCGCGGTATAGGCCTCTTAACGTCCGCACAGATGGACCATGCTCAATTCATGTATATCCGGGAAAGGGATATACAGGTTCTAGCTGTCGTTACAGCGGGGACTTCAAATGCCCTGAATATATCTGAAAGAACGGCAACGGATTTTTCAGGTACAGAAACCGCACACGGAACAATCAACACAATAATAATCACTAACGGGTACCTTTTTGATGACTGCATGGTGTCAACGGCAATTACGGCCACTGAGGCAAAAACAGCGGCACTTATTGATCTCGACATCAGAAGCACTGCCACGGGAAATCAGGCAACGGGAACCGGGACGGATTCGATAGTGATTGTATCAGGTCAGGGAATGAAAATACGGTATGCGGGCGGGCACACCCTGTTCGGCCAGATTGTCGGGGAGACGGTATACAGTGCAGTAAAACAGTCGCTTTTAAAACAGGGAATAGATCCAGCGTTTCTCCAGAAAATCTGCAGCAGTTTTGAGTTTTAGACTGTTATTTTTTCAAAAATCATGCCACTTCGCGGCCGATTCCTATCAGGACTTTCCTTGACAGGATGTATCCCTAGCGGGACTTTCCTTGACAGGATGTATCCCGGGGACCGAATATCATAAAGTAACTTCGCGAGAAG
>CAYSRJ010000028.1:0-44113 GCA_964433545.1 uncultured Spirochaetota bacterium | reverse complement strand
TGCCGTTAACCTTGCTCTTATCCTCCTTTCACTCCCGCCTGCGTATCTCTTTGCCAGGTTCCTTTCACTCCCGCCGAAAAAGAAGGGGAGCTTTATTGCCTGTTCGATATTTTCGAACTGGGGAACCGCGCTCGGTGGGTTTATATGTTTTCTGCTGTACGGCAGTCGGGGACTCTACCTTGCAAACTGGTACATCGCGTTCTGCAGGCTGTACCACTATTTTATCGGGGTACCCCTGCTCAGTTTTTACAGGGACGACGGGAAAGGGTCTTTTGGTAAGACTGTCGGAGACATAGCCCGCAACCCTCTCTGGTATGTTCCTTTCGTGATGATTGCAGCCGGGATTTTATTGAATCTGCTGGGTGTTGAAAGGCCGCGTTCAGTCGACTTCGTTGCAACGCGGGTGTTCATCTATGTAACGGTGACAGGCTATTCCTTTACCATAGGGCTCGGGGTAAAGATGAAAGAGAGTGTGAAACGCCTGAAAGCGGCGTTTTTCACTGCGATCATCAAGTTCGTCTATAACCCTCTGGCGGCGCTGCTATTGCTTCGGGTGCTCGGATACTTCAGGCAGAGCGATTTACTGCCGGCGAGGGTGGTCATGGTGGAGTCGTTTATGCCCACTGCGATCATGTCGGTAGTGCTGGTAAAGCTGCTCGGGCTGGACGAAGACCTCGCGAATTCCGCGTGGTTCGTCACAACGATAGGTGCGATGCCAGTGGTGCTTGTACTCCTCAAACTGCTTGGATAGGGAGGAAAAGAGAGAACGACCTCGGGTAACTCGGCAGGTCCGATATAGGGATCAGATAAGTGAATTTTCGTAATACAGACTCTTCAGGCCACAGAGTTGTCGTGTTGAATTTGTTTGCGGTATGATCGTCTACCAGGGTCCGAAAGGAGCTGTCAATGGAGATGATATTACCATCCACAGACCTATATGCGGCCAAAAAGGCTTGCTTCCCATTAAAAATGATAAAAAACATAAAATATTTCTTGACTATTCTTGAAAAATCGTCTTAAATGGTATGAGGACATACGACATATACCACACTTCATGCTATCTGGATGCGGATATGCAAAAAAAACCCTATATAGCGTTTCATGGAATCACAAAAACCTTTCCCGGGGTAAAAGCGCTCGATGATATCAGTTTCGATATATCAGCCGGGGAGGTTCATGCAATCGTGGGCGAGAACGGTGCGGGAAAGAGCACGCTTATCAATGTTGTTGCCGGTAACTATCATCCCGACAGCGGTCATCTCGAGATAAATGGAGACCAGGTCAGAATACGTAACTATGCCGAAGCACTCGATATGGGGATCAGCGTCGTGTACCAGGAGCGAAGCCTCGTGCCCAACCTGAGTGTTGCAGAAAACATCTTCGCTGACAGGCAGCCGCGGACGCTTCTCGGCTTCATCAACAAGAAGAAGATGTGTGAGGAAACGGAAAAGATATGTGAATCCATAAAGCTCGAGGTTCAGCCCAATACGCTTGTGGGAAGCCTGATACCCGCGAAACAGCAGATGGTCGAGATAGCAAAGGCACTTTCGAACGAAAGCGAGCTCTTGATTCTCGATGAGCCGACAGCGACAATAACCGAGAAGGAAACAGAGGTCCTTTTTAGGGTAATTAAAGAGCTAAAAAGAAGGGGTATATGCGTTATCTACATATCACATCGATTACTGGAAATATTGGAGATTGCAGATAGGGTTACAGTACTCAAAGATGGTAAGTATGTAGGAACACATAACATTAGCGATGTAAAGATTGGCGATATTGTAAAAATGATGGTTGGGAGGGATCTATACACTGAAAAGTACAAACCAAGTTATGAGAAAGACATAGTTCTTAAGGTTAAAGGGCTGAGTTCAAAACGTTTTTTTAATATTAACTTTTTCCTTAAAAAGGGAGAAATACTTGGTTTTGCAGGGCTGGCAGGTTCTGGTAGAACCGAGGTCGCGCGTGGTATTATCGGGGCTGATTCCATTAATAATGGTGAGATCTATCTCTTCAACAAGCTTGTAGATATTAAAAATCCTGAGGTGGCAATAGGATACGGTATCGGTTACCTCCCAGAAGATAGAAAGGAACAGGGCCTTTTTTTGAATATGGCTGTTTCAAATAATATTGTATCAGGCAGCCTACAGATTGTATCTAAAAGGCATATCATTAAAGAGAAAGAGATTACTATTATTGCCAATAAATTAAAGGAACGCTTGAATATAGTGTGTCCGAATGTAATGACAAGGGTCGAGCAATTAAGCGGTGGAAATCAGCAGAAAGTTGTTTTTGCCAAATGGCTGCTTGTTGACCCCAAAATTCTTATAGTCGATGAGCCAACCAGGGGCGTGGATGTTGGTACAAAATCTGAGATATACAAGATTATCAGGGAGCTTTCATCAAGTGGGACAAGTATTATTATTATATCTTCAGATTTGCCTGAAATACTTTCGATATGCGACAGAATATATGTAATGCATAACAAGAGGATAACCGGTGAACTCACCAGAAATGAAGCAACAGAAGAAAAAATAATGCATTATGCTTCTGGAATTAATTAAAACAAGGTGTTAAAAGTGATGGGTAAATTTTTTATTTTAAATAATTTGCAGGTTAAAAGTACTGTTAAAAAACTATTACAAAATAGAGTATTGTTTCTCCTATTGCTGATTTTTATCATTTTTCTATTTGCAGGCATTGCTTATGACACCTTTGTTACAGAAAATAATATTAAAACTGTTATTAGTAATATGTCTATTGATGCAATTGTGACTATTGGTATGATGATCTTGCTGATATCTGGGGTGTTTGATCTCTCCGTTGGGTCCGTACTCGGTTTCTCTGCGGCAATTAATGCAGTTTTAATTGAGAGGGCTGGGTTCAATCCGGTGCTCTCGATAATCATTGCAGTGGTGAGCTGTATCTGCATTGGTATATTCAATGGAGTAGTAATTGCAAAAATAGGGGTTAACCATCTTATTGTCGGTCTTGCTATGCTTGGAGTTGTCAGGGGTGTAGTGATGTTAATTGTCGGTGCAGGTATAACGAGACTTCCCGATAGTTTTTTAGTGATTGCTGATTCCTCCTTTTTAAAATGGAAATTACCGATATGGTATCTTGTCATAATAGCTGCTATTTTTTCAATTCTATTGAGAAAGACTGTTTTCTTCCGTCGGTACTATTATATCGGTGGAAATGAAAAAGCTGCCGCGCTATCAGGCATTAATGTTGTAACAATGAGAGTAATATCTTATGCGATATCAGCAGGGCTCGCAGGTATATCGGGGATTTTTCTTTCTTCAAGATTAGCCGCCGCAATTCCGACACTCGGTTCGGGTTTGGAATTGCGAGCGATTACTGCGTGTATACTGGGAGGTGCAAGTCTTAATGGAGGATACGGGAATGTTCTTGGAGCTGTACTTGGAACACTGTTTATGGGATTGATCAATAATCTAATGATAGTTTCAAGAGCATCAATTTCTTGGCAAAGAATTGTAATAAGCGGAATACTGTTACTTGCAGTCACCCTGGATGCTGTTATTAAAAAAAGTGGAGTTGACTGATAGTTCTAATTGAAAGAGGATACAATAGATATAAAAATGGATTCGAATACTAATGTAAATACCTCAATAACCAGAAGAATTTTACAAAGCAGATCTGCTTTTCTCGGGATCATCATTGTAGCGCTATCTATAGCGGCATCTTTTATCTTCGATGCCTTCTCTACAATGCTAAACCTTAAATCATTTCTATTAAACCTTTCATGCAATAGTATTGTGGCAATTGGTATGATGATTCTCCTTATCTCAGGAGCATTTGATCTTTCAGTCGGATCAGTTTTCGGTCTTGCCGGCTGTATAGCAGGAAATCTGATGTTTTACCATCAGGCTAACTGGATACTATCTGTTTTTATTGCGCTCATTGTATGTATAGGAATTGGTGCACTGAATGGTACGCTAATATCCAAAGTGGGTGTTGACCCGTTGGTCGCTACTCTTGCTATGATGGGGCTTGTAAGGGGTTTTGCTCTGATTATAGGGGGTACTGGAATTATTGGATTACCTGATGGTTTTCTTAAGATAGCTGATAGTAAGTTGTTACATATGCGCATACCTATATGGTATATGATAGTCATTATTATCATTTTTACCTTTCTTGTGTCAAAAGTTGTCTTTTTCAGAAAATATTACTATATCGGTGTCAATGAGAAAGCCGCTAATCTTACAGGTATTAACGTTGTAAAAATGAGGATTATTTCATTCATGATTGCATCAGGGCTGGCTGCAGTAGCAGGGATAATTCTCACTTCAAGGCTTACAGTCGCGCTTTCTTCTTCAGGCGAAGGACTTGAACTCAGGGTAATTACTGCTTGTATACTCGGAGGTGCGAGCCTAAGCGGAGGAAAAGGGAGTGTAATGGGCGCTGTAATGGGTACAATATTTGTTGCCCTTATCAACAACTTAATGATTATCGCTAAGGTAGGGTCATATTGGCAGAGTGTTGTAATCGGGAGTATTCTTTTAATTGCCGTCACAGCTGACGCAGTTTTGAATAAGTCCCGTGCTGAGTAAATATATTTATTAATTCAGGAGGATTGTATGAGTACAAGATCAAGTTTCAAGTGGTTTGTGATGGTAGTTGCCTTGGTTATGATGGCAACTGTGAGCATGAGTTGTGAAAAGAAGGGTCGCGAAGGTGAATCAGAAAAGGCGGCCAAAGCCGTTCAAAAGGAGGACGTGTCTCAAGAAGAGTATGTTGATGTTATTGCATTATCCGGTGAACCGATGTTCGTGCAGAATGACTTCGTCGGCCTTGATCAATTTGCAAAGGAGTATGGTGTAAAAACAACAGTTGTGGGGCCGGCACAATGGGATATTGATGCTATGGTTAAGAGTTTGGATGAGGTTATCGCACGAAAACCTGCCGGAATACTTGTTCATGGATTTTCACCCGCTCTCAAAGGGGGAATCAACAGAGCCATTGATGCGGGAATCCCTGTGGTTTGTGTGGATGCTGACGTCCCCGATAGCAAGAGACTTTCTTTTATTGGTACGGATTGGTATAAAGTCGGTGTAGTACATGCACAGCGGCTTGCAAAGCTCATCGGCGGGAAAGGGAAAGTCGCAGGATTTTTAGTGTTGGGAATCGATATCTATGAATATACCGCTCAGGGTTACAAGGATGAGCTGTCGAAGTATCCGGACATCAAATTACTCGGGATCTATAATGATAAGGCAAATGCCGATGAAACTTTTAGACTTACGACGGACCTGGTAGCAGCAAACCCCGATCTTGCAGGAATTTCGATTTTTGATGGCCAGACTCCAGCTGTAGCGGCAGCGTTACGAGAGCTTGAAATGGGTGGGAAGATCAAGGTTACTGGTATGAACGTTGATCCCCCGATGATCAAAGGTCTTGAAGACGGGTTTATACAGGTGCTCGTAGGACAGAAAAGGAAGCTGTTTACTTACTACGGGGCGAAGTTACTTTACGATTACAATCATTCGCCAATATCGATTACGCCCAACGATAGAGGGGCTGGCATCACAAATATTCCTATTCGCGTTGACACGGGTATATTCCTCGTTACTCCTGAGAATGTCAAGGCGTTCAAGGGCGAAGTATAGAAAAATTGTTTTAATGAAATTCATACAGGCAATACCGAGTTATTTTAATGGGTATTGCCTGTAAACATACAGCAAATGGTATGTCGGAATAAAGTATATTAGCCACCGCTGTTAAAGATGTTTATTGTCGGTTGAAAGAATAGACGTAAACTAAACAGATATAAATGTAAAGATAAATTCTTTACTCAGGATAATGAGGTTATATCATGGAAATGACTCCGCGCGAACGTGTCATAGCTGCCTTAAATCACCAAGAACCTGATCGCGTTCCTCTTGATATCGGTGGCGGTTCGAGCACTACACAGGTAATCGAGGGATATGAAAAATTAAAAGAGCATTTGGGGATTACTGAAGATACTAAAATGATGCTCAAAGTGTTACGTATGGCACGAATGGATGAAAGCGTCATGCAATATCTTGGAAGTGATGTCCGGCCACTAACAGTCAGCGCTCCGGTAAACTGGACACCACCTCCTTCGGATCCGGATACTGTCATTGATATATGGGGTATTCACTGGAAAAAGGTATATTTTTCAGACAGTGCCTATTATTACGACGTTGTTAAGAGCCCTTTGGCAGATGCGGATATAGAAGATATAGAAAAGTATCACTGGCCGGACCCTCTTGACCCAGGCTATACAGCCGATCTGGAGGATAAGGTAAAGGCATTGTCTGAGGGTACTGACTATGCAATTATGGCTGACGCAGGATTTAAAAGTTTTTGGGAACTCGGTTATCTGCTCAGGGGATATGAGCAGCTTGTGACCGATTTGATACTTAACCCAAAATTTGTTACCGCTTTGATGAATAAACTTCTTGAGATCAATATCGCAGGCACTGGTCGTTTTCTAGACATAGCAGGTTCGTATATCCAGGTGTTTCGTACTGCTGATGATCTGGCTACTCAAGGGGGGCCACTTTTTAGCCCTAAAATTTATCGTGAATTAATCCAACCGGTTTATAAGGAGTTTTATAAATTCATTAAATCAAAAACCGAAGCCAAAATATTTTACCATAGTTGCGGGAATGTTGTTGACATGCTTGATCTTGTTATCGAAAACGGAGTAGAAATAATTAATCCTGTTCAGGTGTCTGCGATAGACATTGATACGAAGGAACTAAAGGCAAGATTCGGGGACAAGGTTACATTCTGGGGTGCAATAGATACACAGAAGGTTCTACCGTTCGGGACAGAAAAGGATGTAGCAGCTGAAGTAAAAAAGCGCATCAACGACCTGGGACCTGGTGGTGGATATGTTGTAGCACCAGTACACACCATACAGGCAGATGTGCCGCCGCAGAACATTGTTGCGATGGCTGAAGCAACACGAAAATTTGGGAAATATCCCCTGACCGGATAGATGTTCACTATAGTGGTTTGAAAACTGTATTATTGAAATGCACAACGGTATGTAATGTTGTGATTTGAATAAGAGTGTGTTATTAAAGATCACGAGAGGATAAAAGCCGTGGATATTAAAGGAAAAGTTGCAATTGTTACCGGAGGGGGGCAGGGAATCGGGAGAGCAATCGTTCATGCTCTTTCAAATGAAGATGTTATTACTATAATTGTTGATATTAATGAACAGACTGCTAAGGAGGTCGTAAAGGAAGTAAAAGACGATGGACATGAAGCGATAAGCGTTAAGGCAGATGTTTCGAACCTTACGGATATCAAGAACATGGTAAAAGAGGTTGTTGATCGATACAAAACGATTGATATCCTCGTTAATAATGCAGGAATACTGCATACAACGGTAATTGATGATATCTCGGAGCAAGAGTGGAATAGACTAATGACAGTTAATTTGAACGGAACCTTTTTTACCTCTCAGCAGGTTCTTCCATATATGAGGGAGAAGCGATGGGGAAGAATTATTAATATGTCGTCATTAGCAGGAAGAATGGGCAGTTATGGAGGAGGTGTCGGTTATGCCACGACAAAGGCGGGAATCATAGGATTAACGATGTGTTTTGCGAGGCAAGTCGCCCAATATAATATAACTGTAAATGCAGTAGCTCCAGGTACAACAGAAACAGATATCATTAAGAAAATTCCCGATGAGAAGATTACAGCTCTCAAGGCTCTTATACCTATGGGAAGACTGGGGAAGCCAGAGAATACTGCCGATGTCGTTGCATTTCTAGCATCTGATAAGGCGGAGTATATAACAGGAGCCGTAATAGATGTAAACGGCGGCATATTTATGGGTTGATATTTGATTAATTGTCACACGTTGAATATATCTCATTATTTAACAGCTTAAAGTTTCATCGGTTAGACGGGATAAATACTAGAAACCTAATAACATGACGCGAAGTTGTATGTATGAGTGTAGTGATCGAAGATAAAAAACTAGTAGTAAATAGAACATGTTTTCAGAATTATATGGAGCAGCAATCATGAATATTCCACCTTCCAGTCATTTTTCCACAATAGGTCTCGATGATGTTTTTAATGCTACCCAAGACAATTTAACGAGAGCTTTACAGCCGCATGCCGAGACTGCCGACCTGTTTGGTTCGCATTCTTTTCAGGGTATGCCTTTTGAATGCGGATCAAAAAGTCAAAACAATGTGCTTTATTTAAAAGATAAGGAGGTCAGGATAGATGTCGACAACATCACGGCAACATATTTGATTTTCCTTCATGTAGTTGAGGATAAAAGTACTTCGATTAACAACAAGGACCTAGACGATTTTGAGGGAGGCACACAGATAGCGTGGCCGATCGACGGGAATTCGCTAGGGCAACTGGTATCTGAATATACCATAGTGTATGATGATGGTAGTATTGCTAAAACTCCTATCTTCAGACGTTTTGCTATTCAACAACGACATATCGCCTGGGGTGCAAGCCCTTTTGCAGCTGTCACTGCGCTTAAACCCATGGTAGTTCGATCGGCATCTGAGCAGCAGGTGCTTGGACGATTGATGGAGGCTGACTATGGAAGCAGTGAAAAACGTAATAATACGGCACGGGATTATTGCAAAGAGAATCTATGGCTTTATGCTATGCAAAACCCGAATCCGGGAAGGTCTATAAATCATATCATCGTTACGCCAAAAGAAGAGCAATCTCTGATTTATGCTATTTCTTATACACAAGTCGAAGTGCATCCCTTGCGACCTGGTGTGCGTAAAAAGCTGAAACTGACTCTTCCCGAAGGTGCAAAGCTCAACATATTAGGTGAACTTGAGGGTGTCGACATTGATCTGGGTGTAGTGATTTCCGCGCGATCTCTCTTAGAATATAATCGTGATCAATGGCTTGGGAAGGAACCGGATATTCAACCAGTTCGGTCTGATCGGGCAGTTGTTGTTGAATATATTGCACATCCGAAAGCCAAACTTTACGTTTCAACCGGACCAAAAAATGATTTTAGGGTTTATGATTTAGAGGAAGATGATTCTGGACAGATTATAACTGTTAAACCTTCTCATCGACCGGTACGTATCCGGATTGTGGAGAAAGAATCGAAACACCCGGTTGCAGCGCGTTTGCATCTTCACGGTCAAGCTGGAGAGCATCTCCCCACAAAAGGCCACCATCGAAAGGTCAACGCTTCTTGGTTTGAAGATAATTATGGTGAATATATCAACAACATGAATCAGTATTGTTACGTACGAGGTGAGTGTATTGTTGACCTGCCGATGGGGGAAGTTTTTATAGAAATTAGACGGGGGTATGAAATTGCTCCAGTCCGTTCAAGTTTTACTGTAACGTCGAGTACAGATGAAATAACGTTTGAACTAGACCGGGTTTTACGATGGCGTGAACAGGGATGGGTTACTGCCGATACGCATGTACATTTTCTCCACCCGCAGACAGCGCTATTGGAGGGCACTGCTGAAGGTATAAATATTGTAAACTTACTGGCAAGCCAGTGGGGTGAGATGTTCAGTAATGTGTGTGATTTTGACGGAAAGACGACGATTGGGGCAAAAGAATTTGGAGGGACTGGTGAATTTCTTGTAAGGGTTGGCACAGAAAACCGTATGCAAACACTGGGGCATATTTCTTTACTTGGTTATTCAGGTTCGATGATTATGCCACTGGCTACCGGGGGTCCTTCTGAATCTGCAATCGGGGATTCACTAGAAGTTACTATGGCCGAATGGGCCCAGCGCTGTATTGACCAGAGTGGATTGGTTATAATGCCCCACGCGCCAAATCCTCAGGCGGAAGGTGCAGCTGATATTGTATTAGGTCTGGTTCACGCGATAGAGATGATGACGTTTAATCCTTATGATGCTCAGATAAATCCATATGGTCTTGCCGATTGGTATAGATTTCTCAATTTAGGGTATCATATACCAGTTGTTGGTGGATCGGATAAGATGTCAGCTGGCTCACTATTGGGCGGCATCCGCACATACACTAACATTGGAAAAAAACAGCTTAGCTATGAAAATTGGATGTCAGCGGTGAAATCAGGAAACACTTTTGTTACTGTCGGCCCGTTAGCAGAGTTACTCGTTGAAGGTTTATCGTCTGGAAGCCAGCTAAAACTACCTGAAACCGGCGGCACGGTTAATATTTCATGGAAGGTTGAATCAGTTAGTGTTCCAATTGATCGAGTTGAGATCGTGATTGGAGGCCTTACGGCAGAAAAGATAAATGTTGATCAGAATTTATCGGCATTTGGGTCTATTGATATACCTATTAATGAGTCGTGTTGGATCGCACTGCGCGTCCGTGGTAGCTATTATGGTAAACACGGAGAGATAGCAGCTCATACAAGTGCAGTACAAATAATAGTCGGCGAAAAGCCGATTCTCTCACAGGCCGATGGAATCGCTGTACTAGAGCAGATTGAGGGGGCTATTGCTTATGTTGATACTATCGCACCACGCCCTGATGCTCTTCGTTTCAAACAGCTACGTGCAACTCTGGAGACTGCTCATAACCGTTTGCATCAAAAAATGCATCGAAGTGGAATATACCATCGTCATACTCCACTACACGATTCTTCACATTCCAATGAGCATTAGAGTTATGCTTCGGTACAGAGATACGTAATACTCCGAAATAAACACGAAGAATTATAGATTCATGATTTTGTATTAGAGTGTGATGGTTAGAAAATGATAATTCAAAGCTGATTCGTGGCACTGAGATGTCAAGGAATGTTAAGCAAATTATTTTTAATAGTACCGTTGCCATTACTAAGTTTATATTTTTGTTTTATTATGATCCGGCAGCCGATTTCACAGATAGAATAGGGGTAAAATTAAATTTAAGAGTATTTACAATTCTGGAACTATCAATACGGTTTCAGCCTTGAACGAAGATGAAGCGGATACAGCAAAGCGGTTTGGGGGAAGATACTGTGAGCGGAGCGATACACAGTCTTAAAAACGGCAATCATATTTACAGTGTACTACCGCACCTCTATATCTTTCAGGACACGTGTAATGTTTACATCATCGTGTGCCATCATGACGCACTGTTGATAGATTTCGGTAGCGGAGTGGTTCTCGATCATCTCGAGAGCCTCGGTATAAAGGCCGTTAGCGCGATACTTCATACCCATCACCACAGGGATCAATGCCAGGGGGACCACAGGGCGGTCGAGCTCGGTATCCCGGTATTCGTTCCGGAGCACGAGAGGCGGCTCTTCGATCAGGCGGAGTTTTTCTGGGCGACGAGGAAGCTGTGGGACATGTACGATGTTCGCAATACGCTGTTCTCCCTCACCCGGAACGTCAGGATAAGCGGCGTGCTGCGGGATTTTCAGCAGTGGCGATGGAGGGAGTACGAGTTCTTCTTTTTTCCCACTCCGGGCCATACACTCGGATCGATATCGATTTTCGTTACAATAGACAATACGAATGTGGCTTTTACCGGAGATCTTCTGTATTCCCCGGGCAAGATCCTCACACTCTACGATCTACAGTACAGCTATAGCGAAACCGACGGCCTGGAGGCAGAGATACTCTCTTTGAAGAACATGGAACGGCGGGACCCGCAGATTTTATGCCCGTCGCACGGGCGGCCCATGGAAGAAGGCACATTGGCGCTTGAACTGACCAGGCGAAACCTTACCGAATACTACAAGCTGAGAAACAAGGGTTTGCAGCCTGTAAGTGAACGTCCTTTTACGAGGATAACAGACCACCTGCTTGCCGCAGAGTTCGCATGCGCCTGTTTCTATGTCATCCTCTCGGAAGGCGGCCACGCGCTGCTTGTAGACTACGGCGTACCGTGCATTGAGCTTCTCAGCCCGGTTCAGCCGCATTTCGAAGAAGGAGAAACGGTCCGTTTTATCGAGCATTCTCTGGATCGATTAGAGAACGAATACGGTGTACGGCATATTGACGTAGTGATTCCGACTCATTATCATGATGACCATGTCGCAGGTATACCGTATCTGCAGTCGCAGTTTGGCACGGAATGCTGGGCCTGGGAGGGTCTTCGACATCTGCTCGAATCACCGGGGGAGGAGCAGATCGGCTGCGTCATGCCGTATCCGATGCGGATCGATCGCACTTTCCGCGACGGGGAAACGCTCCACTGGAGAGAATACGAGCTCATCGCGCACCATACTCCCGGGCACACGGAGTACGCGGTATCGTTTTTTACGACGATAGACGGCAAACGTGTCGGTTTCACCGGAGACAACATCTTTGTCACACTGTACCGGACTCCAAGTGTCATCTACCGTAACCGGATGAAGAAAGATTCACACCGTAAGGCGTTTCAGATTTATGCACGGTATCATCCTGAAATACTATGCGGCGGTCATGAAATGACGCGCGACGTGTCTCCCGATCTGTACGAAACCATGCTATCCAAGGCGAACGCGTTGACCGGTTGTTACAAGAACTTGCTTCCCGGGGAGACGAACCTGGGACTCGATCCTTTCTGGGCGCAGCTGTGCCCGTACCAGACCGATGCCGCACCCGGTGATACGTTCGACCTTCGGGTACGGCTGCATAATTACTCGGACAAACCCGTTCAAGCCGAAGCACGTCTGGTACTTCCGGATTCTTGGGCATATGAGCCCGAATCGATCGACCTGCGTATTCCCGCCGATGCAGATGCGGAAAAGAGTGTTACAGTGACTATTCCGAAAAAATACAGCTTCAGGCTGCCGAAGGTGGCGATCGCAATGGACATCACATATGATGGTACGCATATTGGACAGGCGGCGGAGGCGGTCATAATACAGAGAGACTACTCGGTAAGGAATATGAGTCTACTTCCGGAACCTAACAACTGAATAATTATGATCGAAGGAGATGGAAAGAATGACTGAAATGACATCGAGAGAGCGGGTAATCGCGGCGCTTAATCATCAGGAACCCGACCGTGTCCCGCTCGATATCGGAGGCGGATTGAGCACAACCCTCGTGAGTGAGGGATACGAGAACCTGAAGAAATACTTCGGGGTTGAGTCCGGGACGAAGATGCTGAGCAAGATATATCGCATGGCGCGCCTCGATGAGGAGGTAATGGTGAAGCTGGGGACGGATGTTCGGCCCCTGATGCCGGGTCCCCCTGCGAACTGGACGCCCAAACCCTCGGAGCCGGGCTCTTTTATAGATATCTGGGGTGTGAAGTTTAAGGCAGTCTACTATTCAGAGACCGCCTTCTACTACGAGGTGGATGAACCCCCTTTGAGAGAAGCGGACGTGAACGACCTCGAAAGCTATCCGTGGCCTGATCCGTTTGATCCTGGTTACACTTCGGGTCTCAAGGATAAGGTAAAGGTCCTTTATAATGGTACGGATTATGCGATAATGGCTGACAGCGGGTTCAAGGTGCTCTGGGAGGAGGCGTACCAGCTTCGCGGGTTCGAGCAGCTATTAACCGATCTAATAACGAATCCGGGATTCGTCACCGCGCTGCTAGAACGAATACTGGAAATTAACATTAAGGCGACTGGTCGTTTTCTCGATATTGTCGGACCCTATATCCAGGTCTTTCGCACCGCGGATGACATGGCCACTCAGGATAGTCTTCTCATGTCGCCTGAGACGTACAGAACGATTATTAAGCCCATATACAAGAAATGGTACGATTTTATCAGGACCAAAACTGATGCAAAGATTTTTTATCACAGCGACGGGAACGTCGTCGCACTCCTCGATGACTTCATCGAAAACGGAGTTGACGTACTCAATCCTGTGCAGGTTTCGGCCATAGGAGATGTCGATGCCCTCAAGAAAGACTTCGGTGACAGGCTCGCGTTCTGGGGAGGTATAGATACGCAGAAGGTAATGCCGTATGGGACACCGGAAGAGGTCGGAAATGAGGTGAAACTGCGGATGCTCGAGCTTGGACAGAAGGGCGGCTACGTGCTCTCCTCAGTCCACGCGATCCAGCCGGATGTACCGCCTGAGAATATCGTTGCCATGGCGGAAGCGTGCAGGAAATTTGGCAGGTACCCGTTGGATTCCTAGCAGAAAAAAAATGATTTCGGAGGATGAATGAGAATCAAGGAAGCGGCGTTCTTGCGAGAGGTTCCGGTGTTTAGCGGACAAAGCGGCATCGAGGATATGCTACGCGCTGAAGAAAAAAGAAGGGATAGGACGGTCGTGGTGCTCGATGACGATCCTACCGGTATTCAGACGGTACACGATGTTTATGTATATACCGACTGGTCGCTTGAGTCCCTCATCGAGGCATTTTCAGAAGTACAATGTTTCTTTATTCATACCAATACAAGAGCGCTGTCGGAAGACGAAGCGGCGGAAATAAATCGCACTGTAATGAAGAATTGTATCCTTGCGTCCCGAAAAACCGGCAGGGATTTTACGGTAATAAGCAGGAGCGATTCGACGCTTCGGGGGCACTACCCCCTCGAGACATCGGTACTCAGGGCGGTGTATGAAGCGGGGATGAAACAAAAAGTCCACGGAGAGGTGCTTATACCCTGTTTTTTCGAAGGAGGAAGGTACACCTTTGGAGATACCCACTATGTGAGGGAAAACAGCGAATTCATACCGGTGAGTGAAACCGAATATGCGGGGGATACCGTGTTCGGCTTTAAAAGCTCGAACCTCAGGGAGTATGTCGAAGAAAAGACGAACGGACGGTGGAAATCGGGGGATGTTGTATCTATGCCGCTCGAGCTCATGAGAAGGGGGGATACCGAAGAGATTCTTCATATTCTCATGTCGGTAAAACGGTTTTGCAAGGTCGTCGTAAACGCGATGAGCTATGACGACCTGCGGGTCTTCCTCGTCGCGCTTTTCGAAGCGGAACGCAATGGAAAGAGATTTATTTACAGGACTGCGGCCTCTTTCGTGAAGGCATATTGCATGATCAAGGATCGGGAACTTCTCCGTGCGGTCGACATATACGGTGCGGACAGCGGTGTTAAGAAGGTATTGACGGTAGTTGGTTCCCATATTAAAAAGTCTACCGATCAGCTTGCCAACCTGCTTCGGATGGACAGCGTGCGCGGGATCGAGGTCGATGTCGAACGAGTGCTCAAGGACAAATCGCTGAGACAAAAGGAGATAAAAAAAACAAGCAAGGCGGTAGAGATTGCATTCGAGTCATACATCAACCCCGTGCTCTATACATCACGGAAACTGGTCCGGGTGTTCAGCACGGACGGTAATCTATTGATCGCAAGAACCATATCGAGAGCGCTAGTAGAGATAGTAAAAAATACAGGAAAAAAGGCCTCATGTATCATTGCAAAAGGAGGCATAACGGCGAGCGACATACTCGTGAATGGTCTGGGAGTGAAAAGGGCGAAAGTGGCTGGACAGGTGTTCCCCGGAGTCCCGCTTCTATACGTATCGAATGTTGAAGGTTGGAACTCAATTGCTTTTATCATCTATCCGGGGAATGTGGGAGATCAGGGTGCACTTGTAGAGGTCTATAAAACAGTAGCATAATATATGAAAAGAGGGTTCACCAATGGATGAAAATCTGTTTCCAAAAATAGGTACACCAAACCTCAAGAACCGCGTGTACGAACTGCTGCTCGATCTTATTATAAGCGGTAAGCTGAAAATCGGTGAGATGCTCCCGTCGGAGCGAAACCTCGCCGAGGAACTCGGTGTCAGCAGAACAGTTCTCAGAGAAGCGATAAATTCGCTTGAAACAAGGGGGTTGCTTACTGTTACCCATGGTAAGGGGATACGGATCAACCCGATAGACAGCAGCGACATATCCCACGCATTTATGCTCTATCTCCGACGGCAGAACCAGGAAGTCCCGCTTTTAGACCTGATCGATTTCAGGAATATACTCGAACCGGAGATTGCAAAACGTGCCGCTATCAACTCTACTAAAAGCAATCTCAAGCCGCTTGAAGATATTATCAAACGAATGCAGAAGGCGGTCAATGATATAGACCAGTTCAATAAAATCGACCTCGAATACCACCTTGAGCTTGCAAAGTTGACCGGCAATATCTTCCTTACTACCATAATGGAAGAGCTCATTATTCCCCTTCGGGAGAGTCTGTTCAGAACAGGGGGTGCCGATTTAATGGAGGTGTTCAGGGAGCACTACAAGGTTTTTGAACAGGTCAGGGAGAAATCTCCCGATGGAGCGG
Source organism: uncultured Spirochaetota bacterium (assembly GCA_964433545.1). Classification (GTDB taxonomy): domain Bacteria; phylum Spirochaetota; class B62-G9; order B62-G9; family DRHN01; genus CAYSRJ01. The sequence goes on along the minus strand of CAYSRJ010000028.1, from coordinate 27,963 downwards.
CGGAAGCGATGACACACAGCTTGAAACGGTCACAAGAGCTTCTGGAAAAGTATCAAAAAAAATAGTAGCAGGGATAGGAGTGTCGGCGCTCTACGGCGGTGAGGCGCAATTTTATGTTGACTCCTTCTCGAAGCCGGTGTAAATTATAATAATGGTATGACCACTGACTTCATATAACAAGCAGAAGAAATCGCGGATAAGATCTGTTCACCTTTCCTTAAAGGGAGGATGTGTATGAAATTCATAGAAGGACTTGAAGATCCTGAAGGTCCGGTGGTCATGGACGATGGAAGTTTCCTTCTCGTTGAGATGGCGTCCGACAAGGGCTGTACCACCCATATCAGCAGGGATGGAAAACAGAGGAGAGTTATTGCAAAGACAGGCAGACCAAACGGTCTTGCAGTAGACAGGGAAGGATTCATCTGGGTTGCCGAATCTCTCAACCCGTCTCTTATTAAGCTCTCGATGGATGGTGAAGTGGAAGTTGTAAAAACGGAATGCAACGGCGAAAAGTTCATCTTTCCGAATGACCTCGCGTTCGGACCGGATGGCAGGCTCTATCTGACGGATTCTGGTTTCTTCGTCGAGGATTTTTTAATCGACGGTAAGGTACGGCAGGACTTCAGAGACCTCTCGTATGACGGACGGGTTTATGTTATAGACACGAAGACCGGAGAGATCGAGAGGATTGACAATAGTATCAAGTTTACAAACGGCATCGCCTTCGGGTCTGAGGGTGATCTTTATGTAAACGAGACGATAACGGGAATGGTGTATCGGTATCGAAACAAAGACGGGAAGATTACCGGCGACAGGGAAGCATTCGGAAACGTACTCATACAGGAGGAGTATTCCGAGATCAAGGGACCGGATGGCATGAAATTCGGGGCAGACGGGAATCTTTATGTGACAGTATACGGCCAGGGAGACGTAACGGTACTGGGACGGGACGGAAAAGTCGTGAAGCGGATCAGGACAGAGGGAAGTAAACCTACAAACTGCGTGTTCGGTCTCCCTGGTGATAATACACTGTACGTGACGGAGGTGGAGTTCGGCACGTTGGAGGCGATCGACGTGGGAACAGAGGGTCTTGCACTCCATATGTAATCATAAAACATAGGCAAGTAAACTTTCAATCGTAAAAGGCCAAACCGATCGGGCTCGTTGATAAATATTTTTCCGTTGCAACTGCACAGGCGAACCCATTCTGACGGTCGGAAGAACACATGCCTAATGGTTTTTACCTGTTGAATGTATACCTGCGGCATGTATACCTGCGGCATATAATAACAGGTAATTGTAACGTAATAAGTCAGTTGAGCATAAAAATTCTGGTACCTGTGCCCTTGGTACAAAAGGAAAAGATATCGCTTTGCTAGACCAGAATTCTAATGGATAAAACCACAATATCGGAGGAACTTTTATGGCGGAAAACACAATAGGCTTTATAGGATTGGGCATCATGGGAAAACCGATGTCGAAGCATCTTCTTGACGCCGGCTATTCGCTCATCGTTCATGACATCAATAGAGACGCAGTGAAGGAAATTATTGCAGCGGGCGCGGCGGAAGCTTCCAGCCCTAGGGAAGTGGCTCAAAAGAGTGACATTCTCATAACAATGCTTCCCGACTCTCCGGATGTCGAGAGCGTAGCACTTGGAAAAGACGGACTCATCGAGGGAGTAAAATCCGGCATGCTCTATGCGGATATGAGCACGATAGCACCGACTGTTGCGGTGAAGGTGGCCAAAGAACTTGGAAAGAAGAGCATTCGCTGTCTTGACGCGCCGGTGAGCGGAGGCCAGGTTGGTGCTGAAAAGGCAATACTGTCGATTATGGTCGGAGGCGCCGAAGACGATTTTAATGCCTTCATGCCGATATTCGAGAAGCTCGGAAAGACGATCACGCTCTGTGGGAACAACGGTGCCGGACAGATCGTCAAGGCGTGCAACCAGATACAGGTTGCCATGAACTTCGTTGGAATGGCGGAGGCCCTTGTGTTGGGTGCAAAGGCGGGAGTGGACCCCGCTATTATAATAAAGGTGCTGAGCGGCGGGTACGCGCAGACGAGGGTAATGGATGTACGCGGTGAGAAAGTGGTAAACGGGGATTTCGAGCCCGGGTTCAAGAGCAAGTTTCATTACAAGGATCTGAATATTATCATGAAAACGGCGCTCGATTACAACGTGCCACTTCCTGCAACCAGTATCGTTCACGAGCTCTATACGACGATGATAGCGAAGAACAGGGGCGATTACGATCATTCGGGAGTGGTGACCGTAATTGAAGATCTCGCTGGTATCAAGGCACGGACAAAAGGCGGCAAGTAAGGGGGAGGTGTGTTATGTCTGTAAGCGTACAGTTTTTCGGAGTTGCGGGGTACAAGATAATAACATCGGGCGGGGTGCATGTACTGATCGATCCATTTCTCGATGAGAATCCATACTCACCGGTGAAATCGGATGACCTCGAGCGGGTAGATCTCCTGCTTATAACACACAATGCATTCGATCACTTCGGAGATGCCCCGAAAGTCGTAAAGAAGTACGGCTGCAGGGTGGTCTGCGCGGTGGACGTGCTGCATCATCTCGTTCAATACCACGGGATAGACCCGTCGCTGATCCTACCGACGATATGGGGGATGTCCATGGAATCGAACGGAATCCTCATCCACCCGGTAGAGAGCCATCACTGGTCGTTTACGAGGAAGCAGGATGGTTCGCTGCTTTCGGGTCCTGCAATGGGGTTTATCGTGGAGGCGGGTGAAGACGTGAGAATCTACCATCCCGGTGATTCGGCGTCTTTTTCCGACATGAAACTCATCGGAGAAACATACAGGCCGAATTATGGGCTCATGCATGTGACGCTGCCGGAGGGAGAAGGGGTATCTCTTCCGCACCAGGAGTGCTACAAAACCGGTGAGCTCACGCCCGAACAGGCGCTTCTAGCGAGCGAGTGGCTGGACCTTAAAACGGTCATCGTAAGCCACTACGTCGATCCGGAGTGTGAGGACGTAAGAGATTTCGTCGCACTCGTAGAAGAACGCAGAAAGAAAAAGGCCTATGCACCGGAGTTGAAGGTGATGGCACCCGGCGAAGTATACAACATCAAAGGATAATAATGACGAAAGGAAGGACATACAATGCCAGTAGAGATACCTAAAAAGGTTCTTGAAGAGTTCGGCTGTTATACGCCGTATGAGAAGCCCGAGAACATATCGGACAAGAAACAGCTCGAGATGTACTACCAGATAAACCTCATCAGGGAGTTCGATACCAAGGTGAGGGATCTGTGGATGGAGAACAGGATATACGGGCTCGCACATGCATATATAGGGTCGGAGGCGATTGCAGTCGGTGCCTGTTCTGCGCTGAAACCGGATGACTGTATTACAAGTACACACAGGGGACATGGCCATACGATAGCCAAGGGTGGTGACGTTAAGATTATGATGGCTGAACTCTTCGGTAAATACGAGGGGTACAACCACGGCAAAGGCGGATCGATGCATATCGCAGACGTGGAGCATGGAATGCTCGGCGCCACGGGGATAGTCGGGAGCGGGATGCCGCTCGCAGTCGGCGCTGCCATGGCCTCGGACCGACTCGGGAAGGGATTCGTGTCCGTGTGTTTTCATGGTGACGGCGGAAGCAACCAGGGAGTCTGGCATGAATCGATAAACATGGCAGCTGCGTGGAAACTCCCCGTTATATTCATCTGTGAAAACAACCAGTATGCAATCGGAACCTCGATCAAGTCCGTTTCGGGTCAACCGGAGATACACAAGCGTGCGGCGGCCTACAATATTCCCGGAGTACTGGTCGACGGATTCAACTGTTTTGTAGTGTATAAAGCGGTGCAGGAAGCTTCGGAACGGGCAAGAAAAGGTGAGGGTCCGTCCCTCATTGAGGCGCGGACGATGCGGTTTCTTGGACATTTCGTCGCAGACGACCAGTGGTACCGGGACCTCAAGGCGGTGGAACCGTGGTGGAACCTGGAACCGATACGGCGGATGCGGATGTATCTCCTTAACAACAAGATTACTGATAAGGCCGGGGTAAAAGAGCTCGAAGACAAGGCGGTAAGTGATGTCGCTGAAGCGATCAAGTATGCAGAGGAGGAGTGTACCGAACCGCCTGCAAACAGGCTGTACACGGACATCTACGCGAACAACGAGGTAATAAAGTAGTATTTCAAAAGAGAAGATGACATAACTATATAGTGCTGATTAAGAGTATATAATTCTAATCAAGAGATTGAAATAATTCGGTACGACGGTACCGGTTTCTAGGGGGTATCAGAGTGAATGAGATAACCGGAAGACAGGCGTTGAACGATGCCATGAAAGAAGAGATGCTGCGGGATGAGACCGTTATCCTTATGGGATGCGATGTTGCCGTAAGAGGAAACCCCTTTGGAGTTACAAGGGGCCTTTGTCAGCAGTTCGGTGAGAAGAGGGTAATCGATACACCCATATCAGAGGCTGGTTTTACAGGGATTGGTATCGGTGCCGCAGGCATGGGACTCCGTCCAATAGTAGAGATACTGTACTCTGACTGGATAACACTTCCCATGGATCAGATCGTTAATATTGCAGCGAAGATACGATACATGTTCGGCGGGAAGATCAATATGCCGCTCGTTATACGGGCGCCGTTCGGTTGCAGTGGCGGTGTCGCAGCACAGCATTCTCAGTCTCTGGAAGCGTGGTTCAATCACGTTCCGGGACTTAAGGTGGCAACACCGCTTTCACCATATGATGTCAAGGGAATGCTTAAGACTGCGGTGCGTGACGATAATCCCGTAATATTTTTCGAGCACAAAAAATCCTACACAATGAAGGGCGAGGTTCCGGATGAAGACTATACCGTACCGTTTGGAAAGGCGGCGGTACGACGGGAGGGGAGCGACGTTACGATCGTTACGTACTCCTACATGACGGTAAAGTCCATGAATGTTGCTGAAGAGCTTGCCGCGGAAGGGATCCAGTGCGAGGTGATCGAACTCCGGTCCCTTCTTCCTCTTGATTACGAAACGGTGATGAAATCGGTTGAAAAGACAAACCGGGTCGTTGTAGCACAGGAAGCGCATCTTCGCGGCGGCATGGCAAGTGACATTGTTGCGGAGATAGTCGACAGGGGATTTGATCTTCTCGATGCGCCGCCTGTCCGAGTGGGATCGCTCAATATACCTGTACCTTTCAACAGGACGCTTGAAAACATGGTGATCCCGGATGAAAACAAGATTATGAGTGCGGTAAAGAGAGTTCTCGAAGCGTAAGGAGACGCAGGTACCATGCCAATCATATTAACGTTGCCGAAAATAGGCGTCAACATGACCGAGGCCACGATCATACAGTGGCTTGTAAATGAAGGAGATTACGTCGAAGAAGGCCAGATGATTCTCGAGGCTGAGACTGACAAAGCATCGCAGGATATTCCCACAACCAGGTCGGGTGTCCTGGCAATGATAGTCGCCCAGCCGGGAAAAACGGTACAGACCCAGGAACCAATTGCCGTGCTCACCGAAAAGGACGAGACGTTGCCAGAGGATTTTTTTGTAGAAACCGGAGTGTCCGAAAAAAAGATGGACGTGCCTGCTCCTGCTCAACAGGGGCACGAGATTGAGATGAAGAAAGCTATTTCGTTGACCGATTCGAGGATACGGATATCTCCTGTTGCGAAGAAGCTCGCAAAAGAACTCGATATCGACGTTAACCTGATAACTCCTTCCAAACCGGGTGGGAGGATCGATAAGGCAGACGTGCTCGAATATGCCCGGGGTGCAGAAGCTGCAGGCGAGGAAGTCATTCGCGAAGCTGTCACGGAACAGGATGCAAACCTCATACCACTTGCTGGAATCAGAAAGACGATCGCCTCCAGGATGTCGGAAAGCGTACATACCACAGCCAGTGCGGCCATTATCATGAAGGCCGATGTGAGTCGGCTTATCGAATGGAGAAATGGTTTCAAGGAGGGTGGGAAAAAGGTGAGCTATAACGACCTCATCGTTCATCTAGTGGCAAAGGCGCTGCGGGAGTTTCCGCAGATGAACTCTAGAATCGAAGGGGAACACATAAGATTAATGAAGGAAGTAAACATCGGAGTCGCCGTAGATTCTGAACGCGGTCTGCTGGTTCCTGTTATCCGGGATGCGGACAGAAAAGACGTGCTGACGATAGCCGATGAATCGAGGGCAAAGGTCGAGAGAGCGAAGGCTGGCAGAAGCACGAGGGAGGATATATCGAATGGTACCTTTACTGTGACGAACCTCGGTATGTTCGACGTAGAAAGTTTTGTACCGATAATCAACCCACCGCAGTGTGCGATCCTTGCAGTGGGATCAATTGTGAGAGAGCCATCGGTTGTTGACGATAACGATAGTGTCTCAGTGCGTCCCGTTATGCGGTTGAGTCTCGTGTGGGACCATAGAATCGTAGACGGTGCACCTGCGGCGCAGTTTCTACAACGCATAAAACAGCTGATCGAGCAGGGAGAGACCAATTAAAGGGGAGGTCCAGTCGTGGAGAATAATCTAAGCAGGCTTTCCAGTCTCGATGGGAAAGCGGCTCTTATTACCGGAGCAGGATCGGGGCTTGGAAGGGCGATCGCAGAGGGGTATGCGCAGGTCGGTGCAAAGATCGCATGTGTGGATATCTCGGCGCAAGACTCCGAGTTGGTTGCAGGAGGGATCGAGAAGCGTGGGGGAAACGCCGTTTCGGCCGAATGCGACGTGTCTCAGGCGGAGGACGTACGAAAGGCAGTCGAAACGTCTCTGAAGATGTTTGGCTCGATAGACATCCTCGTCAACAATGCCGGAATCGGAATTCGGTCGAACGCTGAGAACATGACGGACGAGATGTGGGACAGGGTTCTCGATATCAACCTGAAGGGGACGTTTCTTTTCTGTCGAGAGGTCGGAAGACATATGATAGAAAGAGGAAAGGGTGGCAGGATCATCAACATGGCCTCTATCGGCGGTCTCGTCGGTGTGGAAACGGGAAATGCGAACTACTGCGCGAGCAAGGGCGGTATCATCGCGATGACTAGAACGCTCGCTATAGAATGGGCGAAGCACAATATTCTGGTCAACGCCATTGCCCCCAGCCATACGCGTACACCGCTTATAGAGAAACTCATGGAACAGAAACCCGAGGTGAAGCAGTACTTCCTCAATAATATACCGCTTGGGAGGCTGGCTGAGCCTATAGACATCGTCGGACCGGCGATATTTCTGGCTTCAGAGGCTGCTTCGTTTATTACAGGGCACACACTTATCGTAGATGGAGGACACACTGCCAGGTAGTCGCTGGCCCATCTTTAATGATGCAGTTTTAATTCCTGGCCGGACTCAGGATAAGGGATAAGTAATAGAGGCGTTAAACGTTTTCAAAACTATCGTCCGAAACATCGACTATCTGCTGAATTATCAGGGTAATGAAAAAGGAGGTATAAAATTATGGCGTTGCGGTTGAGCTCGGATGAAGCGCTTGAAATTGCGCAGAGAATGGAACAGAATGGTTCGCGTTTCTACAGGCGGGCGGCGGAGTTTAAAGAGCTCGAAAAAGAAAAAGAAGTCCTGCTGAAACTCGCTAAGATGGAAGACGATCATGAAAAGTATTTTAGAACGATGCAGGACGGGCTCCCGGACGAGGAACGGTCGAAAAAGGCGCTCGACCCGTTCGGGGAAATGCTGACGTACCTAGAAGCAATGGCAGATATGAGTGGTGGGGAGGGAAGCCTGCAAGCGATCGAGTCCCTGTCCGGGAACGAATCTTTACCACAGATACTCAACATAGCGATAACGCTTGAGAAGGAATCGATCCTCTATTACATAGGGCTGAAGGACATAGTGCCTTCTGAAAGTGCGAAACGGAAGATCGACGAAATCATCAGCGAGGAAAAAAACCACATAGTAACGCTGAAGAAAGAACTGGACTCATTATAATTCAATGTAAAGGTTGACAGGGTAATGGAGATCATAGCACGTCGCGAGCTGCAGGAACACAGGTTGCCTGGTCGGATCATACAGAAGGCGGTTGGAAAGGACGCCCGAAGCAGAAGCAGCAGGATGACGATGGGATTCGGGCGCTATTCGAAGGAGAACGGCCCGATGGAAGCTCACCAGCACGCGGAGGAGATCTGCTATGTTGTAGGCTGCTGTAATGCCTGGGTAAGATTTGGCGTTGCAAAGGATGAACTTGACCAAAAGACCGATCTCGAACCCGAAATGACCCTACACATACCAGAGCTCGAGTGGCACGTGTTCGAATACGCTGAGGACGGGTTTCTTGACATCATTTTCTTCTACGGTCAGGTGGATCATATTAGGCCTGAAGAAATCTCGAACGATAGCGGGTAAATACCCTTCCTGAATTTTTATGCTCAACTGGCTTCTTACGTTATAATTATCTATATTATATGCTGCACAGGTATACATTCTACAGGTAAAAACCATTAGGCATGTGTTCTTCCGACCGTCAGAATGGGTTCGCCTGTGCAGTTGCAACAAAAAAATATTTATCAACGAGCCCGATCGGTTTGAGCTTTTACGATTGAAAGTTTACTTGCCTAGTATTTTAACCGGTTAAGGTTTCGTAATACTCTTGTACCGTCTCTGGATACGAGTGTGCTATGAATAAGATCCAAGGCGGTTTGCTACCAAATCAAGAAGTTTGAACCGGCGGCATTATTCGGCCACTCTTCATCCGAATACTTTATAATTATATGGACTCATCCCAATGACCGGCAGACCAGTGAAAACCGTTATCGTCATCGGCGACCTGAACCTGGATATTATTTTTTCGCACATCGATGGGCAGCCGGCATTCGGAAAGGAGATCGGTTCAGGGAACTTTGTTATGAAACCAGGCGGGTCTGCTGCGAACGTGGCGATACTGCTTGCATTGAACGGGTGTCCCGTCCGATTCTACAGCAGGGTGGGGAGGGATTTTGCAGGGGAGTTTGTGGTAAAAAGCCTCGAGGAATACGGGGTCGTAACCGATACAGTTGTCTTTTCCGATACTGATGCCACTGGCGCGACTGTTTCGCTTACCTATCCGAATGACAGAATGTTCATTACCTTTCCAGGGACGATTTCATCAACCGGCCTGAATGACCTGAAGAAGCCGGCTTTTTCTAAAAACTGCCACCTGCACCTTGCATCCGCCTTTCTGCAGACGGGACTACGACCGTATTTCGGCGATTTCCTGAAAAGGGCAAGAGAGCAGGGGATGACCACCTCCCTCGACCCCGGGGGTGATGTTACGGGGAAATGGAACATAAGTGATATGGAAGACTTTTTCCCGGATATCGACTTTTTTTTGCCGAACAGGGAAGAGCTGCTTGGTATAACGAAAAAAAGCGATGTGAAAGATGCGCTTGATTCTTTTTCGGATAAAATACAGACTGTTATCGTAAAGGACGGTGCTGACGGTGCTTTTGTGCGGTACAGGGGAAAGATCTCACACTACTCTGCGCTCCCAGCCGACGTCGTCGATACGACATGCGCGGGGGACAGTTTCGATGCAGGCTTTTTATTCGGCATGAGCAGGGGGATGCCGATTCCCGATTCGGTTCGGCACGGCAACAGGTATGGGGCTGCTGCAGTTTCGACCGTGGGACTGCCCATTCAGAGGATGGAAGATATCTGAGCCGACATGATAATTTCAATCAATTTTATAATACGTACTATGGAGAAAAGAGAGGACACATGGCGCAAACAGACAAAAGACGGGGCGTAAACACCTTTTCCGAGATACAAACACAGGCGGAATCCTGGGAAGGGGTGTTTAAAAGACTGGACAGGCAGACTGCGGAATTACAGGAAGCCTGTGCCGGTAAGGATGAGGTTATCTTCACGGGGTGTGGTTCTGCATTCAACGTTTCATATGCGGTTGCCCCCTTTTTTCAGAAACATACAGGGAGAACCTGCCGGGTGGTACATGCATCCGACCTGATGACGAACCCTGACTCGTTTATAAACGGCAAGAAGAAAACTCTTGTTATCGGGTATTCACGATCCGGCAATACAACGGAGAGTGTCAGGGCTCTTGAAACGGCAAAGAAAACGGGGGCAACGACGATTGCCGTTGTGTGTTTTTCAGAAAGCAAAATGGCTGTTAAAGCCCACCGTGCGATTGTCCTGGAGGAGGCTTTTGAAAAAAGCGTTACGACCACACGCTCCCTCACATCAATGGTGCTTGCAGGTAACTATCTTGCGGGAATCTGCGAAGAAAAGGATGCCCTGTGCCGGGAGCTGAAGAAGCTTCCAGCACTCGCCCGGCAGAAGATGGACCAGTTTCACGAAATCGGAGAAAAAATCGGCAATGATCTGAACATAAGGAAGTTCGCATTCCTCGGGAACGGGAGCTACTACGGACTTGCGCGAGAGGCACAGCTGAAGGTGAAAGAGATGGTCCTTCTTCCGTCTGATTCCTATGTATCTCTCGATTTTCAGCACGGCCCCATGTCGAACGTAGACGAACATATGCTGGTAACGATACTGGTTCCTGATGCAGGCAGGAAATATGATATCGAGCTTTCAAAAAACATGAAAGCCATCGGCGGAAAGATTTTCGTGATATGTGATAGATCTTCCGGAGAATTTGACGAATATGCCGACTACATGCTTGAGCTGAATACCGGTCTTGGAGACGGCATACGTAACATCCTCTACATGCCTGTTTTGCAGATTATGGCCTATTACCGGTCGCTCAAAGAGGGCTTTGATCCTGACAATCCTAAAAACCTCTACTACTACGTTTCTTTGAAAACCTGACAGAGTAATGAAAGCCCGGGTCCTGTTTGCAACGACGAGTTAATTATCTCTGTACCTTAGGCTCGTTCCATCGCGACGATCAGCTCATCAACCGGAATCTTCGCAAACGAGGAAGCATGGTCCGACATACCGTATGCTATGATGAGCTCACCGTTATGCATGATGGAACCGCATGAGTATACGACGTTCGGAACATAGCCTTCACGCTCCTGATCATTGGGTGTTAAAAGTGGTTCGTGCAGGCGTGCAATAACGTGTGCGGGATTTTCAAGGTCGAGGAGCATTACGCCTAGCGTGTAGGTACGCACCGGGCCGACTCCATGGGTGATGACGAGCCATCCCTTTTCCGTCTCGATTGGGGGACCTGCGACGCCTATCTTGATAAATTCCTCCGGAAGCTCGGGTCCGCGTATCAATTCGGCATTCTGCCAGAGATTAATGTTGTCGGAAAGCATTACATACATACTGTAACCGTCACATCGTGAAATCATTGCAAATTTTCCGTTTATTTTTCGTGGAAAGAGAGCGAGGTCTTTGTTCTGTGCGTATGAACCGTGAAGCGGCATTATCTTGAAATGATAGAAATCATTCGTCTCCATGAGCTTGGGGAGAATGGTGAACCCGTTGAATGCAGTGTATGTCGCATAGTATGTGATACTGCCGTCATCATCGATAAATTTCACAAACCGGGCATCTTCGATTCCGTTGCTTTCCGAGTAGGAAACGGGAAAAATCACCCGCTCGGAAATAGCCGTATCGAGGGAAAAGGTTATCTCATAATGCGAGCTTGCCAGCCAGTTAATCGCGTTTAGGACCTTTTCTTTGGACGGTGTGAGCTTGACGCTCTTTTTTGTCTCCTCCAGACTGGCCTGCAGCTCACCGTAGATAAACGTATCTTGCAGCCGATCCATAACAATACCGATAACATCTTTATGGATATGCATTTCATCGAGCTTTTCCAAAAAGGTTTTTTTATTGTAGACGTGTCTCTTCACCACTTCCGGCACATCCACATAGGGGCCCGACGGCAGAAACTCAATGTTGTTTTTCCTATCGATGACTGCATTCCGGAATACAATAGACGAAATATGCCCTTCTCCGGTTGCTCGGAAGCTGACTATAACCCGTTTATCTCCATTTTGCAGCCCGTTCTGATAGGGATCTTCTACAATCGAAGGATTGAAGAATGCCGCAGCTTCTATGGAATACTCCATTGTGAAGTAAGAACCAATGAGAAGCTTCTTGTTCTGACCCAATGATTTTTTGTCGACATCAATAGCATCGAGGTAATGTTGAACGTTGGAGAAATGTAATTCGAATATTCTACTTATATTCCTGTGCCGCTTCGCAAAGCTTCTCAAGACATCGTTCAGAATATTACCTGCAGCCTCGTCAGTGAGATCGATGATCTTTCTGATGATGGTCTTCACCCGGTCCTTTGTGCCGGGCATGAAGAAGCGGGCAATGACACGCTTTGAATCAGGATGAATTGTTGCCGGTATACGCGTAATTTCAACTGCCATTGTTTTGTCTAAAGCTGCTTCAAATAAAGTCAAATTATTATGAATAAGTTATTCATTTGTCAAGATATTTTTTTAGTAAATATGCAGCTCGCTTACAAGGATGTATTTACCTATGTACAATATCGGGATAGAGTGAGGCGGTATTAACAGTATATCAGGGAAAGAGCATATGTCTTATTTTTACTGGAGAACAATAGGGTATAGACAAGGGCATGTCAATCAAAGGTAACAGAACAAAAGAGGTATTACTAGGCAGCAGTGATGAATTTGAGGTAGTGTTTCAAATCAACAATCTTGTTGCACCAGAAATCTATTTCTTTTGGGGTATCGTATTCAAGATCCGGATATGTATCAGCGATAAAGAGCAGGTTCTCGATGATTGTATCAAAATCCGGTATGGCTTTCTCTCTGTTGATTTCCTCAAGCCTCTGCCATATCTCCATTGCGCATAGTTTCATACTGGCCTCCATAATAAAAGTATAGAACAGGAGTGAGCAGGAGTGCAAATTTATTGGTAATGCGTGAAATTATGTGGTATCCTACCTGGTAATGGGGGAGATTATGAAGAGGACAAGAGGCATCTTGCAGGCACTGTGTTTTATGGTCGTATCTGTATTTTTGTTTTTCAATCTCGCACAGTCTAAAACCGTAAAACAATCGATCAACAGGCAGGGGTACAATGAAATTATTGCAGAAGGAATAACACTGCAATGGAAAATATCTGATTCACTCCTTGAGGTTGTGCTCAGTGCCCCGACAAATGGATGGGTGGCTGTCGGTTTCGATCCAACGAGCCTCATGAAAGATGCCAACATAATCATCGGGTTTGTTAAAGATGGGACGCCTGTTGTACGTGATGATTTCGGCTCCTGGTATACTTCCCATGATGCGGATGAATCACAGGGCGGGAGTAATGATGTTGCTATCAGGAGTGGGAACGAATCCGGCAAAGAAACAGAGCTTGCTTTCGCTTTGCCGCTTGATTCGGGTGACCCCCATGACCGAACGCTTATTGAGGGTAAGATATATACAGTTATCCTTGCCTACGGAACGGTCGATGATTTCGCCACGAGGCATAAAAAAAGAACGCGTGTTGAAATAACGCTGTAATCCACACAACGCTTAGTTCATACCACACTGAATACAGTACCATGTATTCGGCGTTTTATTCCCTCTGTACTTTTTACAGTCCTGTTAAGTAGATTTTTTTTCAACCGATACTATAAAAAAAGTTGCAGAGGCCTGCCATGTTTGGGAAGAAAACCGTAATTGTACTGTTTACAGTGACACTGTTTGCTGTGGCGTTGTTAACATCTGCCCCTTTTGTTCTTGAAGCAGGGTCATTTGATCTGAATATTATAGATGTTCCAAAGGCGTATACGCCGTACAGAGGTGATATGAACTTTGGATTCTCCGTATATGACGGGGGGGGAATTTTTACAAGCGCTGTCCTCGGTGTGTCCGATTTCGTGTTCCTCGGCATCTATTTTGATATGGGGCGCTTTATAGGGAGTGATACGGTTGATCTGAGCCAGCCCGGGGTTATTGCCCGATTTCTCATAACAGACGGATCGAAGACGCTTCCGGCCATTGCCGTCGGGTATTCCTATTTTATGAGAGGAGAGCTGAGTAAAGTCGACGGTACTATTGTGAACGGTGCATATATCGTTGCCTCAAATAGTTACTATCTGTTCAGAAACGAGCAGAATCTGTCGTACGGACTGCGTTATCCCATAGTCCCTTTCAGTTACTCGAAACCGGAAAACCTCACCGTTTTCGTCGGGACCGATATCGAGCTAAGCCCGCAATTTTCTTTTAAGGGTGAAATTGAAGATATCCGCATTGCGCAGGGTAGATGGGACGAAGTCTGGTATAACTTCGGCGTTAACTTCAACATCGTGGATCTTGTCTCCATTGACCTGGAATTCAAATATTCACACTCAATAGACAGGCTTGTAAGGCATCTGACAATAGGGTACTTTACACAGTTTTAGAATGTTTTTTTCTCGCAATTACAGTATGTTAATCTGGAATAGCCCCAGAATAATGGAAATGAAGGTCAAAAACAGTGCACTTCTTCCCAGCCATCTGTGGAACATCCTGAAAAAAGGTTTACGCTCCCTTTGCCCTTTTAGTATTAATTGACCGATTATCGGTGTACAAATGAGGGCAATTACAGCAGCAGCGCCGAAATAGGAATGTATGATTCGTAAATGATTCACCGACGTTGAAAACAACAAATACTCTGCGGCAATAATACCAATAATACCAAGGATTACACCCCATATTTCAAGCGTTCTGTGTGTTTTCAGCCACCACCGTCTTTTTTTCAGGTACCTGGCGACGAGCATGGCCCATACCATCATAATAAACGAAATAGTCAGTGTAATGTTGTGTATAACAAGCAGCAACCCCGATCCCTTTTTACCAGCCTGACCTTCACCGAGCAAGCCGTAGCCTGATTTTTTATGGAACTTGGAAAAATCATCGGAGGAGCTGTAAGACCAGATTATTTTATTTCCTTTATCTGCATTTATCACCTTATCATATTCATCACCGGTATCTATACGACGTGAAAATTCAATTGTCGTGATGCCATTCTGTTCAGTCCCTGCGAATTCGAGTATGTCATTCGTGCCTCCAAGTTCCTTATCCGGAGGGTGTGGTCCGTATGGCCCGGTAGCATACGCATCAACAGTGTACGCGTTCCCGGTGTCATCTACCCAGCCGAAAATCATGTCGGCGCCTTCCATGATGGTACCCGGATCGATACCGATTGCAACCCAGCCGGTTGTTTCAGCGGATAACGCGAAATATGCGATTTCACCCTTCAGAATCCAAGAAAGTGTAAACATCCCGTTGTCGAATGTCCGGGTATTGGGGTATTCATTTTCGGCAATAGTCCCGTCAATTGTCTGGGGAAAAAGCTGTGTGGGAAATAAAATTATAAATACTGTTAAAAAAAGGACCAATGAGAATGTCTTCAAGAATATTCCTTTTAAATACCTTCTCGCGAAGTTACTTACAGATACTCGGTCACGAAATGACGTATGCCACTTCTAAGTAACTTCTCGCAAGCTACGATTTGATACTCGGTCCTGCCAGGGGTACATCCTGCCAGGGATACATCCTGCCAAGGATACATCCTGCCAAGGACATGCGTCCATTTAATTGAGCAAACAGTAATGTGTATTTTATAATAAAATGAAATAATATAATCTTATTTATCAAAATGAAAGAAAAAAAATGTTATATTGTCGAACCACCGAAGTTGTCTTATTTTAAAGAAATTTACCGAATAAAGAAATACTGATTGTACGATAATAGGAAGGTGAACGCTTTATTCCCGGTTTCAATGAGACCCAAAAAAAACGGTATAAAACAACGTACCGGCGTATAGATCTTTACTGAACTACCCATTGTCAATATTATGTAGTAATACAAAAAAGATTACAATCGGTTGTATTGAACACAGCTCGATTTTAGAAGGGATGAATTTGTCAAATCAGATTATTATGGAGAGAATTGAGAACGTATTTAAGAATATACAATCATCTCGAACGGTTGAAGCCGTGCTTATCTATAACCGTGACAGCCTGGATAAAAACTTCCTGTATATGACCGGCCTCGACACAGGTGTTTTTGAAAACTGCGGGCTTTTATGTGAGCAAAACGGCAAAATGTATATTTTCGCCACCACACTCGAAGAAGAGATATTGAAAAGCCTGGAAGAATATGTTGAAATGGTTATCTATAAAGATAAACATGAACGGGATGATAAACTTAAATCTACTTTATCCAACTACAAAACTATCGGGATATCGTTCGACTCTATCTCCCATTCGTTGTATCTTCATCTGAAAGAGCTTCTTGGCAATACGCAGCTAGTAGATATCGGCAATGCATTTCAAAACGCCAGGATGATAAAATCCAGGGATGAGATCGTAAAGATACAGAAGGCGTGTGATATTGCGAGTACCGTGGCGGATGATTTTCCAAACTACATCAAGCGGGGAGTTACAGAACTCGATCTGTGCCTCGAAATCGATTATCAGGTAAGAAGAAGGGGCGCACAGGCTGCTGCGTTTCAGACCATCGTTGCATTCGGCGCAAACGCAAGCAAACCGCATTACAGCGGTGCGAACGTCCCACTCAGGGAAGGGGATGTCGTTCTCATTGATTTCGGTGCTACATACAGTGGATATGTGTCTGATATCAGCAGGACATACCTCACAGGAAAACCGGGGGATGATGTGCTGAAGCTGTACAGCACCGTTTTGAAAGCTCAAGAAATCGCGCTTGGCATGATCGGGAACGGTGTACAGGTTGACAAAGTTGAAAAGGCAGTGCGCAGGTTTATAGACAATCACGAGAGTTTCAGGGGTAGATTTATTCACAGCCTCGGCCACAGTATAGGACTCGAGGTGCATGACAACAGTTATCCCCAGGAGGACTTTAAAAAGACCTTCGTAGAGAATATGGTGCTGACCGTCGAGCCTGGAATATATCTTCCCGGACTCGGAGGCGTGCGAATAGAGGACGACATCGTTGTCGAAAAAGAATCATGTCTTATATTAACAACTGCATCTAAAGAAGCCGTAATCTATGAAGTATAATATCAGAGAAAAATTATCCAATTATTTCGATCTTCTCACACTCTTTATTGAGCTCGATATTTTTATCTGGGTGCTCTTTGAGCTTAGCTTCCCCTACAGGTCCATTGATTATACGGTGGGTATTTTGCTGATCGCTATTATTCTGCTCGAGCTCCTTGTGCACTTCTTTCTCGATCCAAATCCGCGTGCGTATATTGTGCGATACTGGCGCCACTACATTATTGTCGCTATTCTTATATTCAGTTACAGTAGATTCAGGGGAGTCCCCACAGGGAACCGGTTTATTTTTCTCTATTCTCGAGGTTTCCTTGCGCTGGTGGAAGTGATCATCTTCGCAAAGTTTCTCATACAGTTGGAACGCCTGCGTGAAATATTCGGCTCTTTCAGGGTGAGCCCTGCGCAGCTCATTATTGTTAGTTTCGCTACCATAATTCTCTTCGGCTCTTTTTTGCTGTATCTTCCCTACTCACGGTCGCAGGGCACCGAATTGCGGTACATCGATGCCCTGTTTACATCGACTTCGGCAGTGTGCGTAACAGGACTTATTGTGGTGGATACAGGCACCGCTTTTTCCAGAATAGGCCAGATTTTTCTTATTATGCTTATTCAGGCAGGGGGGCTTGGTATAATGACGATAGCTGCCTTTATTCAGGTTTCGCTTGGGAGTCAGATGAGCCTGTATGGCAGGTTTTCCACCGCATCGCTCCTCGATCAGGGAGATTTGAAAAATCTCTACAGTATTATCAGGGCTATTGTCGTTACTACCTTTATTCTGGAGTTCGTCGGTGTGCTGATGTTTCTTCCGTACTTCATACGTCAAATACCGGGCAGCGCGGAAGCTCTGTTCTATGCGGTATTTCACTCTGTTTCAGCCTTCTGCAATGCGGGGTTTTCGCTGTACAGCGACAGTTTTATAAGAGCCGGCTCACAGGTTTGGCCGAATATCGTGCTGATCAGCCTCATTGTTTCCGGCGGGCTCGGATTCACCGTTTTGCGGAACCTGGGGAGAAGGATTGCAGGGGGGGGGAGAGAACGGCTCACCGTTCAAACAAGAATCGTGCTTATTACAACGATTTCACTCCTGCTCTTCGGTGCGGTTAATTTTTTCCTTTTTGAACGTGATCATATTTTATCAGGGATGCGTCCGCATGAAAAATTTTTTGCTTCCCTGTTCCAGTCTGTAACAGCACGGACAGCAGGCTTCAATACCGTCAATATTGCTGGGCTCAGGCCGATAACGATGTTTATGATGAGTATACTGATGTTTATCGGCGCCTCGCCGGGTTCTACCGGAGGGGGAATTAAAACAACCACCTTATTTATTTTGATACTTTCGATTATCACGATTCTTACGGACCAGAGATTCAATACAATATTCAGGCGCCGCATTCCGTTTCAGGTGGTGAACAGGGCCTTTGCGATACTCGTAGCGGCCATTGCACTCGTTATTTTCGGGACACTGCTTCTCGGTTTATCAGAGAAATTCACCTTCATTCAGATATATTTTGAAACAGTCTCCGCATTCGGAACGGTCGGCCTGTCGACAGGGATAACTCCGCATTTGAGTGATTTCGGTAAAATCGTAATTATGCTCCTGATGTTTGTCGGTAGAATAGGGCCGCTTACGATGGTTCTGGCCATCAGGAATCTTCAGCGAACAAAACTCGTGACATTTCCGGAAGAACGGGTTATGGTCGGATAAGAGAGGAGGGCGGTATGAAGCAGTTCGCGGTCTTCGGACTGGGGGTATTTGGTGTCTCTGTTGCAAGAAACCTCATGAAGGAAGGTATGGAGGTTATTGCAATCGATGACAATGAAAAAAATGTCGAATTAATTAAAAATGTCGTAACGGAGGCTGCTATACTCGACAGCACAAAAGAGGAAGCGCTTCGAGCGATCGATATCGGAAGGGTCGATTGCGCTATAGTATGCATTGGTGAAAACATGGAGTCGAGTATTCTGACCGCGCTGCTTCTTAAAAAGTTTGAAGTTCCAAAAATAGTGGCCCGCGCCAATTCAACACATCACCGGCAGATACTCTCACTTATCGGCGTCGATGAAATAGTGTCACCGGAGGAGGAAATGGGGCTGCGTCTCGCACGGCGACAGAGTTCGACGCACATTCTTCACCATCTCGACATATCCGAAGACCATACAATTGCTGAGGTCGTTGTAAGTGAAGCTTTTATCGGCAAGACGATTCGGGACCTCAATCTCAGGTCCAGATACGGTGTAAATATCGTGGGCATTAAAAAGAAAATTCCACAGGTTACCGAGCAGGGAGAGAATGTATTTGCTGAAAAATATATTGATTTTCCCAGCCCGGATGATGTCATTGAGGAAGAGGATGTTCTTGTTATGGTTGGAAGTGAGCGCGCGATCTCCGAAGTTGAACGATCGGTTGAAAGGGGAGTTTAATTCCGACGGTTGTGTAAAATAGAAGCGGTATCAAAAGGGTGGAGGTATAAACAATGCGATTGTCGTATACTGTTTTTATGAGAGCCTACAGTTTTTTTTCTATACTATTTTTTGTGTTCGGTGCTCTGGCGATTGTCGTGGGCGGTCCCGCACTTATTGTGAGTTATGCGTGGAAGGAACCGTCTATTCAGTCAGCGGTATCAGTGTTTCGCGTCATAGTCATTGTCGTGTTCGGAGCCGGTTTTGTAATAAGCTCTCTTACAATTATCGTTACGAGGCGAAGGGGATTTGTTGCATACAAAAGGATAATAGACCGGTTATCGAATACCAGGAGCACGCAGTTCAATCTCAATGTTACCTTTCCGGAACAGGATGAGTTCGGCGATCTCGGGAAATGGCTCAACAGATTTATAAGCCAGCTAAAAGATTTCGACCGCATCAAAGTCGAACGGCTCCGTGCCGCCCAGCAGAAGGTGGCGTTTCTCTCCGAGAGTATAGACAGGGGCCTTGTTATTATTAATACTGAAGACAAGATCAACTACGCTAATTCTCTCTTTGTCAAACAGTTCAATATAGGTGACAAGACGGTTCTTGGTTTACCGCTCAATAAGGTAATTGAAAATGAGGAAATCGAAAATTCCCTTCAGGAAATTCACGAGAAACCGAAAAATCAGGAGCTGGATGAAATCCGGGTTAAGGCCGGCACCGTGACCTACAAGACAAAGGTTACGATCGTTCCGATTATCAGCAGCGATGTTGCGTTAATGGAGACGATGATTATATTCGATCATATACAAAAGAAGGTGCTGCGAATTTAAATGCGGGGGCTTTTGCTGCTGAAGCAGTTTACAAGACGGCCTGCAGGCATTATCAAATAGTATTCACCTCAGTTCAGGGATTTTTTACAGGAGCCGGAAAGGTAATGAAACGGTATCTCCTATTGTTATTCATTTTCCTTTTTTTATTCGGCGGGGTTTTGTATGCACAGACTGAACGTATCGGGAGGGCGGAGGTTCAGGAGCTCGACTGGGGAGGACTCGAGAAGGGCTGGAAAAACATCTTTGAAATGAAGGATGTAGAAGAAAAAAGGGGCGAGCTGTCGAGGCTCGATGTAGTTCTGGCAGATTACAGTCCGGTGCCGGATGAAAATACCGACCTTCTACTCACTTTTGACCGAAGCACTATGCACACAGTGTACGACAGTTTCCCTCACTATACCATTGGGAAGGTAGATATATTTCTTTCTCAGAATTACAAGGAATCCATCAGAAAAGCGGCCGGGTTTCTTCGATACGGTAATGTAATTGAAATAAAGCCACGTGAAGGGAGTGTCTTTCGCTCGAACATCCCTTTAAAGAGTTTTACGATTGATTTTTATCTGTACCCCACATCATTAACAAGCGGCGGTTCCATCGTTGAGTGGTACGCTCCCACGGTTGCAACCGGGGGGAACCCCACGGGATTCAAAGTTTTTTTTCAAAATGGACGGTTGTACTGGCTCTTTGAAAATGTATTTTATGCTCGTGATAGCAAGGCCACCGATGGCGGCAAGGCTGCAGGTAGCGGAAAAGCAGTACGTGTTCTCGCAGGCGAGCTTGAAAAAACTCCTGTAAACGAGTGGCACCATCATGCCCTGCAGTACGATGCGAGTTCAGGCCTGCTTACCCTTTTATATGACGGCAGAGAGAGCAGCCTTACGTGGCTTACCGAGACCGGGAAAGAGGGGGGGACCCTTCTACAGGGTCGATTTTCCCGCTACCTGGCAGTCGCGCTTACTATAGGCAAACAATTTTTAGGATTTATCGATAACTTTCGTATATCAAGGGGCGCAGCAAAGTCATACAGCGGAAAATATATTAATGAAGGGCAGCTCATAAGCGATGTGCTGGACCTGGGGTATCGCGGCACGAAACTCGTCAAGTTCAGGTGGGACAGTACCGAAGAAAACGGTACTGCAGTGAGGTTTTTTTGCAGGATTTCAAATGATTATTTTCTGCCTACCGCTCAACCCGGTGAGCTGGAGTCAACTTTATTACCTGAAGCGCGCATACCGCAATGGAATCCAGTGAAAAACAACAGCGAATTTCCCGCCGCCAGTTTTCGCGGCCGTTACTTGCAGTGGAAGGCCGAATTATACAGTACGCGCGGTCTGTACAGTCCGTCACTTCATTCTCTTACCGTGTTTGTCGAATCGGACCCACCCCCGTCGCCTCCCATTCTTATCGAAGCCGAGCCACTGAACGGCGCTGTCAGGCTTCGCTGGGTGAAGAACAGGGAAAGCGATGTGAAGGGCTACATGGTCTACTACGGATATTCATCAAAAACATATTTTGGCAGAGGCGCTGATCTGGGCGATGCCCCGGTATTTGTCGGCAATACCAATACAGTTACATTAACCGGTCTGAAGAATGAGCAGGTGTACTTTATCAGTATCACCGCAGTTGACGATGCCGACCAGGAAAGCGGTTTTAGCAAGGAGTTCATTGTGAGACCCTCAGGAATATACGGAAAGAATTGACTTGCTGCACTTTCCGTTTTTAGATCGGTTCACCGTTCAGCCGAACCTCATAGGAAAGCTCAGCCGCTTTCCGCAGCATCTTACTCACACCGCAGTAGCGCTCCTGCGAAAGGTCGACCGCTTTTTTTACCTTGTCGGGTGGCAGGTCTTTACCTGTCAATTCGTACACCAGATGAATGTGGGTGTAGAATTTCGGGTGCTCATCACTCACTTCGGCTTCTGCTGTGATTGAAAAACCGTCGAATTCGATACGCATCTTTTTGAGCAAAGAAACCACATCCATACCGGTGCATCCGCCGAGTGAGGTGAGGAGAAGCGGTTTGGGAGTCGGCCCCTTGTTCATGCCGCCGAATCCCTCCGCAGAATCCAGTGTAATGTGGTGATTGCCGACGACAGAGTCAAATGCCATCCCCGATGTCCATGTTGTCGTAACGGAAACCATTGCAGACTCCTTATTCTTTTCTTAGAGAATAATTTTGCGAGTATAAAACCGTACAATATTAATCTATTCAGATGGACCGGTTCCGGCTATAAAAAATTATAGGTAAGTGAACTTTCAATCGTAAATGTCAAACAGACACTTGCCTAATGGTTTTTACCTATAGAATGCAATGACAGACAGTTGTAATATGAGAGGCCAATTGATGATAAAATTCTGGTACCTGTGCCCTTGGTACAAATAACCAGGATTCCAATGGATAAAACCATATTTCGAATTGCCCGCACTCTGCTAAAAGATTTGGTTCACAAATCATCATGTTGGATGATATTATTCAGAGGTAAAGTGGAGACTTCGCGGCCGAGTATTAACACATAATTTGCTCGAAATTACTTAAAAGTGGTTTACGTTCCCTGGGAACCGAATATCTTGAAGTAACTTCGCGAGAAGTTACTTAGAAGAGCCTTCAGCCAATCAGTCTGCAGGTAGTGCAAAATTAAGGGGTGTATAGATGGCGCTCATAGAAAATTTTGAACAAACCAGAAGTTTTTTAAAGAGCCTCGGGTTTCCGGACCTGAGGGTTCACCATTCCATCAATCACTACGATTTTACGAAAAGAAACAGAAAAATAATCATTATAGGCCCTATGGGTTCCGGAAAAACAGAGTTTTCCGCGCGCATATACAGGGACTCTCAGGTTGCATTGAAGAAATCGGATACTGTTAAGGCACACACTACCGATGGCGATGCAGACCGGCGGAAGGTATTTTACATACGAACGAAGATAGACAACAAGAGATTTGCCGATTATCCTGAGAGCGCGCTCGCGTACCGAAACGGCTATGTCGAGATGGATACAAATATTGAGAGCGTTGATGGCTCATTTGAGCTGGAAAAGGTTATTGAGAGGAATTCAACAGTAGGAACCTGGATCATTGATGAAGCCGAGTTTTTTGATGAACGAATCGTATACGTTGTAAACGATTATGCAGCCCGTTTTTCACTTAACTTCATCTTCCCTATGCTGATACTCAATTTCAGAAAAGATATTTTCAACAGAACCGCCCGTCTGCTTCTTGAAAAGGCAACGGATGTGTTTCCGCTGACCGCATATTGCGAGCACCACGACTGCCTCACCGATTCTTACTATACCTACAGGTACTATACAGTTGACGGGCTTGAATGTCCGGCCCTTTACTTCGACCCCCTTATTATCGTCGGAGGCGACACCTATTCGCAGGACCCGAAGGTGCCGAACTATGCAACGAGATGTGACGAGCATCACTACCTTCCGGGAAAGGAATACACCTTTATGGTATTGAAACCCCTGGGCGAGCTTGCATACGGGGGGAATGTAAAACCGATTCTCGAAGAACTCAATACAATCAGGCATTCGATTGAAAAAAGCGAACTCTATAATCATTTTGTAAAAAGCTATGTTAAATCCAAACAGCCTCGGTCGATTATGATGAACGCGCTCCGTGTGAGTTGTATTGCCGAAAAGGCCCTGATATATCTCTACTCCGAGGAAAATATACTGAGCGGCGACCAGCTCAAGTACCTGGCAAGCGAGATTAGCGGGGATATGGACTATATCAACGAACGGTTGGTAGAGAACAGGAAGCTTCAGGTGTAATCGAAAGCTGCAGGTGGCAGTTGTATCATAAGTGGTGTACGTCCTCAGAAGGAAAGTCTACCGCGGGACCGAGTATCACAGATAATTGATTTGAAGTTACTTGGAAGTGGCATATCCCGCCAGGGACATACGTCCCTGGCAGGATGTATCATTTCGTAACCGAGTATCTGTAAGTAACTTCGCGAGAAGTTACTTGGAGGAATTCGACCGGATGGTCTAATTTTATTCCGAAAGGATGGGCGGATAATGGATGAACGAAAGATGCGCCGGAGAGAAATATTCGGTTTTATGATGTTCGATTTTGCGAACTCGTCGTACACAACTATTATCATCACCGCGGTTTTCAATGCCTATTTTGTCAGGGTTGTCGTAAACCAGGCCAACAGGGGCGAGCTGCTCTGGGCGGTTACGCTTTCTATTTCCTATTTTCTGGTGATGGTTTTCGGGCCCGTATTCGGCGCCGCTGCGGATTACTCACGGACAAAAAAGCGTTATCTTTTCATTACCTATCTGCTGTGCGTGGTTTTCACGGCACTTCTCTTCTTCGTAAAACCGGGTTTTATCATTCCGGCAATGATTTTTGTCGTTCTGTCCAACATCGGATATTCCGCAGGGGAAAATTTTGTATCGAGCTTCCTGCCAGATATTGCGGATGAAAAACAGATGGGCAAGATATCGGGGTATGCGTGGAGCTTCGGCTACATCGGTGGGCTTTTATCGCTCGCCATCTGTCTCATACTTATCACTTACTTTAAAGCCGGCGGGGATACGCATCTATCCGTGCGGTTGACGAATCTCGTGACTGCCCTGTTTTTCGGTGCAGCAGCAATTCCGACATTTCTATGGGTCCGTGAAAGAGGCGTGGAGAGAACCCCTGACAGGCAGGTTAGTTTTTTCAAAATTGCATTTAACCGTCTCGGTGCGACGTATCGAAAGATCGGAGAGTTCAAAGAGCTTGTCAAATTCCTCTTCTCATTTCTCCTCTTCAATTCGGGGATTATGGTAGTCATTTCCTTTGCGGCGATTTTTGCGCAGAAAGAGCTCGGTTTCACCCCGGGTATGACCGTTTTACTGATTATCATTGTTAATATTACGGCCTCGGTCGGCGCCTTCCTGTTTGGATTCCTCGACGATACGGTTGGAACGAAAAATACAGTTATGGTGACTCTCATTATCTGGATCGCAACCGTTGTTACTGCATTCTTTGTTCACAGCAGGCAGCTGTTTTGGATCGTTGCGAATCTTGCAGGGATCGCCATGGGATCGAGTCAGTCGTCAGCGCGGGCCCTCATCGGTCTATTTTCACCACGTTCGAAGAGTGCTGAGTTCTTCGGTTTCTGGGGATTTGCAGGCAAGTTTTCCTCGATTCTTGGTATCCTTTCATTCGGTATCATGTCCTACCTTTTTTCCTCAAACAGGGTCGCAATTCTATCGACGATTTTTTATTTTGTTTCGGGTTTTGTTCTGCTTCTTTTTGTCAATGAAAAGCGGGGTAGACGGGTCGCTGTTGAGTATCGTGATGACTGATGAGAAGGGGCTTGAGAATCACAGGACAAATACTTATATTCTTACTACCGGCAGAAAACAACACGTGCGGTACAGTAAAAGGACTCAGCATGATGAAATAATCGGATGAAGGCACCGCGTTAGGAGAAAGTATGTTTTTTCCGTTGAAAGATGAAAATCCCACGAAGACGTTTCCATATATGACGCTTTTTATTATTGGGGTAAACTGTATTGTGTTTTTTTTAGAACTTGCAGTGGGGAACTCCCAGCGGGCTCTCCTGTTTGCAAAGTTCGGGGTTGTTCCCTACGAGATTACCCATGCGGTCGACATAGAGCCGAAGGTTTTTCTCGGTCCCTATATCACGCTCTTAACCTCGCTTTTTCTCCATGGCGGTTTCTTGCATCTCCTCGGTAATATGTGGTTTTTTTGGATTTTTGGAAACAACATCGAAGATGTTGCCGGTCACTTCAAGTTTCTGGTGTTCTACCTGCTGGGAGGCGTTGTAGCCTCAATGCTCCAGATTTTAATATCGTCCTCCTCAACTATTCCTGTGGTGGGGGCGAGCGGTGCTATATCCGCGGTTTTAGGTGCGTATATACTGAAGTTTCCGCACGCCCGTATAAAAACTCTCTTGTTCATTATTATTTTTGTGACGGTGATCAATATTCCAGCCGTTGCCTTTATCGGTATATGGTTTTTCATGCAGCTCTTGAGCAGTATTGTGAACAGGATGAGCAATGTCGCCTGGTATGCGCATATCGGCGGCTTTCTGTTCGGACTGTTTGCAATCAGATTGTTTGAGAAGCGCGAAGGGTACAAGAAGTACAGGGTGTATTGAGCCCGGGACAAGGTTAGAAAGAGAGCTTGCCGATCACCGTCGGTACTATAAGCATTTACAACATTATTCGGACACAAAGAGATCGGATAATAACAGTATCGATTGCGGTACAGTACGGAGAGGTTCACCTTCTGAATGACAAAGACAATTGCTTTCATGGGTATTGATCTCGGCACCACAGGTGTCAGAGTGATCGTTTCTGACGATAGGGGACATGTTATTTCAACAGGCACAGTGGGCATTGAAAAGAGTGTTGTGCGGCTTGAGGATCCGATGCGTTCAGAACAGGACCCCCGTTTCTGGAAAAAGCCGCTATTCGATGCTCTGAAACAGGCCCTGAAGGGTGGTTCTGATTATGAACTGCGGGCCGTTACCGTCGATTCTACTTCAGGAACGATTATTCCTGTCGACAGGCGGTGTGCGGTTCTGGGGAATGCGCTTCTCCATAATGATGTTCGGGCCGGAGAGGAATCTTCGTTTATATGCGAGAATACGGATCTCAGCGTAAAGCCGTCATTTGCACTTTCCAAGATACTGTGGATTAAGAATAATGATCCCGGACTGTTTGAACGCACGTACAAATTTCTCCATGCTGCCGATTATGTCAAAAGCCTAATCTGTGATGATTTTGATATCACCGACTTTTCAAATGCGGTAAAAACGGGGTATGATCTGAACAGCTACAAATGGCCCGAATCGATTGAGTCGGTTCTCGGTATTCCGCTGAATACACTGCCGCGTGTCGTCAAAACGGGAGAAAAGGTCGGCAGGCTGCGTAAAAAAGTATGTGAAGAGCTGAACCTGTCCCGCGAGACACATATTATCGCAGGGGCGACGGATTCGACCACCGGTTTTTATTCAAGCGGTGCTAAAAATCCCGGCGACTGGAATACGACGCTCGGCACTGTGCTCGCTGTGCGCGGGATATCGCGGGAATTCTTGCGGGATTCCATGGGGCTCTTATACACACATAGGCATCCGGAAGGATACTGGCTGCCCGGTGCAGCGAGCAACACCGGCGGTGAGGCAATACGGCTTTTTTTCGGTGATCGCTTTGAAGAGTACAATCGTGAGATCGAAAATACACCGCCTACCGGGGCGCTGGTGTATCCGCTGTCCAGAAAAAGTGAAAAGTTCCCCTTTTTTAATATAGATGCAACCGGATTTATCGACTGTTCACTCACAAGTCCTCCTGCTCTTTACAAGGCTTTTCTTGAAGGTGAGGCATTCGTCGAACGGATGATGTATGAAAAGGTAGGGGAGATAGGCTACGATGTCGGCGACAGGATTTTTTCCATGGGAGGCGGGGCGTATAGTACACCCTGGATGCAGATCAGGGCGGATGTTCTTGGTAAAAGTATATACCGTGTAACTGAAGTGGAGACTGGTTTCGGTGCGGCTATCATCGCAGCAAGCGGTATTCACTATGAAAATATGACGGAAACAATAAGCAACATGGTGAGTATAGACAGGATATTCGAACCTGATACGGTGAATTCAAATATTTATAACGAAGTGTATGAAAAGTTTCTCCTGGCCTGCCGGAGAAGAGGCCTTCTAAGTAACTTCAATTAAAGTTACTTGTCGATACTCAGTCCCACAGAGATACATCCTGCAAAGGATACATCCTGCAAAGGATACATCCCGCCAGGGATACATCCCGCCAGGGACGTACGCCACTTAAAAAAGT
>CAYSRJ010000027.1:15610-46607 GCA_964433545.1 uncultured Spirochaetota bacterium | reverse complement strand
TAATTTGCGCGAAGCTACTTAGAAGAAGTTTTAAAATATTGTCACCGGTAAACGGTATGTGTGCCGGTAAACGGCATGTACACCGGTGACATTATCCGGATGTATCTATCCGGATAACATGATCTTTGACAACATTGAGAACAAAAGGGTTTTTAATTCAAGAGCGTCAACACAGGAAAGCTAAACTAATATGGTCAAGCGAATAAGGGCAGACGGTGGATGCCTAGGCGCTAGATGGCGATGAAGGTCGTGGTAAGCTGCGAAAAGCCCCGGGGAGTTGCAAACAAGCTTTGATCCGGGGATTGCCGAATGGGAAAACCCGATGCGGCTAATCCCGCATCATCCTCGTCTGAACACATAGGGCGAGGGGGCTATACCGGGGGAATTGAAACATCTCAGTACCCCGAGGAAAAGAAATCAAACAGAGATTCCCTGAGTAGCGGCGAGCGAAACGGGAAGAGCCCAAACCCGTACAGTGTTAAAGGCCAGTTCCCTTGCTGCGCGGGGGTTGTAGGGGGTGGATTTCCGGCTTAACTGGAAGCCGGGTGGAGTTAGAAAATCCCGTTCTAGATGAATGACACTGGAAAGGTCGACCAAAGAGGGTGATAGTCCCGTAATTTAAAGAATTGGGATCTCCGCGTCCATCTTCCTGAGTACCATGGGACACGTGGAACCCTGTGGGAAACCGGGTGGACCACCATCCAAGGCTAAATACACACTAGCGACCGATAGTGAACAAGTACCGTGAGGGAAAGGTGAAAAGTACCCCGTGAGGGTAGTGAAATAGTACCTGAAACCGTTTGCCTACAAGCAGTGGGAGGGCTATGTCCAGGCTTGCCTGGAAATGCCTGACTGCGTACCTTTTGTAGAATGGACCGGCGAGTTACTTGGTGTTGCAAGGTTAAGGTACTGAAGTACCGGAGCCGGAGGGAAACCGAGTCTGAATAGGGCGTTAAGTAATGTCAAGTAGACCCGAAACCGAGTGATCTACCCATGGCCAGGGTGAAGCTGTGGTAACACACAGTGGAGGCCCGAACCCACTGAGGTTGAAAACTCAGGGGATGAGCTGTGGGTCGGAGTGAAAGGCTAAACAAACTCGGCGATAGCTGGTTCTCCCCGAAATAGCTTTAGGGCTAGCCTCTGATGTTTACTTATGGTGGTAGAGCACTGAATGGACTAGGGCCTTTACCAGGGTACCAACTCCAACCAAACTCCGAATGCCATAAGTTTAGAGTCAGGGAGTCAGACTGCGGGGGATAAGCTCCGTGGTCAAAAGGGAAACAGCCCGGACCATCGTCTAAGGTCCCTAAATATACGCTCAGTGGGAAAGGAAGTGGGATTTCTAAGACAGCCAGGAGGTTGGCTTAGAGGCAGCCATCCTTGAAAGAAAGCGTAACAGCTCACTGGTCGAGTGATTCTGCGCCGAAGATGTAACGGGGCTAAGCGTATTACCGAAGACATGGGTACAGGTGATCTGAGGATCACCTGCACGGTAGGGGAGCGTTCTGTAAGCCTGTGAAGGTCGACCGTGAGGACGGCTGGAGGTATCAGAAGCGAGAATGCCGGTATTAGTAACGATAATCCAGATGAGAAATCTGGACGCCGAAAACCTAAGGTTTCCTGGGTAAAGCTAATCTGCCCAGGGTTAGTCGGCCCCTAAGGCGAGGCTGAAAAGCGTAGTCGATGGGAAACAGGTTCATATTCCTGTACCACCTTTATGACGCCTGAGCGATGGGATGACGCAGGAAGTGATGTCGATCGGGGTGTTGGTTGTCCCCGTTTAAGCCTGTAGGCTGGCAGCTTTGGAAAATCCGGGCTGTCATAAGCTGAGGGGTGAACAAGAGCCGAGCTTCGGCAAGGCGAATTCGAAGGATCTACACTGCCGGGAAATAATCTCTAAGCGAGTCATGAGGGTGACCGTACCAAAACCGACACAGGTAGGTAGGGTGAGTATCCTAAGGCGCTCGAGAGAACTCTTGCTAAGGAACTCGGCAAAATGCATCCGTAACTTCGGGAGAAGGATGGCCCGATCCGGTCAAGCTCTTGCAAGTTTCAGCTGGATTGGGTTGCAGAGAAATGGCCCAGGCGACTGTTTATCAAAAACATATGTCTCTGCTAAGTCGCAAGACGACGTATAGGGACTGACACCTGCCCGGTGCTGGAAGGTTAAGGAGAGCGGTTATTCGGCGCTTGCGTCGAAGAAGCTGCGAACTGAAGCCCCAGTAAACGGCGGCCGTAACTATAGAATGGACCACTGTAGTTCCGAAAACAAATCTGGCTATATGCTGGGAAACCCGGTGTATCTCACAGTACTCATCACCGTGGACTTACGTTCCAGATAAGGTGGAAGTGACAATCTGTGAGTGCGGGCAATCAGCAGGAAAGGCTCAAAACTTTCCTTGAGGAGTGCCGATGTTACAAGTCAAGAACATTCCCCTTAAGATTGGATACTATCTTGCAGGATTTGCAGATGGTGAAGGAAGTTTCAATGTTTCCTTTCGCCCTCGAGAAGACTACAGGATACCCTGGAAGATATCGCTTTGTTTCAATATCTCCCAGCGTGATAGAGTTATCCTTTCGCTGTGTAAGAAATATTTGAAATGTGGACGAATACGCAGTCGGAAGGACGGAGTCTTCTATTATGAAGTAAATAATCTTACTGCGATAATGGAAAATGTTATTCCCTTTTTTAATCGATTTAATTTTTTATCTGCGAAAAAGAAACGTGATTTTTCAAAGTTCAAGCAGATTGCAAAGATTATGACAGAGGGAAGACATTTAGAATTAGGGGGAATCAATGAAATCATGGTGATTCGCCGTGAAATGAATGATGGCGGAAAACGTCGGTATTCTGAAGAAAAAATAAGGAAGGTACTTGAGAATCCTCAGAGACCATACGCCGGATCCTGAGTGGATTACTCGGGAATGATATGGTCCGGTCTCTATGGCGACATAGAGAGTCAGACGGAAACGATCTGACTGCTGCACAGTATGTATATGCAGTATAACAAACACGAACGGTCCTAAGGTATTGGGAATCAATGCCTTAGTAAAATCTGGCTATATGCTGGGAAGTCTGAGTATCTCACGGTACTCCGAACGAGGAGTGACAATCCGTTGAGTGCAGATAATCAGCAGGAAAGATCCGGTTTTTACCGGAAATCCTCACAGACTATACGCCGGATCCTGAAGAAAATTCTTTAGGAAAGATATAGTCGGTACTGCATGGCGATATGCAGAGCTGGGCAGAAATGACCCAGCCCCGTCCGGTACGTATCAGGGCGGAGTAACAAGATAGAGCGAAATTCCTTGTCGGGTAAGTTCCGACCTGCACGAATGGTGTAACGGTCTGGGCGCTGTCTCAGCAAGAGACTCGGTGAAATTGAATTATCGGTGAAGATGCCGATTACCTATGGCTGGACGGAAAGACCCCGTGAACCTTTACTGTAACCTGATATTGGAATTTGATGTGGTATGTGTAGGATAGGTGGGAGGCTGTGAAATCTCGACGCTAGTCGGGATGGAGCCGCCCTTGAAATACCACCCTTATCACATTGCATTTCTAACCGTTTACCGTTATCCGGGAACGGGACAGTGTTAGGCGGGCAGTTTGACTGGGGCGGTCGCCTCCAAAATTGTAACGGGGGCGCGCGAAGGTTCCCTCAGCACGGTCGGAAATCGTGCGTAGAGCGTAAAGGCATAAGGGAGCTTGACTGCGAGACCTACAAGTCGAGCAGGTGCGAAAGCAGGTCTTAGTGATCCGGCGGTTGCGTGTGGAAGCGCCGTCGCTCAACGGATAAAAGGTACTCCGGGGATAACAGGCTTATCTCCCCCAAGAGTTCACATCGACGGGGAGGTTTGGCACCTCGATGTCGGCTCATCGCATCCTGGGGCTGAAGCAGGTCCCAAGGGTTTGGCTGTTCGCCAATTAA
The DNA here is from genome assembly GCA_964433545.1 of uncultured Spirochaetota bacterium. Lineage (GTDB taxonomy): Bacteria > Spirochaetota > B62-G9 > B62-G9 > DRHN01 > CAYSRJ01. The sequence goes on along the minus strand of CAYSRJ010000027.1, from coordinate 42,675 downwards.
AGCGGTACGCGAGCTGGGTTCAGAACGTCGTGAGACAGTTCGGTCCCTATCCGCCATAGGCGTTGGATATTTGAGAGGAGCTGCTCCTAGTACGAGAGGACCGGAGTGGACGTACCTCTGGTGCACCAGTTGTCCTGCCAGGGGCATTGCTGGGTAGCTATGTACGGAAGAGATAACCGCTGAAAGCATCTAAGTGGGAAGCCCACCTCAAGATTAGATATCCCTTTCTCTTTAAGAGAACTGAAGGTGCCTTGAAGATTACAAGGTTGATAGGCTGGAGGTGTACGTCCTGTAAAGGATTTAGCCGACCAGTACTAATACACCGTGAGGCTTGACCATATTATTTTATCTTTCCTGTGATGGGGTATGAAATAATCCCTGAAAACGGGAATTGACGGCGATAACGGCCGGAAACGCTTTTGATTGAAAACTCTGTTCTCAATGTACTATTATTATGTTAAATTGATCTGGTGACCATAGCGGGGAGGAAACACCCGTTTCCATACCGAACACGGAAGTTAAGCTCCCCAGCGCCGATGGTACTGTACGGGTAACTGTGTGGGAGAGTAGGTCGTTGCCAGGTCTTTTTTTATATTTGAGCCCCTCCGGGTGACATGCTCTTCGGGTAACATGCCCTCCGGGTAGCATGAAACGCCGTTGTAAATGCGGCTTCCCAAAAAGTAGATTCCATTTTTTCTGTAAACTATCATTCCTGAAAAATCTACGACTAACTTCTATTCTATACAGTATCTGTTCGGTATATTTATACCTGTCTATACTGAAGTAGCGATCGATACTGCACATGAAGGGTTCTCAAAGCCCGACAATACATGAGGTGATACAATGCAGGTGGGAATTATCGGCCTGAAACAATCAGGCAAGACAACACTCTTTCGCGCTCTCTCTTCGGTCAGGGAAATCAGTGCGAACATTTCGACGGTTGCGGTTCCTGATGACAGGGTGGCTGTCCTGTCATCAATATTCAATCCGAAGAAAACCACATATCCCCAGGTGGTGTTCAGAGATGTTGATATTTCACTTGACAATGACAAATCATTTACAGCGGCTATGCTGCAGCAGATACGAGAGGTCGATGCCGTTGCAGTCGTGCTGAGGAACTTCAGAAACGACGCAGTTCCTCATCCGTACAGCACGGTAGACCCTGTGAGGGATATGAAAGAAATTGAAGACGAGATGTTTTTCACCGATCTTCTGCAGATAGAAAAGCGCACACAACGACTCGAGAAGGAGCACAAAAGGGGGAGAGAGTACGATCTTCTGTTGCGTTTGAGGCAGGGGCTTGAAACGGGCATACCGGTCGTTCAGCAGGGGCTCAATCAGGATGAGGAAAAGCTGATCTCCGGGTTCAGGTTTCTAAGCGCCAAACCGATGCTTGTGGCTCTTAATACCGATGAGAAAGACTATTTTCAGGACAATACTATTCTCTCTTACTGCGGTGAGCGCGGGTACGAAACTATAAAGATATATGGGAAGATCGAGGAGGAGATCGGTCAGCTGGGCGCTGATGAACAGAGCGAATTCTTGCGTGATATCGGCCTTGCGGAATCCGTAATGGCAAGATTTGTGAATAAGTGCTACATGCTGCTTGATCTTATTTCTTTTTTCACCGTCGGTGAGGATGAAGTGCGGGCATGGAATATTAGAAGGGGATGCACCGCCCGGGAGGCTGCGGAAAAAATCCACTCCGACATTGCAAAGGGGTTTATCAAAGCCGAAACTGTACGGTATGAAGATTTTATAGACGCGGGCTCCTTTAAAGCCGTCAAGGAAAGAGGGACCCTCCGGCTTGAAGCAAAGGAGTATTCGGTTCAGGACGGTGAGATCATGAATTTCAGGTTTAATCTGTAAGAGTCATCGGTCCTTTCGCCGAAAGGTCACCACGCTGCCTGTGGGTATCCGTCTGGGTGCAATCTGCTCATAGAAAACGCATGCTGTCTCCATTGTCTAATATACCCATTATTTAGACGTGTTTTTCCCGGCTTGATCCGGCAACAATCGAACTATAGTTGCTTCCAACCGCATCTTTTCAAGAAGGTTGCCAATTTTTTTCTGTATCTTGTCCTGTTTCAGATACTCATCGATTTGTTTCTTCATATGTTCGTAGGGCACTTTGACTCCAGCCCTTTTGTCGGTGACTTTTATCAGATGGTACCCGTACTGCGTTTTAACGATCGGACTTACCTCTCCGGGCTGCAGGGAAAATGCAGCAGCTTCAAAGGGCTTTACCATCTGCCCTCGCTGAAAGAATCCGAGGTCGCCGCCCTGTTTGGCGCTCGGGCCCTCTGAGTATTCTTTCGCAAGAGCCTCGAAATCCGCTCCGTTTTGAAGCTTCTTCTGCACTTCTTTTATTTTGTTAAGCGCCGCCTGATCGGCTTTTTCATCCGCTCCCTCCGGAACCAGGATAAGGATATGCCGCGCGCGGATTTGCTCCGGCTGACTGAAAGCCTCCGGATGTTTGCCGTAATACTCACGCGATTCTTTTTCCGGGATGGTGATGGAGGCGGCGATTTCTTTTTCAATGAAGTTTTGCACGGTAATGCTTCTTCGTATATCCTCTTTTAAGGAGTCCTGTGTGTAGTTCATCCTGCTTAAAGCAGCCTCAAATTCCTTATCGTCGGAAAACTGTTTTTTAATCCCTTCAAACTGCGAGGTAATCTGCTCCTCATCCGCAATGTAGCCCTGTTTTTTGCTCTCCTGATAGATAAGCTCGCTGTCGATAAGATTATCGAGTACTTTCTTTCTGAATTCCCCCATCTGTGTTTCATCGATATTCTGGCCCTGGCTGGCGTAGCGTTGGCGTGCTATATTTACCTGCCGTTCGAAATCTGTTATTGAAATCGGTTCACCGTTTACGGTAGCGACAGCATTTTTCAAGCGTTTTTTGCTTTTACGGTCAGCCCCTTCTGCTGTCAGGGTAAAAGTGACAAAAAAAACGGCAATGGCGGCGAAGATGGCTGCATTTTTCATACTCATTTTCATTATACTGTCCTCTCATTGTGCTCGAAATGCGTAAAAAAAATCCTCTACCGGGACCCTTTCGTTTATTGGAGTGCGTAAGCGCACGGTTCGGAAAAGGCCCTCAAAACAAAGGATTCTTAGAAGCCGCGGCTTCGCGGCCGAGTATCAAACAGTAACTTGCGAGAAGTTACTTAGAAGAACATAGCAAATTAATACACATGAGGCAAATTTTCTTTGAAACGATTTTTTTTCTTGACTCGATTTTACTTTTTGCATACATTCATGCATGTATGTAAAAAAAGGAACGGTGCATGAGAAAAACAAAAGAGGAAGCCGGGGAAACGAAGAAAAAGATCGTCGAATCAGCGGTCGAGCTTTTTGAAATAAACGGCTATCAGGCAACGAGAATCGAGGATGTGGCTGAGAAGGCTGGTCTGACGCGAGGCGCGGTATACTGGCATTTCAAAACAAAGATTGACCTGTACGAATATATACTCACAATGTTTGAGAAACGGCTTGACAAACTGATAGAGGAATCGGCGAAGCAGACAGCTTCTCCGGTAGCACGTCTGCGGTGGCTTATCGTCAATATGATTACAAGGCAGGAAATCCTGGTCGGTTTCAGGCAGATGAAGATGGTGGCTATTTCAAACCTGAAGGTGATGAAGGCGTCTGATATTCTGAAAAAAAGAGGAGAAAAAACGGCTGATAAATACATGAAGGTGCTGAATCAAATAGTCACAGAGGGTATTGCGGCAGGCGAAATACGGGATGATGTCGACCCCGTACATGCAGCCTGGCTGACGGCATTTGTCGTTGCGGGCGCCATCGGGATAAATCTGCACAAACCGGCATTATCGGAACTGAGGGACAGTGTGCCGGATATTGTTAAACTTTTTTTGAAGGGGATTGTTACACAGGAGCAGTATTAAACGGAATATCAGAAATGGTGGTGTATTTCTAAATACCACGTTATCAATAATATCTGCCGCCGTAACGCGGCGCTATTCAAACGTTCGGCCAGCCGGATGAATCTCAGAATACCATAAAGAAGGAAAGGAATATACGACGATGAAAAGAGTATTTTGCCTTTTACCGCTGCTCGCATTGATTGCAATTTCCTTTTACGGCTGCAGTGACGGGCCGGTTGCAAACAACAATCTCGAGCAGATATATCGCGAGGAGGGGGTGCCCGTAAAAACAGAGCCTGTTACCCCCCGTTCTTTTAAAACCTGGCTGCTGTACAATGCAGAGCTCGTGGGCATAGAGGAATCTTCGGGGAGTTCAATGGTTGCGGACAGGGTGGATAAAATATACGCAAAAGTCGGCGACTACGTGCAAAAGGACCAGGTGATACTGAGCTTTCCCACCGATAACCCGGCGGCGCGGTATTATCAGGCAAAGGTGGCCTACGAGAGCGCGAAAAAATCCTACGAGCGGATAAAAAATCTCTATTCGAGCGGAGGTGTGTCGCGTCAGGACCTGGATAATGCGAAGGCAGGCTTTGAAGTTGCCTCTGCAAACTGGAACACCGCGCGGCAGACGATCGAAGTCAAGGCTCCCATAAGCGGATATATCACAAAGATAAACGTGGGCGAATCAGACGATGTCAAGCCAGGCGATAAGCTTTTCACCATTTCGCAGACGGACAGGCTGAGGGCCAAGGTCTGGGCAACGGAGAAAGAAATTCTCGATATCCGTGCGGGACAACCGGCATCTGCGGAGTGGAACGGGATGGTTTTCAGGGGCAAAGTTACCCAGGTGGATATGGCCCTCAACCGCGATACACAGGCATTCGGTGTGGTTGTCGAATTCGGCAACCCCAAAAACAGTATACCCATGGGCATTACCGCGGAAGTCCGCATCGTGACCTATTCAGATCCAAATGCCGTTGTGATAGAGAGGAAGGATATCTTTAAGGATAAAAGCGGGCGGTTCGTGTACGTTGCGGCAAACGGAAAGGCTGAAAAGAGACCCGTTGTCGAGGGACGGGATCAGGGCCCGGATGTCGAGATCACCGAGGGGTTGAACCCGGGAGATCAGCTCATCGTCGAGGGGCAGATGCTTCTTGAAGACGGCAGCAAAATAAAACGAATGTAATAGGGAAAAGCTATGTTTCTTTCAAAGTTATCGATTAAAAGACCCGTGATGATGAGCATGATTATCCTCGCGGTCACGCTGTTCGGCCTGCTCGCCTTTTTCAACGTGCCGCTCAACCTGATGCCGAGCATCAAGCTCCCCTATGTTACCATACAGGTCGTGTATCCCGGCGCCGGGCCTCAGGAAGTTGAAACGGAAATCATAAAGCCTGTTGAGGACGTTGTTTCTACTATCAGCGGTATCAACACACTTACCTCGTACGCAATGGAAAACGTCGGGATCACGCTTATTGAGTTTGAGCTCGGTAAAGATGTTAATGTGGCGAACCAGGAGGTGAAGGATAAGATCGATTCTATACTCAATCAATTTCCCAAAGACGCCCAGCTTCCTGTTGTGGAAAAAGTGGATATCAATGCGAGGCCCATTATAAACATTCTCCTTTCCGGAAACCTCGAGACGAGAGAGCTCAACGACATTGCCCGGAAAAATCTGAAGAACAGGCTCTCTCAAATAAAAGGTGTCGCCAGAGTCGATATCAAGGGCGGTGAGAAGAGGGAAATCCACGTTGAGTTCGACAACAGGGTTGTCTTTCAGAATGCCATTTCCCTGACACAGCTCGGTCAGATACTTGCCGCGCAGAATATCGATATGCCCGGCGGCCAGTTTGATGAGCGCTCGCAGGAGTACTCGGTGCGCATGAAAGGGCAGCTGGGGTCTGTCGATGCACTGAAAGCGCTCGAGGTGCCGACTCCTTTCGGCACCAAACAGCTCGGCAAGCTTGCCAGCGTGAAAGATACGAGCGCCGATGTGCGTCAGCGCACGGTCTACTTCGACAACAGGTCGAAGACCAGGGATGAAAACGTCGTACTCCTCAGCATTATTCCGGCACCGGACGGTAACGCCGTTGAGATAGCGGACGGTGTACAAAAAATTCTACCATCACTGAGGGCGGACCTGCCGCCCGGGAATAATCTTACCATTGTAAACGATGATTCGGTGTTTATAAAGAGCACGGTCGACGATACACTCATGAATATCTTCCTCGGCATTGTTCTCACCGCAGGGGTGCTGCTCTTTTTCCTGCACGATCTCCGTTCTACCTTCATCGCGTCACTCGCAATGCCTGTTTCCATAATTTCGACATTCCTCCTCCTCAGAGGAGCGGGATTTACAAAAAATGTCATGTCACTCATGGGCCTGTCGGTTTCGGTGGGAATACTCGTCACCAATTCAGTTGTTGTGCTCGAGAATATATTCCGGCACATGGGTATGGGGAATGCACGGGTTGAGGCAGCGGACAGGGGCACATCGGAGATTACAACCGCAGTACTGGCCTCGACGCTGACCAATGTAGCGGTATTTTTGCCGCTTGCTATGGTGAAAGGAATGGTGGGGATTTTTTTAAAAGAGTTCGCCATGACCGTTGTATTCGCCACAATCTTTTCACTCCTCATCTCGCTCACCCTCACCCCGATGCTCGCGTCTCTTATACTGCCCGAGCATGACAGGAAGAAACACCCTATCGGCAAACGGCTTGAAGCGATGTTTCATTCATGGGAACAGGGATATCAGCGCATTCTCACGAGAATTTTCATGAAAAAATCCCGGGGCGTTCTGCTGGTTGCGGGGGCCGTGATTCTTTTTATCGGCAGCCTCTTTCTGGCAACGAAGATCGGGTTCGAATTCTCGCCGGAAATGGACCAGGGCGCCCTGAGTGTTGAGGTAGAGCTCCCGCAGGGGTACAACCTCTCTGAAACGGCCGATCTCATGGCCCAAATAGAACAACGGATTCAGACTCATCCTGAAGTAGAGCATATGGTGACGACCCTGGGGAGTATCAGCGAGCTCGATCAGGGCACCAACATGGCAACGATGGATGTGCGGCTCGTCGATAGGAGGGAGAGGACACTGAACGACAGGGCGGTGGCAAATCTCCTTGTGGGAGAGCTTGCCGACATACCAAATGCAAAGATACGGGTTCAGGCAATCGGTATGGGCGCCGGCGGGGGAAGCTACCCGGTTGAATTTTACCTGCAGGGCCATGATTCCGATACACTCGAAAAATACAGGGTCGAAATTCTCGATGAGCTGAAGAATGTACGGGGTCTTGTAAACCTCACCACGAGCTCCAGGGTCGGAAAGCCTGAGATAACCCTCGTTCCGGACAGGGTTGCGATGAAAAATGCCGGTGTGAATATATACGATCTTGCCTTCAGCCTGAGAGGCGCGGTTGAAGGGATGGTGGCGACAACCTACCGCGAGGGAGGCGAAGAGTACGACGTGCGGGTAATGATGTCAGACGACTCCGTTGATTCTCCTGAGAAGATTGAAAACATAAGTATCGCGTCCCGGGACGGAGTCTACCGTCTCGCCCAGTTTGCCGACGTACGGTACGACCAGGGATACAGCAAACTCATGCACAGAAACAAGTACAGTGTCATACAGTTTACCGGATCTCCTGCTCAGGGGTACCCGCTTGGGGCTGTTGTTGGTTCCATACAGAAAAAAATAGGCGGGTTGAAACTGCCTGAGGGATACAGCATAACATGGGGCGGCAGCGCCCAGATGATGCAGGACACGACCCGGGATATGGGAAGGGCTTTTATGATCGCCATACTCATCACCTACATGCTCCTTGCAGCCATTCTGGAAAACCTCTTTCAGCCGCTTCTCATTCTTGGCACCGTGCCGCTCGCGCTAATCGGGGTGTTCGGCGCGCTGTTTATAACCGGTCAGACGATGAATATGGTATCGATGATGGCTATAATAATGCTCGTCGGCATCGTGGTGAACAACGCGATACTGCTTCTGGATTATACAAACGTGTTGAAAAGGCAGGGCAGAGACACGAGGTCGGCCCTGTTAGAGGCATGCCCGGTAAAGCTCAAGCCGATTATCATGTCGACGTCAGCCATCATATTGGGAATGCTGCCGCTCGCGCTCGGCCTGGGGTCTTCAGGGGCCGAGCTGAGGCAGCCGATGGGGATAGTGAGTATCGGCGGTCTGATCGTTTCATCCCTGCTGACGCTTTTTATAATTCCCACTCTGTACAACCTGTTTTCAAAGGGAAAAGTGACAGAAAGTGAATAAACGTTCGCGGGCCGTACCGCGGGGTTGAGTCCGGGAATGTACAGTCCATAAAACCTATTTGAGTCCATAAGAAGAAGGAAAGAGGGGCGTATATGACTGCAAGAATTCATATAAAGAAATGGAACAAGAGGATCAATATACAGGCTGCAGGGACACTTGTGCTTTTATTAATGGTTTTTTTTCCGATGGTTCTACAGGCTGAGACCATCAAACTCACACTCGAGCAGGCAATAGGCCTCGGTCTCAAAAATAGCAGCAGTATCAGGCAGAAGATGCTCAAAGTGGCATCAGCCGGTGCTGACCTGCAGAGCGCGAAAGCAGCCCGCTACACCGATGTGTCGGCATCGGTATCGTACTCGCATCTCTTCGAACAGCCCAAGATGGACAATACGACATTCGATCTCGGTGAGGGCCCCGTGACTATACCGGGGATGTATCTTTCCGCACAGGACCCTATTATGCTGGAGCTCAGCGCACAGCAGGCAATCTTTACATTCGGAAAGATTAAAACCGGCATAAAGCTTGCCAATGAGGGAATGAGTCTTGCAAGGCTGGAGCTCGAAGAAGAGAAACGCTCGCTTATCATTAAGATAAAACGGGCGTTTTACGGGTATATACTTGCAAGAGAGGTCGTTTCTGTTCAGGAGGCGACCCTCGCAAACAAGCAGGAGGCGCTCGATATCGCGAAAAAGCGGTTTGAGGCGGGACTGGGTTCTGAATTAGATATGCTGAGCGCGGAGTCGGATGTCGAGAATTTCATGCCCGAGGTTATATCGGCCCGAAACAGGGTGAAGTTCGCCATTCTTGCGGTGATGGACCTCCTCGGTATCGAGGAGCAGGGAGGAAAAACGTACGATATCGAGCTCGTCGGTGATCTGAAACCGGAGTATCACCGCCTCGATAGAGATAAGCTCGTTGAAACAGCCATGAAGAACAACTACAATATTCAGCAGTACCGTTCGGGCATCAATGCAGCGGAGTACCAGAAAACCCTTGCAGGCCGGGCAAAATACCCCTCCATTGCGGGTTTCGCTAATTACTCTGTGCAGAGCGGGTACGATTCGATAACCGGTAAAAATAAATACACGGGTAAAGGCTCCTGGACCGACCTGCTGACGGTCGGCGTCGGCGTGCAGATGCCGCTTTCGGCCCTTTTTCCGTGGAGCAGCGAGAATGCGGGAGCGAAGAAATCGGAGTTCGATGCGGAAAGCCTTACGACCGGTCTCAGCTCGCTTGAGAGCGGCATACGTCTTTCAATACAGAATATCCTATTGAGCCTTGAAGAGGAAAAGGCAAAAATAGCGTCGGGAAAAAAACGCGTTGAAGTGGCCGGTAAGTTTCTATCGACCTCGAAGCAGAGCTACGTAAACGGCCTTATCTCGAATACAAGGCTCAAGGACGCCCAGCTCAATCTCAACGCAGCCCAGCTCGGGTACCTGAGCGCGATATACAACTACAACATGGCCCTCTACGACCTGTACGATGCAATAGGTGTTGACAGCCTGTAGAGGTTTCCGGAATAGAAAACAGGCTATCCTTCCGTCAAAATCTTTTTACACGTTGACTCGAAAGTATCACAGCCATGATAAAAAAAGGTGAAAAAGCATACGGCAATCGGGTATAATGTCACAAAAAGGAGTGAAAGAATGGTGTACATGAAGAGTGGCTTCTTTGCGGTGGTAGTACTAATCGTCCTCTGTAGTCCGGTGCTGCTCCCGGGCGAAGATTTCCCCGATTTCATTACAAAAAATGAAGATTACTATATTACGAGAATCGGTAGTGTGCCCCAGATCGATGCAGGACGTTACCGTCTCACGGTAAAGGGGTTTGTTAAAAATCCGCGAAAGTTCAGTATAGATGAATTAAGGGCGCTTCCGAAGGTTAAAGTCCCTCTTACTGTTGAGTGTATTGGCAACGCGCCGGGCGGTCAGCTTCTCTCGACAGCCGTTTGGGAGGGGTTTGTGCTGTACGACCTCCTGCAGTCACTTGGAATCGATGATAGAGCCACAGGTGTTCAGTACAGAGCGGCAGACGGATACTATGCGTCCCACACCCTGGAGCAGATCAAAAACAACGGGGTTATCGGTGCACTGTACATGAACGGCAAGGTCATCCCGGCCCGTCAGGGCTTTCCCCTGCGAATATTAAACCCTGGATATTACGGTGTAAAGCAGCCGGCATGGGTTACTGATATCGAGGTAATAGATAGGCCTATCAAGGATTACTGGGAGGACCGGGGCTGGGACTGCTCTCCGCCGATGGCAGTCGACAGTACGATATTCTTTCCAAAAAGAGGGAAAAACGTCAAAGCGGGTACGGCGCTTGAAATCGGCGGAGCCGCATTCGGGGGCACGCGCATTAAAAAAGTGGAGGTAACGACGGATCTTGGAAAAACGTGGAAGAATGCGGATATAGTCCAGAGTATCGATGCGGATAATGTCTGGGTTTTCTGGCGAGCAAACCTCCGATTCGACAAACCGGGAAGATATACCGTGAACGTACGGGCTACCGATATTCACGGGAATGTGCAGAAAGAAACCGACCCCGTCCACTACGATGGAAACAACGACTGGCCTGTCGTCACCGTCAAGGTAACCCGCTGAAAAAGAGGGTTTCACGCCGGATTCCGCTTGAAATATTGTTCTGACAGTGAGTAATTTAGAGTTGCAGGATACAGCCTGACGGCTTGCAGTCGTTTGGCTTGCAACCATCCGGGTTGCACTTTTTTTGTTCTCGCACCTGCTGTTCGGACTCGTGGATCAGCGGTTGAGAGCGTGCTCACAGACATAAGTCTGCTTGCAGCCTGGGGCTGCACCTTTTCTGAATACGGAAAATACCATGCATACCGGTCTTCTTCATGCAATGGAACATGCGCTGGAAACGATGGAGAGATGGCCCGCACAGAATATAACTCTTTTTCACCACAACGACACGGACGGCCTTACCTCAGGCGCAATTTTAACCAGGGCCTTCGTCAGAAAAGGCTATGGGGTTACACGTATCGCGCTTGAAAAACCGTACCCCGCAGTATTACAAAAAATCTTTGGTATGGAGGGCGCGCTCCTGGTATTTGCCGATTTTGCCGGCAGGATCGATCCGCTTCTCGCACAACTGAACAGAGGGAAGAATCTCGTTGTCATACTCGATCATCATGTCGCGGAAAAATCCGGGGACCCGAGGGTTCTCAACCTCGACCCGGACCTCTTCGGACTGAAAGGAGACAGGGACATCTCGGCCTCAACAACATGCTACCTGTTTTCGAAGCTGATGGACAAAAAAAACAGCGACCTTGCGTATCTTGCGGCGCTTGGCGCGGTGGGCGACGAATTCTTTGTCAACGGCGAGCTTGTCAGCGAAAACCTGAATGCGGCACTCGAAGCTGTCAAACAGGGGAGCGTCGAAATCGACGAAACTCAAAAGGAGGGAAAGCGGTATATCTTTCACACTGCAAAGGGAGGTATACCTGGTGATGCCTTTGAGGAGTACCTTGATGTTCTCGGGGGAGCCGGGTACTATGAGAACGGTCCGGATACAGGCGTACAGGTCTGCCTCGAAGGATTTTCTCCCCGATCCGACAGGGTGGTCGAAAACCTCAAAAAGGTGAAGGACAGGCTGTTTACGGATGAAATCAGGCAGCTTGAAAACGGGAAAATGCGGTATACGCCCAATATACAGTGGTTTCACCTCCACGACAGGTTCTCGCCTATGGGAGTCAAAATGGTGGGCGCATTCTGCGATGCAACCAGGCGCATGGATTTTATTGACAGGGATAAGTATATTGCCGGATTTCAATTAATACCCAACATTATTCCGGGGTTCGGCGATATTGAAATCAATCAGGTAAAGATATCAATGCGTGTTCCGCCTGCAATGGAAAATATGATCAGGGCTGGGAAAAAAATGGGCCTTGATGTGCTCCTGCCTGAGGCAACGAGGCGGCTCGGAGGGTTTTCCGACGCGTGCCACAGCCTGACTGCAGCAACGACCGTTGGTATCGGCAAAGAGGCACAGGTGATCGAGGAGATGGAGAAACTGCTCGGAGAATAGCATGGATTCAGCCGGTTTCAGGTCGGAGCAACCCATTCAGCTTACCGCTGGCCTGCTGCCTGAGATAGGAATATATTCGAAAAAAAATCTTGGTATGAAAAAGGTCTATGGGAGGGAGATATGGGTAGAGGAACGGGATACGGGAAAACAATACTGATCGGAGACCAGTTTGTTCTTGAGGGTGTTCCTGCTGTTGTATCATCAATACCCTATGAGACAGAAGCAACGGTTGAACGGACAGAGGGAAAGGGATGGGTGCTGAATGACAATAGAAAAGAAGTGCCCGGATACAAGAAGAGCAAGGAAAAACTCCAGGTCCAATCGATCAGCAGGATATTGAATGTAACGGGCATCGATACGGATAAAACACCGATCAGAATAACCCTCGGCGGCAGTCTCCTTGCGGGAAGCGGTGTAGGGGCGAGTGCGGCGGGCTGTGTGTCGCTTGCACGCGCGCTGAACGATGAGTTTGATCTTGGCCTGTCGGTAGACGAGATCAACCATATCGCCTGGGAAGGGGAGTTCGCCTATCATGGCGAACCGAGCGGTGTCGACAATACGGCATCCTGCTACGGCGGCCTGATGCTCTTTCAGCTCAGGGACGGAAATAAAGAACAAAAAATTGTGGAGAAGATTAAGGTGAAGAGGCCGGTTGAGGTCGTTTTAGGAAACAGCGGTGTTTCTGCGGACACGAGAAAGCTCGACGAGCTCGTCGAGCGGGAGCAGAATAAAGACTCCGAAGGATTCAGGAAGAGACTTGAGCTTATCACCGAACAGGCTTTCGGTGTGAAGAAAGCCCTCGAGGCATACGATCTTGAAACCATCGGGAAGATCATGACTGAAAATCACAGCATACTCATCGACATGGGGCTTTCCCATGAAAGGCTGATATACCTCTGCAACCTTGCGCGAAAAAAAGGCGCTCTCGGTGCAAAGCTCACAGGCGGCGGCATGGGAGGCTACATGGTCGCTCTTACCCCGGGCAAAGAGCTTCAGAGCAGGGTTGCCGAAGCAATGGAAGAGGAAGGCTTTGCAGTCATCAGGGCTACAGTCGGCGGTAAATGAAAACGCTAAAATGCCTGTGGCAGGTCGAATAAGTTTATCCACCCTGAAGTCGACGTTATGAGAGGATGCATTTTTTATATTATGGAGAGAACCAGGCCTTATACGCACAAATAATTCTATGTTAAACCAGAAATTGACAAATGGATGGGTGTATACTATGATTACCATATCATTTAATTCTCCGCCCGATTCCCAATTCTTTCCGATTCGGTTTTAGTGAGTCGCCATGAACGTACAGGTGAAGGTCTGGTTTGAAGAGGACGGCAGGCCGGTTTTCGGAGAGGGCAGGTACATGCTGTTAAAAACAATCGAACGAGAAGGCTCCATCTCAAAAGCGGCTAAAAAACTGAACATGTCGTTTAAAAGCGCGTGGGCGCACCTGGGAAGGGCGGAGGAAAACCTGGGGATAAAGCTTCTTGAGCGATCGCGCGGAGGGACCGGCGGAGGATATACCGTGCTTACCGAGCGGGCGAAGAATCTCCTCCATATTTATGAATGCCTGAATGCGGATGTTAAGGAATACAGCGAAAATAAGTTTACAGCTCTGGTGCGTAATGAAGGGTGCTAGATGCGCAGGATAAGGCGAAAGATTTGAACAACCTGCTCACAGTCGGCCTTTTACACAGCATGAAGAGCGTTGATGAATTCTCCCGCCTTCATTATCTCGAAAAACAGGGCGGAACCGGTTTTCAGATTAATCTGCACAACGGGTTTTGCAAGTAGTTTCATGAGAGGCACAAGGGTTTTTGTGTTTCCCGGCTCGATAAAACCTTCGATGCAGTTCAAAGCGCTGTTCCTCGAGGTGATCTTCGCCTCTGAAATGTCGTTTATATCGATGCTGAACTCTGTTTTTTCATACTTGCTCTTCCGCTGCACAATTCGCATCATCCAGTTTTCCTTTTCAAAATCCTCGAAATAGATGTTGTTTTTTATGATGTATGCAAGCCCGCCAAGTGCCACACTCCGATCGGACCACCTCCCCAAATAGGTGGCAAAGGTGTAAAACTGAACTTTCCCGCCTTTTTCCTCCTCTTTTTTTGCCCAGAATTCCCGGGCCTCTTTCTCTACGTCTTTCATGCAGTCCTCCAGGATGTCGAGCCTGCCGGCTCATTCCGGCTTTTCATTCGATTTTGCACCATACACGAACCGGTTTTTATTTGTTTTTTTTCGTTACAGATTGTAGTAACTAGAGTAGTATATCAGATATACGGTATTGATCTATTACATTATAGCAATGGTTCCCCGCTTTAGTCAATAGCGGGAGTATGTGTACTCGCCTGTCTGCAGAAAATGGGGGAGAAGATGAAACATACGCTTTCATGCCTTGTATACAACAGGCCCGGTGTTCTTGCAAAGATCGCCGAATCCTTTGCCCGAGAGGGTGTAAACATCTATTCGCTTGCCGCCGGTGAAATCGAGGAGGAAGATAAATCAAGGATGACCATTGTCGTTGACGCCGACAGGGAGACGGTGCGGGGTGCGGAAAAGCGCCTTAATAACCTCGATGATGTAATCAAGCTCCACGATTTTAAGGAGGGCGAGCTCATAGCAATGGAGCTGCTTTTAATAAAGATCAGGATAAAAGCGGAGGAGATACCGCAGGTGCTTCAGGTTGCCGAGCTTTTCAACGCGCAGGTGATTGCGGTTTCCGATACGGCGATGGTTCTTGCGCTCCATGCGGAGGAAAAACGGGTCGACGGTATGGTAAGGATGCTGAAGTCACACGGAATTATCGAGATGTCCCGCTCCGGGAAAATAGCAGTAACGGCACCGTAACGGCATGGACGGCAATTAATCTGTGAGACCCAGGAGTTAGACGGCAGTGTTGTGGAGGTATCTATGAAAGAGCGTGCAGAGAGCGTTGCTGTGCAGGACGGTGACCTGTACGATATGCATGCGGTTCTCAACAGGTTCACAGGCATGAAGCCTGCCCGCCTGGTTATTGTTCGCCCCTATGATACTGCGTCATTGGAAGCGGCGGCAGCTGCTGCGCAGGAAAATGTTGCGCAGCCGATTCTTGTTGGAAACCGCAAAAAGATGAATGAATTAATCCGGAAGCTCGGCATAAAAAAAGACTTCGTGTTTGTTGAGGCTTCGGATGACAATATACTCGAGCAAGGCGCATCGCTGCTTCACGATAATGAAGCTGATTTTATTATGAAAGGGCTTGTCGGAACGGGAGATTTTATACACGTGCTTCTTGACCCGCGCTGGAGGGTGAGGACCGACAGGATACTGAGCCATGTCGGGATGTTAGAGATACCGGAAACAAAGAGGGTTTTTCTCATGTCCGATGCCGCAATCAATATACTCCCCAATTTTTCACGAAAAATACAGATCGTCCGAAACGCGGTTGATGCAGCGCGGCGGATCGGGATACGCAGGATTCGTGCTGCAATGCTTGCGGCGGTGGAGAAGGTGAAACTGCCGGCAATGCCCGCGACGCTCGACGCTTTTTTAATGAAGAAATACGCTGAAACGGGCCTGTTCGGTGACTGCATTGTCGATGGACCGTTTGCATTTGATAATGCTCTCGATTACAGGAAGGCGGCCGAGAAGGGAATCGGGGGAAGTGTTGCCGGCCGGGCGAACGTGCTCATCGTTCCCAATATTGAAACCGGTAACGTGATCTGGAAAACCATTACCTGCCTTCAGCGCGGGCCTGCCGCGGGCGTGGTGCTCGGAGGAAGCTGCCCTATCGTTGTTCCGTCGAGGGCGGACGACACGAAGACAAAGATCCTGTCCATAAAATTCGCCCGGCTTCTGCTCGACGGGTAAGGATTTCAGCTGTCGATGTACCGGTTCGGCGGATCTTCCTGACGATTTGCCTTACAGCAATAATTACTTTGATATCGTTATTAACCGGTGCTATATTTGATGTAAATCTGACACCGGGGCTCTTTTATGATATACCTTGCGAATATTGTTCGCCTGATTTTTTCCATCTATATAATTTTGATATTTTTACGGGTGTTGTTCGCGTGGCTTCGACCCAATATGTTCAACCCTATCGTGCGGTTTATCTGCAGTCTGACAGACCCGTACCTCAAGCTCTTTGCAAATGTCCGTTTTCTTCGAATAGGGGGAATAGACTTCAGCCCCATTCTCGCCTTCTATCTCCTCTACCTCCTGCAGGAGCTTGTGTACAATCTTATCTTGAGAGGCCATATCACCCCGGCGCTGTTCGGTTCTCTTATTATTGTCCTTTTTTTTCGATTCATCTACTTCATACTTTTCATTTTTTTGGCAGCCACGGCTCTTCGGTTTATTTTTGGGTTTATTCGACCGAGAACGAACAACCCGTTTATTGCGGCGGTGTTCATGATCTCCGAGCCGGTTGTCCGCCCCATCCGAAACGCCCTGAAGGTGCAGGAGCAGGGAAGATTCGATATCAGCAGTTTCGCCGCGCTTGTCATAATTATACTTGTGCGGTATCTTCTCCTCCCTAAAATCCTGGGATTCATAACACAGCTCATCGCAGGGGGCGGGTTCTAGTGCTGCAGCGATACTTTACATCTAAAAAGCGATTACTATAAGTTTAATTGTGGTAGTAAATAAACTCTGTGTTGTGTAAACAAAGTACATTTTATACCATATAATCGGTAAGTATCGCTGTAGTACTAGTTGTTGTCTGTAAACCGGAGGATAAAACAGCGTGTATACATTACAGGAGCTGCAGCAAAAATACAATTCACTTGAAAAAAAGCTTCTTGATCCGGAAGTTTCATCGGACAAAGCCCGGTATGCCGAACTGACCCGTGAGTTCAACAGCATCTCGAAGATTATCAATGACATGATGAAGCTTGAAAAGTTGGAGAAGGATGTACAGGAATACAGGGAGATGCTCGATTCGACCGATGATGAGGGGCTGAAGGAAGAAATACACGGTGAAATAGAGAGCCTCGATCGCCTGAAATCTGAAACCGAGAGCAAGATGCTTCTTGCGCTCATTCCTCCCGATCCGCTTGATGGAAAAAATATCATGATGGAGATCCGTGCCGGCACCGGTGGTGATGAAGCGGCGCTGTTCGCTTCGGATCTTTTCAGGATGTACAGCAGGTTCTGTGAGCGAAACCGCTGGAATATCGAGATCATGAGCAGCAACGAGATCGGTGTCGGCGGCTTCAAGGAGATTATTTTCAATATCTCCGGCAAGGGTGTGTACCGGAAACTGAAGTTCGAGATGGGGGTGCATCGGGTGCAGCGTATTCCGGTAACGGAATCCGGCGGAAGAATCCACACGTCGGCCGTGACGGTTGCGGTGCTTCCCGAACCTGAGGAGACAGATATCGAGATAGTGTCCGAAGACCTGCGAGTGGACGTTTTCCGCGCGCGGGGACACGGCGGCCAGCATGTCAATACCACGGATTCAGCCGTGCGCATCACCCATGTTCCGACAGGAGTGGTGGTGACCTGCCAGGACGAGAAATCTCAACTGAAAAACAAGGAACGGGCGCTGAAGGTTTTACGGGCCCGGCTTTTTGAGAAGGCCGAAAGCGAGCGCAAGGACACCGAGGCCAAAAAGAGAAAAAGCCAGGTTGGAAGCGGCGACCGCTCGGAGCGCATCCGCACCTATAACTTTCCGCAAAACCGCGTGACCGACCACCGTATCGGGCTCACTCTGTATAAGCTCGATCTGATTATGGAGGGTGACCTCTTCGAGCTCATCGACGCGCTTACCGAAGCCGAAGCGAGGGAGAGGCTGCAGAAGGTCGGGGTCTCGCAGTGAGCACGTAATGCCCTTGAATACGGCTACGCATATATCTGATATACTATCCGCATCACGTAGTATCCTCGCCCATTCGGATATCCTTCCATTACTGTCGTTTGTGCTGAAAAGGTCGAAAGAGTTTATTCTCACCCACCCGGAGTACATACTTTCGAAATCAGAAAAAGTGGCGTGGGAGAGAGTTAAAAAAAGGCGGGCCTGTGGAGAGCCGGTGGCCTATATTACCGGTGTCAAGGAGTTTTACTCCCTCACGTTTCAGGTGAACAGGCACACACTGATTCCGCGGCCCGAAACAGAGACCCTGGTAGAAGAGATAGCAGCGCTTCATCCTGCCTCGATGCTCGACGTGGGAACGGGCTGCGGCGCGATTGCCGTGTCGGTAAAGTTTCATGTACCGGATTGCCGGGTTACGGCGATTGATATTGACAGGAAAGCGGTGCGTATTGCAGCCTGCAATGCGAAAAATCTTCTCGGCAATAATAAAATCATTTTTATAAAAAGCGATTATTTTAAAAAGCTTTCCGGACAGTGCTTCGATGTCATTGCGAGCAACCCCCCGTATGTCAAGACCGGTGAGTTTGCCGGACTGCAGCCTGGGATACGCCTGTTTGAGCCGGCCAGGGCGCTTGACGGCGGCAAAGACGGGCTGACGGCGTACCGGGTGCTGCTTTCTGAATCGCAAACACATCTGAACCCGGACGGCCTTCTCATCATTGAAATAAGCCCCGACCTTAAGGACGATGTAACGAACCTGGGCATAGGGCACGGATGGAAAGTCAAAAAGGTGCTTCAAGACCTTTCGGGTTATGACCGCGTGATGGTACTTACACCAGGATAAAAGTTTGGTATGTCCCTGGGTAAGAACGCCGTAAGCCATCCGACTGTCAAAGAAAATATGCGTTTTGATGTTGATTAGCCTGAAAAAAAGAGAAACCCAAAATGGATTTTTCGCTCGATATAGAGAATAATTTGGAACCGTTGTTAAATTTGCGGGAAAATTTATTAAACAACAAACCATTCTAGGGAAAGGATCTCGATTATCGTTCTACAGATAGTAAGGATACGATTTGGGGTCGCAGTTCGCCAATCACTGTGGCGAAAGCGGGAAGCTCAGGAACCAAGGGGCCAAGCCACTGGTCCCAACTTTTTTCTACATATTCCAGCATTTTTTTCTGAAAGAAATCCTCGGGACCTTTGAAGGATACTTTCCGCACCTCGCATTTGTCTTGCAGGAATGAAGAAAATCCCGACAAGTCTAACTGATTTCGGTAAGTGCTGAAAATACGCCAAAGGTCATAGTAATCTCGTGCGCGGGAACGACTCCAACCTCTTGCTTGAAGCCTCTCCACATGTTGGAGAATCGCACGGAGTTTCTCAGCTACGATCTCTTCCAGTGCATACACAAGGACTTCCACTTCTAGATGCTCGCCATATTCGTGGATGATAGTCCGCTTTTTCACAGGCTTGAATATCTTCTCATCTATCGCCGTTTCAATCATCACCCGGGTTTGAGGTTTCCGCTGCCATGGCAACTGAGCATGAATCGTGAAAGCTTCCTGGCCTTTAGGATGTGGATCTCGTTCGGTGTACCGCTCGAATTCGATTCTCACCGGTGCGTACTCTTCAAGTAAGTTTACTGCCATATTACAGGCTTCCCGGATTGCACTTTCCATAACCTCTCCGGTTGGAACGCCCCTTAAGCCAGAAAAGTCTAAATCCTCGGAGAAACGATACTCTCCAAAGTAACACTTCTTGAGCGCAGTCCCTCCTTTGCAAACCAGCGTATCCTCAAGTAATCTCACATGACTGATGCCAGCAAGAATCCATGAGAGAATGTAATCTCGTTCGAGTATTTCCTATGGAGTGCCTAGACTTTTCCGTGCCTCCTGCAACCGTATGCGCAGCGATTTCATATCTTGATTTTCCCCGGAAGGTTTTCTTGAATCATCCAGCGTCGGTTACAGTGCCCCTTCCGCGGACCTGTTGGATCAAGCTTCCGGTAACCCTTAATAGGCAGTTCCATTAGCGGTTCCAAGCTCGCAAGTTTTATACCCTGTCGTTCCAACACCCAGCCGAGGCGCCTCGCTATAACCACACCAAACTTGAGGGCATACTCGATAATCTGATTTAGATCAAGCTCCTTACCTCTATCCTCGAAGGCATGCAAAACCTCAGAGAAATCTCCGCAGTACTGAGGCATGGATAGACCATCTAGCAACGTCCTCTCTGGATCGGTAATCGTTACACGGGCATCATCAATCCAAACCTTCTTGATTCCGAAATAGCGATCTGGCTTGATCTGAACGAATTGGTAGAGCGTATCACCAACCGGATATCCATTACTGGCACTTTTCGCATGTGGTTTTCGCAGCCGGGGTATGGAAGCCTCGGTAGTCGTAAGCACGAATACTTTCCTAGGAGCCTGTTCTGTCAGGCCATGATAGTGTAAAGCTGACCAATGGCTTATTGCCGCGGGAGTAACTAAGGCCATGGCTACCTCAAACTCATGGGCAGCCATTGCGCCAGGGACTGAGGAGGAGAGGGCATAGAGGCCACGTCGGAGGGAAATTATCCATCCGCCTCTGCGAAGGTGGTAGAGCGCTTCTATCAGATAGGAGTCCTTCAGACCCACTTCCGACCCGAGTTCTCGAGCACGATCAATAGAAAAGACGCGATCTCCTTCAGCAGCAAGTCTCCGTACAAGCTCAACGCCCACCTGAGACCCCTTGAGCTTTGTTCTTGAAGTGTGTCCAATGTTCATTATATATAGTAGCTCCTTCTATAGATATTATATGTCGAAGATTGGAGAATGTCAAATCTTTGCCTGATGAAAGCTATAAATCAACTGATGTCGTTAGTTATTAGCCTTGTTTTTCAAACTCTTTTCTTTCTCATATGGGTCAGCGGAGCACGAAAAGGTGAGCTGCTGGTGCTCCGCTGGCGACACATCAGTTTTACTGATCAGTCCTTGAACATAACAGACGCATGGAAAGGCCGAGATGAGATCGGTGATACCAAGTCCGGCAGAAGCCGGATTGTTCCACTCTCATCCCGATTATTGAGAAGTTCGACAATCTGCACCTTGAATCATTGCACCTTTAGCCAGATGATTTTCTGTTCTGCTACGATGACGAGTCACGGGTTGGCGAGACATGGTGACGCAGTCGTTTTAAAAGAGTTCTCCAGCGTGCTCAAATCGAGACGGATGACAGGTGGCTGACTCCCCATAGCTTCCGGCACACCATCAACACCATTGTGAGAGATAGCGGTCATGACCCGGCAAAGATTCGAGTGGTGTGGGGCTGGATGGATGAGGAGAACCAATACAAAGCCCCTGTTCTTGTCGCAGGAAATATGCTACATTTAATATACATGTAGTCATCAGACTTTTGGCCTCATGCTGACTGTAAGGCATGGTTCCGGTCTGGGTGAAATGAGAGAGTTCAAATAAGGTAAACCGATCGATGAAAAACGTAAGTGTAAAGAAAAAGATTCCGGGCACAGACAGAACCAACAGATACATCGATCTCAAGCGCTTCACAAAGAGTGAAAATATCATCTTAAACAGGGCATTGGAATTTGCAGCCAGAGCCCATGCAGATCAGAAACGGTTATCGGGAGAGCCTTATATAACCCATCCGCTGCATGTAGCGCGAATGCTCTTTGAAATGGGATTTGATGCGGAGGTCATATCCGCGGGCCTTCTGCATGATACGGTTGAAGATACCGGGATCACTCTCAAGGATTTACAGGCGCAGTTCGGCCCGGGTATCTCGGATCTGGTTGACGGAGTTACCAAGATCTCGATTATAAAATCGGAGAACATCAAGCAGACACAGGCGGAAAACATCCGCAAGATGCTCCTGTCGATGGTGAACGATATACGGGTTATTCTTATAAAGCTTGCGGACAAGATCCATAACATGAGAACGCTCCAGTACCTTGATGATGAGAAGAGGCAGCGCATCGCGCGGGAGACCCTCGACATATACGCGCCGCTTGCCGGCAGGCTCGGTATGGCGAGGATCAAGGTCGAGCTCGAGGACCTCGCCCTGAAGCACCTGGAGCCCGATATCTATGAGGATATAAAAAATTATATCGCGAACACCAGGGACAGCCGGGAGCGTTATGTGGAGCGTGTGAAGGAGATACTCACAAAAGCTTTCAAAGAGTACGGCATCAGCGCCCAGATCAGCGGGCGCGCGAAGCATTTCTACAGCATATACAATAAGATGAAGGAGAAGGAGAGGGCCCTCGATGAGATTATGGACCTCTTCGCCATCCGTATCATTACGAAGGGTGTGCGTGAGTGCTACGAAGCGCTCGGTATCGTGCACAGGCTCTGGAAGCCGGTCCGGGGAAGGTTCAAGGATTATATCGCCATGCCCAAAACCAACATGTACCAGGCCCTCCACACAACGCTTGTCGGCCCGGAAGGCAGGTCGCTTGAGGTACAGATACGCTCACGTGATATGGATTTCATTGCAGAAGAGGGCATAGCCGCCCACTGGGCGTACAAAGAGGGAAAGAGGGAGATATCGAGCATCGAGAAGGACCTCAGGTGGCTGAAAAAGCTCAAAAACTGGAAGGAAAATCTGGACAACCCAACCGGTTTTATGGAAGACCTGCAGAAAGACCTTCTTGTTGATGAAATATATGTGTTCTCGCCAAAAGGAGATGTTATCGAGCTGCCCTTCGGCTCGACCCCCATCGATTTCGCGTATAAGATACATACCGAAGTCGGGCACCACTGCATCGGGGCAAAGAGCAACGGGCGCATCGTCCCGCTCAGAAAGCCGCTTCATAGCTGCGAGGTCGTCGAAATAATGACGGCAAAAAATGCAAAACCGAGCCGTGAGTGGTTAGATGTGGTGAAGACCTCCCGCGCCAGGCACAAGATCCGCGCGTTTTTCAGCAAGCTGGATGCAGTGCACGAAGAGGAAAAACCGCAGGAACCTGAAAAGGAGCCTGTGGTAAAGAAGAAACGCTCTTCAAAGGGAATGCTTCGGCAAAGAGAGACAATCGCGGAGTACAGGCTCGTTGCCGACGGTGAAAAAAACGTGCAGTTTCACCTTGCCAGGTGCTGCAACCCGCATCCCGGTGATAATATCGTCGGGTATATCACACGGGGCAAGGGCATCACCGTGCACAGGGCGGAATGCAACAACCTCAGGGCAACCCGTGATTTCGAAACAAGGATGATCGGCATCGAGTGGGAGGAGAAGGCAAAAAAGACGTACAGCCTGGATATCTTATCGAAGGACAGAACCGGCCTTCTCATGGATCTGGCAACTGTAATAACCGGGTCGAATGCAAATATTGTCGAGCTCCACCTCCAGACCGAGCATGACGGCAGGGCGAAAGCCAGGTTCCGTCTGCAGGTCATGGATGAGAAGCAGTTCAAGATCATATTAGGAGTAATCAGGGAGATGCCGGAGATACTGTCGCTTGATTGGAAGTAGATGTTGTGCCGGTAGAAGAACCAATCCAACCGGCTGCAGGTCGGCTGGATATCCAGATTGAATACAGACTGATCAGTGAGGTGTAACCGTTGAATGATTTTCGAATAGTCGAAATGCCTGCGGGGGAAAAAGGGGATATTGTCGTATTGTCAATCGTCGGATATATCGACGAGACAACGGTGCGGATGCTTGAAGGAGAACTTGCTGAACAGGTAAAAAGTAAGAGACGCGGAATTATTATGAATCTGGAGAAAGTCAGCTATATCAGCAGCTCCGGCTGGGGGGTGTTGCTGCGTGAGACACAGGAAATAAGGGAGCAAAAAGGAGACCTGGTATTAATCGGCATGCGCCCTGACGTATATGACGTGTACGATATGATGGAGATATCCTCGATCCTGCTGTCGTTCAACACGGTTGAAGAAGCGATTGATTATTTAACGTGATATATGCACTGAAAGCCGCCTCGATGTTGCCCCTGATTACGAGTTCAGAAAGTGTTCGACTGTTTACATTACATATCCTACGATAATCCCTCAATCAGTTTCACGATCATAGCCGATGTTTTTTTTTAAGGCTTTTTACTCTAAAACTTTGCAACGCGCTGAAGCTTATTATCAGTATTCCCGCAAGTTCCACACCTGAGCGTATAAGGTAACGGATTCTATATGAGTATACCAGTCGCATCGACAGATGATTCATCGAGGCCGCGCGCGCCAGAACGAATACAACAAGAAACACTGCCCCAAAAAAAGGAAGGCCGTACTTTTTCCATCTGCCTCGCATCCGTCTAATTGCATAAATAAAAAGCAGAATACAGATTGCAACTAGAATCATCACGAACAGTGCCTGAACATAATACCTCCTGTTGTACCATCCCTCTTTGAGCGCCATGCTTTTTCCCAGTAAAAGAAAGAGGGTCTGTAGATCAAGCTGCTTGTTTATGCCCAACAGCAGTAAAAGTGCTGCAATTACAAGCCAGGGCCCGCGGAATCGCGCACTCCGGCCGGGGTTTTTTCTCTTATAATCCACAATCCCGGCAGCAAGGCAGAGGATGAAACCAATAGCATAAGAGATGGTTATTACCCAGCCGGCTGCGTTTTTATCACCCGCGCTTGCCTTCCAGATTTGTGTTAAGACCCGTAAAGAAAGTTCCAATTCTTCATCCTTCTCCGCGCACACATCATTTATAGGAAATACGTTCAGGCACGTATACGATATCAAGCGGTTTTAAAAATGTTGGCTTTGTGTTCGAACCGCGAAGCACCTCCTCGAGATTGATCTGCTGCCTGTTCCACTTGCCGTTCTCATACCGCAAAATGACCACGTTCTGATAGCTGGCGTTGGTTGTATCGATTCCGCCGGCAAGCATAATCGCCTCTAAAACCGTAAGGCTTCTCGGCATCTGGATTATACCGGGAGTATTCACCTGCCCGCCTACATATACGTGGCGGGCGCTGTACGAATTAACAAAAATGGCAATATCAAGCTGCTGAAAATACTTGCTGAATTGTCTATGCAGTTCATTTTCCAGTTCCAGGGGAGTTTTGTCTTTTGCAGTAACCTCGCCTATGAGCTGGAGGTAGATTTTCCCGTCAGGCCGTATTGTCTGTACCACATTCAATTCGGGTGTATAAAAAAATCGTATCTCGACAACATCACCGGGAGAAAGCTTTGTTTCAGATTCAGAATATTGAGAAAATACGAGTGTGGGAAGAAAAAAGAACAACAACAAAAATAGTCTTTTCATAACCATACCTTTCTTTAAAACATTTTACATGATTTTTAAAGGAATCTACAGTTTTTTTAATATTAATCATTTTTCTATGGAAATATTACCACAGTGAGATATATTAATTAAATAAAATAGTTCGTATATTCGCTGCGCCTGTTGCTTCTTTGTATGTATAACCGGCAAATAAAATTCGGTAAAATTACGTATCAGGGGTCTGTATGGATGCATCCAATGAGGGACAAATTAACAAACAAAACAGGGACGACAGGCAGAACATCTTCATCATCGGATTAAACAGGTTTCAGAATGAGCTCATGGAGTGTTTCATCCTGAAAGAAACCGGGTTGAAATGTACACTGAGCAATGCGCTCTGGCCGATTTTATCTATAATAAAAACTTCACACAACAATAAAAACGTCGTACTGTACGATATTGCGCACAAAAGCGTATCGAACCTGCTGTACGATATCAAAGACCGGGATGAAGAGATACTGAAAAAAGTATGGCTTGCCTTTTTCAACACACCGCTGAACGCCGAAATAGAAAAACGCGCGCTCAAAGAAGGTGTTCGCGGTTTTTTTTATGAAAAAGACTCAAAAAGTCTGTTCATCAAAGGCATAAAAACCCTCTGTGAAGGGCAGTTATGGATATCGCGGGATATATTGACGACGTATATCCTTGAAAATGAAAAGGAGCCTGCAAAGCAGTCAATAAAACCGCCCAGTAATTTAAAGCTTCGCCTTACTCAGAGGGAAATAGAAATATTGGGCCTTGTGACGGTGGGTGCGAAGAACGAAGACATTGCTGAAAAACTTTTTATCAGCCCCCACACCGTTAAAACCCACCTCTACAATGTTTTTAAAAAGATCGATGTCAAAAACAGGTTTCAAGCCGCCCTCTGGGCCGCAAATAATATAAATCAAAGCAGATAAATAGATAATATTTCGATAATATACTACTTTACTACTAGTTTTTTTATATATACGCGTAAAAAAATACGAATATAAATCATACCATCTTCCTATTGTATTTTTTTCCGCACGTGACATTATCAACACATGAATGAGATGCGGAACTGTCCACGATATCATCTCAGCATCCCCACCCGACTGCTGATTACAGAGCCACGTGAAAGAAGGGAGATAGTTGAGCTTAAAACAAAAGATATATGCTCAGAGGGCGCGTTCTTCGACACCTGTTACAAATTACCTGTTGGAACACGGGTAGAGATGGATTTGATTCTGAATATTGAGAAACTGGTACAGATCAGCGGAATGAACAGTTGCGTCAAGCTGATGGGAGAGGTTCTCCGTCAACAATCAGACGGGTTTGCCGTTCGATTTGAAAGGAACTATGAAATAATACCCCTGCGAAATGCGTAATTGCTGCACTGGCAGGTGAAAACATACGTAATGTCGCCGTGTAACGGCGGCATTATCCGGACGCGAAGCGTACGGATGATGATATACATGGGGAGCCTGTTTCGGCGGCCCTCATTGACATTGCGGTCATTGATTAGCAATATATCTCATGGGGAGAAATTTATTCATGCGCACATAATGAGGTACGTTAACTTATAATACATTGAAACATGATACAATACAGTGTATGCCGCCATTGGGTCCACTGTAGTGTTCAATCAAGGCATTTAATCAAGGGTTTTGCTCAAGGTATTCGATTATGAAAATTAACAGGAAAAAATCTCTGCACGGCATTTTATCAATCAGTATGCTGTGCTTCTTCGTAACTGCGGGCTGCCAGAGCCTGCCCACCCAGGATGTTTACAACTCGCCGGCATTCACCGAAAAAACGGCTCCCCAGCAGGAAGTACGGCTTGTTCCCGGGGATGTTCTGGAATTGA
>CAYSRJ010000027.1:0-15510 GCA_964433545.1 uncultured Spirochaetota bacterium | reverse complement strand
GGCGTAACATTTACAAACGGCACATTCAAAAATGTAATCATAATACGGAACAGGAACGGAAAATGGATCGGCGCAAAACTTGATTTAAAAAAAGCCTTCGACGGTGAAAATACAGAGCCTTTTTACCTTGACCCGCAGGACATCGTGTATATCCCGGAAAAACGCATTGTGCGGATCAATCGCTGGATCGACCAGAATATCAACGGGATACTGCCGAATGTCGGATTTACATACACGATCGTTCCTGGAGCACCAAACACACTCGGCATTGCCGCAACGATCAACCCTGTAAGTAAAACGCAATAGTTCTCAGGCTGGAAAGAGCACGAGGAGGGAAAATGTCCGATACAACCCGTACACAGGAAAAATCGATGAGGGATATCCTCTTCGTTCTCTTCAGGTATAAAGTCCTGATTATCATAATATTTCTTATCGCCGTTGGTGCAACGCTCGCAATTGCTATTTTGAAACCGGAGATGTACGAATCGAACGCAAAAATACTCTTTTCTGCCGGCAAGACGAGTCCGGTTGAGCTGATGACCGGTGTGAGCGGTCCCAGTGAAATCAATTCTGAGCTCGAGCTGCTGAAGAGCAGGGGGTTTGCAGAAGCGGTTGTAGACAAAGCCGGTATTGAAAAGATTTTGTACGTTCCCCAGGAGGAATTGGCCCTTCAAAAAAAGGCAATGGACCTGTTGAAAACTATCGGCATCGTGAAAAAGGGTATTAAGAGTACGGACCCCGTTGAACAGCGTGAAAAAGCAATAAAGACATATACCGATACAATCGGTTTCAGTATTGTTCCAAGAAGCAGTGTTATCAATATATCATACCAGTCCCGTACCCCGGAGCTGGCAAAAGAAATACTTGAAACTACGCTCAATGTATACATGGACAAACATATCGAAATGCACACTTCGGCGGTATCACTGCAGTTTCTGCAGGAAGAGACAGACAAGTTGAAGAAGGAGCTTGCCGGAAGTGAAAGCGAGCTCAGGCGTTTTCAGGATGAAATCGACATCGTATCTCTTCCGGAGCAGCAGACCTTTCTTTTGCAGCGTATCGAAGACCATCAGACAGCTATTCAGGAAGCCGAGGCGGATATTTCCGGTACACTGGCAGAGATTGAAAAAATGAGACCAAATATCGACATGCGGGATAAAATGCGGGAGTCGGAAATAAAGCTCGAAGCGCTCTACGCGCGGCAGAATGTGCTTAAAAATCAGCTTGCATCCGCAAAGCAGGAGCTCGAATCACTCAGGAATAACGAACAGAAATATCTCTACCTCAAGAGGCAGGTGGAAACGAAGGATGAGAATTACAGGCAATACCTTTCAAGCCTCGAACAGGCACGCATCGCCCAGACCCTTGAGGCCCAGAAGATATCAAATGTGAGCATAATGGAAAAACCCACATTGATTCTTGATCCAATCAGCCGTGAGCGGAAAAAGACTGTTGCCCTCGGGCTTTTTCTGGGTATCGTAGGCAGTATCGGCCTCGCATTTATTCTCGATTACCTCAATCACAAGGTCAAAACTGTTGAGGATGTAGAAAAGAGGCTCTTGTTTCACAACATTACACCGATTCCCACAGTCAACACGAAGATGGTTTTGCGCACGCTCAACAAACAGGAGAATGATGCAAAGAAACAACTCCTGCTCCCGGCAAAAAAAATGTCGGGCAATGTAACAGTCTGGCTTTTTCTCCTCCCGGTAATCAGGGAGTGTTTTGATAATATTAAAAATTATCTGTTTGATGACATAAAGAATACACAAAACACAAACGTCCCCAAAGCTCCCTATGTTCTAGCCGTAACAAGCAGCTACAGGGGAGAGGGTGTAACCTCCGTGGCCACAGGCATTGCCTTCGCTGTTGCCCTGTATGAAGGGGAGAATGTGCTTCTTGTCGATTCAAATCTGCACCACCCGGATGTAGATGTGATTGCCGGTATAAACAGGCCTGCCGGATTATTCGAGATGAAGGTTAAGAAACCGCTTTTCCAGGAGGCGTCTGCCGAAACATTCGATTTTTTCTCAAAAGAGCATTTAACAGAATATGCATCAAGCGTTAAGGGGCCGAACCTGGTTGATAATCTCTTACCTTCAATGGAGAAACTCAACTACAAACTCATTGTGTTAGACCTTCCTTCCATAAGCGAGGGTGTTTCAGCAGTGCAATCTTCAGCAGCCGCTGACGGTACCATCATGGTCATTCAATCAGAAAAAGTTCGAAGAGAGGTCGCAGTGCGGTATAAGACAAGGCTGGAAAAATCGGGGGCACATATTTTCGGCGCAGTGCTTAATAAAAGAAAATTTTATATTCCGCAGTGGGTGTATAAAAAGTTTTAAAAAACTCGCTGTATATTCATTAACAGAAGGTGAACGTTATGGCTGAACCGGTACAGAACAAAACCGAAAACATTTCAGACAAAGATAAAAAAGTCAAACTGCTCATCGAGATCGCGGACAATGTCAGAAAGAGGGCAGAAGAAGAAGCACGCCTCATTATTTCCGACGCAAACAAACGGGCTGCCGCGATAGTACAAAGCAGACATACGGAGAGTGCCGCAAACAATATTTCCGCAGAACGAAAAAAAACAGGAAGAGAAATAGACAGGTCCGGTATATGCCAGCCTGAGGTATTTCGAATCATTCTCGACCGCGAGAGAGCGCGGTCGGACAGAAACGGCCATGAGCTTTCACTTGTGATGTTCGATATCGAAAGCGATCAGGATGAAAAGACACTGAGCGCTCTTATAAAGGCATTGAAAAACAGGTCGCGTGCGATCGACCGGTACGGCTGGTTTGATGAAGAACATATTGCAGTGTTGCTTCCAAACACAAAATACAGGGGAAGTTTCAAACTGGCCCATGATATATGTGAAATGATGGTCGAAAATAAGGTCCAGCCCCTGGCATATAAAACCTACACCTATCCGACAAAATGGCTGACCGACAGGATCAATCTGAGAAGAAAGCCAGGTGGTCATCACCGGGAGCAGACACACATCGAAGGCGCCAATCCCCTTTTTGCGATAAAGATTCCCGCCTGGAAGCGGGGTCTTGATATCGTAGGGTCCATCACGGCATTTGTTCTTGCATCTCCTTTCTTTATTTTAGTTCCTGTTATCATCAAAATAGTCTCCCCGGGACCGGTATGCTTCAGACAGGAGCGCGTCGGCTACGGCGGGCGTATCTTTACGTTTTTAAAGTTCAGAACGATGCGTGTGAACATCGACAGAAGCAACCATGAAGAGTATCTGAGTGATCTCATAAAATCGGACAAACCGATGACCAAGATGGACAAGATGAATGACCCCCGGATTATACCCATGGGAAAACTGATGAGAAAAACCTGTATCGATGAGCTCCCTCAGCTGATAAATGTCCTGAGAGGAGAGATGAGCCTTGTCGGCCCGCGGCCGTGCCTCCCGAACGAGGCGGACGAGTACCTCAAATGGCATAAGTACCGGTTTGATATCAAACCGGGAATGACGGGACTGTGGCAGGTAAGCGGCAAGAACCGTTTGAGCTTCAAGCAGATGATCCGGCTCGATATTCAGTACGCAAAGAAACTCAGCCTGTTGCGGGATATAAAAATCCTTATAAGAACCATCCCCTCGGTTGCATCCATGGTCATCGAGCGCTTCGCCATCGACGCTTTTTTCAACAAAGTCGAGAAAAAGCGCATACCTGAAGAGCAGTTCAAGGAGTTTATCAAGAGATACTATTCGGATATATACAACATAGACAGGCTCGAATTCATCGATGACAAGCTGAAAGACAAAAAGGTCGATCTCATGGAGCTCATTGTGCTTCTTTCAAAGATCAACAGGCTGAGTCCCTCATATAATGTTGCAAAACGGTACTTCGGTATCTCGCGTTTGATCGATTTTGAGAAGAAGTCGCAGCTCGGGTCATCTCCGCGGTCGTAATATTTTCGATTACTATTCCTTTCTGCAAGCGAGTACGCCTTTGCATTATGCGTACATATTATTTGAATATATGGACGTGAAATCATATTGGAGGTGATGGTACAGTGCTGAACGTTGCTGTTATAGGGTGCGGCTACTGGGGGCCCAACCTGGTGCGTAATTTCAACTCTCTTTCCGAATGCAGGGTAAAGTACGTATGCGATACTGACAAAAAACGACTCGAGTATATAAATAACCTGTTCCCGGCGATTGAAACAACAACAAGCCTCAGTACTGTGATAAACGATGATGAAGTGGATGCCGTTGCCATCGTAACACCAGTCAATCTTCACTTCGAGCTGGCAAAAAAATGCCTTGCAGCAAAGAAGCATACCTTTATTGAAAAGCCGATGGCCACGTCAACTATGGAGTGTAGAGAGCTCATAGAATTGGCCGATAAAAACAAATTAATATTGATGGTCGGCCATACATTCGTGTATACGGCAACGGTTCGAAAAATACGTGAAATCATCGAAGACGGAGATATAGGAGAAATCCTATATATTAACTCGAGACGGCTCAATCTGGGCCTGTTTCAAAAAGATATAAACGTTGCCTGGGACCTCGCACCCCACGATCTGTCGATTATTCTCTATATAATGCGAGACCAGCCTGTTGCGGTCAACTGTCAGGGCAAGTGCCACGTTAATTCTAATATTGAAGACGTAACCAGCATGACGCTTGATTTTTCAAACGGCAGCTTCGCGGTTATTCTTAACAGCTGGCTAGACCCGAACAAGATCAGGGAGATGGTGATCGTAGGCAGCAAGAGGATGATTGTATACGACGATACGCAGCCCCTCGAAAAAGTCAAGATCTACGACAAGAGGGTGGAGACACCTCCCCACTACGACACCTTTGCTGAGTTCCAATACTCCTACCACTACGGCGATATATACTCACCCTATATAAAACACGAAGAGCCGCTTAAACTTGAAACCCATCACTTCCTTGATTGTATCAGAACAGGAGATACTCCCCAATCAAGCGGTATCGACGGCCTTCAAGTTGTGCAGATCCTCGAGGCTTCTTCGAAGTCGCTTCATAACGGGGGATCGCGCGTTGAAATAGCGGAACTTGGTTGATGCATGCACGAAAAAAACCGGAGGAAGCATGGAAGGAGCACTAAAAAAAATAGCCGATGACGTCAGACTTGGAAAAGATGTCAAGATTTACGATTTCGTAAATCTTTACGGGTGCGAGGTCGGAGACAATACTAAGATCGGCCATTTTGTCGAGATACAAAAAGGGGTAAAAATCGGCAGAAACTGCAAAATTCAGAGCCATACATTTATCTGCGAAGGTGTAACAATAGAGGACAACGTATTTGTAGGCCACAACGTGACCTTTATAAACGATGTGTATCCCCGCGCTACGAACGAAGACGGTAAAATGCAAAACGATGAAGACTGGCAATGCATCACGACGTTCGTTAAAAAAGGCGCATCCATCGGGTCGAGCGCAACCCTGTTATGCGGCATCACCGTCGGAGAAAAGGCAATAATCGGTGCAGGAAGTGTTGTAACAAAGGATGTCCCCCCCGAAACAATCGTCGCAGGCAACCCCGCAAGAGTACTCAGAAAAGTAGCGGAGCCGTAACCCTCTAATAAAAACCCTCCGGGCAAACACTCATGTCAATCGCTAATCAAACAGATTAAAGGGAATGAACATAATGAAAGTGCCATTTTTAGACCTGAAAGCACAGTACGAGACAATCAAAGAAGAGATCAACACTTCAATACAGGAGGTTATCGATTCCTGTGCCTTTGCGGGCGGCCCCTTTGTGGAGAAATTCGAAAAAGAATACGCCGAGTTCTGCGGGACCGACTATGCAATAGGGGTTGGAAGCGGCACCGAGGCCCTCTGGCTAACACTTCTTTCACTCGGTATAGGCAGGGGGGATGAGGTAATTACCGTGCCTAATACCTTTATTGCAACGGTGGAGGCAATAAGTTTTGCCGGAGCCACACCGGTGTTTGTTGATATAGATGAAAACTACTACACAATGAACCCCGACCTAATTGAAAATGCGATAACACCCAGAACGAAAGCGATTATCCCGGTGCACCTGTTCGGTCATATGGCAGACATGGACCCCATTATGGAGATCGCGAACAGACATGGACTGTATGTCATAGAGGATGCCTGTCAGGCTCATGGCGCCGAGCACAAGGGAAAACGGGCGGGGTCGGTAGGTGAAGCGGGCTGTTTCAGCTTTTACCCCGGGAAAAACCTCGGTGCGTACGGTGAGGCGGGAGCAGTCACCACAAATAACAAAGATCTGACGCATAAAATCAAAATGCTTCGAGATCACGGCCAGAGCAAGAAGTATTACCATGATGTCATCGGCTGGAATGCCAGAATGGACGGAATTCAGGCCGCTGTTTTGAGTGTGAAACTGAAGCATCTCGAGGAGTGGAATGGGAAACGAAGAAAGAATGCAAATATGTATGATTCGTTACTGAAAGAGGTAGGCGATCTTTGTATTCCAAAAGTAGCCGAATACAATAAACATATCTATCATATTTACGCGATTAGAACACAAAAAAGAGATGCTCTTATTACTGCACTCAAGGAAAAGAATATTTTTTGTGGAATCCATTATCCTGTTCCCGTTCATCTTCAAGGGGCATATAGGTATACGAGATTGGATAAAGGTACTTATCCCATAACAGAAAAATGTTCTGAAGAGTTTATTTCTCTTCCAATGTTTGAAAAACTTGTAAGAGAAAAAATTAAATACACAGCAGAGGAAATTATAGAATTTTTTAGTTTAATACAAAGTATTTAAATAAATAATTGTGTGTTCTTCATAAAATATTGCTCTTTAAAAAAAGATAAGACTCAATTTGAAACATAATATGTTACAATAGCGATATAAATAGTATAAAACTACAATCTGGTAGATATAAAAATATAGAATGAAAAAAAGAGATTTACGACTCGACTTTGTGAAAGGAGTTTTAGTAATTGTTATGGTTTTCTATCATACAATGAACTATTTCATTGTTGGATATGATATTGTATATACAATAATTGGATTTGTAAGCGGATCATTTCTTTTTATATCTGGATTTCTTATTGGTTATTCTTATAAGCCCAAATTTTTTCTTGATAAGTATGGAGTCGTAAAGAGGTTGATAATTCGTGGTTTTAAAATATTATTATTATTTACAATACTCAATTTGCTGATTCATTTGCTAGTTAAAAAGAATTATAATAATACCAAGTTTGGGATTGATATTTTTATAAATAATTTATACTCAATATATGTTGTAGGTAGTGGTAAGGTATCATCCTTTGAAATACTAGTTCCAATAGCATATGTTCTGATCATTTCACCATTATTTCTATTCTTAAAACAAATTAAACATTTCTTATTAATTTTAATTACAATTATTGTCATAATACAAGCATTTTATCCTATTGTTACAGATAGTTTATCTTTTGTTTTAATAGGCTTATCAGGTGAATGTATAGGTTTATTCACCTCAGAGGATGTCTTAAAAAAATTAATAAGATATAAATATATAAACCTTGGCTTTCTAAGTGCTGTTATTTTTATAATTATTTTTTTGAAAATCAACTTAATTATTTATGTCATTTATATAATTTCAATGCTAAAATTTTTCTATGACTTCCCGGTAAAAATCAAGTCGGATGTCCCTTCTCCTGTTATTACTCTTTTAGGGAAATATTCTTTATTTTGCTATATAAGCCAAATTATTTTTTTACAAATACTAAATAGAATCATAATTAATAAGAAATTCGATCTTGGATATGAATTTATAATTATTTTTTTTATCACAAATATATTTCTATATTTTTTATGTAAGAAAATAGAATTTCTAAGAAACCAACTCCCTTTTATGAACAAATTATACAAACTAGCATTTGCTTAAAACAGAAGGGAATTGCTCCAAATAATTCAAAATATTATAGGGACAAAGATATTTAAAATAGCAATTAAAAAAAATGAAAATATGTTCTCACTTATATAATAGATTTTTTAGTTATGCATGATTATAAAAAGAAAATATTCATTATCACTAATATTCCAACTCCTTATAGAATTCCACTTTTTAATGAATTAAATACAAGATTTAAAAACGATGGACTAGAATTACTAGTTATATTCGGGGCAAAAAACTACCCTAGAAGAAAGTGGGTGGTTGATCCTTCGGATTATCAGTTTACCTATAAAATATTGCCAACAAAACAGATTGGTTTTTCCGATTCTGAGAAATATAGTTTTACTTATAAAGGTCTGATTAATCTTATTATTCAAGAAAAACCATTTTTAATAATTACCAATGGATTTTCTATTGCTACAATGAAGATTTGGTTCATTTCTTGGTTTACGCCATTAAAATATATTATCTGGTCTGGGGATATCTATAATAAGCAAAGACATACTTCATTCTTGAAAAAATTATACAGGAAAACACTTATAAACAAGGCCTCTGGATTTGTAGCATACGGTTTAAAAGCGAAACAATATTTAATATCATTAGGGGTTGATAGGGAAAACATTCATATTGGTATTAACACTGTAGATACAAAATACTATAAAAATGAGGTTAGCAAATTACGGGAAAAGACAAAGACAAGAAGTAATAAAAAACATTTGTTATATATTGGTGCGTTGTCACCAAGAAAAAATGTGCTGAAGTTACTCAATGTATTAAGGGTTCTATTAAAATCAAGATCTGATTTGATACTAGACATCATAGGTGATGGGAATGATTTTATGCGTTTAAAAAAGTATATACAAGATCATAAAATGGACGAATATGTAAAATTTCATGGATTTAAACAAAAATCTGAACTTCCAATGTTCATGGCCCAGTCAGATTGTTTTCTTTTCCAGACAGATTTTGACATATGGGGGTTAGTTTTAAATGAGGCAATGGCTGCGGGATTGCCGTGTATTGCTTCAATTAAAGCCGGTTCAACTTACGATTTGATTAGGAACGGGGTAACAGGTTTTTCTGTGGACTTTTCAAATACAGAGGAAGTTATAGATACTATTAATTTTGTATTAAACAATCGGGAAGTAGCATTAAAAATTGGTGTAAATGCAAAAGATTTTATTTCGCAATCCGCATCATTAAAAAATTCGGGAGACGGATTTGTTAAAGCGGTTAAAAGTATTTAAAAAGCACAGTAAATGATAAAAACCGTGAACAATATTGTGATATATGATTTGACACAAAGTGAAAGAGGTATATTGGAGATATTTGGTATAAATTCAATTTTATAAATTACTATAATTTGTTACTTGTTAATGCTAAACATAGAATAACAGACTAATATTAATAATGTTTTTTTATGAATGATGTGAAATATTATTTCAAAATTACTTAAAAAATTTTTCTAAAAATTACTAAATATGAAAATTTACAGTACTCTTTTAAATACTCTTTTAGTATCAAATGTTATTATAAGATTCTTTACAAACCGATTAAAGATTATTCCTCGTTATTTCAATGTATCCGATTTAATGATTACCGGATTATTGATTGTATCTTTTTTAATATATCGAGTGAATAATCATGAAAAACTAAACAACGGCAGAATGTTTTTTTACCTTTTAATTTTTAACTTGATCTGCATAATAGGAAGTTTCCTGAATTCTAGATATATCTATTTACCGGCAGCCATTTCCCAACTAATAATGTGGAATGAACCGATTATATTATTCTTAATATTAATCAATTTACCTTTTTCTTTAATTAATATTGATACATTTAGAAAATTGTTATTTTTTTTGATTATTGTTGAGCTGATAATAGGCATTTTTCAGATTCCAATTTATCTTAAAACAAGGGAATCAGAATCAATTATTGGAACATTCCAACACAATGCTGAGCAATATGCTGCGTTTTTAATGATAGGAGTGTTTTATTTATTAGGTAAGATGACATTAATAAGAAGTAAAAAAACAATGCATATTATTTATATTACTGGGATTTTAGTTTTGATTTTATTAATCGAGAATAAAGCGTCCTGGATAACAATGGCAGTTTCACTTTATTTTCTGCTTAATATTATAGGAAAAGCAGGGAAAGAACCTGCATCTAGAATTAAAATTATTTTTTTTATGCTTTTATTGTCTTCAGTAGGATATTTAACCATTAGTATGACATCAAGTACACTAAAAAAGTTTAATAATATAACAGAAGCAATTAAGACAAATAATATACTAAATATAGGAAAAATAAAGGCATATGGTGATATATTCAGGTCAGATACTGATAATTTTTGGATGTTTTTTGTTGGATCAGGACTTGGAACCTTTTATTCCAAAGCTTCTACTCAATATTATGCAGAAACGTATCAATATTATGGAATAGCCGATGAATACAATTATGAATCACAAAAAAGAGGTTTTAGAGAGTCTGATTCCATGGGAGGTATAATAAAACAAGCAAAGAATTTTGAACCATATTTTAAACAATATTACTTAAATAGAAGATTATTTCTTATTTATAGTGGTACTGCTGATTCACCTTTTTCCTCATATGCATCATTGTTAGGAGAAACAGGGATGTTGGGTCTTATAATTTATTTTGGATTTTATATTTATATTATAAAAAATATGAAATTCAATTTAAAAAAATATTTCGGCAACTCGCATATCTTCCCATTAATTACAGCCTCATTTGGTTTTTTACTTTATATAATTATTATGGGTTTTTATAATTTTTGGCTGGAGACGGGAAGATTAACAACGATTTTGTGGAGCATGATAGCAATGGTTGTTAAATATGATGAAATAAACTCGACGGAAGCTTCAGTTGATATTCATGAAGGGTTAGCTTCTTGAAACACAAAAAACCGAAGATAATGATCATTGGCTCTTTACCCCCACCTTTTATTGGCCCTAGTATTGCTATGAGCAACCTTGTTCAATCAATAGATATCCAGAAAACATTTAATGTAATTTTTTTAGATATTTCTGACAGGAGAGACCCTACAAATATTGGTAGATTTGATCTGCAAAATATTTTCCTGGGGCTGAAGCATTTTGTAAAATTTATTTTTCTACTTTTTTTTAAAAATCCTGAAATAGTATATTTTAATATTTCTCAAGGATTATGGGGGTATTTAAGAGACTTGAGTTTTTTTATCCCTTCAGTTGTTTTCTGTAAAAAACTGATTATTCATTTGAGAGGTTCAGAATTTCATAAGTTTTATTTGAATATGTCTATAATACTTCAAAATATTACTCGATTTTTATTTAAAAGAGTTACTTTTGTAATAGTTTTATCGGAAAACCTCAAAAGTTGTTTTAAGAGTTTAGTTAAAAAAAATAAAGTTGTTGCTATATCAAATGGTATTAATTTTAAAAAATTTGACCAAGTAAAAAATATATCAGTAAAACGTGATTTTAGTAAAAGAATATTGTATGTTTCTAGTCTTCAATATAGAAAAGGAATCTTTAACTTTTTGGAATCCATTCCTATGGTACTTAAAAAACATCCTGATATTGATGTTACGATCGTTGGTGAGTGGCAGAATAAAAAAGATAAAGAAAAAGCTTTAGATTATATTAGGTTAAACAAGCTTGAAAAGATAATCCATCTTACAGGCGAGCTTTCAGGTACAAGTAAAATACGACAATACAAGGAACATGGTATTTTTGTTTTTCCTCCTATTCAACCCGAAGGTTTGCCATGGGTTATTTTGGAAGCAATGAGCGCGCGGTTACCTGTTGTTTCAACGAATCAAGGTGCAATTCAAGAAGTGATATTGGATGGAAAAACTGGTTTTATTATTAAGCCTTTACCAAAAAATATTGCAGAAAAGATTAGTTACCTTATAGAAAATCCTGAAAAAGCAAAAATTATGGGAGAAAGCGGGCGGCATCGTGTAGAAAGACATTTCTCAGAAGATATTTATCTTAGAAATATTGCGAATACTTTTAAAGAGGCACTGATTAATTAAAGTAGTAATTAAATAGACTGAATGTTTATTTTTATAACAAAGAAATTAGTAAATTATTTATACAAAATTGTGATTTCAGAACTTTTTAATTATTTATAGGACAAATAATTATAAAATCGAAGTTGGCCCTATATAATTTTCCTTAACAGCGATCCTTCTTCCCGTAAAGAAATTATAAATTACATATTTAGGATTTTATATGTGTGGTGTTTTCGGATTAGTTGGTGCAAGTAAAGAATACAATATCGAAAAAAGTACTAAAATTATGAATCACCGTGGGCCTGATGATTGGGGTATTAAGGTACTTCAAAAAGGTTATGTCTGTTTGGGCCATACTAGGCTTAGTATTCTTGATTTATCTCCACGGGGACATCAGCCCATGTGTGATATCGGAAATAGATTTTGGATAACATATAATGGGGAAATTTACAATTATAAAGAGATTAAAGAAGAATTAATGAGTAAAGGTCATCGGTTCAAATCTAAAACTGATACCGAGGTCATTCTTTACTCATACATAGAATGGGGAGTCGGTTGTTTAGATAAATTCAATGGTATGTTTGCTTTTGCTATCTGGGATGACAAGAAAAAAGTATTGTTTGCAGCTCGGGATAGAATCGGAATAAAACCACTGTATTATTATTACAAAGATAAACTTTTAATTTTTGCATCTGAAATAAAAGCTATTTTAGAAACAAATCTTGTTAAGCGGTATATCGATTATTCAGCTCTCCATACTCCGGCTATGTTTCAGATTTCTCCTCTTACAGGTTTTAAAGATATTTATAAACTTCCACCTGCAAATTATATGATTTTTAATGGAGATAAATTAAGGATTAAGCATTACTGGAAGATTAATCCTTCAGAAGATTATTATGATGAAAAAAAGGCAAAAGAAAAACTTGACAACCTGCTTAATCTTTCAATTACAGGCCAAATGATATCAGATGTGCCTGTTGGTGCATTTCTGAGTGGAGGACTCGATTCTTCCTTAATTGTAGCATTAATGTCCAAAAATACAGAAAATGAAATCAGTACGTTTACCATAAAATATTCAAAGGAAGACCAAAAGTTTGAACAAATGCCTGAAGACAGTAAATATGCTGAACAGGTTGCTCATTTATTTCATTGCAATCATCATGAATTTGAAATCAAGCCTGATGTTACGGACCTACTGCCTAAAATGATATGGCACCTTGATGAGCCTTTAGCAGATCCTGCGTCAATAAATACCTATTTAATCGCGAAGTCTGCAAGAGAGAATGGAATAGTTGTTTTGTTAAATGGAATGGGGGGAGATGAGATTTTTGCTGGATACCGCACCCAGTTAGCATGTCTTTTAGCAGATACGTATCAAACTTTTATACCTGAATTCGGAAGGAAAATCATAAAAACGATTATTAAACGCCTTCCGGTTGCTACATCAAAAAAAGGTAATCGGTTAGTTCGCTGGGCGAAAAGATTTTTTACTTTTGCATCATTACCTCAAATTGAAAGATATTTTTCTTCAGGCACCATTAGTCCTGACGATTTTAATATTCTCTTTTCTGGAAATATGTCAAGAGCACCTGATTTCTGGGATACCCACTATGTCAAATCTCAAATAAAAACTTTAAATATGGAGAATATTTCTTATCTGACAAAAATATGCTTGAATAACACAAATGTCTTTTTGCCAGAGCATAATTTGACTTATAGTGACAAGTGTACAATGGCTGCAGGTGTGGAAAGTAGACCTCCATTGACGGATCACAAAATTGTTGAATTTATGTTCTCTGTTCCTCCCAAATTACGAATAAAAGGTTTAACTCAAAAGTATCTTCTTAAAAAAGTTGCAGAAAAATATCTCCCAAAAGAAATTATTTATCGGCCTAAAGCTCCTTTTGGTGCCCCTTTGCGGTCATGGATAAGGGGACCACTTTCAGAGATGGTTAACGATTATCTTTCGCCTGCATCGTTACAAAAAAGAGGAATCTATAATTCAAAATATGTAATGGAAAAAATTCAAAATGATAAAAATGGTAAAGAAGATAACGCACTTCTGATTTGGACTTTACTGTGTAACGAGATTTGGATAAATACATTTTTTGGATAATTAAAAAATGAGACAAATTATACAAAATTATAAAACTGGTGAACTTAAAATAGAAGAAGTACCCATCCCTCAGATTCAGTCAGGGCGAGTACTTGTAAAGAATTATTATTCAATCATTTCAAGTGGGACTGAAAAAACCAAGATAGATACTGCAAAAAAAAATCTTGTGGGTAAAGCAATATCCCGGCCTGATCTTGTAAAACAGGTCATTGAAAGGGCAAAAAAAGAAGGAATTTGGAAAACAAAGCAGCTTGTATCTCAGCGCCTTGATACGCCGGTACCTTTAGGGTATTCTTGTTCTGGAGAGGTAATCAATACAGCAGAAAACGTCAAAGGATTAAGACAGGGTGACATAGTTGCCTGTGGAGGAAATTTTGCAAATCATGCAGAGTTCATTTCAGTACCGAAAAATCTTGTTGTGCCTGTACCTGAAGGGGTCAAGCCAGAACATGCAGCTTTTGCTACTTTGGGAGCTATTGCTTTGCAAGGAACTCGTCTCGCTGGTATTCAAATTGGTGAAAAAGTTGCTGTGATTGGGTTGGGGCTTATTGGTTTATTGGTAGTTCAAATAATAAACGCATCGGGTGGCCAAGTAATTGGTATTGATATAAGTCCTGAAAAGATTGCAATAGGTAGCAAGATGGGATGTAAAGGGGTAGTTACGGCTGAAGATGAAACTCTCGAGAAACATATTCTGGACTTTACAAACGGGTATGGTGTAGATGCCACCATTATTACAGCAGGTACTCCTTCCAATCGTCCAATAGAACAAGCCGGGGCTATTACCCGTGAGAAGGGAAGGGTTATCGTTGTGGGTGCAGTTGGAATGAGTATTCCAAGAGAGCCCTACTATATGAAGGA
Organism: uncultured Spirochaetota bacterium; assembly: GCA_964433545.1. Classification (GTDB taxonomy): domain Bacteria; phylum Spirochaetota; class B62-G9; order B62-G9; family DRHN01; genus CAYSRJ01. The sequence goes on along the minus strand of CAYSRJ010000027.1, from coordinate 634 downwards.
GATAGACCTTAGAATATCTCGATCATATGGACCGGGTCGCTATGACAAAGTTTATGAGGAAAAGGGCCATGACTACCCTTTTGCGTATGTAAGGTTTACCGAACAACGAAATATGACGTGTTTTCTAGAGCTACTACTGGACAAAAAGATAGACATTGCTCCACTAATTACACACAAGTTCTCCTTTGAAGATGCAGTTAATGCTTATGATATTATTCATGGTAAGAGTAAAGATAATTACTATGGGGTTTTATTGGAATATAAAAGGGACAAGGATGAAATACCCAAAAAGATAGAGTTGGTTTTTAATAAGCAGTTTACACAAAATATAGTAGTTGGCGTTATCGGAGCTGGAAATTATGCATCTTCGAATATATTACCTTTTCTTAAAGCTCATCCTGAAGTTTCATTGGGAAGTGTTTGTACTGCGAGTGGCATGACAGCCTTAAATGTTGCAAATAAATTTGGTTTTAAATCGGCTGACTCGAATATTGAAAACATCATCGAAAATTCAAATGCGCTTATAATTGCTACGAGACATAATTATCATGCGGAATACGCACTCAAGGCATTACAGCACGATAAACCGGTTTTTGTTGAAAAACCTTTGGCGATTCATCAAACAGAATTAAAT
>CAYSRJ010000026.1:0-47697 GCA_964433545.1 uncultured Spirochaetota bacterium | reverse complement strand
CCCTGGCGGGATATGCCCCTGGCGGGATATGCCCCTGGCGGGATATGCCAATTCGTGGTTAGTCCTTAGCAGGGCTGGTCCTTGTTAGGGCTGGCCCTTGGCAGGACTAACTATCACATATAACGGATTTGAAGTTCCTTTGTAAGGAGGAAACTGTGACCTATGAGTATGAGGTTGTTGTTGTGGGGGCAGGAGGCGCTGGTCTGTATGCCGCCCTCGAAGCAAGCAAGACAGCCCGCACAGCCGTGATTTCAAAGCTCTATCCAATGCGCAGTCACACCGGCGCAGCTCAGGGAGGTATAAGCGCAGCCCTGGGAAACGTCGAAGAAGACTTGCCCGAGTGGCACGCGTTCGATACGGTGAAGGGAGGGGACTATCTCACCGATCAATCGGCTGCGCTTCTTCTGGCGGAGGATGCCATACGCGCCGTAATCGATCTCGAACACAGAGGGCTCCCATTCAACAGAACGGCTGAGGGCAAAATCGACCAGCGCCGTTTCGGAGGACATACCCGAAATTTCGGTGAAGCCGCTGTGATGCGATCATGTTTTGCTGCAGACAGAACCGGCCACATGATCCTCCAGACTCTATACCAGCAGTGCATAAAAAACGAAGTTTCCTTCTTCGATGAATTTCAGGTGCTCGACGTCATTATCGAAGGCAGACAGTGCAAAGGGATCGTGGTAATTGAGCTGAGCACCGGCGAAATACATGTATTCAAGGCGGCCGCCGTTCTGTTTGCGACCGGCGGTTTCGGCAGGATGTTCAGAATTACATCCAATGCGTACGCGAATACCGGAGACGGACCAGCAGTGCTCGCGCGACGCGGCATTCCGCTCGAAGACATGGAATTCTTCCAGTTTCACCCTACCGGAATACGGCAGATGGGTATACTGATTACGGAGGGGGTGCGCGGAGAAGGCGGCATTCTGCGGAACAGCAGCGGTGAACGGTTCATGGAGCGGTATACACCGACCCTTCTCGATCTTGCCCCGAGAGATATTGTGTCGCGTTCAATTATTTCAGAGATCAGGGAGGGCAGAGGAATTATCGGTGACGGTTCGGTGGATGACTACGTACACCTTGATGCCACGCATCTTGGCAAAGATGTTATTGAGGCAAAACTGCCCGATATTGCGGAATTCTGCCGCACCTACCAGGGTATCGACCCAGCCGAGCATATGATACCGGTCATGCCAACAGCACACTATGCGATGGGCGGAATACCCACGGACATGGACGGTCGTGTTATCGCAGACAAGAATGGAAATATCTATGAAGGACTCTATGCTGCCGGAGAATGCGCGTGCGTCTCGGTACACGGTGCAAACAGGCTTGGCACAAACAGTCTTGTCGATCTCGTGGTATTCGGCCGGAGGGCAGGAATACACATGAGAGAATACGTTGAGGGCGCTGTGATACCCGTTGTCGGAAAGGATGCAGGCAATGAAGCACGACATTTCATCGAAGGCCTGAGACAAAGGTCACGAGGCATCCACGGTGGATATATCAGGCAGGAGATGGAATCCGTAATGATGGAAAAAGTGGGGATTTACAGAACCGGGTCTCAAATGCAGGCCGCAGTTGATACCCTGAAGGACCTTCGCGAACAGTACAGTGAAGCCGCCGTACAGGATACAAAAAACAGATTCAATACCGATCTACTGGAAATTATCGAATTGCGGAACCTCCTCGACCTCGCCTATATCACTGCCTGTTCGGCACATAACCGGGAGGAAAGCAGGGGCGCTCATTACAGAGAGGACTATCCCGGGCGTAACGATGAGGGCTGGCTTAAACATACTCTTGCCTGGCTTGAAAAAGACAGCGTTAAAATCAATTACAAGCCGGTGGATATTTCGAGATGGGAACCCAAACCGCGTGTCTATTGACAAAAAGAAAGAAGAATCCCAGGAGAAAAATAGATGAAAGTGGCGCTGAAAATCGAACGTTTCAACCCGAAATCGGATGCAAAACCGCACTTTCAGGAATATTCAGTGGATGTATCGGAAAATGACCGTGTTCTCGACCTGCTTATCCACGTGAAGAGGTTTCAAGACGGTTCCCTCGCATTTCGAAAAAGCTGTGCGCACGGGGTATGCGGTTCTGACGCTATGATTATCAACGGTATAGAGAGACTCGCCTGTAAAACACTCGTAAAAGACGTCGCTCAGAACGAAAACAACAGCATCACGGTCGAACCACTTAAAAATCTCCCCATTCAGCGTGACCTTATGGTAAATCAAGACGAGTTTTTCAAGCGGTATAAATCGGTAAAACCCTTTCTCATAAACGATGAAAAGGCCCCCGGCAGAGAGCGGATACAATCACCTGAGGAGCGGAAAAAATTCGACGACGCTACAAAGTGCATACTCTGCGCCGCGTGTTTCTCGGCATGTCCCGTTATACGTGAAAAAAACCCGCTTTTTTTAGGACCGGCCCAGGTCGTACAGGCATCACGGTTTCTCGATGACAGCAGGGACAGGGGATTCGAAGCGCGGATTGCCGTGCTCGATACCCCGAAAGGCGTATGGCCGTGTGAAAACCACTTCAAATGCACCGAAGTGTGCCCCCGGGGAATCAAGGTGACAAAACTCATCAACCTGACGAAGAAAAAGATAAAGAACTACAGGGAGCGGAGAGGACAGTGATATGAAACTGTACGAATATCAGGCCAAAGAGCTCTTTGAGCAAAACGGCATTCAGACAGCGCCGGGAAAGGTAATCGATACCCCGGAGGATGCATTCGGTATAACAGAAGAGCTCGGCGGCAGGACTGCTGTCAAAGCCCAGGTGCTCGTCGGCGGTAGAGGGAAAGCAGGAGGAATAAAGATAGCTTCATCTCCGGAAGAAGCTGTTGCGGCAGCCCGTTCTATACTCAACATGTCCGTAAAATCTCTTCCGGTAAAAAAGGCCCTGGTCGTCAAGGCTCTCTCCATCCAGTCGGAGTACTATATCGGGATCACTGTCGACCGTTCTTCCAAGCTGATTACTCTTATAGCAAGCGTAGCAGGTGGTGTGGATATTGAAGAGCTTGCAGCACATGAACCGGAAAAAATCCACACATTCCAAATCAATCCTCTGAAGAGGATCAATCCTCTGAAGACTTTGGAAGGACCGGATGAAAAGGGCTGCCGTTCGATGCTCACTGCGGTATTCGGGGATAATGAGCTGACTGAACGGGCTCTTGAAACCGTGCGCAACCTGTACCGGCTTTTCATCGGTATCGACGGATCACTTATTGAAATCAATCCCTATGCGATGACCGATGAGGATGGCCTTCTCGCACTCGACGCAAAAATTGTAATAGATGAAAGTGCTGTATACAAGCATCCCGAGCTGGAATATCTGAGAAACCCAGAGGAGTACGGCCCTGATGAGCTCAAAGCCCGTGAATACGGACTCAGTTTTGTAAGCCTCGACGGTGACATAGGCTGTATCGTAAACGGTGCCGGACTTGCCATGGCGACTATGGATATTATCAAACTTGCGGGAGGGAATCCGGCAAACTTTCTAGACGTGGGAGGAAGCTCGAGCCCGGAAAAGGTCGTTCGTGCGTTCGAAATAATATCCCGCAATTGCAAAGTAAAAGCCATACTTATCAATATATTCGGCGGAATTACCCGCTGTGATGATGTTGCAAAGGGCATACTGCAGGCAAAAGATACAGTGAAACTCGAGATCCCGCTCGTTATACGACTGATCGGCACGAACGAAAAGGAGGGGCAGGCCATTCTGAAAAAAGCAGGAATCGATGTTTTTGAAAAATTGACCGAGGCGGTTGAAAAAGTTGTGCAGTATGCATAGTCTTCTCGAATTTTACCCTGGATAGTTTCATGGACAGTATGAGGTATAACGAACCGCATCTATGTTAGAGAATGCTCTCGTTCAAATGGATGAACGTCAAAAAATGGTAGCACGGAGTAGGATATGAGTATACTGATCAACAGGAACACGAAAGTTCTGGTACAGGGGATTACCGGACATGACGGTTCTTTTCATGCCGGTTCCATGCTCGCATACGGAACCAGGGTGGTCGCAGGCGTTACACCCAAAAGAGGTGGACAGATCATTAATAGTATTCCCGTATACAATACTATCAAGGAATGTCGAGACCAGACGGAGATCGACTGTTCCATCATTTTCGTTCCGGCACGATTCGCAAGCAGTGCAATACGTGAAGCTGCGGATGCGGGCATTCCACTCATTGTATGCATAACTGAAGGCATACCGGTACTTGAAATGATAGAAAATTATCACTACGTACGGGAGAGGGGGCTCAGGCTCATCGGCCCGAACTGCCCCGGACTCATCACGCCCGATGAATGTAAAGTCGGGATAATGCCGGCACGTATACATAAATCCGGGCGTATAGGGGTAATTTCCAGGAGCGGAACGCTTACCTATGAGATTGTGTATAACCTCACTCTGAGCGGTTTCGGGCAGTCGACATGTGTTGGTGTCGGCGGTGACCCTATCATCGGCACGGATTTCGTAGAGCTCCTCAGGATGTTCGAGAATGACCCCGGTACCGACGCTGTTACGCTCATCGGTGAGATCGGCGGCGAAGACGAGGAAAAGGCGGCAGATTTTATTTCGAACAAAATGAGTACACCTGTCGCAGCCTTTATTTCGGGAAGAACCGCTCCGAAAGGCAAAAGAATGGGACATGCGGGCGCGATAGTCTCCGGCGACAAGGGCACGGCGGAAGCGAAGCTGAAGGCATTCAAAGAAGCAGGGATCCCGGTTGCCGACAGGCCCGATGAAATACCCGTGCTCATAGGAAATATCCTTAAAGAATAGATATATCATTAAATGATAGATACTTCCTGAAAGGATGGATACATCCTGAAAGGATACTGATGATTTTTATCTCCCTGACCCCGGCACCCTGCTGCATATGTCTATGATAAAATATATAGGCAGCTAGTGATGCTGTAATGGAGTTTTTCTTGATGTCCGATTCTGCAATCAGCCCGGAAAACCTTCACTACGTAGAGGAACTGTACAAAGCATGGCAAACGGCCCCCGATTCCGTCGATAAAGAATGGCAGGCGATGTTCACAGGTTCAAGCACTTCGGGCATTACCCCAGCTCCACCACCTTCAAAAACTGTACAAACACAAAACAAGGTGTTCAAACAAAGCAGGGTCGACAGCCTTATGTGGGCCTACCGCGATGTGGGATATCTCTACGCGCGCCTCAACCCTCTTACCGGTTATCTGAATGCCGACCTTCACTATCTCTACAAACAGAGGGAAGGAATATACGAACGCCTTACACCGGACGAGTTCGGACTTTCTGAGAATGACCTGCATACGGTTTTTTCCGCCGGAAGATTCCTGCAGCCCGGAAGAGCGCCGCTTGGTGAAATCATTCAGGCACTGCAGGAAACCTACTGTTCTTCGATCGGTGTTGAATTCCTGCATATTCAGGACAAGACGATCAGGTGGTGGATCATGAAACAGATGGAATCTTCACGGAACAGGCCCAGCATGTTGGATGAAAAAAGAAAAACAATTCTCGAAGATCTTATAAAGGCCGAGGAATTCGAACATTTTCTGCATTCCCGGTTCATCGGGCAAAAGAGGTTTTCACTTGAAGGAGCCGAGATTCTCATTCCCGCCCTGCACTTTCTCGTGGACAGCAGTGCGTACAGGGGGGTATCAGAAATCTTTCTCGGCATGTCTCATAGAGGCAGACTCAATGTGCTTGCAAATATCCTGAATAAACCGCTTTATGAAATCTTTTCATCCTTCGAAGCGTTCGAAATCCCGCAACTCTACGGCGGCTCGGGAGATGTTAAGTACCACCTGGGATACCGTCGGCGACATGTAAACGCAGATAACAGTTCTCTTTCAATCAGCCTCGTGCCGAACCCAAGTCATCTCGAATCGGTCGATGCCGTTGTCGAGGGTATGGCACGGGCAGCACAGGACCGTATGCGCGATACCGGGAGAAAACAGATAATACCTGTTCTCGTGCATGGAGACGCTGCATTTTCCGGGCAGGGTGTTGTCGCGGAGATTCTGAATCTTTCACAGTTAAACGGGTATAAAACCGGCGGCACGATTCACATTGTCGTGAACAATCAAATAGGGTTTACCACTTCGACAAAAGATGCACGGTCAACTTTTTTCCCCACCGATATGGTCAAAATGCTGCCGGTTCCGATTTTTCATGTAAACGGTGATGATACTGAAGCGGTGATTCACGTCATGAATATGGCCTTCAGCTTCAGACAGGAGTTCGGGAGAGATGTGGTGGTCGATATCTTCTGTTACCGACGTCACGGCCATAATGAAGGTGATGAGCCATCATTCACTCACCCGCGCATGTACACACTCATTAAAAATCATCCCAGTGTCCGAAAACAGTACGCGAAGCAGCTCGCTGACAGGGGAACGATCGAACACGAAGAGCAGCGTAGAATATCAGACGAATATAAGGGCCTCCTCAGCGACGCAATGAAAACCCGAGTACGGGAGGTTGCTCCGGGCGGGGAAATCGGACCCGATGAGTGTATACAGGAAAAATGTGAAAAACCGAAAATCGTCGATACGGCAGTCGACCGCAAAACAATAACAGCTGTCGGGGAAAAGGTGACAAGTATCCCCGAATGGTTTCACGCCCATAAGAAATTACAGCGCATCATCAGTGAAAAAAAGAAAAGAATCGCCGAAGATGGAGAAATTGATTACTCCCTTGCTGAAACACTTGCATTCGGCTCTCTGCTCCTCGAAGGCGTTTCGATACGCCTCAGCGGTGAAGACAGCGGGCGCGGCACATTTTCCCAGCGGCATGCAGTTTGGTGGGATATCGTATCGGATGAGCCTCATCCCTATGTGCCGCTCAATAACATCGAAGAGGGACAGGCGGTTTTTTCCGTTTATGACAGCCCCCTCTCCGAGTACGCAATTCTCGGTTACGAGTATGGGTATTCTATTTCAGATCCCCGGGCACTCGTTCTTTGGGAAGCCCAGTTCGGCGATTTCAGCAACGGTGCGCAGGTCATTATCGATAACTATATCGCATCGGGAGAATCAAAATGGGGCAGCCTCTGCCCTCTTGTAATGCTGTTGCCGCATGGATATGAGGGACAGGGCCCGGAGCACTCGAGTGCTCATCTCGAGCGCTTTCTTCAACTCTGCGGAGAGCATAACCTTCAGGTCTGCAACGCCACTACTCCCGCACAGTACTTTCACCTCTTGCGCAGGCAGGCGAAATCAGGGAGCAAACCCCTCATCCTTATGGCGACGAAGAGCCTCCTCAGACATCCGAAGGCAGTTTCATCTCTCGAAGAGCTTGCATCCGGTGGATTTATAACGGTGATCGACGATTCCGGTCTTCATGCTTCTCCGGAAATGATAAAAACAGTCTGTTTCTGCACCGGCAAGGTATACTATGCACTTTCTGAAAAAAAGGCATCGATGGGTGTGCCTGACACTGCAGTTATACGGGTTGAGCAGCTCTACCCCTTTCCTGTTGAAGAGATCGCGGGTATTTTCGATAAATACCGGGAAGTTGAAAGATTTCTCTGGGTTCAGGAGGAACCCCGCAACCGCGGTGCGTGGGGTTTTATCAAAGACCGGTTCGAGCGAGACCTGAACTTTCGTAACCTGCAGTATATCGGAAGAGAGGAAAGTGCGTCTCCTGCAACCGGGTTTTATACGAGACATCAGCAGGAACAGGAGGATATTCTGAAGAGGATATTCGGAGAGGACGCAGGGGAAAAGAAGGTACACAAGAAGCGGGCGGCTGTTTAGTGATGATCTAAAAGCGGCGCAAGTCTTTTCAGGACCGAGTATCTAAAAGTAACTTGTTCGAAGTTACTTAGAAGTGGCTAACGTTCCCAGGGACAGAATATCATAAAGTTACTTCGCGAGAAGTTACTTAAAAGATACAATGATCATAACAACGGGAGATGTGTAATGAAAGTGGTTGAAATACCAGAAATAGGCGAATCCATAACAGAGGGAATACTCTTCGCGTGGCTCAAAGAGGATGGAGAATATGTCGAAGAGCAGGAAGAACTGTTCGAGCTTGAAACTGACAAGGCCACCCTGGCTGTACCCTCACCTGCTGCAGGCATTCTTAGAATCAAGGCTGAAGAAGGCGCAGAGGTGAAAGTAGGAGAGGTCGTTGCCGAAATCGAACCAGGGGAAGCTCAGACGAAATCCAAACCTGTCCCGGGTGTGGATTTCGAGATAAAACTCGAAAACGAAGGTTCCGACCAACCCCCACCTGAAGAGGAAACAAGGGGAAAGGCTCTAACAGAGGCGAGAACCGATCAGCCGAAACAGGCACCCGCGGACACAGGAACATCTGCTGTACTATCTCCTGCGGTCAGCAGACTGGTTCAGCAGTACGGTCTTGACGCTGGGGCTGTTGTGGGAACCGGAAAAGACGGCAGGATAACCAAAAAAGACGTACTTGCGCACATCGAAGAACACGAAACAGCGCAAAAAAAAGAAATAGTGCTCGACCTTGAAGAGAAAAAAAAACCTCCCGAAAAACAGTTGCCTGGCGCAAAAGCCGGGGAAGAGCCAACCGGCGCTGCAGAGGTGTCCAAAAAAGCCGGGGAAGGAATACAGAAAGAAAATAGGGTCAAGATGACTTCCATCCGTAAAAGAATGGCTGAAAATCTGCTTCATGCAAAACAGTCCGCAGCGCATGTTACAACTTTCAATGAAATAGACATGTCTCAGGTTATGCACCTGAGAAAGACATACGGAGAATCCTTTACCGGTAAATTCGGCACACGGCTCGGGTTCATGTCCTTTTTCGTTAAAGCATGCTGCGCTGCGCTTGCCGCCTACCCAATACTCAACGCAGAAGTTGACGGCGAGGACATCGTCTACCATGATTATCATAACATCGGCGTTGCAGTATCGACGGAAAGAGGCCTTATCGTGCCGGTAATCAGGGATGCGGACGCACTGAGTTTTGCCGATATCGAAGAGAGGATCAGGGATTTTATCACAAGAGCGGGAGAAAAGAAGCTTACCGTTTCCGAGCTCACCGGTGGCACGTTTTCAATTACCAACGGCGGTGTATTTGGAAGTCTCCTCTCAACCCCGATTCCCAACCCACCCCAGGTAGGTATTCTGGGTATGCATGCGATTAATGACAGGCCGGTCGCTGAGAACGGTGAAGTAGTAATCCGGCCTATGATGTACGTTTCTCTCACCTATGATCATCGAATCGTTGAAGGCAGAGAGGCGGTTCGTTTTTTGGTGCGGGTCAGGGAATGCATTGAAGACCCGTCCAGAATTCTAATCGATATTTGAGAAAGGTGCTGAGATGGCTGATCAAAAGGCGTATGATATTGTCGTTATCGGAGCAGGTCCAGCCGGATATATCGCAGCGATACGAGCGGCTCAACTCGGTATGTCGGTCGCTGTGGTGGATAGAAACGAGTATCCAGGCGGAACATGCCTGAATATCGGGTGTATACCGTCAAAGTCACTTCTCGAATCGAGCGAACTGTACTTCCGTGCGAAAAACGAGCTTGGCGCCCACGGCATCATTGCGAAATCCGTTCAGCTCGACCTGAAGAAAATGATCGAAAGGAAGCAGGAGGTCGTGCTGAGGCTCGTAAAAGGAGTAAAACTTCTGTTAAAGGAAAACGGCGCAGACCTGCACAGAGGAAGCGCCAGAATACTGCCTTCATCCGGCAGGAAAACATCGGGCCATGCTGTTGAAATAACTTCCGATTCGGGGAAGCGGCAGATCGTCAGCGCTGAACGGGTAATCATCGCAACCGGGAGCGCACCTGTTGAGCTGGCACCCATGCCATTCGACCACAGCAGCATCGTAAACTCTACAGAGGCGCTCTCGTTTTCTACCGTACCAAAAAAACTTGCGGTTATCGGCGCAGGAGCCATAGGACTCGAAATGGGCAGTATATGGGCTCGTCTCGGGAGTGCGGTTACGGTGATCGAGCTGATGCCGCAGATACTGCCCGGGTGGGATAAACAAATCGCGCATCAGCTGCAGAAGATCCTTGGCAGGCAGGGGATGATCTTCAAGCTCGCATCCAGAGTAACCGGTTACACGAAAAAGGGCAGTGTTGTGACTGTCTCTTTCACTGAAGGAAAATCGAATACACAAACCAGAATTCAGGCCGATAAAGTTCTGGTGGCCGCTGGAAGAAAACCGTATCATGAGGAACTTGGACTCGAAGAACTTGGTGTGCAAATCGATAAAAAAACCGGTTTTATCGGTGTAAACCGCAACTACGAAACCGATGCAGCTGGAATATATGCGATCGGTGATGTCATCGGCGGCGCCATGCTCGCCCATAAAGCCGGAGATGAAGGAACTGTCTGTGTGGAACGCATGTCCGGTATCCCGGCCCAGGTCAACTATACGACTGTTCCCAACATACTGTACACTACCCCTGAAGCCGGCAGCGTGGGTTTTTCCGAAGAGGAGCTTAAATATGAGGGACGCGAATACAACACCGGCATATCTCGATTCGCGGCAAACGGACGTGCAATTGCGCTCGGCGCCGAGGAAGGGTTTGTAAAAATCCTCGCCGATAAAAAAACCGATGAAGTGTTGGGTGCACAAATTCTCGGGCCGTGGGCTTCCGATCTCATTGCAGAGGTCGTTGCAGTAATGGAATTCAGCGGTAGTTCGGAAGATATCGCGCGAACCATGCACGCCCACCCAACCCTTCCTGAGGCGGTGAAGGAAGCAGCGCTGGCCGTGGATAACCGTTCGATTCATGCATTGAACTGACATATCTTTTATTCAGAGGAAAAAGGGAAGAGTTTTTCAACGGCACACAAAATGCTACGTGGTTTTACCTCCTCCCGGAGGTCGCCAGACGGCCGGGATATAAAGCTGTACAGTGTGCAGACTGATTTCTTTAACATTTACTATATCGCAACGGAGGATTGCATGGAAAAAATACAGTACGCAAAAGGACTGGAGGGGGTTATTGCCGGTGAAAGTAAAATCTGCGACATAGACGGACAGGCGGGAAAATTATACTACCGGGGATACTCCATTGAAGACCTCGTTCAGCACTGCTCCTATGAGGAAATAACATACCTTCTCCTCTATGAAAAACTGCCAAACTCTGAAGAGCTCGATGCATTCTCCACAAGGATGCGTTCGTTCAGAGAGCTTAAAGAGCCGATCAAGTACATGATACACGAGTTCCCGTCCGGTGCCCATCCGATGGAACTTCTCCAGTCAGCTATGACATATCTTAGCAGCTATGTCGATCATGTTATACAGCACTCTGCAACCTGCAACTGCCGGGACACTTTGCACCAGGTTTCACAGATGGCATCGGTAATAGCAACCTTCTCCCGCTACCGCAACGGGAAAGACTATATACCGCCCAGAGCGGACCTGTCGCACGGCGCCAATTTTTTATACATGCTGCATGGAGAAGAGCCGGACGGGCTGGAGGGAGAAATCATGGACAAGTGTCTTGTTCTTCATGCGGAGCACGGCTTCAATGCTTCGACATTCACCTCCCGAGTTGTCGCATCCACTCTTTCAACCTGCTATTGCTCCATATCAGCTGCCATGGGTGCGCTCTACGGTTCTCTGCACGGCGGCGCAAATGAGAAAGTTCTCGACATGGTTGAACAAATCGAGGACAAGAAAAATGTGGAAAATTGGATAGACAGGGCCCTGAAACACAAGCGTAAAGTCATGGGTATGGGTCACCGGGTATACAAGGCGAAGGATCCACGGGCGAAGGTGATAGAAAAGTTCCTGTATCAGCTTTCTGAAAAAAAGAATGATTTCCGCTATTATGAGATGCTGAAAGAAATTGAACGGGTTTTTCGCGAGAGGATGGAGGAAAAAGGGAGGTCCATATATCCGAATGTGGACTTTTTTTCAGGATCGGTATACCGCCTGCTCGGAATCAGTCCGATATTGTTCACCCCGATTTTTGCTGTGGCGAGAATATCCGGATGGCTCGCTCATATACTCGAACAGAGGGAGGATAACCGCATATTCCGTCCAAGATCGCTGTACAATGGTCCTGAAGCGCGGGCATTTATACCGATAGAAAAACGCTAATACCCTTTTTTTCTCAGAGTTCAGAATCTGCACTCACCGTGTTATTAGCACATCGAGCATATCCCAGTTGTATTTTAGCTGTGGGTGCTGGGAGCTGATATAAAATTCAGTATTTTTTTTCGCATAATAATAGAGCTCATTTATGGTCAACCGATCATCACCGTTACTATCCGCCGCCCTGAATCCATCAAGGAAAAAATAGGTAAATATCCCATGCTGGAGCTTCGAATCTTCCCACGAGTATTCCAACTGACCGGATGCAGTAATAACAGGAAGCAATAAAATATCCAGGTCTCCATTAACGCAGAAACCGGAATTAGCCCCACTGTCAATTGTTCGGGGATTCAGTATTCTCCCCGAAGCTAAACCGCTGTTGATTATACCGCCGCTGTTGCAGGCATCGAAAATCACCACACCCTTTTCGGTCCGGCACCCGGAGAATATTTCAGCCAGCTCATCATCAATAATATACGTCGACGGATAGCCGAGCCGGGCATCTGCAGGAACAATCGCTTCATCCGTGCCGTCTGATTCATCTCCGCTGTCATCGGTTATAAAAGTACCGTGTCCCGAGTAGTATATCAGAATGTAATCATCGGGACCTGCCCTTTCCAGAACCTGCCTGAGCGAACCAAGAATTGCTTTTTTCGTTGCGCCTTCGTCGACAAGCAGGGTGATTTCTTCTCTCTGCCACCCGTTTTCAGTGAGAGCAGAAACCAGACACTCTGCATCATTCACACACCATGAAAGGTTCCGTATACCCATGTCTTGATACTCATTTATACCAATTATTACCCCGTAGTAGTTCGTATCCTCCTGTACCGGGTAGTACGCACATCCGGCAAATACGAGTAAAGGAATGATGCCAATACTCAATCGATACCACATGAAAACCTCCTATTCCCGCGGACTGCAGAGTTTTCATCCCGTAACTTATCCCATCCTGATCAAGAAAACATACTCCGTAATTAACACCGGCGCTGACACCAGCCTCCGCTTTTCGCTGGGCTCCCTTCACGGATACAGCGGAAACAAGAAAAAAGATAGAAATAGACTTGCAAGGTGTAACTTGTATATGACATCGTGAAAAATAAATGACATGTTTGAAGATGTCATGCTGGCAGTGCGGTTCACCGGTGCACGACGTTCAACGGTTTACTTTTTTATTACAACAGTGTATCATGATAATCTTATGGAATCGAAGAGTTTTTACTGGATATATATTCTCCGTGTTGCAGGCGATCGATTCTACACAGGGTATACAACGGATATATACCGGCGATACAGGGAACATCAATCGGGAAGCAGGAAAAGCAGGTTTACCAGAAGCTTTCCACCGGAGAAAATCGAGCAGTGCTGGAAAGTGTTTGCCGACAGGGGTACCGCCATGTTCGTTGAACGTTTCATAAAAAATAAGAATCGTCAGGTAAAAGAACGCCTGATAAACCAACCCCAGCTGTTGCAGCAGGAAATACTGAAGGCATGTGGGAAAGATATTCAGATACAGGTAATCGGACCAGACGTTTGCTCCCGAACAACTTGATAAACCAGTTGAAATCTGAAAATATCAGTGTAGGGGAATGCATAAAAAATACCCCGGGGAAAAGGAGGTAAAACCCCGGGGTAATTCAAACTACATAATAGCAGGCCCTTAAATGCGGCCTTTTCTTCAATAATAAATATAATGCATTTTACATGCATCTTCTAAGTGACTTCGATCAAGTTACATTTTAATACCCAATCCTGCCAGGGATCGGCCGCGAAGTGACTATCCCCTGTGGGACATTCCCAGGGGGATTCACGTTGTTTTCACATGTTTTTTCTTAACGTATACCCAACAGCTACACTGTTCAGTGTCTGTCTTTTGGAAGCAGGGCCTTCCTGCTCAAATTAATTCTTCCGAGCGCATCGATTTCCGTAACCTTCACTTTTACCTTGTCGCCGATCTTCAGCACATCGCTCACCTTGTTTACATGCCGGTGCTCTAACTGAGAGATATGGCATAGCCCTTCCTGACCGGGTAAGACTTCGATAAAGGCGCCGAAATCAAGAATCCGTTTCACCTCTCCTTCATACGTTTTGCCCACTTCCACTTCATCCGTAAGCTGCTTAACCATGTCATATGCAGCCTGTGCATCACCTTCGGCCTTGCTCGAAACGGTGACTACACCATCATCCTCAACCCACACGTTTGCACCTGTTTTCTCGATTATTGAGCGGATTGTCTTTCCAGCCGGGCCGATAACCGTGCCGATTTTATCCTGTGGTATTTTCAGGGTTAGAATCTTCGGCGCAAAACTTGAGATGCTGTCGACGGGTTTTTCGATTATCTTCGCCATTTTATCAAGTATGAAGAGTCTTCCCTCACGCGCCTGTTCGAGCGCTTCCTGCATTATTTGTGTGGAAATACCACTGACCTTTACGTCCATCTGAAAAGCAGTAATACCCTCTCTGGTTCCCGCCACCTTGAAATCCATGTCCCCCAGATGATCTTCAGTGCCGAGAATATCGGTGAGAATTGCATACTTACCGTCTTCGATAACAAGACCCATAGCAACACCTGCTACAGAATCCCTTATCGGGACTCCTGCACTGAGCAATGAAAGGGTGCCGGAGCATACGGAAGCCATTGAAGATGATCCATTCGATTCGGTAATCTCGGAAACCACCCTTACTGTATAGGGAAACTCTTCTTTGCCCGGCATCACCGCATTGATCGCACGCTCTGCCAGATGTCCGTGCCCGATTTCCCTCCTTCCGGGGCCAAACCTGTTTCCGACCTCACCGACCGAGAAGGGCGGAAAGTTATAGTGCAGCATAAAGGCTCTTGTTCCTTCACCTTCGATATTATCATACCTCTGTTCGTCGGTTACCGTTCCAAGGCTCGTTATAGCTATACTCTGCGTCTCCCCCCGTGTAAATAGGGCGGAACCGTGCGTCCTCGGGAAGAGATCCAATTCTATCGTTATCGGACGGATATCTTTCGGTCCCCTGTTATCTGTTCTTTTGCCATTCTTGAGAATGGATGAACGGACAATCTCCCTTTCGATTGCTTCAAGCTCATCATACACATAACCCGGAAGATCATCTCCAAATTGTTCACTTACCTTCTGTATCGTTTGTCCGCCTGCTTCCTCGACCGCAGTCTGCCGTTCAAGCTTTTGAGGGATGAAACATGCCTTTTCGTAGAGGGGATATGCAATCTTTTTCACCTCCTGAATAAGCGTTTCGTCCACCTGTTCATCAGCAACCGAAACCTTTTGTTTCCCAATACGATCGACGAGCACCTGCTGGGCCCTGATGATGTCTTCTATATAGCCTTCGGCGAATGTAATGCCGCCTAAAAGCTCCTCCTCTGTTACCTCTTTGCCGCCTCCTTCAACCATAACGATCGCCTCATCAGTACCCGCGACGACGAGCTCGAGACGACCCTCTTCTTTCTGTGAGAAGGAAGGATTTATTACGTACTCGTCACCGATAAGCCCGACCCGGACCGCGCCGACGAGTTTCTGCAGTGGAATATCCGAAAGCCCCAGCGCAAGGGATGCGCCGTTCATTGCCAGAACATCCGGCGGATGTATCTGATCCGTCGATATTGTAGTAACAAGCACCTGAATCTCACGCCGATATCCCTTCGGGAAAAGAGGCCGAATCGGTCTGTCGATCAGCCTCGACACAAGTATTTCCTTATCACCAGGCCTGCCCTCTCTCTTAAAAAAACCACCGGGTATTTTCCCGGCTGCGTAGTATTTTTCAACGTAGTTTACAGTGAGCGGAAGGTAATCGAGACCTTTGATGTCACTCTTCGACGAGCAGGCAGTCGCAAGAACGGCCGATCCCTCATAGCGAACCAGCACACTCCCGTTAGCCTGCCGCGCAATTTTTCCTGTTTCAAAGACCAGCGTTCCTTCACCAATTTTCAATTCTGTTTTTTCTTCCATGTATAATTCACACCTATTTCCT
This sequence comes from uncultured Spirochaetota bacterium, assembly GCA_964433545.1. Taxonomy (GTDB): domain Bacteria; phylum Spirochaetota; class B62-G9; order B62-G9; family DRHN01; genus CAYSRJ01. The sequence continues at coordinate 31,683 of CAYSRJ010000026.1, read as the reverse complement.
TATTCCTAGTTTTCCTATAATATCACGGTATCGTGAAATATCATTATTCTTCAAGTAATCAAGCAACCGTCTTCTCTGACCGACGAGCTTCAACAAGCCGCGCCTCGAGTGGTGGTCCTGCTTGTTGATCTTGAAATGTTCTGTGAGGTTCGAAATGCGCTCAGTGAGGATTGCGATTTGAACCTCCGGAGAGCCTGTATCACCATCGTGTTTTTTAAACATTTCAATGATTTCACCCTTTTTTTCTTTTGTAATCGACATCCATAACTCCTTTTAAGTAACTTCTCGCGAAGTTACTTACAGATATTCGGTCCCGAAATGATACATCCTGTCAAAGACGTATATCGCTCTTAAGTAACTTCGAGCAAGCTGCTGCTTGATACTCGGTCCTGTCAAGGAAGTACGGCACTTCTAAGTAACTTCTCACTAAATTACTTTGTGATATTCGGTCCCCATGTACGTACACTACTTCTAAGTAACTTCAAACGAGAAAATACTATTCGTACAGCTAATATACTGTTTTTGTACAAAATATCAAAATCTTTTATTTACTGCAGGCGCTGCTGAAATAAAACCGGTAAAAACGGCGTGTCTCCACTTCAAAACCGTGCTCTTTTTCAATACCGGAGCTGTCGCCCGTACCGCCTGTTACAGAACTCTTTCTATCGTTTTCCGAGCCAATACTCCAGAAGCCAGCCATATCGCCTTTCGAAACCTCAAATATTCCTTTCGAAGTAGTGATCTCAACATCAGCCCGCTTTCCTGTATGCATTTCTTCAAGACATCCTGAAAACCGACCCTCCATTGGGAGAGCCCAATCCGGAAAAAATGATGAAAAAATGAAAGAATCGGGCTGCACGCGGACAAGATAGACGTAGTATCTCTTTCCGAGCAGATTTTTTACAAGCTTGAAATTACCGTTTTTCACCTCATTCCTGATTCTTGTACTAGAAACAGGTAATTTTCCCCATGAAACATCATCAACAAGTATAAGCTCATAACCAAACTGTGGACCGCATTTTTTGAGAAAACCGGTATCTCCTTGATTACCTCTGCCGAATCTGAACGCCTGCCCGAGACAGTAAAGCCGGGGCCCTATCGTCGACTTCAGGAATGATAAAAAGGAAAGCGCATCCAGGTCTGCAAATTGCCTGGAAAAATCAACATACAGCAAGAGCTCGATCCCTTCTTTTTCGAACATCATAATTTTATCGGACGGCGCAGACAACTTTTCCGGTTTTTTGTTCAAAAGTACCGAAAGCGGGTGTTGTTTGAACGTCAGAACCGTGGGAAAAAGTCCTCTGTCTTTTGATATCTGTGCCAGGGTACGTATAATGCGCAGATGGCCGCGGTGAAATCCCTCGAAATTCCCGATGGTGAGGGCAACTTTTCCATGGAATTCCTCCAGTCTCTTAATAGCCTCGATAATATACACAAAGCGTATCCTTCACACGTTAAATAACTCCACACCGGTATTATTCCCGGAGCAGGAGTCAGTTATGTATAAACACCCTGTAATACCGAAGGGTTTCCCCCACCTCCAGGAGAGCAACAAGCCTCTGTGCGTGTAAAAGTCGTACATACCCATGCAACCTGCGTATAGGATGATCAGCCGAAATCAGCCTTTCAATAGGAACACCTTTGTAAATGAGGGGAAGCTGCTCTCCCGTTACTTCAAAACCGGGATAAATATCCAGTGCCTTGTAAAGGGGCATAATCGGGATAGTCCTGTCAATATCTACGGGCTTATAAGCATCTTGCACAAAAAAACGGCCGATTGAAAGCCTTCTGAGCTCCTGGAGAAACCCGCACGTTCCTAGAGATTCTGCCACATCACGCGCTAGGGACCGAATGTAAGTCCCTTTTGAACAGACAACCTCAATATCGATCCTGTTCCGTTCGATACCGATACATTCTATCCGCCTGATTTCAACCCTTCTCGGTCTTACATCCACGGATTCGCCGTTTAGCGCCCTTTTGTACAGCCGTTTCCCCCCGTACCGAATCGCTGAGAATACCGGGGGAATCTGATCAATTACACCAGTGAACTCCGAGAGGACCTGTTCCACCTGTATACGCGGCGTTTCACGCACAGGACCTGTTTTAACGATCCTTCCATATCGATCGAGGGTATCCGTCTCCACACCAAGATAAATCTGCGCTCTGTACTTCTTAACCTGAGACATCAACAGGTTCTGCACCGATGTACCTCTGTTGATGCATACAATGAGCAGACCAGACGCGAACTTATCGAGAGTTCCCGCATGTCCTGCCTTTTTTACACCGAGACTCTTTTTTACTATTTTAAGCGTTTCAAAGGATGTGCGGCCTACTTCCTTATCAACAAGAAGAATACCATCTACATCCATTTCCTCTCTGAAACCTCTCTCGATATTCTGGAAATAATCGAAGTGCCGATCTCTTCAACTTCCCCCTCGAGCACGAACCCGCTCGCTTTAAAGTGTCCCCCACCCCCAAAAAGCAAGGCAAGTGCATTACAGTTAATGTTGTTCGTAGATCTCAAGCTGACCTTCACACGGTGCGCGTCGAGTTGACGTATAAGTATTATGAGCTCGATATTTTTTAAACCACGAACTACCTCGAGTATACCCTCATTGTCTTCCTCATCGGCGCCGGTTTCCCTGTAAACTGAACTGGGAAGCGAGATATGCACGATCTTTCCCGATGATTCGGTTTTCATCAGCCCGAGCGCCCTGCTGAGCAGCTTAAAATGCGTAACTTTCTTTTTGCAGTATATGTTTCTGTACGTCTCAGCCGGTTGAACCCCACATTTTATGAGCCGTGAGGCTATACTGAACACTCTTTCACTTGTATTGGAATATGCAAATGAGCCGGTATCGGTGAGAATTGACGTGTAGAGGCAGGTGGCGACATCATGATCGAGATAACCCTCGACTCCCGGGATAATCTCATAGAGTATTTCCCCGATACTCGAGGCCGATACGTCTATATAACGTTCGTCGTCGTCGATTGAATTCTCATGATGATCAATGCAGAGTATCCGTGCCGCTTCTTTGAGATACTGATAGACACTGCCGACCCTGGTCTCTACTGCACAATCGAGCAAAACCGCAAGATCTATATTATTCTCATTCCACGGACCATTTTCTGCGTAGGAATGAATACTATCCGCATGGGGCAGCCATGCATATATCTCGGGGGTTTTGTCCTGATTAACGATGAAAACTTTTTTGCCTATCGAGGTAAGAATAATGTACAGCGCAAGCTCGGACGCAATTCCGTCACCATCGGGGCGAACATGAGTCGTAAGTACCACTCTCTGTGCTTCAACAATTTTTTTCCAGATGCCGTTCTTCTTTTGCTGAGTTATCATATTCTCTAAACTGGAACGCAGACCCTAATACCTGCAGCCTACTGTGAACCACTTTCATTGATTTTATGGACGAGCCTGACCCTCTCCTCGGTTTTATTATCGAGTATGAATAAAAGATGAGGGAAATATTTAACCCTGATTTGTTTGCTCAGCCTCATTTGAATATAACCGCGAGCACTCCTGAGCCCATCGATTACATCACTCTGCTGCTTATCCGAGCCGATAACGGAGACAATAATCTTTGCAGACCGCCTGTCTTTGGACAGCATAACATCGAGAATAGTAATGAAAGAATCGAGGCGGGGATCCTTCAACCCTTTTAAAAGGAGTGAGGACAGTTTTATTTTAATTAATTCCTCAATTTTTCTGGACCGAAAATCCATCTGCATCATGCCCTGGTATCGAGTTTCTGCGCTATCTCATGTATAATAAATGCTTCGATAGTATCACCTTCCTTGATATCGTCATAATTCTCTATCTTGATGCCGCACTCATATCCGGCAGCGACTTCTTTTTCATCATCCTTAAACCGTCTCAGGCTTGCAATATTTCCGCTGTACAGTTCGATCCCATCGCGAATAAGACGGACACCTGCCGTTCTGGTGATTCTACCTGAGTTGACATAGGTGCCGGCTATATTACCAACCTTCGGCACCCTGATCACCTTTCTCACTTCACCGCTGCCGATAATCTCCTCGCGAAGCTCAGGAGCGAGAAGCCCCTCCATTGCAGCTCGCACATCCGCGATAACGTCGTAAATAATGCTGTACTTCTTTATTTCTACCTTCTCTTTTTTTGCCATTTCCGCAGCTCTGGAATTGGGCCGAACTCTGAAGCTAATAATCAACGCGTTTGATGCAGATGCGAGAATAATATCGGTTTCATTCACCGCCCCGACTCCTGCATGTATACAGTTGAGTCGAATTTGAGAAGTCGAAAGCTTCACCAGGGAGTCTTTGAGCGCTTCAGCGGAACCCTGTACATCCGCCTTTATAATAACCTTGAACTCCTGAATCTCCCCTTCCCTGATCTGATCATAGAGATTCTCAAGTGTCACCTTCTTGACGTTTTTCGATTCCTCGAGGCGTTTCAGTTCCTGTCTCTTCTGGCCGATCTGCTTGGCCAGTTTTTCACTTTCAGTTACCTGAAACGGATCACCGGCGATCGGTAGTCCGGAAAATCCGACAACTTCAACAGGATCTGAAGGCAACGCATTCTTGACCGGCTTTCCGTTGTCATCAAACATGGCCCGCACACGGCCCGGATAAACACCGGCGACAAAGGGGTCCTGCTGTTTGAGCGTCCCCGTACTCACGAGAATCGTCGATACAATCCCTCTCCCCGGATCGATCTTGGACTCGATTACAGTGCCGTTCGCACGCCTTTCAGGATTTGCCCGAAGATCGAGCATATCGGCCTGCAGAATAATGGTTTCCAGAAGATTATCTATTCCCTTTTTCTGCAGCGCGGATACTTCAACCATGAGCGTATCACCGCCCCATTCCTCCGGAACTACATTCTTCTCAGCAAGCTCAGTCCGTACCTTGTCCGGGTTCGCACCCTTTAAATCGATTTTATTCAGTGCGACCACAATCGGCACCTCTGCCTCTTTTGCATGATCAATTGCTTCAATAGTCTGCGGCATTACACCGTCGTCCGCTGCTACGACTAAAACAACAATATCCGTGACCCTCGCCCCACGCGCCCTCATCATGGTAAACGCTTCATGGCCGGGTGTATCGAGGAACACAATTTCCCTGTCCTTCAGATGCACCTTGTATGCGCCTATATGTTGCGTAATGCCTCCGGATTCCGTATCAACGACATTTGTGTTTCGAATAGCATCCAGAAGTTTCGTCTTGCCGTGATCGACATGCCCCATCACAGTCACCACAGGGGACCTTGGTTTCAAATCCTCAGGCTGATCCTCCTCCTCATCGATAACTGTTTCATCATACAGAGAGATCACCTTTGTGTTACATCCGTACTCTTCGGCCACAAGAGTAGCGGTTTCGGAATCAATCTGATCGTTGATACGCGCCATCACTCCGAGCGCAATGAGCTTTGAAATAAGATCGCTTGCCTTGAGATTCATCTTGCGGGCAAGCTCACCAACGGATATGGTTTCAAGAATCTCGATTTCCTTGGGTATGGGGTTGGCGGTTACAGGCCGAACGCCTTTCTTTTTATACTGAAGCAGTTTATCAAGATGCTCCTTTTCTTCCTCTTCCTTCAGATACCTTCTATATCCGTGCTTTTTCTTGATAAACTTCTTACCGGCTTCTTTTTCTTTGTTAGCCGCGGTGGTCTTTTCCTTCAGTTTGAAATGAGACTTCTTTTCTTCTGTTTTCGCCGGACGTTTCGACCGAGCTGCAGGCCGAGCCGGCTTTTGCTTTTTGGCCGTTTTTGCACTTTCAAACACGGACGCAGGTACCGCAGTTTCTTCCTTTTTTACACCAGCCTCAACCTTTTTCGGTTCAACTTTATGCGGCTTTTTAAGAATTATGACCTTCTTTTTTTTGATAACTATTTTTTTATGCTCTTCAGGTTCTTCCTTCTCCTTCTTTTTAATGAGTGCAACCTCGGGGCGCTTTTTTAAATTATTCTCAACGTATTCATGAAACCTGCCGAGTTCCTGGGTGCTCAGTTTATTTGCGGATTTTTTATTTTTAATACCGAGGGAATCAAGAATCTTTATAACCTCTTTCGTTTCAAGCTCCTCGCTTTTTGCCAATTCATGAACACGCATGTTTTACCTCATATCCTTATGCACAAAGTATCACTCTTCCTCGTCTTCGTCTTTAAAAATCAGCTCAACGCTGCAGTTCGGACACTTATCCATTTCTTCAGTAATTCTTCCGCCACAGCTCGGGCATTCGTAGTATTCCTCCTCAGTTTCCTCTTTAGCCTCGGATTTCACAAGTTCTTCCTCGACAACCTCAATATTATCCGAAAGAATAACAAGAAGCTCCTTTGCCATCTCCTCCTTCATGCCTTTGATTTTAACAAGGTTCTGTACGCTCTTATCAATAATATCTTCTATATTCAGAAGTCCAGCATTTTTAAGCACTTCGAAAGTTTCTGAAGGTATACCCGGAATATCCTTCACGGTAACAACCTCTGCTTCTTCCTCCTGGACACTGAAAAGCTCATCCGCAGCCTTACGGGCAAATTCGGCGTATTCGGAGGTTTCGAACTCCTTTTCGGGCATGACATCGAGCCGCAATCCGACAAGTTTCGAGACAAGCCGTATATTCTGGCCCTGCCTGCCTATGGCAATGGAAAGCTGTGAATCGGGGACCACGATGAGTGCTTCTCTGTTTTCCTCATCCGTAAATATCACCTTGCTCAACTTTACAGGATTCATGGCGTTTGAAATATACCTGCGTATATCCGGGTCCCATTTGAGAATATCTATTTTCTCACCTTCTAATTCTCCCACAATGGCCTGTATCCGTATCCCCTTCAATCCGACACAGGCGCCGACAGGGTCGACCTCCTCCCGTGGTGAGTAAACCGCGACCTTGGTACGATAGCCCGGATCTCGGACAATATTTTTAATGTCGATCGTGCCGTCTGCAACCTCTGGCACTTCAAGCTCAAAAATCTTTTTTACAAAACTGGGATGACTTCGTGAAAGGATAATCTGGGGCCCCTTTGTGCCCTTCCTGACCTCGAGTACCAGGGCCTTGATACGTTCCCCGACCGCATAACTCTCTCTTGGAGACTGCTGGCTCCTGGGCATGATGCCTTCGGCTTTTCCCAGATTGACATAAATTGCCCCGGCTCGTTCCCGCTGGAAATAGCCGACGATCATCTCTCCCTCACGTTGCTTGAATTCGTTATACACAACATCTTTTTCAATCTCTCGGAGTCTCTGCCTGACTACCTGTTTTGCGGTTTGTGCTGCAATTCTTCCAAAATCCTCTGGTTTCAGCTCGATAAGAAGCTCATCACCCTTCTCTGCGCCCGACACAAGGTCCTGCGCTTCCTCTATGCTGATCTGAAACACGGTATCCTCAACATTCTCGACGATCTCTTTCTTTGAGTAAATCTTTACGACGTCATTCTCTTCATCAATAATGGTTTCCGCATTTGAAGTAGTGCCGAACTTCTTCTTATATGCAGCAAGGAGAGCCATCTCGATTGTCTTTAATATGAGATCCTCCGAGATACCTTTGTCAGCAACGAGCTGTTTGACTGCTTCACCTAACTCGTTTGCCATATTTCCTCCCTTACCCGTTTAATTTGGTTTTACGTATATTAGCCAGAGGGACTGAAAAAGGTTTCCCGTCGACTGTAAGCTCAACGTTACCGTTCTTCATCCCTTCCAGTATACCATGAATAACCGTTGAGCATCCCTTTTCGACAGGCTTTTCAAGGATAACCTTTACACGGCGTCCTTTAAACAGGTTGTATTCCTTTCTGTTTTTAAATATTCTCTTCGTACCAGGTGAGGAGACTTCCAGAGTGTAGTCCTCAATGTTAATCGGCGATAGTATTGAAAGCCGTTCATTGAACAGCCTCGTGACTCGTTCGCAGTCGTTGAGGGAAACTCCCCCATCCCTGTCAATGACGACCTTTATTTGCAGCCCGCCTCTGCCCCCGGTTGTTATGAGCTCAACAACACGTAAATTCAACGGTTCTGTTATTTTTTCAAGCTCTGAAAGCAATGTACCATCGAGTTTGCCCATTGTCGACACCAAAAATGGTGAAAAGTGCAATAAAAAAAGAGTCGGCACTGCGACTCTTGAGGTACAAACACTATCTCTATACACCGAGCATTTTTAAAGTAATACAACATTTTTCAAATGTCAAGTGCTTTTAAGTAACTTACCGCGAAGTTACTTTATGATATTCGGTCCCCCAGGGGGACTTACGCCGCTTTTAAAATTAAAAAACCTGGTAAGGATGCTCAACCGACAGGTTTTATTTTAGCTGTCTTATAGAAACTTCAGCACGGTGAATCCCGTTTCAGGCAAAAATCTTTTCTGCTCTGCGGGTAATGATTCGATTTGATTCACCACTTCCATACCGATGGTCTGGGCGCTCAGGCCTCTATCCTGTACTATCGTCGTACCTATTAAAGAACCAAGGTCTGTATTATCAATCTTTATCTCTTCAGCACCAGTCGGAAGCATAACGAAAATATCGTCACTATCGAACCGAATATCAGCAACCTCTATCTGAGCTGAAAAATCCTCATTCCGGAGCTTTCCAAGCTGAGGGTTATCAAGGTCAAGCGTTTTCACCTCTTCTTCACCATGCTTGAGATAGACAGCCTTTCCGCGACCGCATGAAGAATATTCAACAGCTTTCGTGTTTTCGTCTATATGAATAACGGATAGATCGACCAGCAGATTCCGCGCGAGACAGAGATCGTTATACTGCACAAGAAGATTTTTCAAATGAACATCTTCCTTGAGAGATCTGCGAAACCCGGCCCGAAGGCTTGGAATCTGTTCGTACAGAACATCGGGGTTGCCGGGCGGTGAGCTGAAGGCCAGATAAAAATGGTTTTTTCCTGTTTGGGAATAAAATTGATACGTTCCCTCCACCCCGTCGGAATGAAAAATATAGCTGTTCGCCTGTATAAATAAAAGCTCGACAGCCTGTTTCTTGAAATTAATGGCCTTGAGTTTTAAAAAGGTCTCCCGCATCTTATCGCCTTCGGCTGGTTTTGTTTCGACAGCTTTTTTTCCTGCCGCAGACTTTTGTGCTCCCTCTTCAGAAGCGGCGTCCCGACCCTTCTTGTTCACCTCATCTTTTTTGCTCTCGTCTCTTACTTCTTCTCCTGTCTTTTCCTTTTTTCCTTCGCCCTTCAGTTCGTCTTTCGCCTCTTCCTTTACTTCCAGTTTGTGCATTTGTTCCTCAGCCGCGGCAGCATGGGCCCCGGTGACTGGTTCTGCTGGAGCAGTTTGCACTGTACCATTTTCCACTGGAACAGTCTCGACTGGAACAGTCTCGACTGTACCAGTTCCTGCTGAAGAAGTTTCAGGAGAAGGTTTCTGTGCGGCAGTTCCCGCTACCGGCACCTTTTCAGGCTCCGCCTGGACAGCGTCTGAATCACCCGGCGCTTCAAGTGCAGCTTCGGGTACGGACGGCTTCGCCTGGACCCTGCTTATGAAAAAAACAGCCTGCGATTCAATAGACTGCAGTTTTCCTCTAATCAATAAAAAAGAGGGGAGAAACAACAGGAGAACCGACAAAACGATATACCCGCCTGCAAATGGCAGAAAAAGCTGCAAATGGTCAGGCAGTTTGACAAACCGTTTAACATCCATTCCCATGATGAAATCCACATCTTCCATCCCGAAAGGGTACAGCGGAAAAGAGATTCTCTGTATACCCAACCCCTTCAGGGAAAGGATCCTTTGCAAAAAGACAGCTCCCTTCATGGGAACGTTCCCCTTCATGGGGATGTTCCCCTTCAGCGGGACGATCTTCATCTGTGGGTATCCATCCTGAAACTGCCAGACCTTTTCAATACTATCATGATACTCAGCCGGAAGACGCCTGGCACGGTAATCCTCGAGCACCAACGAATCGGTATGGAAAATCAGTCTGCCATCCCGGTCGGTCACCCATGCCTGTTTCACACCCCTGTTTTTCAGAAGTGTCCGTGTGATACGCGTTAAATCGTCTCTATACGAGTTCCGGCGAATAATTTCATCCTGGAACGAATACACCCCTTTTACAATTGACTCATAGTATACGTTGTTTATTGATTCGTAGTATCTGAAGAGAAAATAAAACGACCCGGAGACAAACAGCAAAACCGCGACAAAAGCAGCAACAAGGAGCACAGTTGTGGTTGTTTTTCTCGATTTTTTCAGTGAATGGAGTAGAAAGCCGATTCTATCTTTAATGTCAATGCTCATGAAAGACAACCCGTATTTGTAATCCAACCCGCCTCACTAATCCCGATGGCTATATCCGGACTACTGCAGAACAGAGTTGTATGAAAGTGCTTGAATAAAATCTACATCTGCGATCTGTTTAATAACAGTTGATGATGAGCTGCTCAGCACATTATCGGGTTTCCCCTTCTCCAGCGTATCATCGATATAGATACTGCCGTTGTTATAAGCAATAAAACAATCGCTCACCTTGCCGCCACCGACAACAGCGTATTTTTTGTTACTGATAATATCATTCTTCACAATTATCGGATTTGCCCCATCCCTGGAGTATATACCATTGCGTCCGTTTTCGGAAATACTGTTGCTGCGAATATCCGTGTTAGATGAAGAAACCACTATCCCATCAATTCGATTTTTCTCTATGGTACATCCAGTCACTATTCCCCTGCCATTTCCTTCCTCGAGCACAATGCCGACAAGATTGGACTCGAAAATACTGTCCGTTATCTTTCCGCCACCGTACAGCCGAATCCCATAGTTTTTATTGTTCCTGAATCTGGAATTTTGCACATCGAGCCGGTAATTATTGGCTAATATCCCTTTTGTGTTCCCGTTTATGTCCGCATTTGATATTTTCAAGTTACCGTTCAAGACAAAAACACCCGTATTATTGTTGGTGATGTCAGCAATATCGATACTCAGCGAGCTATTCTTGACAAAAATACCGTTCTCCTCACAATCATTCACACCGATATCTGTAAATGAAAGCCCACTCTTGTTATCCAGCACGGCAACACCCGTTGCAGCACCGGAAATGACCGACTGGCGGATATATCCGGACGATCCGGGAAGATACCTGATGCCGCCCCACAGACTGCCTTCCGGCCCCAGTTTGGCATCTTCAACTATCAATGTACCTCCGGTGTTTACCGTAATAATTGCGTTGTCCGGCAAAAGAATACTGCCCTTCAATACTGCGGTTTCTCCTTTGTCGACGCTGTACCCCTTCTCCTTCAGATGAACAGCATCGTACTTTTTCGGTTTCGGCGGTGCCGGAGGTTTTTTCAACACCTGTTCCTTACGGACGACTTTTTTCGGCGGGAGCTGTCTAACCGCCTGAGACACATCCCTGAAAATCTTTTCCGAAGGCAGAACAATATCCTTCTCGGTCGGTACGCCGGAAAATGCAGTGACGCTTTCACCAACAGGCATGTACCCGCTCTCGTTTCCTGCCCTGTCGATTGCAGTAACGGTAACGTAGAGGCCCATGTCCTGCAGAGCCGTTCTGTCAACCAGGAGATCGAGGTAATTTTTTGAGGTGTATGCAACACCATCCCAGCGGTCCCTTTTAACGCCGTAATAGACCCTGAACTTTTCTATATCACTGTCCTTCGTTTCCCAGCGTATCCGCACTCTGTTTTCAGTAATAAACTTGTAGGTAATATTAAAGGGCGATGAGGGTGGGACCGTATCCTCGAGTACAATATCTGTTACAGGGTAGGACGGACTGCTCAGCGAACCTGTTGAATCAACTGACATGACCCTGAAGGAATAGGGCCTGCTATTTTCAATAAGAGGCGCGCCATTTTCGAGAGTGTCATTGATTATATATTCAATAAGTCCTCCACTCTTGCTCCGGATAACATATGCATCGCCTTTATTCGAGGACAGACCTTTTTTTGTATAGTAAAGCCATGGCCCTTTTCCTTCCCGTATCTGGATAACGTACCCCCGGGCACCCGATGAATCCGAACCGTTGAAGATCAGGTTAACCTGGTTGTTGAGAGCCGACGTTACACCCAGCCCATACGGAGCAGATGGCAGCCGGTTCTTTGTCCGTATAAATGCAAGTGCATACGAGGAGGAATAACCGGAGCTGTTTTTCGAGTATACCCGCACCAGATACTCGGTATTCTCTTTCAGGTTGCCGAACTCGCAAAAATTCTGCTCCATATCCGGATATTTCATCACGGGTTCTCTCTCATTTCTGATATAGAGCTCACATCTGTACCCTGTCGTGTTTGCCATTGCGTCCCAGCTGACGCGTAAAATAGAGCCCTCACCATACCCCCGATCCACTTCAGCTGCTTCAATATCGGTTGGGATGGGCGGTCGCGAAACCGCGCCTTTTTCGAATTTTATCTCCAGGGGCTGCGCAAAACCGTTGTAGTACGCATTAATCGTATATGTGCCTGGTTCGAGGTTTTTAAACTCATATGCGCCAATAGTATTGGTCACAATTTTTGCGAGAACAGCGCCCGATTTATCTGAACAGGTAATGGTAGCTCCTGGCACCGGGTTGCCTCTTTCATCCTTCAATGTACCCTTAATAATTCCGCCTTCGGGCTTTTTCACCTCCTTCACCTTTTTCTTTTTTTTCTCTTTTTCAGATTCGCTCCGCCTGGATTCAAGAATGGAAACTGGAGTATCATTTTGCCCGGGAGAACCCGACTGGTCGGTGGAATTTTCAACAGACGACGCCTGTCCGTTATCTTGTTCTGCAGTATCAATCCGATTTGAAGATGAGAAGGAGACCGGAGGTATAAGTAGGAAAAGTGTCGATATTAAAATCATAAAAAAGTGTTTCATAGGATCAGTTCCATGGGTTTTTCTTAATAAATGGCAGATAGCTTTCCGAAAAGCCCGTATTGTGTATATCGTGATTTACAGTCTTCCAGGAGGAGCGCTTGAATGAGAACATCCCCCTTTTACTGTCCGCCATCTGGAGAGCAAGCACCTCCCCGCTGTATGCACCGGTGATAATTTCCTCTCTTTTATCCCGGTTAATGTCGTATATAAGCGGCGTTGTAAAGCTGTATGCGTTTGTATTGAAAATACCGAGTATTGTACCTGTTTTTCCATCAAGCACGTACATGGCGCCTGAAAATGTCGTGAAGACAACATCCAGACTCCTGTCGGCATTGATGTCGGCAAGAGCGATTCTCCCGAGGGAGGTGCCGTCATCCGATTGAAAATTCCATATTTCACGGCGTGTTTCACCGGCATACGCCCGCACAAGCCCGTTGTTATCGATGCAGACTATTTCATTTTTTCCGTCACCGTCTATATCGCCGATTGACGGGCCTGTGCTGAATGTCGAGCCTATTTCCCAGGTAAAAAGCAGGTTACCTTCCCTCCCGTAAGCGCTCATAATACCCGTTTTTGTAATGTTTACGAGATCAACACTACCATCACCGTCAAGATCCCCGGCAGCAGAAGGCCCTGCAGGACTACCCAGAATATTTTTCTTCCAGAGCCCCCACCCTGTTTTTCCATCAACGGCAAATAACGATCCATCGACCGCGGTAAATACGATATCCGTTGTCGAATCATCATTCAAATCAACTCCCACAGGTGAGTATAAAAGCTCTCCGTCCGCATCATAAAACCTCCATACCTCGAAACCGGTTTTTCCGTCTACAGCAACAACCTCCATATCATACGTCTCAAATATAAAATCGGGAATACCGTCTCCGGTGACATCCACAGCAGCTGGAATTGATGTTATTTTCTGGCCGCCGTTGTACGTCCAGATCTCTTCCAGGTTTGACGAAAACGCTGTTATCGAACCGGCTTCATAAGTCACTAACACTTCAGGCAGCCCGTCCTTATTGATATCGACAAGCATAGGCTCGAGAAACGGCTTTGCAAGCTCCTGGCTGAATATTTCGTCACCGGTGTCTCCACTCAACGCTATCAATTCATTGTTTTTGTTCCCGAACACAACATCAACAGAGCGATTGTAGTCGATCCGGCCCAGCGCACCTGTACGAATTATAGCGGCAGTTTTTTGTGGAATAAGAGGGTACTGCCAGAGGACGTCGATGTTGATACTTTCTGCCGAAGATATCTGCACGCTCTCGAATGGAGATTCCTCTTTAATTTCCTTCATTTCATTTTTACTGTATACCGGTTGTTCCGAAAAACCAGTCTTCTTCATCTGTGGTACATCAATGCTCTTGATCATTGCGAGAGGATCGACAATACGGCGAATATCCTCCTCCGAAGGCTTTTCAGGTTCCTGCCTCCTGATGATAGTTCCCACAGCAGGTGTTTCAGCCCCTGTTGCCTGCGCTTCAGCAGGTCCGGGCGCAGTCTCCGGGGCTGTCTCAGCAGGAGTCCGGGCAGGAGCTTCGGGAACACCCTCGATAGATACCTGTTCGGACTCTCCTCGGCCGAAAAGCTTCATGACGGGGGAAAATATCCTTGAAAGAAAACCTTTCTGTACCTCAGGCACCGGAAGCGGTTCTTCACCTTGAGCTGCCCCAGCAGGCTCCCCGCCTGCCGCCTCCACCGGCTGTTCAGGGGCTGTTTCCTCCCCTGTTTCAACCGGAGCAGGCATCTTTACCGGAACGACTATCTTTCTGAAAAAGAGCCTCCTGAAACCTCTGGGAACGGCAACGGCATTCCGCTTCTCTATACTGAGCAGGTCAGGTTCCGGAAGGGCCACGGCAACCCGCCTGTGTCTGAATAGCGCAAGACCTCGACCGGATTCGACGCTTCTCCCACCCTCACCCTCTCTTGAAACGGCCTCTCCTCCGGCCTTTGTTTCTTCTCTTGTCTGCTTCTGTATAAGACGACCGCTGATCTCGGCTCCCCCGGTGCCTCCCCCTTCCTGAACCTTTCCAACGGTACCACCTTCAGGAGCCTTCGCACCAGCCTCAACCCCTGGTTTTTCTCCAGTTATGGCAATCTGCCCGGATACAACAGAAGATATCTGGCGTGAGGTAAAAAAGAATATCATCGCGATGGAGATGATAATTATTCCCGCGCCCGCGCCAATATACAGTGCGAGCTTGGTTTTATCGGTCACCTTTTCCTTCTTCGACGGATAGAACAGCGCAACCACAGGTCCGAGTGAAATCCTATCGCCGTAGGTGATAGCAACTCGTTCGACGTTCTTCCCGTTGACAGTTACATTCTTGCTTTGAGAGACGTCGACGATTGTATATGCACCACCGGATGTTTCTACTTCCGCCTGATAGTCTTCGACTTCATCATTTTCAAGTACGAGGTCATTATCTTCCGCTCGGCCGATTCTGTATCGGGCCTGGTTGAATTCCACCTCTTTGATCATGTTGTTCGGATAACGTACTATAAGCTTAGCCATGATCCTGCTCGTGCAACCGTTGAATTTTCAAGCCAATTTTATCCGGACGCTTTGCATCCGGATAATGCCGACGGTGCTAGTGCCTGTGGTACAAGCACCGATCGAATAATTCTTCCAAGAACCGGGCGTTCCGATTCATCGGATTAAAAGTGGCGTATGTCCTCTTGGGACTAAGTATCTACAAGTAACTTCGCGAGAAGTTACTTAAAAGGGTATTATTTTATTTATCTGAATCTTATTATCGACCTTTTTGTAAAAAAGTAAATAATAAGGCTCGATTATGCCCGGGGTGCATTCACCTGTCAATCTGCCGGGTTGCATTTCCGCCCTTGATTGCCCGCGCCACCGTGAAAAGATCAACTGTAGTTGCACCTGCATCTAAAATCGCCTGCGCGCATGCTGAAGCGGTAGCACCGCTCGTCAGAACATCATCGATCAGCAGGACATTACGATTTTTGATATACTTCTTCTCTATTCGCCTGACGGCAAATCGATCCTTCATATTGTCAAGTCTGTCGGGGAGGTGTCCAATTCTGCTTTGCGGAAGGGAGCGTCCGCTCCTCACAACCGATTTTTTGCGGCAGTTGACAGACAGCAGCCGTGAAAGTTCACGCGCAATAAGGAAGGACTGATTGTAGCCGCGCGTATCGTACCGGGAGGATGCAAGGGGAACCGGCACAAAAACATCGTGATCTGAGATATACTGTTTAAGTCCAGGTTCACGCGTGAGAGCGAGAGTCGCAAATACGCCCCCGAGTGACCGCCGATCTTCGAACTTGAAAAGATGAATAAGTTCCCGAATCCGGCCGGTGAAAAGGCCTATCGATTCGTTTCTACGGAAAGCAAAAGAAACATCCTCACATTGAACACAGCCGCCAGATCCTGATACCGGTTGTGTAAAGAGCGGGGCACCGCATCGCTGACAGCGATCTTTCCCGATATATTCGAGGGTATCGAGACAACTAGTGCATATACAGCATCCCTGTGCAAGGTCTTCGTGGCAGAAGACACATCTATTCGGAAAAACACTGCTCAGGATAAAGGCAGCCGCCTTCATAAACGCATTATTGTTGCGGTTTGCTGTTTTTTTATTTGACATAACAGGAAACCATCTCTTAAATAGAATGTACATTCAACAAGAGTCTTTGAATATAAAATTATGAAAACAACCACTGTACAGTCGCAATTTTTGAGAGGAGTTTTTTCTAGCGTCGGGATAGTCATCGGATACTTTCCAATTGCCCTGACTTTCGGCCTCCTTGCCTCCGAGCAGTTCTCCCCCCTTCAGACGGTAGGATTTTCTGCATTCGTATTCGCGGGTGCAAGCCAGTTCATGGCAGTCCAGCTGATAACGAACGGGGCCATCACCGCTGAGGTGGTGATCGTGACCTTTCTCATGAATTTCCGTCATTTTCTGATGAGCACGGCACTCGCACATCGAATGAAAATAATACACGGACCTGTTCTTTTCCTAATCGCCTTCGGCATAACCGATGAAACATTCACGGTAGCGGCAACCGGCGATCAAAGACTTTCTCCTGGTTTTATGCTCGGCCTCGAAATAACCGCTTACTCGAGCTGGGTTTTCGGTACTGCGCTCGGCTATATCGCGGGATCGTTCATTCCCGAGACCCTCCAGAAAAGTATGGGTATCGTGCTATACGCTCTGTTCGGTGCTCTCCTCATCGGTCAGCTGAAAAAATCCGTCGCCGTTGCATTAATCGCGGGGATAGCAGCAGGGCTCAATACACTTCTTAATCTCTTTATGCCTATAGGCTGGTCGCTCGTTATTGCCATTATCGCGGCATCAATACTTGGGGCTGCAACAGGTGGAACAGAAGGGGAGGCTGAAGAATGAGGGTATGGATTATTATCATCCTGATGGCTGTTGTTACCTACATCCCGAGATACATTCCGCTCCAATTCCTGAGAAACAGACAGCCCTCCTCTTTTATACGGCGTGTTTTTTTATACCTGCCGTATGCAGCGCTCGGCGCACTTATCTTTCCCGGCGTAATCCATGCAGTTCCGGGATTTCCGCTTGCCGCGCTTGCCGGTATGACAGCTGCAGTCGCCGTATCATGGTTCAAAGGGGGACTCGTTCCCGCGGTATTATCATCGGTGACAGTCTCATTTCTGGTTATTGTTCTGAGTTAGAGAAAAACCGACCGGGGTACACATATGCATGCCTCTGAGAAACGGAGCTCACTGATGAAGCCGACGGACGTTTATTCAGCGCTGTATTCTCCCGGAACCGCTGCCGCGTACAAGATTCATCACTTCTTCCACTGTTGCAAGCGGAAAATCTCCATGAACCGAATGCTTCAGACACCCGGAAGCAGCCGCAAACTCCAGCGCATCTCTGTCATCATCAAGAAGACTCAGACCGTAGACAAGACCTGCACAAAAAGCATCACCTGAACCGACACGGTCGACGATATCCCTGATTTCATACTCCCGGGACACGATAAAATCACGCCTGTTATTAAGAACCGCCTGCCACAGGTTGCTGTCGGCCGACCGGCTTGTACGGATGGTGACTGCAATCTTTTTCAACACCCTGAACTGATCGAGAACAGCACCCGTAAGGCTCCTGTAGCGCCCGATATCTATCGAGCCGCTTTCAACGTCCACATTCGCTTCGATTCCGAGGGATTTCTGTACATCCTCCTCGTTCCCGACTGCAATGTCCACATAGCCTGTGAGCTCGCTCATAACCTCCGGGGCTGATTTGCCGTACTTCCAGAGCTTCTTCCTGAAATTCAGATCACATGAAACAGTTGCACCCATCTTTCGTGCAGTCCGAGCTGCCACGACCGCCTGACCGGCCGCTCCTTCTGAAAGGGCGGGAGTAATCCCGGAGATGTGAAACCAGCCGCATCCATTCAATACCGACTTCCAGTCTATGTCACCCGGCTCTATCACGGCAATAGCGGAACGGGCCCGGTCGTAAATGACACTCGACGGCCGCTGGTTGTTCCCCTGTTCAAGAAAGTAAATCCCGATCCGTTCTCCTTTTCGTGTAATCGAGGATGTATCGATGCCGAATTTCCTAAGCTCGGCCACACACGCATCACCGATTTTATTCGGCGGCAGGATGGTGATAAAAGAGGTGTCCAGCCCGAAGCCCGCAAGGCCGGCGGCAACGTTCGACTCGGCACCTCCGAAGGTCGCTTCAAGCCATGGGCTCTGTAAAAACCGTTCGAACCCGGGAGGTTTCAGACGAAGCATGATCTCACCAAATGTTACATATCGCACAGTCTATACCCTCTTTGAAAACAGTACCACATTAAAACAACAGCACAGGCCTCAATGCTCATGATTACTCTGCCCGCATATCAGGCTCGAATGACACCGCTTATCGCCTGCCACGCAGGAAGCCTTAATAATCTCTTTTAGCTGCGGTCATCAGAGACCGTCCTGCATCCTTCTCAGCCGCACCAGTATGTTCGATTCGTCAAGCTCCACATCATCCCAGGTTATTAGCTTGTCCTTCCAGACATCTCTTTTCATACGAGCACCGGGCGCAAGCCCGACAGGCAGGGCGTTCAGCTTTCGCGCCTCCCCGGCACGATCGATGATGCCGTAAAACGTATATCCCCCGAAATTATCGAGCCGATCCCCCGCCTTTATCGTTTTTTTTGCCACCGTCATTACATCCGCAACAGGTTCGTCAAGTGGAACGAGGGTCGTCTGCCGGTAAAGATACGCGCGGGCGAATGATATGGGCGCCTCAAGAAACCACAGATGAAAGGGCCTGAAGAAGGTAAAGTATTTGCCGCTTCCCACCTTCAAGTACTTCAAATCCTCGGCAATTCGTTCATCCTGTATCCTTACGGTGATAAACACGCCGCCTGCCATGGATTTTCCCTGCACGAAATCCACACTGTAGGGAGCCGTAGCAATGCCGCCGTCTGCCTTCAGCGCAAAAACGCGTGATACGGTTTCGATATCCGCCTCGGGTCCGATCATCCCCCGTTTCATCGGTATACACCCCGTGGCATTCGCTGCGCAGCACATCTCGAACATCGTCTTCGTGCCGTCCACATACGATGCAACCTGAAACGGGTTTTTGCTGTCCCGTTCAGCAGACTCACGCACCGAATCGGGCGTTGCATCCGTTTGCAGCGGATTATTCTTCCCTTTGCCGATAACAACCGGTTCATAGCCGAGGGAGTTCACAAAATCCCAGAGCTCCATGAGACAGCCGGGCTCATCACCGGATGAGACGGTGTATAAAACCCCCTTCTTTCCTGCTGCAAGCTTTTTCAATACCCTGCCCACCGTTACATCAGCTTCGATATTGATGAGGACGACATCCTTTTCATTGTTTATCGCGGCATAGGCTGTCTCGGCGCCAGTCATGGGTGAAGGGGTCACATCAGTGACGATGTCAACAGGGTCGATCTGCGCCGCAAGCGTATAATCACCGGTTACGACGCACTTACCAGTCCGAACAGTATCTGCAGCCCGGCCTGGACTGTCCGTCTGAACTATATCTTCCTCTTCGACACCCGAGCCGGTTAAAACCGAATACGCCTTTCTGGTGTCCTCATCTGCAAGCACCGCCACCCTCATTCCCGGTACATGCCGCACCTGTGCAATAAAGCCGCTTCCCATCCAGCCGGCACCGCTCATACCGATCGTTATATGTCTTCCCTCCTCCTCGAGCTTACCTAATTCTCTATATATCATTTCGCCCTCCCCGCCTTTACCTCGAGTACCTGCAGTGACGCCTGTACGATATCATGGGCGGTCAGATGGTATTTAACGAGCAGGTCGTCCGGATCCGCTGATTCCGTATACGTGTCTGCAAGGCCTACGAAACGCATGGGTACGGCATATTCCCGAGAGGCGATTCGCGCAATGTTGCTCCCCATCCCGCCCGTCAACAGGTGCTCTTCGGCGGTGACGATCGCGCCTGTTTCTTTCGCCGCTCGGACGATTGCCTCGCTATCCATGGGCCGGAGGGTATGCATGTCTATCACACGTGCCTCAATGCCCCTGTCCGCAAGATGAGCAGCTGCGTCGAGCGCCGTCGATACCATAAGCCCGCACCCGATAATCGTAAGGTCCTCACCCTCACGCACGGTCCTGGCCTTCCCAATCTCAAAGGATGTATCCTTCTGATAGATAAACGGCATGGCCACTCTGCTCGACCTGAGGAAAACAGGGCCCACATGGTCTGCTGCCGCATGCACCGCCCATCGCATTGACACCGGATCGGAGGGCACAAGCAAGACGAAGGTCGGCATACCGCCGACCAGGGCGAAATCCTCTATACCCATCTGGGTCGGCCCGTCCTTGCCAAGGGTAATACCGCCGTGGCTCCCCACAACCTTTGCATTCGCGTTGGACATTGCGATAGCCAATCGAATCTGGTCGTAGGCATTGCAGAGCAAAAAGGAAGAAAAGCTTACGATAAAAGGGATGAATCCGCAGGCGGCAAGCCCTGAACCGATACAGGTAAGGTTGCTCTCCGCAATCCCGATATTGAAAAACCTCTCGGGAAACTTATTTCGAACTAGCTCCGCCTTCGTGGAATTCCCGAGATCGCCGTCCAGAACGACAACCTTCTCGTTCTGCTGGGCAACCTCAAGCAGAGCCTCCCCGAATATATCCCGAAGCGGCCTGCTCTCCTTCAGCCCGGCTTTTTCACCTACCCGCATAACAGCTCCTTTCTGGCCTGTTTAGCCTGCTCGCCCTTAAGCGCCCTTCCGTGAAAGGTGTAATCCGCTTCAACAAATGAAACACCCTTTCCCTTTACGGTATGCGCAATAATAATAGAAGGCTTCTGCTTTTCAGACTTCGCCGCATTTAATTTTTTCAGCAGATCCTTAAAATCATGCCCGTTAGCCTCGAACACCTCCCAGCCGAAGCTTTCCCATTTCTTCACAAGCGGTTCGAGTGCCATTTCACGGGCGATCGGCCCCGTTTCCTGATACTTGTTGTAGTCGAGCACAGCGGTCAGGATATCTGTTTTGAAATGCGAAGCCGCCATCGCAGCCTCCCAGACCTGCCCCTCCTCGCATTCCCCGTCGCCGAGAAGCACGTACACCCGGTAGTCGAGCCTATTCAACCGCGCACCGAGCACATGCCCGATGCCGGTTGAAAGCCCCTGGCCGAGCGAGCCAGTCGTTGCTTCGACCCCGGGCATCATTCCCTGAATTGGATGGCCCTGAACGGGGCTGTCGATCTGGCGAAGCCTGTTGAGCTCGCTTTTATCGAAAAAACCGGCCCGCGCAAGCACCGCATAGAGAAGCGGCGCCGCATGCCCCTTACTCATGATAAAGCGGTCGCGTTCAGGCCAATCCGGCTTGTCAGATCTGTAGTTGAGTATACCACCGAAAAAGAGAGCTGTGCAGATCTCCACGGATGAGAATGAGCTCGATGGATGCCCGGATCCCGCCCGTGTGGTCATATCGAGAATGTCGCAGCGAAGAGCACGGGCTATTTCTTTCAACGTTTTGGTATCGGCTATGTTCGGATTACCTGCCATTGCATACTCCTTTCATCAGTACTGCATTTATACCGTTACTTATCGTATCATGAAGTGCTTAACACAGATTATGAAAATACCAGGCCGTTTCACACTCTTCTATTTTCATAACAGGGTACCCGTAACGACTCTTCCGTGAACGTACAGTCATATTTTATTTACAGGTTTTTTTAATAATTATGCCCTTCTGTCCGGAAACCTTTCAAACACAATTTCAGATAACTTATACAAGCTTATCACGGTAGGTTCAGCCTGGCTATCTTGACATATCTCTGCTTTAAGGAATGTTGGATAATATCGATTAGTCTTAGGGTCTCCTCGTATAACGTACGCCCTATTTCCTGGCTGGCCTGAAAATTCAATCTCTGGTAGTCTTTCTTCCTCTTTTCCAGACGGTTCTCGATGATATCCTCCATGGATCGATGCACTGCGCCCACCATCATTCCCCGCAGCATCCCCATTAACCCCAATCGATCCAGGTCATCTGCATCAAAGACAACCTTCTCAGCAATAGTCTCAGGGGGCAACATAGAAGTCTCAGTATGACGAACCACAATTCGAACTATCTGTCCCCTGATTTCACTATCTATACCAATAGCCTTCAGGTACTCCTCTGTGATGGTTGCCCCCCTCAGCCCATGCAGCCGTCCGGTATTTGTTCCAACCCGACCAATATCGTGAAAGAGAGCCCCGCAGATCAGCACGAATGGATCTACCGGGTCTGGTATTTTATGGGCGATTTCTATTGAATAGTTTGCAACAGCCAGGACATGGGAATAATCATGACCCTGTAATGTATCGTGCTTATCACGAACGTACAATTCTATCTTATGAATAATAGCCACTTCCTCATCACTTAAATTTCTTGTGAACATTTGACGACCTCCTTTCTCACCTGCCTTGTTATGACTAAATGTATGACGATTGACAGGTCCACTTGCCTACATCTTGAGTACATAGCGGGGCACCAACTTGGCCACAAGCTCGCACAGGTTCAGCTCTAATGTTTTGAGCACTACTTCCCGGCCCCTATACGTGTAAGGAATTTCCCGAACATCGGATAACACCTTTTTACCTCGATCAGTGACTTGATCTACCTCGAAATATCTATTATCACCATATTCAATGACTCGGCTAACAGAAAGCAGGTCCGGGAAGGTATATCCTGCCCCATGGGGGATTATGTTGGCATTCTTCAATCTACCATATACACCCAACCTACGTGATCTCTTTGTAAAGCCGAGGGCCTCGATTTCGTTTTCCCCAAAATTGGGTTTACCTTTAACCAAATAAGAGGGTATATCCGCTCTCAATACAAAAGGTAAGACACATTCCGTTTTATTTTTATCCAACAGGTGACAACCCAGAAGAATCTCATTCATGTTCACCAGTCCTTGATGTACTTCATTAGAGATAAGCTGGAACCCACCGAAAAGCGCCTCGGCTGCAAAGATACGTTTTTTTTTCGAGTATTCTTCCGCATAGCAGTAAAGTTCATAGTATTCTTTTGCACATGAGCCTGTTAATACGTGTAAAGAACCGAAGGGTGTATCTAACCTCTCTGCCATGTCTTGCAGGATCTCGCTGCGGTCGTAATAGAGTCCAAATCCTGTTCGGTTGTCTCCCGTCAGTTCACGAGCCGATGAATGAATAATGAAGACATACTCGGGAAATTTAACCTCACTCAAGGGTTTTACCCAGAAGAGATCGATGAAATGGTTTGAAAGGTGGAAGTCCCACTGGATCTCAATCCCATCGATTTCATCCTTTCGGTTCCTGAGCTTTGCAAGCTTATTGACCAGCTCTGAACAGTCGGGGAATCGCTCCAAACCCCCTACCAGCATCCCGCATGTGTTGGGTTTTGTATTGAGAATTACCAATTCAGTATCTCCATTGCCCCAGATTACCTTCCCACCATAGCCAAATCCGCTCTTCCACCTGGCTGCATTCCGGGTAGTTGTCATATCCGGAGTAGAAATGAAGATGGCATCCGGCTTAAGGCCAAGGCGTTCTTGGATCCAGTGGATTTTGGCCAAACCATACTTCATGTTGGCCTTACAGAGGTAAGTAGCTCCATCAAGCAGGCCTGTAGAGAAAATATGCGCCTCAGCTTGGGCCAAAAGCTCCTGGTTTGAGTCCATGTTTTCCTCCAGGATTATTTAGCAAAGAAGACTAAAGTGAATTAAGAAAAATATGGTTTTGGGCCACAATAGCCATCATCAAGCTTCCCTCCCTCTCATTATACTATTAGTTCATACTTGATTTATTTATCTAAAAGCTTTATGGCTGTTTTATAATCGGTAATCAAAATATTTATTATTTTTCCTTTAAGCGCAGCATATATGGCACTAACTTTTAGTTCGCCTCCGGCAACTCCAATAACATATCTCACTCTTTTAAGCTGTTCAATTTTCATCCCCACAGTTCTATTCTCTAACTCTACTTTACATGTTTCTCCATTAAAATCATAAAACGATGTATTGATATCACCAACAGCATTATTTTTTACAATCTTTTTTATGTCCTCTTCTTTAAGAAAACCTTCCTTGTATAAAAGAGTGGATGGTCTGGGGCTTATGCTTCCTATCCCGACTATAGCAACATTTACTTTATTAAACATGTCCAATGTTCTTTTTATGTTACTGTCGTTAAAAAGTAATTGTTTTGTTTCTGTACAATCCACAATCGCGGGAGCGTAAAGTTGATAGCATTTTGAATTAAATATTTTAGATAACCTACTGCTGAGTTCAATCGCATTATATTTGGTCTCAACCTGGTTAAGTCCTCCTGTGATCTGTACAACTGCTATATCCTTTTTTTCTATTCTTTCGGGCAATGCGTTGACCATCTCATAAATCGTAGTCCCCCATGCAATCCCTATTGTATCTCCGTCATAGGCTAAATCTATCAGGCAGTTTGCTGCTTTTACCCCAAGATTTCTTTTCATTAAGTTATGATCTGAAGATGAATCAACGACAGATACCCTGAAGACCTTGTATTTTTTTTCCAGTGTATTTTCCAAATCGATATAACTTTTTTCCGGTTCCTTTATATTTATAGTTACAATACCTTTTTTTACAGCATCCTCTAATAGTTTTGCTACTTTAAATCTGGAAAGCCTTAGATTTTCACCGATCTTTTTTTTAGATAAGTTTTGCTGGTAATACAATTTACTTATCTTTATCTTTAAAAGATAATCTTCCAATACTACATCGCTCCTAAATCATAATTATCAATATTTACATATCAATTATTTGCCTGGGATGCACTGTCTACTTACACATAATCACTACCAAGTTAAACATGTCCAGCAAAAACCATACCCGAGACCATCAACATCTTCCCATGTTTTTTTCGCAAGTTCTTCTCTTCCGGTAATTTTTGGAAGTTCTTTTCTTTTTTTCCCCCAAGGAATACAAGTACCAGGATCCCGCTTTTGTTTTTTAAATAAAAGGCCCTTTGATTCCGGTCTGGTAATGTTTTTTAAATCAGATAAATTCGTATACGATTTTTCTGTCCGGCTATATGTTCCATAATCCAGAGTAAAATCTATCATTGTTTTTACATTTTCTATTTTAGCATCACTTAAAAGTAAGGCACTCGTGTCCATGATATATCCGCCATCTTGAGCTATCGAATCGATTATGAACCGGCATCTAGCTTCAACATCCTGTCGCGTACCAATTGTCAGCATCTCATTCCAAACTCCGCCGCTTAAACAGAATTTTTTCCCTAATATTTTATGAGTTTTTACAATGTCGGTTTTATCAACATGGAAAATAATACTTTTTTCCGGAAGTTCCGCAAAAGAACTTAAATGAGGTTCCCAGTCACCTTCCGCATAAAAAATAATCTGGTGGCCGTGTGCCCAAAGCTCTTGGACAATCGGTTTTAACGTCGGCCAATAAATCTCTTCAAAATCAGTTCGTGAAATAAAAGGGATACAACCGCGATGCATCCAAATAATTGACGGGATATTCCTTTCAGGATCCGCCGCGCCAAGTACAACATTTAATAAATGCGGCATAAGAGCTTCGCAAGCTTTTAAAACTTTTTCACGGCGGTCATGGAGGTCGTGACAGAGATTTATATATCCCCTTAGTTTGTCTCCTAAAATGTCAAGGGGAGCCTTTAAAACTGACCCGGCCGCCGGGACTACTCCTGCGGCTATCAATTCATGATGCTTCACACCCCAGGTATTAAAAAATTTATTATACGCCATTATACCGTTAATAAATGACATATTATGTTCAAATGTTACCGGGCCGCCTAAAGGTATAATATGACGGGTGAACCTTGAAAGCCAGTAATTTACTAAAAATGCCGTTGGATCTTCAATAAACTCATCATACTCATTCGCTTTTAAAAAAGCATCTTCTTCAGTAGCCGGTTCACTCCACTGATTTATTGAAGTTGCGGGTACACCAATACCGGGGAAAGTTATCCCATTCCAGCCGATTGATTTCTGCATACCAAACCAATTAACAATAGAATTTACCGGAACCGCATCTATACCCGTATCCACCGCAAATTGACGATTGACATCAAACTGCAGATCAAGGTCCACAGCCGTTACATAATTATCATATTTGCAGTATTTTGCGGAAAATTCCTCTGAAAATACTCTTATCGGTATCCGGTCCGGTTTTTCGTTAAACATAGCGGTTACATATCGGTTTAGTCGTTCTTTATACTTCAGCTCAGCATCTGAACTCATTGCTACTCCTTATTCCGATGTATTAATATCATCTCCGTAAACGGATCTCCCATCGGTACTGCAAATCATAACTTTGTAGACAAAAAATACATGATAGTGAGAGGCGTGCATTATAAGCACACCTCTCAAATCGTAGGTAATTTTATTTTTTAATTTCATATTCCTTGAAAGCAGTTACTCCCTTGTCCAGTTCCCAGCCCAAAAGTTTCTCAGGAGTATCTTTATCAACTATTGCTGAAGGAGTGATAACCAAATTAGGAACGGATTTACCCTGCAGCACATTTGTAACAACCTTCATGAGAACACCAGCTTCGTACGTAGGGGAGTTGGCAAGTGTAGCCACAGCTTTACCGTTCATTACCCCTTCAAAATCTTCAGGACGCCCATTATGAGTTATAATTTTTATCGGATTATTAAGTTTTCCGGCGTCTTCTAAAGCACGCACAACACCTAAATATATGTCTGCATTCATGGCATATACCATATCAAAATCACCGGGTTTCCATGTAGTTAACCAGTCAGACATTATATTTTGTGATTTCTCGGCATTCCAGTCACCGGGAGCCTTCAGGACGATTTTATTTTTAGGTCCCAGATTTTTTTCAAACCCTTCTTCAAACAACTCGACAATACCCTGCCCAAGTACACCCTCTACAATTGCTATTTTCGCATCCGGATAATGATCGGCAAGGTATTTACCGATCTCTCCACCCATTGCGACAAAATCACCTTTGATAGTAGAAGTGACTTTACCAGGGCCGTCTGCCGCAGTTGAACCTACTACAAAGAAGTATATACCGGCTTTATTACAGAGTTGGGCACCCCGCTGGGCCGTTTCCGCGGCAAATGTAAAATCGATTATTGCGTCAACATCCTGGGCGATGAAATCCTCTATATTGGTGAGTTCTTTCTCGGGATTCGACTCGGAGGTCACAAATGTCATCTGAACATCATACTCGTCTACATTTTTATTGATGTAATCAACAACCAATTTTGCGGCATCCGCCTGCATCTGATAGTATGCATCCGAAGAAGCTTGTATATATCCTATTTTATAAACAGGCTTGCCCGACGTTCCTGCTTCCTTCTTTTTACCTCCCGCGAATACAACCGAAAAACTTAACAGAAAAAATACAGTTACCGTTAACACAACAACTACAACTTTTAATTTTCTCATTTTACTCTCCTTATAAAAAATCTTTTAATTTTTTTTCATCTTCTACTTTTTCACTAGCCCTATGATTTTTACCTCCTTTTCAAATTTTTTCTTAAATAAGTTGCCCGATTAATGAAAATTTTTTTACCTCCTCCTTTCATAAATAGCTATAATTTTTTATTAGAACCAATATTACTTAATGTAACAGCAATAATGATCACAACACCCAGCATTACATATTGATAAAAAGATTGCACACGGAGAATATTTAATGAGTTTCTGATTAGACCCAACAGAATCACTCCAAGGAAGACGCCCGGGATTGTCCCGCTGCCCCCTGATAATTTGACTCCGCCGATAACAGCAGCAGCAATGGCTTCGAGAGGATATGCCACACCCATTGCCGGCTGGGATTGGCCGATTCTGGAAATTACGATGAGTGAAGTAAAGGATGCAAGCAGGCCGCTTATCGCATAAGCGGCGATCTTGTTTCGACTAAGATTAATACCCGCTAAAAATGCGGTTTCAGGATTTCCACCGATTGAATATAACCGTCTTCCGAATCTCAGGAAACGCATAACAAAATAAGCAATCAAGGCTACGGTTAGAAAATAGAATATTGGTATCGGAATAAAGCCAGCAACACGATACGTACCGAAATTGGCTAATTTTCCCTTCAGATAAATGTTGTTTCCGCCCGGAATAATTAATGCAAGACCTTGATAAACACTCATAAGACCCAAGGTGGCTATAAAAGTATCGATTCCCGTTTTTACAACAATGAGACCATTGATAAACCCGGCGACCAGTCCGAAGAGACATGTAAGTAGTATTACCAGAGCCACGTTGACTTCAGCATTAAGCAATAACGCTGCAACCGCAGCGCTGGAAGCTAATAGGTTGCCAATGGTGAGATCGATACATCCGGAAATCATCGCAATAGTGACACCTATCGTAGCAATACCTAATGTTGATTGCTGATTCAGAATATTTAACAGGTTCCTGGCTGTGAAAAATTTCGAGTCCAGAAGAGACATAACTAATATTGCAAATATGATAATGACCAGCAGATAGAGCACCGATTTATTTCCCCTATTCATCCAGTTAGTAATTTTTTTATTCTGTGTGAAAATATTTTTCAAATCGTACCTCCAATGGAGTAGGTTAATATATTTTCTTCACTGATCTGTTCTTTTTCCAGTACTTTCGTAATTTTCCCCTTTGTCATAACCACTATACGGTCGCACATGGCAATAAGTTCCGGCATGTCGGAAGAAATCATAACGATATATTTCCCATGCTTAGCCAAATCAACCATTGCTTTGTAGATTTCTTCTTTGGAGCCGATATCGATGCCCCTTGTGGGTTCGTCAAAAATCACAATATTCGCATTTGCATAAAGCCACTTTGCTAAGACCACTTTCTGTTGATTTCCGCCTGATAGATTTTTTATAATCTGTTTAATGCTTGGGGTTTTTATATCCAAAGTTTCGATAAAATGACGGACACTAGCACTTTCCCTTTTTTCATTTATATACACTCCTTTACTATTGTTAAGATGAGCAAGCATAATATTCCACTCTACGCTGTGGCCAAGTATGAGACCGGTTTTTTGTCTATCCTCAGTAAGGTAAGCAAACCCTTCATTAATTGCCTCTTTCGGGTTGTCTATGCTGACATGTCTACCTTCAATAATAATGTCTCCGCTGATCCTCTTATCCGCCCCGAAGATCAGCCTTGTCAGTTCCGTTCTGCCTGAACCCACCATCCCGGCAAATCCGAGTATCTCCCCTTTATTTACTGTAAAATTAACATCCAGAACCATACTGCCGTCCGAGAAATTTTGAAACTCAATTACTTTTGAATAGTCAATTTCTACTTTTTCCCGTGTATAGAATTTACTTACGTCCCTACCCACCATCTCTCTAATGATCTGTTCATGAGATACTTCATTTTTTTTATGTGATGCGACTTTATTTCCATCCCGTAAAACGGTAATCCTGTCATGAATCTCAAATACCTCCTCCAAATGATGAGAAATATAAATTACTCCTACTCCGTTTGCAGCACATTTTTTGATTAAGCTCAGCAGATTGCTTATCTCGCTTGAACTGTATGCAGCTGTGGGTTCATCTAATATAAATATTTTCGCTTCGGATGCCATGGCGCGGGCGATTTGAACGGATTGCTTTTGCGGAACATTCAATATCCTTACTATTGCTTCCACGTCCAAATCAATTTTAAGGTTATCTAAGAGTGATTTTGCTTCCCTGAAAAGCTTTGTATAATCAATAACTCCAAGCTTATTACTAGGCCAATTACCGATAAAAATATTTTCTGCAACAGTCAGATCAAGAGCGAGAGGTAACTCTTGGTATATTGTTTGAATACCGAGTTGATGCGCTAATGCGGGAGTCAGAGAAAAATACTCTTTGCCCTCAATCTTTATTGTGCCCTCATCCGGATGAAGAGCACCGGAAAGCATTTTAATAAAAGTTGATTTCCCGGCGCCGTTTTCACCCACTACACAGTGAATTTCTCCCCTGTCGAGATCAAAATCAACTTTATTAAATGCTGTTACACCGGGAAAGCTCTTTCTGCACTGCGTTACTTCCAATAAAATGCTATCTTTTTCGGCCATCCGGCAATCCTGTAACCAATTAGTCTCTCTACTTATACTCTATAAACTCAGGCTTCGTTCCAGAGTAGCAATCGTATTTTTTCAAAACTTTTCTGAAATAATTTCTTGCATCCACATATCTCTCATCAATATCATTTAAGGTACCCAGTTTGTGTCCCCGAACAACGATGGGGGAACATTGTTCATGTGAAAGAAAACCGTTATATCCTATTTCCTTAAGAGCCGAAATAAATGTTTCCCATGGAAGCCTATCATCTTCCGACCCTGGAGCAACTTCCTCCCAGGAATACGGCGCACCGCCGATGGTTTTATAACTGGCTAAAGAAATCGTATGTGAATAGACCATTTTATCGCTCATCTTTTTAACAATTGCTATTACATCCTCAGGTTCATACGACTCCAGCAGTGGAAGATCCAAACCAACTTTTAAGCTGTCCACATTTACTTCCTCTAACATTTTAACGGTTTCGTCATTATTACCGGTAATTTCGGGATGGGTTTGCAGGGCTAAAGTGATACCTTTTTCCTCGGCATACTTCGCAACTTCCGTCAATGCAACTCTGACCTGATGCCAGGCTTCTAGAAAATCCTCTCCCCTTGAAACACGTCTTGAACGGCATTCAAAACTCGGGAGTCCGTAACCTTGCCCGGCCCTAGGATTCTGAAAATATCCCCATAGGGACGCCATTACCCGAACGATATTACTGCCCACATCAGCAGCGAAATCAATACATTCCTTTGTATACATAACCTCTTTTTCCGTATGGAATACAAGCACATGATCGCTGTCTACAAAATTATTGCAGCATACAAGGGCACCCATTTTTAGGTCTAATTCGGCATACAGTTCAACTAATTTTTTTCTCCTGTCGGTATTAAAATCCAATGGGAAACCCAATGGCCTATGAGCAAAAATACATGCAGCATCATACCCATACCCAGCCGCTTTGCGGACTGCGTCTTCCAACGGTAGCTTTTCAAAATCCTTTGTGAAGTAACCACCGTATCCGATCGTATCAAGACTCAGTAACATGTATCTCTCCTATTCACACTTATTTTTCGCTATCCAATAATGAACCTGATAAATGACCACCAAAAACCTTAATAGTTACTTTGATTTTATGTTTACAAACAAGATTCGACTTTTTTTAAGTTCCATAAATTGTTGCTCATAAGTTAATTTAATTACAAATTGTTTAAACTTTGCTAGTATTCCCTCTTGAAATGCTCATATGATAAATTTAATAACATGTGATATTGTAAATCATGTAAACCCTTATGTCAAAGGAAATTTCTCTTGATGTCGTTTAAATTTCAAAAGTGGACTATTTTCATCGAATTT